>DASXUP010000011.1:0-2795 GCA_036504755.1 Coriobacteriia bacterium
GGCAAGGTGGAGCGGCCCGGCTGGTAGACTCGGCGGGCCGTACGAACGGCCGCGGACACACAGAGCCCGGGTGGACATGCCCCGGCGCACCGCGCAACGAGACAACGAAGGAGAGCCCGTGGCCCTCGACGCCGCCATCAAGCAGGCCATCATCACCGAGTACGCGACGCACGAGGGCGACACCGGTTCGCCCGAGGTCCAGGTCGCGGTGCTCTCGCAGCGCATCAAGGACCTCACCGAGCACCTCAAGGTCAACAAGCACGACTTCCACAGCGAGCGCGGCATGATGCTGCTCATCGGCCGGCGCCGCCGCCTGCTCGGCTACCTTCAGAAGGTCGACATCGAGCGCTACCGCAGCCTCATCGAGCGGCTCGGACTGCGTCGATAGCACGTCCCACCGGCTCGGACCCGCAGAGGGGTCCGAGCCGGTTCTGCGTACGACAACTTCACCCCCGCGTCGGCCGGCCCGCGTCCGGTCCTCGGTAGTGGCTCCCGGACGACAACGGTCCGTGGGCCTCGATCGAAGACCGCCGAGGTCTCGTCCGGCGCACTTCGAGAACAAGGAGGGCACCCGTGGAGGGTCCCGAGATCCAGTTCGCCGAAGCCGTCATCGACAACGGCAAGTTCGGCACCCGTACCGTCCGGTTCGAGACCGGTCGCCTCGCCAAGCAGGCCGCCGGCTCCGCCGTCGCCTACCTCGACGACTCGACGATGCTCCTGTCGGCGACCACCGCCGGCAAGGAGCCGAAGGACCAGTTCGACTTCTTCCCGCTCACGGTCGACGTCGAGGAGCGGCAGTACGCCGCCGGCAAGATCCCCGGCTCGTTCTTCCGCCGCGAGGGCCGCCCGTCGACCGAGGCGATCCTCGCCTGCCGGCTCATCGACCGCCCGCTGCGCCCGCTCTTCGTCAAGGGCCTGCGCAACGAGGTCCAGGTCGTCGTCACGGTGCTGTCGCTGCACCCGGACGACGCGTACGACGTGCTGGCGATCAACGCCGCGTCGGTCTCGACCGGCCTGTCCGGCCTGCCGTTCTCCGGCCCGGTGTCGGCGACGCGCATCGCGCTGATCGACGGCCAGTGGGTCGCGTTCCCGCGCTACTCCGAGCGCGAGCGGGCGACGTTCGACATGGTGGTCGCCGGCCGCATCGTCGGCGACGACGTCGCGATCGCCATGATCGAGGCCGAGGCGCCCGACAACACGTGGGACCTCATCCACGGCGGCGGTGGCACCACCCCGACCGAGGAGGTCGTGGCCGAGGGCCTCGAGGCCGCCAAGCCGTTCCTGCGCGCGCTGTGCCTGGCGCAGGCGGACCTGGCGAGCAAGGCCGCCAAGGAGACCGTCCAGTTCCCGGTGTTCCCCGAGTACCAGGCGGACGTCTACGACGCCGTCGAGGCGGGCACCACCGCCAAGCTCGAGACCGCGCTGTCGATCGCCGCCAAGCAGGAGCGCGAGAGCCGGATCGACGAGATCAAGGCCGAGATCAAGGCCGAGCTCGCCGACCGCTTCCCGGGCCGCGAGAAGGAGATCTCCGCCGCCTACCGCTCGGTGCAGAAGAAGCTCATCCGCCGCCGGATCCTCACGGACGGCTTCCGCATCGACGGCCGTGGCCTGCGGGACATCCGCACCCTGTCGGCCGAGGTCGAGGTGCTGCCGCGCGTGCACGGCTCGGCGCTCTTCGAGCGCGGCGAGACGCAGATCCTCGGCGTGACGACGCTCAACATGCTCCGCATGGAGCAGCAGCTCGACACGCTGTCGCCGGAGACGCGCAAGCGCTACATGCACCACTACAACTTCCCGCCGTTCTCGACCGGTGAGACCGGGCGCGTGGGCTCGCCCAAGCGCCGCGAGATCGGCCACGGCGCGCTGGCGGAGCGGGCGCTCGTCCCGGTGCTGCCGACGCGCGAGGAGTTCCCCTACGCGATCCGGCAGGTCTCCGAGGCCCTCGGCTCCAACGGCTCGACGTCCATGGGCTCGGTCTGCGCCTCGACGCTGTCGCTGCTCAACGCGGGCGTGCCGCTGCGTGCGCCCGTGGCGGGCATCGCCATGGGCCTCGTCTCGGACGTCGTGGACGGCCAGGCGCGCTACGCCGCGCTGACCGACATCCTCGGTGCCGAGGACGCCTTCGGCGACATGGACTTCAAGGTCGCCGGCACGCGGGAGTTCGTCACCGCGATCCAGCTGGACACCAAGCTCGACGGCATCCCCGCGAGCGTCCTGGCCGGCGCGCTGACCCAGGCCAAGGAGGCCCGCCTGGCGATCCTCGACGTCATCGCCGAGGCCATCGACACGCCGGACGAGATGAGCCCGTTCGCACCGCGCGTCATCACGGTGAAGGTGCCGGTCGACAAGATCGGCGAGGTCATCGGCCCGAAGGGCAAGATGATCAACCAGATCCAGGAGGAGACCGGTGCCGACATCTCGATCGAGGACGACGGCACCGTGTACATCGGCGCGACCGACGGCCCGTCGGCCGAGGCGGCGCGGGCCGCGATCAACGCGATCGCCAACCCGCACATGCCGGAGATCGGCGAGCGCTTCGTCGGCACCGTCGTCAAGACGACGACGTTCGGCGCGTTCGTCTCGCTCTCGCCGGGCAAGGACGGGCTGCTGCACATCTCGCAGATCCGCAAGCTCGTCGGCGGCAAGCGCGTGGAGAACGTCGAGGACGTCCTCGCCGTGGGCCAGAAGGTCCAGGTCGAGATCGGCGAGATCGACCCGCGCGGCAAGCTGTCGCTGCACGCGGTGATCGACGAGGAGCAGAAGGCATCCGAGCCGGAGGACGCCGCCGAGGCGGC
>DASXUP010000012.1:0-14214 GCA_036504755.1 Coriobacteriia bacterium
GCATCGGTCGCTCAAGCAGCAAGGAGAAGGGCGGACGGTGCGGCGCGCACCCCTGCAGATCCTCGAGCAGTACAATCAGGAAGCCGCCAGGAAGACCCTGGCATCCAAATGAGCGAGCCGACATCAAACCCGGGGCGCTTCAGACTCGTTCTCGTACAACCTCTCGACGGGCTGGGCGATTGACAACTCGATGAGACGGGCCGCTGCCGACTGCTACGAATGGTCCGGAGGCCATTCCTACTACGGCTACAGCAGCTGGCAGTACGCCGGCAACCCGACCACCGTCTACTAGGGGGAAACGATGAAGAAGCATCTGTATCTCACCCTTGTGCTCGGGGCGCTCGTGCTCACCGTCGGACTCGCGCTCACGGCCGCCGTCGCCCTCGGCGAATCTGGCGCATCCGAAGAGGCACAGAAGAAGATGGACAAGCTAGCAGGTAGGACCGTGAGAGCCGAGGTCTCGGGAGCCCCTGGCTCCGCTCGGGGTTCGTCGATCCGCTACCGCGATCTCGACACGCAGGACGAGTACTCGTTCGACTCTCGCGGCGTCGTACGCACCGTCACGTATCGAAAGACTCTTGAGTCCTACAACGATCTCGGGACGGCCTCGCTATCCGACTCTGAACTGCAAGCTCGGGCCAGGGACTACGTGGCCGCGCACTTCCCTGAGATGTCACTCGAGGGGGCGGGGAAGGTCGTGAGACGCCCCTGCGGGGTTGACCAGCTTGGGCGCGAGCACTTCGACGTAACGGTCGAGTTCCGAGAGAAGTACAAGGGCGTGGATTCGCCGAACTTCGTCCTGCTCAACATAGATCCAGCTTCAGGGCGGGTGGGCATCGCCAGCCACGATGATGGGCCTGTTGACCTGCGCACGGTGACGCCGGTTGTGACCTCGTCCTCCGCAGCTGCTACTGCGGCCAAGAAGGCCGAGATGCCTATCTTCAAGGTCCGGCGCTGCGACTTGCGGATCATCCGGAACCCGCGCGACGCGAGCGTCTCTCTAGTGTGGGATGTCGAGGTCTTCACGGGAGATGAGGGCTTTGGGGCGAGCGCAAGCGCGAGCGTTGATGCGGTCAGCGGAGACGTCGTCGCCTTCGGAATCTCAGGCTGATGAACCTGCGACGACTCGCCAACCTCTCCTGTCTTCTGCTCCTGGTCATAGCGGTCGTCGCTTGCAGTCCGGAGAGGGCGAATCGCGGGGTCGAGATCGAGCGAGAGGCAGGCAGGGTGCTCAAGGGACAGGCGACCAAGGTCAAGGTCGAGAAGGGCGACCCCAAGCGGCTGATGCTGAAGGTTCAGATGCCCTCCCCGCCCACGGGTCCAGAAGTGCTTGCCATCCTCGACATGATGCACCGTCTCCGGCCGGACGTTGATGCGTACGTTGCGTTCGAAAGCGTGTCACCCCTTCCGGACGGAACGGGCGACTTTCGCCTCTACCTTTGGACCCCGAGCGAGACCACGCAGACCTTGCCGAGTACAGGCGCGATGTCGCCGCACACCCTGAGGTACTTTGAAGGACGTGCCAGAAGGCCAGTGCTTGAGGAAACCGTTGGACTTCGAGCGGTAGCTGAGTCTGCATCGGCCACCATCGCGTATGTGAGAGCCGGTTCCTCCGGAAAGCAGTTACTCCCGCCAGAGTTCCTGAGGTCAACGCTCGGGACGCCCTAGATACTTCTGCTGGCGATGGTACATGCCGCGAACTTGCCGAAACGCGTGGAGACAGGGAGGGACATGAACCGACTCAGATTGCAGCTTGATGGGGTGGTCTGACATACGAATAGACGCGAAATGTCACGAGTGACAGCGGTTTGAGACGCCGTCGCTCCGACTTCAAAACCGTTGTGGGGCGTGAAGAGCGTCCCGGGTGTGTTCGATTCGCACGCGCCTCCGCCAAGCGCATGTCAGCTGCTGACTCGGCTCGCGGCTTGCATGACGAGCGCGTTCGTTCCACGCTGCAGATATCACTGCATTCCGACGAGAGGTGCGGGACATGCCTACACACCCCAGCCAGGTGCTCAAGGAATTCCATGCGGCCGAGCGGGGCATCGAGAGATTCAACCGCAAGGTCGGCGAGGCCATCACCAACGCGGTCGCGACGATGTGGGCCGCGTACCTGTTCGCCATCATCGCGTTCGTCTCGCTGCCGCAAGCGCTGCACGACACGTTCACAGGCGGCTTCAAGCCGCTGCCGCTGATCACCTGGGTCGCGCAGACGTTCCTGCAGCTCGTGCTCCTCGCCGTCATCCTGTACGGCCAGAACCTCTCTCAGGTGAAGGCCGACGCGCGCGCCGAGGCCACCTTCCGCAACACCAAGGACGCCGAGGAGCGGCTCACCGTCATCCTCGCGGGCATCCAGACGCGCGGCGAGGAGAACGCCAGGATGGAACAGCAGAACAACCAGATCCTGAAGCGGCTCGAGCAGCGTACGGACTCCCGCACCGCCTGACCTCGTTTCGCAAGCCGCCAGCTGGGGAATCCTGCCTGCGTCGGTAGCGGCGCAGGAGCTGGCGATGGCTGAGCAGGACATCTCTCGCAGAGGGTTCCTCGGATGGGCGACCGGACTCCTCGCGGGCCTCGGGGCGCTGTTCGTCGCCGTCCCGCTCGTCGGAACGGTCGTGGCGTCGGTCCAGCCGAAGGGCCGTGCCGGCTTCGTGAGCGTCGGCGACGTGTCCGCGCTGAAGCCCGGCGAGCCCGTGGCGTTCCCGTTCGTGGACGACGTCCGCGACGCCTACGTCCAGGAGCGCGTGCCTCGCATGGTGTGGGCCGTGAAGCGGCAGGACGGGAGCGTCACCGCGTACTCTCCGGTGTGCCCGCACCTCGGCTGTGAGTTCTTCTGGGACCCGACCGCGCGCCAGTTCGTGTGCCCCTGCCACGACAGCCGCTGGGACGTGAACGGCCGGATCCTCGGCGGTCCGACGCCTCGCGCGATGGACACCCTCGTCTCGAAGGTCGAGAACGGGGCGCTGATGGTGCGCTGGGAGCAGTTCCAGACGGGCACGCCCGAGAAGATCCCGGTCGGGTAGGGGGAGCGCATGGGCCGCGGTACGCGTTGGTTCGAGGAGCGCCTCCCGTTGGGCCGGGCGGTTCGCACGTTCGTCACCGAGAAGATCCCGGGCGGCTCGAGCTTCGCCTTCGTCCTGGGCTCGGCGACGGCGATCGACTTCCTGATCCTCGCCGCGACGGGCGTCTGGCAGCTCTTCTACTACGTCCCGACCACCGACCACGCCTACGACAGCGTCAATTTCCTGCGCTTCCAGGTCCCGTTCGGCTGGCTCGTTCACGGCCTGCACTACTGGGCCGCCTCGGCGATGGTCGTGCTGGCGTTGCTGCACCTCGGCCAGGTGCTGGCCTGGGGAGCGTTCAAACGGCCGAGGGAGCTCACCTGGCTGCTCGGCGTCGTGCTGCTGCTCACGACGCTGGCCGCGATGTTCACCGGGACGCCGCTGCCGTGGGACAAGCGCGGCTATCTCGCCGCCCAGGTCGCCAGCGGCATCGCGAACAGCGTCCCCGTGCTCGGCGGCTTCCTGAAGCGCGCGTTCTTCGGCGGCGAGACGGTGGGCCAACTCGCGCTCTCGCGGTTCTTCGCCGGGCACGTGGCGATCGTGCCGCTGCTCCTCGGCGCCGTCATCCTGGTGCACCTGGCCAGCTTCCGGTCGACGGGTGCGGCCGGCCCGTTCAGCGAGAAGCGGCGCTCGGCGCGCGAGGGCGACTTCTGGCCCGATCAGGTGCTGAAGGACTTCATCTTCATGGCGCTCGTCTTCGTCGGCATCGTCGGGCTGACGGCATGGCTGAAGACGCCCGTGTACGGCGCGGCCGACCCCACCGACTCGCTGTACGTCGGGCGCCCGGAGTGGCCGTTCCTTTTCCTGTTCCAGCTCCTGACGTTCCTCCCGGGGCGGCTCGAGGTCGTGGGCGCGCTGGTGGTGCCGCTGATCCTCGTGGTGCTGCTCGCCGCGGTGCCGTGGCTCGACCGCACCCCCGAGAGGGAGCCGCGGCGGCGGCTCGTGCCGCTCGCTCTGTTCGCTCTGGTCGTGTTGGTGCTCGCTGGGCTGGGCGTGGCCGGCGCGCGGCAACCCACCGAGATCGTGATGAAGGCGCCTCCCACGCCTTCCGTCGCGTCGGTCGTGCCCACCGCTCCGGCGAACCCGACGCCCGGCAGGGCCGCGTCGATAGTGGGCAACGCGGAGCATGGCCGGACGCTGTTCGTCGCGTTCTGCGAGTCGTGTCACGGGCCGGAGGGGAAGCGCGGTGTCCCCAACCCGGGCTCGGACGACAAGGAAGTGCCGGGGGTGAACCCCATCGACCCCTCCCAGAAGAGCAAGGACCCCCAAGCCTTCGCCGAGAACCTCGACTTCTTCCTGCAGTACGGCTCGATGCCCAGCGGGCCGCGCCCCAAGCTCAACATGCCGGCCTTCGGCGTCACGAACGGGATGACGCAGCCCGGGATCGCCGACACGGAGGCGTACGTCGAACAGCTCAACGGCGTGGACCGCGCCCGCATCGCCCGGCCGGGAGTCGACCCGAAGGCGTTCTGGTGGGTGACGCTCCTCGCGTTCGCCGCGGCGGACGCGCTCGGCCTCGTGTTGCTCGCGCGGCGGCGCTGATCGGCGCTCGTACGTTCGCGGGCGCAAGCGTGCCGCTCACGGCATGGGAAGCGCCATCCGCGGAGAGGCCGTTGGCCTGCGCGCACCTCGGCGGGGATAGTGTTCCCACGGTCCCCGGCCGACCTCGGAGTTCTTAGCATGCCCCTCAAAGCGCTCATCTGCGACGACGAGGCTCCAGCGAGGGAGGAGCTGCGCTTTCTGCTGGAGGCGGCCGGGGTGGAGATCGCGGGCGAGGCGGCCGAGGCCGTCCAGGCGCTCCAGCTCATCTCCGCTGGCGCGTTCGACGTGATCTTCCTCGACGTCGTCATGCCGGGGCTCTCCGGCATCCAGCTCGCCGAGGTGCTCGCGTCGCTGGACCGCCGCCCGGCGATCGTCTTCGTGACCGGCCACGCGGAGCACGCCGTGCCCGCCTTCGGCGTCGGCGCCGTCGACTACCTGCTGAAGCCGGTGGCCGAGGCCCGGTTGCGGCGGACGCTCGAGAGGTTGGCGCCGAGCGAGAGCGGTCGGCCGAAGCTGGAGCGCGTCGCGGTCGAGAAGGCGGGCAAGACACTTCTCATCCCGATCGAGGACGTCTTCTACGTGATGGCCGAGGGGGACTACACGCATCTCTTCACGGGCGACGCCCGGTACTTCTCGACGAGCTCGCTCGCGCTTCTCGAGAGCAGGCTCGACGTCTCGCGGTTCTTCCGCATCCACCGCCGCTTCCTCGTCGACCTCACGAAGGTGAAGGAGGTCGTGCCGATGTACGGCGGCACGCTGCTCCTGACCTTGACCGACGCGGCCGGCACGCAGTTGCCGGTCTCGAGGCGTCGCGCGGCGTCGGTGAAGCGGGCCCTCGGCGTCTGAACCCTAGAGCGACACGCGGAAGACGATCATCGCCGGCGTGTCCACGACCTCATGCAGGAGACCGCGCTCCTTCAGCATCGACGCCAGCGTGAGGCGCATCCCGGGCGTCTTGCGCACCACCACGTAGTCCGCCCGGCGGCGCGTCAGGATCTCGCGGCGCCGTGCATCGGTCGTGGACGCCGCCATCAGCTCGTCCATGTCGTCGCGGCGGCGCTGTCCGTCGGCGGCCTCGATCGCGAACGCCGTGTGCTTCGACGTCACGCCCACCACCGCGACCGGCAGGACGCCGGAAAGGTAGTAGCTCGTCTGCGTGTCGCTCGCGACGATCGGGTAGCGGTCGCCGAACTCGGCGGCGAGACGCGCGACGGTGTCGGCGCCCCATTGCAGGCGGACGTCGTCGGTGCGGCTGCTGAAGATCGAGTCGCGGTGCGACGGCGACCAGGAAGGCGGACGGCTGATCGCGTAGAACGCGACGCCGGCGGCCAGCGCTGCGGCGACCACGGCGGCGATCGCCGCGCGATCCGCGCGCGAACCCGGCAGCGCGCCCGCCCACGCGACGCCGAGGAACACCGTGAACGGCAGAAGGATCGCGATGCGCTCCGTGAGGTAGTAGGAGGCGTTCAGGAGCGGCGTCGTCACCAAGGGGTCGGCCAGCAGCACGAGCGGCAGAGACGTCAGCGCAGCGGTGACGGCGTCGCGCGGCTCGCCTCGGCGGAACGCGCGGACCGTGGCCCAAGCGGCGATCGCGGCGCCGAGGAGGAAGAGCGGCGGCGCGACCTTCATGAGGTGGCCGGGAGAGTCGATCAGCCAACCCCCGGGGAGCCGGACCACGCCGGCGGCCAGCTCGCCCGCCTTGAAGCCGACGAGCGAGGAGGTCCGCACGAGCTCCGTCTTCGGGAGCAGCAGCGGCAGCGCGAGGAGGCCGGCGGCGGCGCCCGCGCCGGCTACCGCGGCGGCCGGCCGCCACCGCGTCGTGAGCCCCCGCGCCGCCGCGTACGAAGCGCGCGCGGCCAGCATCACGACGAGCACGCCGCCCGCAGCGGCGAGCATCTCGGCGGCCGCCATGTGCATCGCCGCCGTCCCAAAGCCCGCGGCGACGGCGAGCGCGGCCTCCGGCCACCTCGGCGTGTCCGCCAGCGACGCCAGCGCCGTGAGGGCGACGAACGCCAGCGCGAGCGAGAGCCGGTTCGGGTACTCTGCCCAACGCATGTCCGCCGCGAGACCGACGACGAGCCATGCCAGCGTCCCTGCGGTGGCGGCACCGTCGGAGCCGGAGAGCGTCCGTGCCAGCTCCCAGAACGCCATCAGCAGCAGCGCGGCGCCGACCGCCGTTGCTCCCGGCCACAACCACGCTGCCACGTCGAGCCCCGTCGCCTTCGACCACACTGCGAGCACCGTGTGCCACACGCCGGCAGTCGGGTCGAGCACGGTGCTCGACGTGCGGAACATCGGGTCCGTCACCATCGGCCGGCCGGTCGCCAGGAGCGAGCGCACCGCCGCGAGGTGGTAGAACGCGTCGGCCATCCGCGCGAACCACGTGCGCTCGAAGACGCCCAGCGCGAGACCGGCGCCGCCTAGGATGAGCGCGTGCGAGCCGGGCGCCGGGCGCCAGGGCCGGAGCGGCCACATCGCCGCCGCTCCGAGGATCGCGAGCGCCGCCACGCTGACCGCCAGCACGAACGCGAGCGGCAAGCCGAGGTAGTGCGCCGCGAGCGCCACGACGCCCACGACGCCGACCTGCAGCGCGAAAGCCGCGCACAGCGTCGCCGATAGCCGCCAGCCGGCGCGGCGCGCCAGACCGGCGGCGAGCGGGAGGCCGGGCAGGAAGGCGAGTGCCGCCACGACGAGTGCCGCGAGCGCGTACGTCACCGTGTTCGGCTGGCCGAGCGCGAGCTGCATGCGTGTCCCTTCGCGACGCCTCGGATTGAAGTATCATCCCCGGGGCCTGCTGTGAAGCTCCGCCGTTCGGAGCGCGTCATGCGCTCTCGGCCCCGGGCTTGCAGGTAGTCACGGCATGCGAACCTCGCCGCGCACTCTCTCGACCGTCATCCTCGCCATCCTCCTAGCGTGCGTGATGTCGGCGCCCCCCGCGTTCGCCTCGCCGCCGGCGGCGCCCACCCCACCGGGAGCTCCAGTGGCAGCGCTGCAGATGCAGGCAGCTGTCGCGCAGACCCAGCTCGACGGCATGCGCTCCGACCTCGCCTCGCGGATGGCGGACTTCGGCCGCCTGACGGCGCAGATCGAGCTGACGCGGGGTCTGATCGGCGAGACGGCCACGCAGGTGGCCGAACTCGACGCGACGATCGCGACGGATCAGCAGGCGCTCGACGCGCGCGCGGTGCACCTGTACCGCTCGCGCGAGCTGGACGCGGTCGACGTCCTCCTCGGCACGACCTCGTTGCAGGACTTCGTCGCCCGAGCCGACTTCCTGCTGCTCGTCTCCGGTCGCGACGCCCAGCTCCTCGCCGACGTCCGCTCCGGACGCGACCGGCTCGCATCGCTCGAGTCGGCGCTGGAGCAGCGGAGCACGCAGCTCGCCGCCTTGCGGGCGCAGGCGGGCTCGGATCGCGCCCGCATCCAGTCGGCGGTGACGTCGCAGCAGGCGTACGTGGACTCGCTCAACGCCGAGGTGGCACGGCTGATCGTGCAGCAGGAGCGGTCGCGCCGCGGCGTGTACGCGGCATCGACGGCGTCCTCGGCCGCGACCGGCGACATCCGGTCGGGCGGCGGGGCATGGATGGCGGCGGCCTCGCTTGCGCCTGGGGCATGGGCCACGGTCGACGGCCGGCCCGGCGCGGACTATCTGGTGCCCGCGGGCCAGGCGACGCGGTACGTGAGCACCGGCGTGTCTTTCGACTGGCTGTCCTCGACCTACGGCAATGCCGACAACTCGCCGCCGAACTCGACGGCGTCGGCGTCCAGCCGCCCGTTCGAGGAGTACGAGCTCACCTGCGCGAACAAGGAGCTGCCGTTCGGTACGTTGCTCGCGGTGTCGTACGGCGGCTGCCGCGTGATCGTAGTGGTCACCGACCGCGGCCCCTACATCACCGGTCGCAGCCTCGACCTCTCGACGGCCGCCGCGCGGGCACTCGGCTTCGACGGCGTGGTGCCCGTGCACGCCGAGGTGGTCGTCCCCGCACCGTAGCGGCTTCGGGCACGGCCCCGGCCCCGGCCGGACCCCTTGGTCTCCCGTTCGCGCCGGCCGATCAGGACGTCGCCGTCACGACCGAGAAGTGCTCGAGCACGTCGTGCGTCTGCACCTCGTGGAGACCCGCGTCGCGCATCGCGTCCGCGATCTCTCCCGCGGCCACCCTGCTCGCATCCGAGGGCCCGAACCCCGGCCCGGCCGCGCCCTTCTTCCAGTCGACCACGAGGAGCCGGCCTCCCTCCCCCAGGAGCCGGCGTGCCTCCCGTACCGTGGCCTCCGGGTCGTCGAGCTCGTGGTAGACCCCGATCATCGTGACGAGGTCGGCACTCCCGGCCGGCAGAGGGACTTCGACCTCGGCCGAGAGGACGGGCTCGATCCGCCCGGCGACGTCGGACGGCAGATGCGAGCGCATGAAGTCGAGCATCTGCTCCGAGACGTCGACCGCGTAGAAGCGGGCATCGGGTGCGAGCCGTGCGAAGGCCGCGGTCACCAACCCCGTCCCGGCGCCGATGTCGACGGCGATGCGAGGGGAGGGGCTCGCGAGCGCCTCCCACAGCAGATCCGGCAGCAGCATCTCCAGCCGCTTCGGGTCGTTCAGCCGCTCAGCGTTCGCGGGGTCGAACTTGTGCCCCTCACTCACGTTCGCTCGCCACCCTCATCGCCTCGGCTACCGCTTCGAACGCCAGGTCGCCGGCGTGGACCACCGTACCGTCGATCAGCACGAACGGGAAGTCCGCGCCGGTCACCATGTGATCCAGCACCGCGTCCCGCTCTCCTTTCGCGATCGAGAACAGGTCGCCCTCGCGGACCGTGAAGGCCAGTTCCGGGCGCAGCTCGCGCAGCCTCGACTCCATGACCTGGAGTCCGCCGCTCGCCGGGAGGTCCCACGTCTCATCCGCTTCGTACTGGGCGACGTGTTCCTCGGCGAGGACGGGGCCGCCTCAACTCGAGCAGTTGTCGACTATGAGCAGGTCGTGCGTGATCATGCTGCCTTACGACCTTTCGTCTCCGGCATGGCCCGATCCTCCGTGCGCAGGTACTCGACGAACAGCGGCACCATGTGCGGGATGAGCAGCGGCAGATAGTTGGGCATCAGCGAGTCCATGGTCTTCGGGAGCAGGTCGGGCATGAGCGCGTCCATGTCCGGCGGCATCTCGCCGATGTGCTCGCCCACGGCGCCGACCAGGTCCGGCATCACCTTGCCGAGGATCCCCGGCGCCATCATCGGGAACATCAGCGGCATCATCTTGCCGAGCATCGCGAGACCGCCCGGGACGTGCTTCATCGCCCGCATCATCGGCGCGAAGCCTGCGGGCATCGCGTCCATCATCTGCGGGAAGACGCGAGTCATCAGCTGCGCCATGTCGGCCGGGCGCATGAGATCGATGAACCGGTCGAAGTAGTCCCACATGTACAGCGAGTACTCCGTCTTGCCCTCGATGTGATAGCCCGCGGCCTCGGCCACCATCCGCGCCAGGTCGTCGATCTCGATGTCCGTGCCGTTCTTCTCCGCCGAGGTGCGCAGCTGCACTTGGCAGCACGGGCACAGTGCGACGACCTTCTCGGCCGAGATGTCCTCGGCCTCCTTCAGCCGCATCCCGCCCAGCACCGGCCCCACGGGCTTCTCGCCGATGAGTGTCACGACGGACCCGCAGCACAGACCGTCCTTGCGGTTGTGCTCCATCTCGACCAGCTCGACGCCCGGGATCGCCTTCAGCATCTCGCGCGGCGGTTCGTACAGCCCCTGGGCCCGGCCGGCGTGGCAGCTGTCGTGGAAGGTCACCTTCGCCTCGATAGGGTGCTCGAGCTTCAGCCTGCCGTCGGCCAGAGCGGGCGCGACGAGCTCGGAGTAGTGCTTGACCTCGAACGGATACTCCTCGCCGCGCTTGCGCGCGGTCTCGGCGTAGAACTCCTTCCACACCAGAGAGCACGCGGGGCACGACGTGACGATCGTCTTCGCGCCCCGCTTCTTCGCTTCGGCGACGTTGTGCTCGTAGATCTCCTCGTACAGGTCCCACTTGCCGGCGACCTTCATCGGGATGCCGCAGCACGCCTCGTCCTCGCCCATGTACGTCACGTCGTAGCCGGAATCGGTGAGCAGGCGCACGGTGGCCTCGGCCACGTCGGTCGTGACGAAGCTCGCCGTGCAGCCGGCGAAGTAGAGCACCTCACCCTTGTCCTTCAGCTTCGGCTTGAGATCCTCGGGCACCCAGTCCGCGCGGTGCTCGGCCTTGCCCGCCCAGATGTCGCGCTCGCCGCGCAGCGACTCCGCGATCATCTCGAACGGCGGGAACGTCATGCGCTTCTCTTCGTTGATGAGGCGGTTCCGCATCGTCATCCAGCTGTGCTCGACCGGCAGGCCCAGCTGGCAGCGGTCGTTGCACACCTCGCAGGTGGTGCAGAGCAGGAAGGTGTCGACCATATGCTGGTCGAACTTCTCGCGGCCCTCGACGACCTCGCGCAGGTAGAGATACTTCCCGCGCGGCGAGTGGCTCATCCACCCGCGGCCCGAGTACTCCTCGCACGTGTGCACGCAGTAGCCGCACTGAGCGCAGGTGTACGCGTAGAAGGCGACGTCGGCCGGGACGCCGTTGACTTCCTTCGCGCCCACCATGTCGCCGGTGGGGACCTTGGCGGCGTTGGCTATCGGGCGAACGAGCGGCTCGAAAACGGTGGCGGTCGCCATGAGCACGTCGATCATGCCTCGGCCGAGGACCTTGCCGGGGTTCATGACGACGCGCGGGTCGACCTGCTGCTTGTGCGCGGCGAGGCGCTTCACGCGGTCCTCGCCGAGGACGGAGGCGGCCTCACGGCGGAAGTAGAGACCGGTGGAGTATGCGGAGCCCCCATGGCGCTTCGCGATCTTGGTGACCGACAGCGACAGCGCGAACGCCGCATTGAACGCGAGCGAGCGGCTGTCGTGCGGGATGAAGCCGAGCAGCACGACTTTGTCGCCCTTGCCGACCATGCCCTCGAGGACGAACGGCTGCGCGATCTTCTCGCCGATCTCGTCGAGCACCGCCGCCATCTCGGAGAGCGGGACGACCACCTCGGTCGGGATGATCGACGGGCCGATCCGCTTCAGGCGCATCGGCGCGAAGCGCAAGTCCCACTCGTGCGACGCGGCCTCGGCGGACAGCTCCGTGGCGCCCGCGGCGGTCGCGATGGCGGTGAGCGGGGCGTCGATCGCGCCGCGACGCGAGGCGGGGTAGGCGACGGAGGCGAGGTACGCCTCGGGCAGCTCGGGGTCGGCGTGCCGCTGAGCTTCCTCGTATGCGTGGAGGTGGCGATGGGGCAGCTGCTTCTTGAGCCGGATCGACTCGGGGTTGAGATACGTCACCGACCACAGCGGCAGCCGCTGCGCGGACACTTCGGCGAGAGCCGCTCCCAGCGAGCGGGCATCGGGGAAGGCGATGAGGCGGACGACGTGCTCCTCGAGGGGCCGCACGGCGATGGTGATCCGCGTGATGATCCCGGTCGTACCCTCCGCGTCGGCGACCAGGCCGGACAGATCCTCGCCGCGGGCCTCGGTCACCTCGCCGTGGGGCGTCACGACGCGCGCCGAGAGCACGTTGCGCTTGAACTCGCCGTACTCGTAACTGCCGAAGCCGGACCCGCCCTGCGCGAGCCAGCCGCCGACGGTCGAGGACGGCGCCGATGACGGATACAGCCGAAGGTCGAGGCCCTGCTTGTGCAGCTCGCGCTCGAGCACCTCCCAGATGATGCCGGGCTCCACGGTCACGCACGTGCCCTCGCGGTCGACCGAGAGCATCCGCGCCATGCCGGAGAGGTCGACCACCACCGCACCGTCGGTAGGCAGGACTCCGCCGTATCCGGACGTGGAAGCGCCACGCGGCACGAGCTCGAGACCCTCGGCGGCGGCGACCTTCACGAGGGCGACGATCTCATCCTCGCTCTTCGGCCGGACGACGGCACCTGCGATGCCCGCCGGCACGAACGGCTTCACGAGCTTCGGCATGTCGCCGATGTCGGCCGAGTAGAGCTTGCGCTCGACCCGATCCGTCCGCATCCGATCGCCGAAGATGCCCTGCAACCTCGACCGCACCTGCTCGTTCACCGCGCTCATTCGCTGCTCCCTGACCTTCATATCGACACATACCCCAGTGGGTATACCCTTCTGTTAGCAGCATACCCTGTGCCGTATTAAGAATCAATGAAGATCTCCGCCGGTCCCTTGCCGTCGTGCCGCTCGGTCGCCCGAAGGAAGAGAAGCCGCCCGTGGGCCGGTCCGACCCGTCCTGCGTGCATCGGGACCGGTGGTAGGAGGGCCGCGACGAGCGGTCGGCGGTGCTATACTCTGCGGCGAGCCGCCCGCTCCCCGGCATACTGGTTGCAGGCGGCGAGGTACCACCGCTGAAGGGTAAGGTGCGCATGCGACCTCTCACCAGGCCGGCGGTCTCCGCGGCCATCCTCGCGCTTCTCGTCTCTCTCGTACCCGTGCTGCCCGCATCCGCGGCGCTGCCGAGCCCGCCCGCCGGCGGCGTGGAGTTGAGCGCCGTGCAATTCACGGACGCTACCCACGGTTGGGCGGTCGGCGGGTTCCAGTCGGCCGGACAGGACTACGCGGTGGTCGAGCGGACGACCGACGGCGGCGTGACCTGGACGCGCAGCACCGTGCTGGGGCAACCCACGTCGCACAAGTTCCACTCGATCAGCATGACCGGCAACACCGTGGGCTACGCGGCCGATGACGCGAGCTGGAACCGCGTCTTCAAGACGACCGACGGTGGCGTCACGTGGAGCCCGCTCGTGCTGACGACCGACTTCCTCGACCCCAACAACGTGCTGGCGAGCGTGCGATTCTTCGACGCCACGCACGGCTATGCCGCCGGACGGAACCTGGGGAACAAGAACGGCGTCGTTTGGGCCACGTCCGACGGCGGGACGACCTGGACGCGGGCGTATCAGGGCCCGCAGACGTTCACTGCCGAGGGCTTCCCCACGGGCGACAACCAATTCCGAGCCGTCTCGGGGCCGAGCCCGAGCAGCGCGGTGGTCGTGGGCGTCGATCTGGCGAGCGCGACTACTGGGACCGGGACCGCTTATCGCTACGCGGGCAGCGCATGGGCGACGCAGACCGTGCCGGCGGGCGCGACGCTGGAGTCGGTGTCATATCCCGACCCCACTCACGCTCTCGCGGTCGGGGCGGGCGCCCGCGCGGTCAAGTTCGACGGCTCCTCCTGGACGGCCGTTCCCACCGGCCTCACCGCCGCGTACGACCTCGAAGACGTAGCGCTCGTCGACCCGACCCACGGATGGGCCGTCGGCTCCGGAGGGAGCATCCGCTTCTGGAACGGGAGCTCGTTCGCGGGTCAGACGTCGGGCACGGCGGTCCGGCTTCGCGGAGTCTGGTTCACCGACGCCTCGAAAGGCTGGGCCGTGGGCGACAACGACGTCGTGCTCAAGACGATCGACGGCGGCGCGCACTGGACCCTCCGCTCCACCCCGGTCAAGACCTACGAGAACATCGAAGGCCCGGCGGGCGGCACGCGCTTCGACACCGCCATCGCCGCCGTGGAGAAGGCCTTCCCCGCGGGCTCGGGCACCGTCGTGCTCGCATGGGGCCGCAACTTCCCCGACGCCTTGGGCGCCTCG
>DASXUP010000013.1:0-87857 GCA_036504755.1 Coriobacteriia bacterium
ACGCCCGCTGGCGCGGAACATCCTCACGGCCTCGGCCCGGAACTCGGGCGGGAACGGAACGCCCTTCGCCACATCGACTCCCTTCAGGACGCATGCGATGCGTCCTATCTCAGGGTGTCAACGCAACCGGGTCAACCCCAGTAGAGCAGACGCGCCACGAGCACGATGGCTCCCGCAATCAAGAACGGGATGCCGCAAACGCCGAGCAAGCCGACCAATGGTGCGAAGTACACGTGGATCACCTCCTTCCTGTGGGCGACCTTGGCCTAGGACACAAGGAAGCCCGCCTCCGTGTTGGAGACGGGCCAGATGAAGACCCCTGACGGGTAGGGGGCGAAATCCAGCGCAGATTGGTCCCGTGAATACCCTATGGGGGTTACAAATCCTTACTGGATTTCGAAGGCCGAAATCACTTTTCAAAGAACAGCCCGTCGCTCCGCTCCGGGACACCGAGATGCGTGGACCGGCACCGACCTGCCCTTTGCGCCGGCAAGCAACAGACAGCGAGATGTCAGTCATGCTGTCTACAATGGCGAAAGAGCATGGGCACCCTGCTCTTGTTGAGCGTGTGGTTGCGGATAATCGACCTGCTGGGGGGAACCGGCGTATGGGCAGTCTGTCGAGCGGCCAGATGGCGAAGGACCTGAGTGACGAGGACGAGGAGGCGGAAGACCGACGACTAGGCGCCCAGGCGGCCCGAGTTCTCTATGACCACTGGGATCCAGAAGCCTCTTTCGATCGGGAGACCTCGCCGGGATTCGCGGAAGCATTCACCGACGAGTACAGCGCGATGCAGAAGGCACGCGCCAAGTCCGTCGACAGGGTCAGTTCGAAGCGGGCCGGGCGCAGCGCGGTGCAACTTACGGAAGAAGCATTCAGAGGAATCCTCGAGGTACTGCAGAACGCAGAGGACGAAGAGGCGAACTTCTTGACCGTGGCGCTTCGCCGGAAAGGCAATCGACGAGAGCTCCTGTTCGTTCATGACGGGAATCGCGTCAAGGCCACGACGGTTGTTGCGATGACGAGCGCGTACCTGTCACTGAAAGAGGGCAACGCCCGCCAGATCGGCAAGTTCGGAATCGGCCTGAAGACGCTGCAAAGGCTCGGCTCCGAATTGCAGGTGCACTGCCCGCCCTACCACTGGGCGGTCGTGGACGGCGATGCTCAGCGCATGGAAGCGGCGGAACCGATTCCGGACCTATACGAACCGGACGCCGGCCACACGCTGATGGTGCTCAAGCTACACGGTGGCGTGGACAAGGACGACCTGTACGAATGGTTTCGTGAGACCGATTCGGAAACGCTGCTCTTCCTTGATCACGTGCGCCGGATGGAGTACCGCGAGATGGGGCGCAGCCCTCGTGCGGTGAAGAGAGCGCTCATCGATGAGAAGAGTCGCACGTACGAGATCATCGTCGGACGAAGGTCAGTCACCTGCACGGAAATGGTACTGAAGGCACCACGAGAGGGTGAGTGGCGGCGGTACAGCATCGAGTTGCCGGTAGGCCATCACTCGCGCCGGAGCAAGCTCACTGGTGACACCGTGCCCCTATGTGTCGCCGTTCCGAAGGCAGCGAAGAGCGGCCTACTGTACTCGGGACTACCGACAAGCGAGCGTCTCGGTCTTCCCCTCCACTTCGGAGGCCCTTTTGAACCAGACGTGTCACGTGAGCGGCTGGACACAGGGAGCGCTTGGAACGAATGGCTCCTAGATGAGATGCGGAAGTTCGTGCAGGCGCTCGCCGTGCGCGAACTCGAACATGCTCCGCGCCGCGCCTGGTCACTCATCGGCAAGCGTGCGGACCTCGAAGGGTTCCCGGACCGCTGGATGACACAGCAGATGCGCGTGTTCGTCGATCGGCAGCAGCAAGCGATGTCTCAGGCAAGAATCGCGCTATCCGACGAACAAGTCCGTCTCTCCGATCTCGTCTTCGAGGCGCCCGAACTCGCCCACATACTCGTCGAGGAAGACGTGGAGGCAATCCGACCTGGGGCGCATTGCCTGTCTCACGAGGCGCGTGACGCTGCCGGACGATGGCGGAGTGTCCTTCTCGAGATGTCCGCCAACGCGCAGATCGGCGTCGCCGAAGCTCTGAGACTGTTTGATCCCGACGTCGCTCTGGCAAAGCCAGCTGAATGGTTTGTCGAGTTCGGCGCGATTGCGGTCGCAGACGATGAAGGGCAGGGACTCTTCGAGCGGCCATCGGTGCTCTTGGCGGACGGGAATAGGGCGACACCTTGCGAAGGCGGTGAGGGCAGCCTGCTCGTTTCCCGGTCACTCGCGGGCACAGACCTCGTTGCGAGGCTGTCACTCGCTCAGCAGATTCATGTCGCGTACACGGCAGACACTGAAGGCGCCAGGTCCGTCCGCGACTTCTTAGTCGACCGGGGGGCATTCTCGGACGAGCATTCGGCGGACGCAGTGCTCAGAGCGCTGTCGGGTCGCAAGAATGAACCAGTCAAGCTGACAGACGAAGACGTTGCCGAACTCGCTGCTTTGATAGCCAAAGCGTCAGAGGACGTCGTGAAGGCGATCGGATCGGACCTAGGGTTGGCCGTGTTGGTCGACGGGCTCGAGTGGGTCGATGGCGAAAAGGCGTACCCACCGGTCTCTCCCGCCGTCGCATACCTTCCTGCGGCGCTCGACGAGAAGGACGGCTGGGCGCATGCGGCTGGATCGACTCCCGGGATCATGTGGGTGCACCCGCGATACCAGAAACTGTTCCAGCAGTTGGACGCTCCCATCGGCGCGAGGAAGATGTTTCGTCGGCTGGGCGCAGAAGTCGCACCTCGTCTCGAGGAGTCGGGCTTTCGCCGACACATGTACGGAGAGTCGGTCTTCGGGATGGGGTGGAACGCGCCCGAGTTGTGGCGTCGCCAGCGCGAATCGCTCAGGGGCCGGACTGGCTACTATGCCGACGCCTTGGTCGAGGACAAGGTCAGTCCCGACTTGATCGCCGTCGCAACAGACATCGCGACCAGTAGAGTCAATCGAGACCGACGAGAGCGTGCACGCTCGCTCATACGAACGCTTCAGAGGGCTTGGTCTCGTCTCTACGAGGACTCGGCTGAGACTACCGCGTTGTATGGCTATCGGCATTGGAGACGCCTCGGCCCGATCGCCACGTCTTTCGTAGCGGAGCTCGCGGACATCGATTGGCTGACAGACTGCGAGCGTCCCTCCCGTCCTGCCGCTCCCGTGAATCTTCGCATCCGCAGCGACGGGAACGCGACGGTCTACGGGGACGATCCGTCCGCGTACGCCTACGAACTGGGACCCACGGACGCCGACAATCCGGTACTCGTCTCAATCGGAGTGGGCGGACTTCCTCGTGCGAGCGAACGCCTCGACGCGCTGTCGGCGCTTAGGCAATCGGGACACAAGGTGAAATGGTCGGACGTCGCCCATCATTACCTTGGTTTGTCGCAAGTGTGTCCAGCGCGAGTGAGTTCTCAAGCTGAGGTTGACGATATTGTCATCGCCGACCTCGCCAGCCGCTTCCGTGATGAGAGGCTTCTTTGGCTGGGAAGATGGATGTCGCCGACGGAGGTCTTTCGCGGCGAGGACCTGTTCTCGAGGGACGCTGCCTTCGTTCCGGAGGAGCCCGAGTATGACCGCCTATGGAGTGCGCTCAGCATTGCAGTCCCTCGTGTCCCGGACTGCCTGAAGCGTCTACGCGCCTGGGAAGCGAGCGGCAAGACGCCGGCGGCACTCGGTTTGTCGCTGCTACGCACCTATCGTGCCGTGGCGAACGGCCTCAGCCAGACGAACGGTCGGACGAAGAAGGACCTCAAGGCACTTCCGGTCTGGACGGGCGTTTCATGGACGTCCACTCGTCCCGTCTACTACTCCGATTCCGAGGTCTTCTCGAGCACCCTATCGAAATCCGACCTCCCCGTTTGGTCTGTTCCCGGTCCTCTCCACACGCTCCGCGACCTGCCGGATGCACTCGGACTTCAGCGAGTCTCTCCGTCAGACTTCGCCGTGAGCAATCGTGGCGGGACCAACAGTGTCTACGACCTCATGACCGCCGAGTCTTTCGCGCAGGCCGTCTTGTTGACGCGAGAGTTCATAGCGCAGTCGATGCCGGACGTGGATTCCAGGATTGCGGACGCCTCGTGGGAGGCGCTTGAATCCGCAAGCGTAGAACTGGTCCCCGGACTGACCCTCTTGGGAACGCTCGGCGGAAAGCGCGTGACACTCGAGGCGAGTCTGCACCTCGACCGAAACGAGATGAGGTTCTACTTCGAGCACCCCGCGCAGATCGGACGACGCGACGAGGGGGGAGCGCTCATTGCTGACGCCTTCGACCTCGATTCGTCTGACCGCCTCAGCATCTCACTCGCATGGGTCGCCTCTTGGCAACGTGCGCTCGAGGGCGACGCGCAGTTGTTGTTCCCCACGCTGCGTAGGACTCCGGAATATGTGGATGGTGCAGCAGTGCCCGACGCCCCTGAGCCCCTGCCGGCCGGGGTGAGAAGGCAGAAGAAGCAAACGAAGTCCGCGCAGCGAAGCGACGCAGCTTCTTCTCGCAAGCTCAAGGACATCGAGAGTATGATCGTCAGTTCGAGCAGGCCGGCATCTGCGCCGCCGAAGGGCGCAGTTGAGACCTCGTCGCCCGGGACCCGAGTTGAGAAGCGGAGAGGCGCTAAGCCAAGTGATCCTGCACGGTCGGGGACCGGGCGCAGGGCGCCTGAGTACAGCTCCCCTGACCGCGAGCGAGCTGGTCTCAGCGCATTGGCCAAGGTGCTCGGGCGGGTCAATGTCGAGATTGAAGACACAACGGGCCAGGCGGTCGGCGCGGACGCCATAGGTACCGACGGGCGATACTACGAACTCAAGGTTCACGGCGGGGTCGCTTCGGGTGGATTGCGTCTGCAGCCAAGCGAGGTTCTTCAAGCGCGGCAGCTTGGGGAGGAGTACGTCCTCGTCGTTGTTGAGAACGTGGAGGACTCGGGCGCTAACACCCGGGTCACCCTAATCCCCAATCCGCTCGGCGTGCTTACTATCTGGCCGATGGATCGTGTGGAGGTGACTGGCTACGACGACAAGTCGTTTGAGCGCCACGAGCTGGCCTGAGCTGTCGTGATGTCTATGGTTGCGACTTGCGGTCCCCAGCACGGGCGCGAGGCGTGTGTGGCGAGGCGGTCACCGGCTGCTCATCGCATCACCGTTGCCCAAGTGCTCGGCATACAGAAGGAGCGATGAATGATCGAACACGTGAACATGTATCGCGACTACATTGAGGCCCACGGAGTCGGGGATAACGACGAGGTTGCCTCATCGGCGGACTCGTACGTTTCCTACCTGAACAGCGTCGCGACAATCACCCAACGTCCGATTTCGCCGCGTACTCTACGCACTGAAGACGATGTGGAGGCGACTGTTCGGCAGTTGCATGGAACACGTGCTCCGAAGACGATTGCCAACTATCGCTCGGCCTTGCGTCAGTATGTCGCGATGGTAGCTGCGAACAACCTTGAGTGAGCACCCGACAGTGATCTGACACTTCGTCTAGCAGCTGTAGCATGAACGAGCCGGAACGACAGACAACCAGACCCCCAGGCCTCACCCCGCACGAAGCGCTTCACCCCTACCGGACACAGCGGAACGCCGCAAGCTAGACTGAACCGGCAGCGCCTGGGCGTCCGCTCACGCGCAAGATGCGTTAGGCATGCATTCCCAACGAGAGGGGAACTCGTGGCACGGCTGTCAGAGGTACTCAAGGCCATGGCCGCACGCGCAGTCGTGGCGAGACTCGGCGTAGGTGATCCTAAGAACCCGTCAGCCCGTGATTTCAAGTTGATATTCGATGCGTACTTGAAGGACAAGTCCCTGGATACAGACGCCTTCAATACGTACGTGAAGTCGCTGTCCGCGCCGCTCAAGGCGATGTGCGAAGGGTTCGCGCAGTTCTCCGCCGACCAACAAGAGGTGGCGAAGAAGTCCATCGACGTCATCCAGCAGGCGATGGAAATTCTGCAGGGAGAACTCAAGAGAGCGAACATATCGGATGACGAACGACGGGAACTACTCGATCGGGTGTTGCGGTTGGTTGCAGAAGCCAGGGATGAAGCGGAGAGAGAGCGAACCTTCAGGGCGCGTCTAGCCTACGGAGTTCTTGGCGGGCTTGCACTCGTCACTGGAGTTGCAGTGGCGGTGCTCACAGCAGGCAGGTACCCGCAACTCATGGAGAAGGGCCTTGAAATGGCCGGCAAGGCCGCTGCCAAGGCAGCCGCGTGACCGTTTCCACCCGTCGTGCGTCTAACACTTTGTCTAACACTTCTAGCCAGAACGAGCCAGAACGACAGACAGCCACACCCCTCCTGACCTGCACGAACGCCATTCACACCTGTCGGCAGGGCACGCTTGGAAGTCACTCATAACCCGAAGGTCGTCGGTTCAAATCCGGCCCCCGCTACCAAGAAGTGACGAGAGCCCGGCGCGGAGAAGCGTCGGGCTCTCTCTTTGCGCCGCTGATCCTCGCGCTACTTCGTGGTCCGCAGGATCTTGCCGGGGAAGATGCCGACCTTCGGGATCTCGATCTGGACGTCCTCGCCCTTCACCGTGACCGTGAACGGGACGGAGCCGGAGCCCTTGACGTTGTTCTTGTCGTACTTGCCGGAGACGGTCGGGCCGACCGCCGCGATGTTGAGAGAGCCCATCCCGTCGAGTTTCATCACGCCCGAGCCGCCGACGATCGGATCGCCGACGTCCTTGCCCGTCAGAAGGTCGGCGAGCGGCGCGTCGATGATGTAGAACTTCAGCGCCTGGTCACGGCCGATGCCGGACAGCTTGCCGAAGGACTTCACGATCGAGACGGGGCCTTTGTAGTCGCCCTTCACGGACAGCGACGAGTGGCCCGTGTATTGCCCGCCCATGCCCTCGTCGCCGCCGGACGCGAAGAAGTCGAGCTCGTAGTCGAACGTCCAGCCCTCGTTGGTCTGCGTCTCCTTGCCGCCAGCCTTGATAGTCCAGTCCACCTGCTTGCCGCGGGCCTTCGCGCGGTCGACGAAAGCCTTGTCGGCAGCGGCCTTGTCTTCCTCCGACGTCGTGTACGCCGAGAAACCGTCGACGGACGCCGTGAGGAACGTCATCCCATCGCGCTCGAGGCGCGTGGTCGGCACGACCTGGAGCGCACCCCCGTCGTCCGGGATCCTCACGATGACGGCGTTCGCGGCCGCCTTTCCCGGCAGCGCGAACCCGACCTGACATCCCTTCGAAGGTTTGGCCCCGGCGGTGTCCACATAGACGCCCGGGCACAGCGCCTTCTTCGGCCCGGCTGGCGCCGCGGACAGCGGCAGAAGGCGCCACTCCGCGCCGGCACCGGCCGCCCCCGCCGGCACGTACACCGCCATCGTCGCGTCGCCGGTGCGGATCGCGGCGCCGCCTCCCCCTGCTGTCAGCTTGAGCGCGACGGCTTTGGCCTCGTCGGCTTTGAAGGCGGCCGGGATGACGGATCCTTTCGGCGCTCCGGCTACCGTCCCGGAACCTTTCGGGCCCCCGGAGCAGCCGCCTAGGAGCAGCGCGAGCGTGAGTGCGGCGACGGCGATCTCGTGGCGATGTCCGAGCATGGCTCTCGACCCCTCCCGTTGGAAGAAACGCCCTGGCGCAGATGCTACCATCCCGCGGGGCGGGGGGGTCGGCAGGCGGGGTCGCACCTCGGCGGTTAGAACAGCCCGCTGAGGTCCGTCATGGCTTCCGACGCGTACTCGAGCATCCAGTCGTCGATCGAGAGGTAGAACGTGGGCGAGAAGGGCAGCCCCATCGCGATCGTCATCCCGATGACCTCCTGCAGCAGCGCGTCGCGGCGCATGACGAGGTCGAGCGCGTCGGGGTGGATCAGCAGGCCGTTGCGCGGATGCGGCGTCCAGAAGATGTCGTGCTCGCCGTCCGAGACGAGCAGGTCGTAGCAGAGGTTGCCGTCGCCGAGCACCACGAGGTCGAAGCGGCCGCACTCGTCGTGGAACTCCCGGCGCCAGGAGCTGCGGTCACGCTCGAGGCGCGTGATGCGCACGAGCGTCTCCGTGTCGATCGCCATCGGGAAGGGGCATGCCGGAAGCTCGCGCATCACCTCGCGTATGTTGACCGCCGCGAGGAGTTCCTTCTCGGGCATCGACTCCCGCAGGATGTGCAACGCGAAGTCCGCCTCGGCGGCCGAGGCGGCGTTCAGCAGTATACGGAGCAGCTCGCGCTGCTCGCGCGCGTAGTGCGTGCGGACGGATGGAAGTCCGCGGACCACTGCCAGCACTGCAAACACCTTCTGAGAGCGAGTGAGTGAGCTCGTGCATCAACAAGCATCGGCACGGGAAGGCCGCGACTGAGTGACGGATTACCCGGACGGCGGCTCTTCTCGCTGTGACGTCAGAAGAGCCTCCCGACCTCCGTCATCACCTCGGCCGAGAGAGCGGGCGTTCCGCCGAAGAGGTCGATCGCCGTCACGTCCCGCGCGCGCGCGGCGATCCGGGTCGACGCCTGCGGAGCCAGACCCGCTGCGGGCGTCAGCAGCATCACTCCGCCGCCCGCTCCCGTCGCGGCTCCTCCTCCGAGGGCGTCGGGGAAGTTCGCGCCGGTCGCGATCCCGACGAGGTGCCAGTCGGCCCACCCTCGGCCGGTCGCTTGGTCGACGAGGGCGCCCGCGGTGCCGTAGCGGTCGTCGCCGGCGACGCGCTCCCACTTGCGGCCGTCGGCGCTCAGGGCCGCGGTGACGGCGCCGCCCACCGCAGCCGGCCCGCCCGCGATCACCGCGGTGCCCAGCTTCGACGGGTCGACCGTGCGGATGGCCCGCCAGGTGTCCGCCGGGAGGCTCGACGTGCGCGTGAGCACGATCGGCATCCGCCGGTGGTACGCGAAGGGCGAGGCCGCGAGCGCGTCGGCGAAGTCGTCCCCGCGCGCCACGAAGTACTCGGCGGGCACCACCCGCCCCAGCGAGCGTTCGTGGGCCACGACCGCCGCCGCGATGGCCGCCGAGGTGCCGTAGCGGTCCGCGCCCCAGACGCGCTCGACGCTCATGCCCGGCAGCAGGTCGAGCTGCTCGTACACGGCGGCGGAGACCGCACTGTCGCTGCCCACGACGATCGCGCGGGTCGCGCCGAGGCGCGCCACCTCGGCCGGAAGGCTAGGGTACAGCGCCGACGGGGGCGTCAGCAGCAGCGGCGCGCCGTAGCTGCCCGCGAGCGCGGAGGCCGACAGCGCGTCGGCGAAGCCGGTGCCGGTGGCGACCACGATCGTGGCGGCGTGCGCGAAGCGCTCCCGGGAGATGCGGATGGCGGTGTCGTATCGGTTCGGCCCTTCGAGGCGCGAGATCCGCGGAGGCACGGCGAGGTAGACCTGCCGCGTGAGCGTGAGGACGTTGCCCGCGACGTCGCGGTATTGCGCCGCGACCGTCTTCGTCCCGCGGCCGGCCGCCAGCGTCACGGTGGCCTGCGCGGAGTAGGGCCCCCACCCGGGCCATGTGACGCCGCCATCGCCGGAGAGCCGCATCTCGATCGCGTGCGCGTCCGTGACGGCCGAGGTGACGGCTACCGAACGGAGGGTCACCTCGGCAGGGACGGTGAGAGTGCCCGCCGGCGGCGTGCTGTCGACCCGGACGGTGAAGACGGGGCTCGTCCCGACGAGGCCGGCGCCGTTGGTCACCCGGAACTGCACCCGGTCCGCGGTGTCGGAGTCTCCAGCGAAGGAGGCGGTCGCGGAGATGGTCTCGGTCGCGGTGCTGCCGGGAGACCCCGTCAGCGCGGCGGCCGCCCAGCCGCTCCAGGTCGCGCCGCCGTTGGAGGTGCAGCGGAATTCGGCGCCCGTGGCCGCCAGGCCGCTCGTGACGTCGCGAGCCTGGACGCTCACAGACGGCGTCAGCGTGGCGCTCCACGACTCCGGCTGGAAGGCGGCCCAGCGGTACGTCGGCGTGGGGAGCTGCAGCACGATCGGGCGGGACAGCTCGAGCACGTTGCCGGCGATGTCGCGGTAGCGCGCCTTGACGGTGTAGGAGCCGTCGGCGGCCGGTATCGTCACGCTCGCGGCCGACGTGTACGGGCCCCATCCCGTCCACGTGACGCCGCCGTCGGCCGACAGCTGCATCTGGATCGCGTGCGCGTCCGTGACGGCCGAGATGACCGGGACGGTGGTGGTCGAGACGGTGCTCGCGCCGCTGGCGAGCGTCAGCGTGCCCGTCGGAGGCGTGCTGTCGACGCGCACGGTGAAGATCGAGCTCGTCGCGATGCGGCTGCCGCCGTTGGTCACGCGGAACTGCACCCGGTCCGCCGAGTCCGAGTCGGCGGTGAAGGTAGCCGTAGCCGAGATCGTCTCGGTCGCGGTGCTGCCGGGAGACCCCGTCAGCGCGGCGACCGCCCAGCCGCTCCAGGTGGTCCCCCCGTCGGAGGTGCACCGCACCTCGGCTGTTCCCGGCGCGAGGCCCGTCGTGGCGTCGCGCGTCTCTATGCTCACCGCGGGCGTCAGCGTGGCGCACCATCCCTGCGGCTGGAAGGCGGCCCAGCCGGGCGGCGCCGGCACCGTGGCGGTGTCCGACGTCGCGCTCAGCGCGTCGTAGTAGTCGTAGACGCTGGTGGCCTGCACTCTGATCCCGTGCGAGCCGTCGTTGATGGTCAGAACGGTGCCGGTGGCGGTCGTGGTCGACACGAGCGAGCCGTCCAGGGAGACCTCGTACACGACCGAGTGCCCGGGGACGGCGTCCCAAGCGACCGTGTAGTCACCGGGCGAGGGCGTGGCCGGGAGGTGCAGCACCGGCGCGCCTAGGTAGGGGTAGGTCGCGGTGACGCTCGCGATGGTACTCGACATGTCGAGGTATCCCCAGCCGTAGTCGCTGTTCGGCTGACCACTGCCCGCCGGGACGGCCGTGCGTTGGACGAGGTCGACGACCTGGTCGTTCGTGAGCGCCGGCACGTAGCGCCACAGGTGGGCGATAGCGCCGGCAGCCGCCGGGGTCGCCATACTCGTGCCCTGCCAGAACATGTAGCCGGCATTCGCGGTCCCACCATCCGAGGTGTAGTAGCTCGGATGCAGCAGTCCCCAGACCATCTCACCGGGAGCCGTGATGTCGAGACCGGTGCCGTAGTTGGAGAACGAGGAGCGGAAGCGGGCCCCGGCGTTGACGCCGCCGCTGCCAACCCCTACCACGTGGCCGTATCGAGCCGGGTACATGACCCCCGTGCTCGCGCCGCTGTTGCCGCTGGCGGCCACCACCACGCAGCCCTTCCCCCAGGCGTAGTCGACGGCGGTCTGCTCGGCCGCCGAGGCGACATCGCCGCCGAGGCTGATGCTGATGACACGGCAGCCGTCGTCGGCCGCCCGGTAGATGGCCGCCGTCAGCGCCTCGCTCGTGATGCCGACCCCGTTGGCCGGGTAGCCGTAGGGGTTCGGGGTGGTGAAGACGCCGGCGACCTTGTAGACGACCGCCTGGTCGTCGTAGCCCACGCTCGCGACGCCGGTAGCGTTGTGCGTCGCCGCCGCGATCTGGCCCGCGGTGCAGGTGCCGTGCGAATCGGAGACGATGTCCGTCACCCAGCTGTACCCGTTCCACCACTTGGCGGTGTCCGGCGGCGGGCTGACGTCGTCATCCTCGTAGAAGACGCCGTTGTAGTAGTGGTCGAAGAAGTCGTGCCCTGCGACGATGTTCGCGCCGCGGTCGGGGTGAGTCAGGTAGAAGCCCGTGTCGATGACGCCCACCTTGAAGCTCCCCGCCGCAGCCCGCATCGGGAAGTCCCTCGCCGCGGGATCGCTGAATCCGTGCGCCCACGCGGCGGGCGCGTTCACGCCCGTGTCGCGCAGCCACCAGCTCTTCCCGTACGGCGAGGTGCTCGGCCCTTTCGTCCACGTCGTGGGATCGCTGTACGCGGGGTCGTCCGGAGGCACGTATGCCGCGAGCTGGCGGAGAAGTACGGGCTCGGCGTAGGCGACGTTCGGGTCCGCCTTCAGCTCGGCGATGACGTCGTCGCGCGCCCGCCCCTTCGGGACCCGCAGTCTTCCCAGCCGATGCGCTCGCAGCGTCAAGTCGGCGCTCGCCAGCCCATGCGCTCTCAGCGTTAGGCCCAAGCGTGCCGCCGAGGCGTCGCGGAATCCGACGAGCACGACGTCGGGCAACGTCCCGGTCACTCCGGTAGCCGTGCGGGTCTCGGCGAGAAGGCGCGCCTGCCCTGCCGGCTCGCCGAACCCGGGTGACGGGACGCCGCCCAGAAGGACGAGCATCGCCAGCGCGCATCTGAGGGCGAGACCGCGTATCCGCATGTGTCACTCCACGGGCCAAGGACGAACAGGGCTCTACCGAGGATAGACCTCCCGACTCGCATCGGCGACCTCGGCCGTCACCACGAGGACCGCGATCACGAACCTGGCGGCGTGTCGGACCGTTCTGCTAGCGTGGGGCGTAGGGGAACCAGACGGGGGAGGGCTCGATGAACGACTTCTGGTCGGCGTGGCCGTGGCCGCTCGCCACTGCGCTGCTGGGGTTCGTGTTCACGTGGCTGGTGTTCAGACAATGGCTCGCGCGGCGCAAGCCGCACCAGCTCGCGTGGACGGTGGGTCTGCTCTTCTACTCTGTCGCGGCGGTGATGGAGTCCTGGTCGGAGTACGTCCAGCACTGGGACCCGACGGTGTATCGCGTCTACATCGTGCTGGCCGCGTCGCTCGTGGGCTTCCTCGGCCTGGGGTCGCTCTATCTCATCGTGCACCGCCGCGTCTGGGGGCATGTCTACCTGACGTTCAACCTGGTGTGCATGGCCGTCTTCCTGTACGGCACGTTCACGACGCCTCTGCGCGGCCGCCTCGCCGCGGGCATCACCGTAGGGGGGTCCGCTCTGGGCGCGGCCACGTCGTTCCCGCGGATCATGTCGCTGCCCTTCAACATCCCCGGCTCGTTCTTCCTTCTCGGGGGCGCCCTGCTGTCCGTGTGGCGTTTCGCGGGCAAGAGGGAGTATCGCTACCGGATGTGGGCGAACGTCCTCATCGCGCTGGGCACCGTCGTCATCGCGTTCGTGGGCGGCAAGGCGCGTGCGGGTTCCACGGTCGGGCTCTACCCCGCCGAGATGGTCGCCTCGGCGCTGCTCCTGTGGGGCTTCCTGCTGGCGGGCACGCTCGAGAAGGGGGCGCGCGCCGCCGGCGCGGCGAGACGCGCCTCCCGGGTCCCGGAGACGATGGCGCCCGCCGACGAAGCGCCCCCGCCCGCCGAGGCACGCTGACCGCAGCGCGCCGCGCCGCCGCCGACGGGTATGTAGCATCCGTCGGGCTTCTCTTGGAGGCGACCGTGGGCGTGCGCGTCAAGCGGGTGTACGAGGAGCCGTCTGCCCAGGACGGATATCGGGTGCTCGTCGACCGGCTCTGGCCGCGCGGGCTCACGAAAGAGCGGGCGCGGGTCGACCTGTGGCTCCGGGACATCGCGCCGAGCACGGACCTCAGGCAGTGGTACGGGCACGACGAGGCCAAGTGGCCCGCCTTCTCCGAGCGGTACCGGGGTGAGCTGGAACGCCACGGCGAGTTGCTGGACCTGCTCCAAGACCTCGACCGGGAGCACCGCACTCTCACACTGCTCTTCGCCGCGCGGGACGAGGCGCACAACGAAGCCGACGTGCTGGCCGAGGTGCTTCAGCGGCGCCCGGCTCACTCCCATCGTTGACGGGACGGCGTCCGACGATGCGCCTCGGCCTGCGCCAGAAACTGGTCGTCCTAGTACTGGTGATCCTCGTCCCGCTGCTGGTGCTGCTCGCGTTCGATCTGTACCGCTTCTTCAGCCTGCTCGAGAAGGATCAGTTGACCGCGCACGTGCGGGACGCTCAGATCGTGGGCACGAGCCTCGACCGCCTGATGCACGAGCTGGCACAGGTCAGCAAGACGGCCGGGCTCGCGGTGGTGGACAGGGGACCGGAGGCGGCCTCGGCGGAGTCCTACCTGGCTCTCGTGCGGACGCACGTGCCGGTGAGCAACGTCGCCGTGCTCGACTTGCGCGGGCTCGTCCGAGCCTCGGGCATCCCGGGCATCGTTGGTCGTGACTTCGCGGGAGAGCCGGGGTTCCGTGCGGTGCTCTCCGGAGCGCCCGTGGCGGTGAGCGACATGAGGCGCAACGCGAGCGGGAACCTCGGCTTCGTCGTCTTCACGGCGGTGCAGCGCGACGGCAAGCTGCTCGCCGTGACCGGCGCCGCGGTGGACGCGCGCGATCTCGGGGAGGTCGTTCCGTCCAGCGTGTCGCACGAGGCCCTCATCATCACCGACAGTCGCGGGTCCCTCATGTACAGCAACCGCCCCGAGCTGGCCAGGCTGACGGAGCAGCAGCGGCGCGACCTCGTCTCTCCCGGCGTCACCGAGGCGCTGGGAGGGCGCACGTACACGACCAGGTCGACGCGGCTGCCGCTCCTGGACGGCCAGTGGCTCGGTGCGGAGGTACCTGTCGGCACGACCGGATGGAGCGTCGGGCTCTTCGACTCGTCGGGCTCCGCGCTGGCGGCCATCAGCGACGAGGCGTACCTCACCGCCGCGGTCACGGCCGCCGTCATCGCGGTCTCGCTGCTCGCCGCCCGGCGATACGGATCCGCGATCACCGACCCGGTGGAGCATCTCATCGCCGTGACGGGCGAGATCGAGCGAGGCCGCTTCGACGCCGAGGTGCCCGTCACGACGCACGACGAGATCGGGGAGCTGGCGCTCAACTTCCGCAGGATGCAGGACAGCCTCAAGCACACGATAGGCGACGTGCAGCTGCTCGCCGATTCCGCGCGATGGATGTCGAGCACGCTCGATCTCGATTCCGTCGGACACGCGGCCGCCGACTACCTCGATCGTGTCCTGGGCGCCCGGGCCGTCGCGATCGTCCTGTCCGCCGACGGCAGGCCCGAGGGGACGCGGTTGATCGCTCCTCGGATGAGCGCTCAGGCGGCCGAGGAGCTCGCGGCCGCCGGTGCGGACGTCGCCGCGAGACTCGACATCCAGCATCGGGGATACGCGATCGTCGGGATAGAGCCCGGGCGAGCACTCGCCGCCGCGGTCCCGGGCGCGACGACGCTGGTCGTGCTGCCGCTCGTGGTGAACCGGAAGCTGATCGGCCGCATCGACGCCCTGGTGGGGCCGGGAGCGCAGCGCCGCGAGTTCGAGCGCGCGGACGTCCCGCTGGCCGCGAGCCTCGCTCAGCAGGTGGCGCAGGCCGCGGCGAACGCGCGGCTGTTCGAGCAGCAGCGCACGATCGCGGACACGCTCCAGGACTCGCTGCTCACGGAGCCGTACCGCATCCCGGAGCTCGACATCGGCCTTATCTACCATCAGGCCACCGTCGGGGGGCGGATCGGCGGCGACTTCTACGACTTCATCCCCATCGGCTCGAACAGGACGGCGATAGTCATCGGCGACATCACGGGCAAGGGCCTGGACGCCGCGCGCTACACCACCATCGGCAAGGGCGCCATCCGCGCGTTCGCTCTGGAGGATCCCGACCCGGCGTCGGTCCTCGGCCGGGCGAGCCGGGTGATCCACGAGCAGCTTGGCGCGGAGAACTTCATAACCGCTGTGTACATGCTGATCGACCTCGAACAGGGAAGTCTGTCGTACGCGGTCGCGGGACATCCGCCGCCGCTGCTGAGGCGGAAGGCGGGCAAGATCGAGCTACTGGGCGAGGGCGGCCTCCCCCTCGGCATCGAGGCCTCGGAGGAGTATGCGGACGGCACGGCGTGCATGGAGCCCGGCGACCGGCTGCTGCTCTACACCGACGGGTTGAGCGAGGCGCGGCGAGGCAAGGAGCTGTTCGGGATAGAGAGGACCGCCGGGGCGTTCGAGGCGTTCGATGGCTTGCCGGTGCGCGACATCGCCTCGGGTATCGCCGAGGCGGCCATCGCGTTCGCGGGGGGACAGTTGCAGGACGACCTCGCCATCATCGTGATGGAGCGGTGCGACCTCTCGCGCGCCTAGGGAACGTCTCCGTGAAGGCGCCGTCGCCTGCGGAGTCCCGCACGGTGACCTCGATCGCGTCGCGCGTGACGCGCAGCAGGTTGTACGAGGGTGCGCTCTCGCCGCGCGTGCGGTGCGACGCCGCCGTGCCGCTGGTGACCACCAGGAGTTCCGCCACCGGCCACGAGTAGGGCACGTGCTTGTGCCCGGCGAGCACCAGGTCGACCTCGGCGTCTCGAAGCGCCTCCAGGACGTCTCCGGCGTCCCACACGACGTTCCGCTCTCGTCCCGTGCGGGGGATGCTGACGAGGTGGTGGTGGAGCACGAAGAGCTTGAACGTGTCGCCTTCACCGAACTCGTCCCGGATGCGCGCCGTCTTCTCGCGGCCGATCTCCCCGTCGTTCAGGTCCGGGATGTTCGAGTCGACCGCCAGCACCTTCAGTCTCCCGTTGCGCCCGTCGGGTGGGAAGTCGCAGGTGACGCACGTGTTGCGGGTGCCGACTATCCGCTCGAAGAGCCGGTCTCCGACGTTGCGGCAATCGTGGTTCCCCGCGATCACCACGCGCCGCGGGCACTCGATGAGATCGAGATAGGCGACGAACTCGCGGAACTGCTCGGCGTATCCCATGGCGGTCAGGTCGCCCGGCACGATGACGAGGTCCGGTAGCGCCTCGTTGACCTCGCGCACGACGCGCAGCATCAGCTTCTCGTCGAAGCGCGGATCGCCGCAGTGGACGTCCGAGAGCTGCGCGATGACGTATCCCGGTGCCCGAGCGGGCACGGCCGCTCCTTCCGTCGCCCTCATGGAGCTTCTTCCCAGGTAGGCGCCGTGCGTGTCGGCGCGAGGCCGCTGCGTTTGCCGGTATCTCCCTCGGGGAATCAAGACGGCCTCGGAGCCTACGAGAGGGGGGTAGCCATGTTGTGGACGCTGTTCGTGATCCTGCTGGTGCTGTGGCTGCTGGGAGTGATCTCGGGAACCACGCTCGGCGGCTTCGTCCACCTGCTGCTCGTGCTGGCGATCGTGGTGCTCGTCATCGAGCTCCTCACCGGCCGACGCGTCGTCTAGGCGCCGCCGTCGAGGCGGAAGCCGACTCCGGGTTCCGTGAGGACATAGCGCGGGATGTCGCCCGGCGCTTCGATCTTGTGCCGCAGATGAGAGACGTGCACGCGCAGCGTCTGTGAGTCGCCCGCGTATTCCGGTCCCCACACGGTCTCGAGCAGCATCCGCGACGTCACCACCCGGTCGGCATTGCGGGCGAGCAGCGCGAGGATGTCGAACTCGATCCGCGTCAGGCGCACTTGCTCCCCCCGCACGGTCACCTCCCGCCTGCCGAAGTCGATGCACAGCTCGCGGGTGCGGAACTCTCCGGCCGAGGTGTCCGCGCCCGCCGTCCGCCTCAGCAGAGCCCGGATGCGGGCTAGGAGCTCGCCCGTCGAGAACGGCTTCGTCAGGTAGTCGTCCGCGCCGAGGTCCAGCGCGGCGATCTTGTCCTCGTCGCCGCTGCGGACCGACAGCACGAGGATCGGCCCGCGGTACCACTCGCGCAGCCGGCGGCACGCCTCCAGCCCGCTCATCCCCGGCAGCGACAGGTCGAGGATGATCAGGTCGGGCGTCCGCGCGGCGGTGAGCTCGAGCGCCTCCTCGCCCGAAGCCGCAAGCTCTACCTCGTAGTGGCGCACCTGCAGCACCGAGCGGAGGGCGCGGCGTATCTGCTCCTCGTCGTCGACGATCAGAACGAGTGCCGAGCGTTCGGGCGAGCCCACCGTCATCACCCGCCTTCTTCGGCGCAGCCGCGATCGGAGGGCAGCGCCACTACGAAACGCGCGCCGTGCGGCTCCGCGTCCTCGACGTACAGGCGCCCGCCGTGGCTGCGCACGATCTCGCGTGCGATCGGAAGACCTAGGCCCGTGCCGCCCGGAGCTTGGCCGGACGCTGCCCCGCGAAAGAACTTCTCGAAGATGCGGGACCTCTCGGTGCCCCCCACTCCCGGCCCGCGGTCCTCCACGGCGATGAGGACCTCGCCGGCGCGGACCGAGGACGTGACGACCACCGTCTCGCCCGGCGGCGAGTAGGCCAGGGCGTTCTCGACGAGGTTGAAGAGCGCCCGAGCGAGCTGCGAGAAGTCCGCACAGATAGTCGGCGCCCCCTCCGACAGCGAGAAGTGGACGCGGCCGCGCTGCGCGGCGGGCAGGCGGGAGACCACCGTCCCGAGGATGTCGCCGACGTCGTACAGCTCGCGATGCGGCCGCCAGGCGTCCGACTCGAGGCGCGAGAGGTCGAGCAGGTCGCCGATGGACGCGTTCAGCCGCTGGAGGTCCTCGGCCACCTCGGTCAGCTCCTCCCCGAGACGGCCCGGCGCGACGACCGCCTCATCGATCAGGCCCGTCACTCGCGCGGTGGCCGCCGCGAGCGGAGTCTTGAGCTCGTGCGACACGGACGACACCAGCGTGCTCTTCAATTTGTCCGCCTCGCGGAGGGCGGCGGCGTGAGAGGCCTCCTCCTCTAGCCTCTGGCGCTCGAACGATGCCGCGACCAGGTTGGCGACGGCGACGAGCAGCGCCGGGTCGGCGGCGTCGGAGATCTTGTCGGAGGCGGGCAGGACGGCGTGCAGGACGCCCTCGCGGCTGTCGGCGGTCTGCAGGGGGAAGTACGCGCCTTCGGACGTCACGCCCGGCAGCGCCTCGGTCGCGCTCACCGAAGCCGTGCCGTCCTCGGTACTTGAGGGGACGCCTACCGGTCTGCCGTTGCGCAGCACCCAACGCACGAGCGCTGCCTCGCCCGGCGACGGTTTCTGCCGGCCCGCGGTCGCCAGGCATCGGGCGGCGGGCGCGCCGGCGGGCGCGGCGTAGAGCGCCGCGCGTTCCGCGCCGAGGACGGCGGTCACCTGGCGGACGACGAAGGCCGCCACCTCGGCCGGAGAGCTCGCGGTGGCGATGCGGAAGGAGAGGCGGTTCAGGAACTCGAGCTCCATCTGCCTCCGCGTGGCCGCGCGCTGGCGGCGCCTCAGCTGGCCGGTCTGCTGCCCGGCGACGAGCGCGACGACGACGAACACGACGAGTCCGATCCATTCAGCCGCCGACCGGACGGTGAGGCGGTAGTAGGGCGGCATGAAGAGGAAGTCCATCGCGAAGAAGGCAAGAACGGACGCGGCGGCCGAGGGTCCGACGCCGAAGACGCGCGCCAGCCCGATGATGACCGGCACGAACAGCAGCATGAGGGTAGGCGGCTGGAGTATCGGCCGCAGCGGCAGCAGCAGGAGCGCGGCGGCCAACACCGCCGCGGTGGCGGTCGGATAGCCGCCGGCCGCGTATGGGAAGCCGTCAAGACGCATTCTCATGAGGCGCAGCGTAGCACTCGCCGCGCCACAGCGGGCAGCCTTACAGGTCGACGCCGAAGCAGCGGCGCAGCTCGCGCTCCTCGCCCACCTCGGACAGGATCAGGACCTCGTCTCCCACGCCGAGCACCTGGTCCGGATGCGGCACCACGATCTCGCCTTTGGAGACGATCGCCATGATGTGCGTCTTGCTCGGCATGTGCAGGTCGCCGAGGCGCTTCCCGACAGCCTGTGCATCGGCCGACAGCTTGATGTCGTCGATCACCATGTTCTCGGTGGACAGCCCCATGAGCGTTATCACGTCGCCGAGGCTGACCTCTTTCTCGATGAGGTTGTAGATGACCGAGGCGGTCGAGACGCCGACGTCCACGCCCCAGGCCTTCGTGAACATCCACTCGTTCTTCGGGTGGTTCGTGCGCGCGAACACCTTGGGCACGCGGTGCGTACGCTTCGACAGGAACGACACCACGAGGTTGTCCTCGTCGTCGCCCGTCAGCGCCGCGACCAGGTCTACCTCGGCGGCCCCGGCCTTGTCGAGCACGGCGGGCTCGCATCCGTCACCCTGGATGATGTCCAGGTGCGGGAGGCGCTGCCTGACGAACTCGACGCGCTCCGGGCGGATCTCCACGATCTTGACCTGGTGCTTCTGCTGAAGCTTCTCCGCCAGGTAGAGGCCGGCCTTGCCGGCGCCGACGATAAGCACGTTCATCGCGGGCCACCTACTCCTTCAGCCCGAGCAGCCGCTCGAGCTTCTCGGTGCTCTCGTTCAGCACGTTGAGGAACAGCACGTCGTCCTTCTGGAACGTCACCCCGGACGCGGGGAGCATCGCCTCGCCCTCGCGGACGATCGACGCGACCCGGATCTCACCCGGGACGTCGAGATCGAGCACGGATCGTCCTTCGAGCCCGGCCGGCAGCTGGACCTCGTACATCTTCACCTCGCCGTTCCCGAACTGGTAGTCGCTGTGCATGTCGGGGTGCGTGATGAGGTCGAGCAGCCGCGCGCTCGTCCAGGTGACCGACGCGATGGTCGATATGCCGAGGCCGCGGTATATCTCGGCGCGCCGCGGGTCGTAGATGCGCGCGATGACGCGGGGGACGCGGTAGTACTCCTTGGCGTTGCGCGCCGCGACGATGTTGCTGTTGTCGCCCGAGGTGACCGCGGCGAAGCAGTCCGCGTCGCGCACGCCCGCCGCCTCCATGACCTCGCGGTCGAACACTTGCCCGACGAACTTCCCGCCGAGGATGCCGTCACCTTCGTCCTCGTCGAACGCGTGCGGATCCTGGTCGATCACGGACACGGAGTGCCCCTCGTACTCGAGCATGTGCGCGAGGATGCGACCCACACGCCCGTACCCTCCGATCAGGACGTGCATATGATGCATCGCCATCGCCGGGTCACCCCACCTTCACGGTCGAAACGCTCGTCGTCCTTCGCAGTACGAACTTGCGGATCTCGTCGGCTATCAGCAGCAGCGGCCAGAACGCCGCCAGCACGAGCCACTCGTTGAGCGTGAGCGGCGCGGTGCTGAAGATCCGCTGCAGGGCCGGGATGTACATCAGCGCCGCGACGCCCAGGATCTCGCCCGCGATACCCCACAGTCGAAGCTTATTCGAAAAGAAGCCGACCTTGAGGATAGACTGCCGATGCGTCCGCATGGCGAACCCGTTCCCGACCTGTGCCATGACGATACCCGTCAAGGTCATGGTGGTGGCGGCGGCGTAGACGCCGGTGGCCCCGATGGCGCCGCCGGGCATGTTCCCGAAGTGCGCCATCGCGCTCCACTGCCCGAAGTGCCAGCCCGCTTCCATGTAGCGGTGGAAGAACCCGTACAGCCCGACCGCCGCCGCCATAGGGCCGAGGAACACATACGCCTTCAGGAGCATGCCGGTCGTGAGGATCGGCTCCTTCGGGCTCTTCGGCGGCCGCGCCATGACGCCCGGCTCGGGCTGCTCGAGGCCTAGGGCGAGGGCGGGGACCTGGTCGGTGAGCAGGTCGATGGTCAGGATCTGGAGCAGCGTGAGCGGCAGCGGGATCCGGAGGAACACCAGCGCCAGGAACGGGAACATCTCGGCCACGTTGGAGGTCTGGAAGTACGTCAGGAAGCGGCGGATGTTGTCGAAGATCGCCCGGCCCTCCTCGACCGCGTGGACGATCGAGGCGAAGTTGTCGTCCGTGAGGATCATGTCGGCCGCCTCGCGCGCGACGTCCGTGCCGGCCTTGCCCATCGCGATGCCGATGTCGGCGGCCTTCAGCGCCGGGGCGTCGTTCACGCCGTCGCCCGTCATCGCGACGACCTCGCCCATCGACTGGAGCTTCTGGGCGATGCGCATCTTGTGCTCCGGTATGACGCGCGCGAACACGACCTCGCCCCTGAGCGCCTCCTCGAGATCCCCATCGTCTATCGTATCGAGGTCCTTGCCGGTGATGATGCGCGCGAGCGGGTGGGTGATGATCCCGATCTTGCGCGCGATCGCCTCGGCCGTGAGCCCGTAGTCGCCCGTGATCATCACAACGTGGATGCCGGCAAGATGGCACTCCTCGACCGCCGCGGCCACTTCCGGCCGAGGCGGGTCCTGCATCGCTTCGAGGCCGAGCAGCGTGAGCTTCTGCTCCATCGCCGACATGTCCGCCGGGTCGTCCGTGGCGGCTACCTCGCGGGTGCAGACGGCGATGACGCGCAGCGCTTCGCGGGCGAGGCGGTCGTTGGCCGCGAGTGCGTCCTCGCGGTCCCGGTCGGTTATCGGGCGGACGCCCTCGGCCGTGCGGACGTGCGTGCACAGCTCGATCGTCTCCTTCGGCGCCCCCTTGGTGTACGCGCGAAGGCCGCTGCCCGTGTCGCACACGATCGTCATACGCTTGCGCGCGGAGTCGAAGGGGTGCTCGTAGCGCCGCTCGCAGCGCTGGTGCAGATCCTCGACGTCGAAGCCGCCCTTCGCGGCCGCGACCAGCATGGCGGCCTCGGTCGGGTCGCCGACGATCCCCCAGCGGTCCGAGTCGCCCTCCGGCGGCTTCATCCGGGAGTTGTTGCACAGCGCGCCGCCTATGAGGCACTCGTCCAGCAGCTCCCGGGCATCGCCCGTGACGGCCGCCCCGTCCGCTTCGAACGCGCCGTCGGGCGCGTAGCCGACGCCGCTGACCTCGACACGCAGCCCGGGCAGCCATACCTCGCGCACCGTCATCTGGTTCGCGGTCAGTGTCCCGGTCTTGTCCGTGCAGATGTACGTGGTGGAGCCGAGCGTCTCCACGCTCGACAGCTTCTTCACCAGAACGTGCCGCTTCGCCATCCGTTGGGCGGCCACCGACAGCGCCATGGTAAGAGTGGGGAGCAGGCCCTCGGGGACGTTGGCGACGATGATGCCGATCGCGAACACGACCGCTTCCAGAAGGCTCATGCCGACGAAGACGCGCCCGATCACGCCGAAGAACACGCCCAGCACGATGGCGATGAGCGAGATGATGCGAGAGAGGCGCGCCACGTTCTTCTGCAGCGGCGACAGGCGCTCGGCGACGCTCTGGGTGAGCCCGGCGATCTTGCCGAACTCCGTCTTCATGCCGGTGGCGTACACCACGCCCCGGCCGGCCCCCAGCACCGCGGTGCTGCCCATGAACACGAAGCTCTCGACGTCGGTGATCGACGGCGCCGTGCCGCACAAGCTGTCCGCCCGGCGCACCACCGGGTCGACCTCGCCTGTGAGTGCTGAGTTGTCGACACGCAGGTCCGCCGAGTAGACGAGCCGCGCGTCGGCGGGGACGAGGTCGCCCTCCTCGAGGTAGATGACGTCGCCTGGCACGAGGTAGCGCGCCTCGATGTCCTGCACCTGGCCGTCGCGCACCACTCTAGCCATCGGCGGCAGGAGGTTGCGCAGCGCCTCGATCGCCTTCTCGGCGCGGTACTCCTGCACGAACGCGAAGACGGCGTTGATGAGGATGACGATGATGATCGCCACGCCGAGGGCGGCCTGGTCCGAGAAGAACGCCAGCACCGTGGCCGCCCACAGCAGCAGCGCGAACGTGTTGACGAGGTGCGCGCCGAAGCGCTTCCACATCGGCACCGGCTTCTTCGCCGAAAGCACGTTCTCGCCGAACAGCGCGGCTCGCGCTGCGGCCTCCTCGGCCGTCAGGCCCTTCCTGGAGGTGTACAGCACGCCGTAGACGTCTTCGGCGGGTACGCCGCACAGGTCGAGCGGCTCGAAGTGCAGCAGTCCTTCGCGCTCGATCGCGGGATCCGTTGCCGGCATCATAGGGCGGGCCACCCGATGACGCCGGTGGACCGCCGCCCGAGCGAGTGGGTCTCCATGCTCATCTTCGCCGACGACACCGGCGCCTCCAGTCGTAACGCCGCCGAGGCGGCCTCAAGGCACGACAGCGGGAAGTATGCCCCTTGAGGTGTTGGAAGCGCGTGAAGAGGCGGTCGCCGGTCGTGAAGAATCCGTTAAGAACCCGGATCTCTACCAAAGGCGGTAGTAGCCGCCGCGCTCGCTCACCTGCGCCGGGTATCGGAAGAGCGCGCCGAGCCGTTCGGCGGTGAGCGCCCGGGACTTCGGCAAGTCGGCGAAGATCCTGCCCTCGGCAAGCATCACCACGCGCTCGATCTCCGGGATGATGTCGGCGATGTCGTGCGTCACGAGCACGATCCCCGTCCCCGCTCGCGCCAGGTCGCGCAGCAGTTCCCGCAGGTCGAAGCGGCCGCGGGGATCCAGCCCGTCGAACGGCTCGTCCAGGATCAGCGTCTCCGGCCGGTGGGCGAGCGCGCGCGCGATGAGTGCCCGCCGGGCCTGCCCCGTCGACAAGGTGTCCACCCGCCGTTCCGCCAGCCCCGAGATGCCGAGGAAGCTGAGCACGTCGAGCGTGCGCTCGCCCATCTCGGCGGTCACGCGCTGGTGCGGGTACGTCCCGATCGAGCCGAAGAAGCCGCCGAGCACGAGCTGCCGCACCGTGACCGGACGGGCGCAGGCGGCTGCGAGCGCATCGGACACGACGCCGAGGTGGCGCCGTACCTCGAACAGGTCCCAGCGCTCCTGCCCCAGCACGCGCACGCTGCCCACGCCGTCCGAGCGGATGCGCGCGTCGCCGGCTATCGTCCGGACGAGCGTCGACTTCCCCGAGCCGTTCGGTCCGATGATGGCGACGTGCTCGCCACGCTCGAACGCCAGCGTGACGCGGTCGAGCACGACGTTGGCGCCGAGCACGACCGAGGCGTCGCGGAACTCGACGAGTTGGCGGTCGCCGGCTGAAGACGTCACTGCTTCGTGACGACGTGCTTCTCTAGAAGGTTCGCGATCATGGACGTGTTCGACACGGGTATGTCCACGCCGAACTCGTCGGTGAACAGCCACTCGTTCTTCGGGTTGTTTATGCGCGCGATGGTGAGCGGCACCTTGTACTCGTACTTCCCGAGCAGGCACACCACGAGGTTGTCTTCGTCGTCGCCGGTGGCCGCGACGATCGCGTCCGCCTTCGTGACGTTCGCGTCCTCCAGGATGTACGGCTCGTCGCCGTCGCCGCAGATCAGCCGCACGTTGTCCTGGAGCTCGCCTTCCAGACGCGTGCACTGCTCCGGCCTGAACTCCACCAGCGTGACCTCGTGACCGGCCTCTCCGAGCATCTGAGCGAGGAACGAACCGACCTTGCCCCCGCCGACTATGACTACGACCATCTCTTCGCCTCCTACAGGCCGATCATGCGCTTGAACTTCGGCATAGCGGTGGTGAGGACGGCGAGCTCCAGCACGTCTCCCTCGCGGAAGGTCGCGCCGGTCGCCGGGATGAACGACTGTCCCGCCCTGATGATGGCCACCACGAGCACCTCGTTCGGCATCGAGATGTCTTCGACGCGCCTGCCGATGAGCTGCTGCGTCACGGACAGCTTCACCAGCTGCACCTCGCCGTCACCGAGGGTGGTGTCTCGCACGAGCGCCTGGTGCATGACGATCGACATGATCTCGTTCACGGCCCACGAGACCGACGAGATCGTCGGGATGCCGAGGCGCCGGTAGATGTCGGCGCGGCGGGGGTCGAAGATGCGTGCGACCACCTTGGGGATGCGGTAGATGTCCCGCGCGATCGTGGAGGAGACGACGTTGCTGTTGTCGCCGCTGGTGACCGCGACGAACGCGTCGGCCATGTCCGCCCCGGCCTTCGTCAGAACGTCCCGGTCGAAGACGAGACCCTTGACCGTGATCCCCTTGAACGCCTTCCCGAGCCGCTTGAACGCCGCGGGGTCCTTGTCGATGACCGCGACGTCATGCCCCTCGGCCGAGAACTTGGTCGCGAGCAGGGCGCCTACACGACCGCATCCCGCGATTATGACCTTCACTTTCGCCTCCCTCAGCTCGCCGCCGCGACATCGTCGTCGTCGGTCTTGTCCTCATGGTAGACTTCCCCACCCTCGGCCGTATCCGCCACCAACGGGTGACGGCGCCGGTAGAAGAACTTGCGGATCTCGTCGGCGACCAGGAGCGTGGGTATGAGCGCGACGAGCACGACCCAGTCGACGGGTTGCAGCGGACCGTGCTCGAAGATGCGCTGGAACGGCTGCGCGTAGATCAGGATGTTGATCGCGACGAGCTCGATCAGGATGCCCCAGATCAGGAATCGGTTGCTGAAGAAGCCGACCTTGAAGATCGACTCGCGGTTCGTCCGCTGCGCGAAGCCGTTGCCGATCTGGGTCGTGACGACCGCGGCGTGCGTCATCGTCGTCGCTTTGGCATACAGCAGCGCTCCCGCGGTCCCGGCACCCATCGCCACCATGCCGGCCACGCCCATCGAGGGACGCCAGCCGTGGGACCAGTACATCCAGTAGAAAGCGACCATCGCTGCCGCGGCTTGGATCGGGCCGAGGAACAGGAACACGCGCCAGAGTACCGACCAGTTCAGCAGGTTTTCCGATCGCGACCGCGGCGGCCGCCGCATGATGCCGGGCTCGGGCGCTTCGGTGCCGAGGGCGAGTGCCGGGATCATGTCCGTGCCGAGGTCGATGGCGAGGATCTGCATGACCGTGAGCGGGAGTGGTATGCGGAACATGACGAACAGCAGGAACGGCACGAGCTCGGGCACGTTGCTGGTGAAGATGTAGGTGACGAACCGGCGGATGTTGTCGTAGACCGCGCGACCCTCTTCGATCGCGTTGACGATGCTCGCGAAGTTGTCGTCCGTGAGGATCATGTCGGCCGCTTCCTTGGCGACGTCCGTGCCCGCGATCCCCATCGCGACACCGATGTCGGCTACCTTCAGCGCCGGCGCGTCGTTCACGCCGTCGCCGGTCATGGCTACGATGTGCCCCATGTCCTTCAGCGCCTGCGCGATCTGCATCTTGTGCTCGGGCGCCACGCGCGCGAACAGCACGTCGTCCTTCGCGAGGTGCTCCTCGAGGTCCTGCTGGGTCATCCGGTTGAGTTCGGCGCCCGTCACGATCGTCGCGCTGCTTCCGCGGACGATCCCGATCCGGCGCGCGATCGATTCCGCCGTCAGGCCGTAGTCGCCGGTGATCATGATGATCTTGATGCCGGCCGTCCGGCACTCCTCGACGGCCGTCGCCACCTCGTCGCGCGGCGGGTCCTGCATCGCCATCAAGCCGACGAACACGAGATCGCGCTCGGTCGCATCGGGCGAGTAGTCGCTCTCGTGCTCCGGGATCTCGCGATACGCCATCGCGAGCACTCGCAGGCCGTTGCGCGCGAACTCGTCGTTCTGCCCGACGATCGTCTCGCGGTCCTCGGCCGTCATGTCGCGCGAGCCGTCCACCGTCGCGATCCGCGTCGACAGGTCGAGGACCTCCTTCGGAGCGCCCTTCACGTAGCCGATGCGGCCGAACTTGTGCAGGTGGATCGTCGTCATGCGCTTGCGCACGGAGTCGAACGGCAGCTCGAATATCCGCCGGTAGGCCTTGATCTCCTTCGGGTAGTCGAAGCCGGCCTTCTCCGCGGCCACGAGTAGCGCGGCCTCCGTCGGATCGCCGAGGATCGTCCAGGTGTCCTTCTCGGCCGAGGGCGGGATCAGCCGGGCGTTGTTGGCGAGGGCTGCCGCGCGCACGAGTATCCGGAGCGCCTGCTGCTGGTGCTCGTTCAGACTCTTGCCGTCGTGGACGAACTCGCCGTTGGGCTCGTAGCCGCTGCCGAGGACCTGGATGTGCTCGCCGTTCACGAAGATGTCCCGGACCGTCATCTCGTTCTTCGTGAGCGTCCCGGTCTTGTCCGTGCAGATCACGGTCGTGGAGCCCAGCGTCTCCACCGAGGACAGCTTCTTGATGAGCGCGTGCCTCCCCGCCATCCGCTGCACGCCCATCGCGAGTGCCAGGCTGACGGTGGGCAAGAGGCCCTCCGGCACGAGCGCGACGATTATGCCGACGGCGAAGACGAAGCCCTCGATGAGCGTCAGCCCGGCGACGAAGTAGCCGAGCACGAAGAACAGAACGCCGAGTCCGGTCGCGAGGATCGCGACGATCTGGACGACCTTCTCCATCTGCTTCTGCAACGGCGAGAGTTCCTGCTTCACGCTCTGCGTCAGCTGCGCGATCTTGCCGAACTGCGTGTGCATCCCGGTCGCGTAGACGGCCGCCTTGCCGCCGCCGTACGCGACCGACGTGCCGGCGAAGACGAGGTTCGGCATCTCGACGACGGTGAGTCGTTCGTCCTTGTGAGGTGACGCCGTCTTGCGGACGGGCTCGGACTCGCCCGTCAAGGTGGCGTTGTTCGTGCGGAGCTCGAACTCCTCGATCAGCCGCGCGTCGGCCGAGATGTTGTCGCCCTCCTCGAGCACCAATATGTCGCCCGGCACGATCTCGCCCGCCAGGATCTCCTTCACCTCGCCGTCCCGGATGACCTTGGCACGAGCGGGGATCATCGCCTTGAGCGCCTCGGTCGCCTTCTCGGCCTTGAACTCCTGCCAGAACGAGAAGATGGCGTTGATGAAGATCACGGCGAAGATGGCGTAGCCGAGCTGGGGCATACCCCCGACGAAGGACAGGACGCCGCCGACCCAGAGCATGATCGCGAACAGGTGGTAGAAGTTCTCGAGGAACTTCAGCCACAGCGGCCGCCCGCGGACTTCCTTGATCTCGTTCCGGCCGTACGTCTCGAGACGCTCGAGCGCATCGGACTCGGAGAGGCCGTCCTCGCCGGAGTGGAGCGTCTCGAGCACCGAGGTCCGCGTCATCTCGTGGCAGGAGACCTCGGGGTCGCACACAAGAGGTTCGGTCGGCATGCATCACGCTTTCGACGGGGTCGTCTTGGGACGCAACGCTCCATGGTAGAAGGGGGCGATCGCGGCACTGTTAACGAATGGTGAGACGGTTCACGCGCGTTTGCAATACGTGCTTCGCTCATCGCGCCAGCGCGAGCATCTCCCGTGTCCGCTTCGCGGCGAGGCGCAATCCGCCGACTTGCAGCCAGTACTTCACGTAGGTGATGCGCTTCATGGTTATCGCCGGGATCCCCGTCAGCGGGACGCCGTACATCCAGCCTACGCCCCAGCGCGGCCCGATGCTCACGAACTCCCCGCGCATGTGCGGCGTGAACGGCCGCGGCCCCTCGCCACGCGCCTCGCGCAGTATGTTGTCGGCTGTCGCGGGACCCTCTTGGATCGCCATCTGAGCGAGCATCATCAGCGGCTGACCCGTGTCGGGGTCGCGAGCCTCCGCCACGTCACCGATCGAGTAGACGTCGGGGTACCGCGGCGTGCGGAGCGCGGGGTCGACGACCACACGCCCGCCCGCCGAGGTCTCCAGCCCCCATCGGGCCGCGTGCGGGTCCGCCTTCGCGCCGCCCGCCCAAACGAGGATCGTGCTGTCGACCCGGCGTCCGTCGGAAAGGGCGATCATGTTGCCCTCGACGCGGTCGACGAAGGCGCCCGTGATCACTTCGACACCCATCCGGCCCAGACGACGCTCCGCCTTGCCGCGCTCGCGCTCGGGGAGGTCGAAGAGGATCTCGTCGCGGCCCTCGACGAGGTGGATGCTCAGGTCGGCCGGATCGAGGCCCGCGTCGATGACGCGCCTCGGGAGCATCTGCGCCAGGGTCCCGACGATCTCCACCCCCGTGGCGCCGCCGCCGACCACGGTGTAGCTCATCGTGCGCCGGCGCTCGTCCCGGTCCGCCACCCGCGCGGCCGCCTTCAGCATCTCCTGCCCGCGGCGCTGCAGCAGGCGCGCATCCTCCACCGACCACATGGTGACGGCATGCTCGTCCAGCCCAGGGATCGGCGGCACTGCGGCGACGGCCCCGGTGGCCACGACGAGCCGCCAGTAGTCGACACGCTCGCCCCCCTCGACCACGATCGCGTGCTCGTCGGGAAGCACCTCGGCCACACGGTTGTAGCAGGCGGTGACGGGAAGGCCGCGGTATATGGTGGGATGCCACAGCTCGCAGAACTCCGGCCGGTTCGGGCCGACCGCCACCAGGTCGAGCTCGGAGAGCGCCTGCTGGCACGGGTTGGGCTCGACGAGAAGGATGTCGACGTCGTCCTCCGGCCGCATCCGCCTCGCGAGCCTGACGGCGCACGACGTGCCGGCGTATCCTGCGCCCGCTATCACGACGCGCCTCTTCGTTGTCTCGGGTGCGCAGGCCACGTCACTCCCTCCGTTCGCGGGTATGTTCCCGTACCGCGGCGGGCGCGTTTCCGCCCTCCGCCCCATAGGAAGATACTGTACGAGCCGCCTCGCCGCGACGTCACTCGACCGGAGGAGAGCACCATGGTGAAGGTCTACGCCCTGTCGACGTGCCCGTACTGCAAGATGACGAAGCAGTACCTCTCCGAGAACGGCGTGGCATTCGAGCACACCGACGTGGACATGCTGGACGGTGAAGAGCGCCAAAAGGCGATCGACACGGTGAAGCGACTCTCGGGCGGGACGTCGTTCCCCGTGGTGGACGTCGACGGCGAGGTCGTCGTCGGCTTCGACAAGGCGAAGCTGAAGGAGCTGCTGCACCTGTGAGCGATCCCGGCGGATACGCCCTTCGGCCGAGGTTCGAGCCGGGCACCACAGTCGACGACCTCGAGGCGTACATGGCGCCCTTCGTCGCCACCCTCGGCTACAAGTTCAACACGGACTCGGAGTTCGTCGGTGCCGTCATGCGGTCCGAGATCGAGATCCTCGGCCGAGACGGCGACGTCTTCTGCCCTTGAAGGATCCGCACCGGCGTGTACGCCGAGGACGTCAAGATCGTCTGCCCGTGCATCCCGTTCTACCTCGGCGAGTTCTCCGCGATGCGCAAGTGCTGGTGCGGGCTGTTCATCCGCACGGACGTCGAGGACGGGGCCGAGCTGCACGGCGTGAGCGAACCTCCGACCGGCCCTGTCGAGGTGCGCGTGGCGGCCGAGGACGACTTGCGCGAGGGGGAGGGGAAGGCCGTCACGATAGGGAAGCGCAAGGTCGCGCTCTTCCGCACCACGTCGGGCTGGCATGCCCTCTCCAACGTGTGCCGCCATTGGGGCGGGCCGCTGGCCGAGGGCCCGGTGGAAGGCGAGTTCGTGATGTGTCCCTGGCACGGGTGGAGGTACGACGTGCGCACGGGAACGACCGATCACCCGGACGCCGACGTCAAGGTCTACCCCATCACCGTGCGAGACGGCGAGATCTTCGTCACGGTCTAGACGTGCCGGACCGGCTCATCGATGGCGGCGGGGTCCGCCATCGATGTTCTTCAGCGATCGTCTTCCCGGCGCGCGGAACCGTTGCACGCCGACGAGAAGCGCGCTGCCGATCCCCACGAAGGCGACCCACTCCCAGCCTATCGGCGCATGGAGCGCTTCGAGCAGCGCCGCGGCGGCCGCGCCGAACGCCCAGGGGAGGGTGTAGTACTCGCGGTCGAACGCCTCGAGCACTGCGAGGATGCCGGCGAGAAGCAGCCATCCCCAGAACCAGATCTGCACGCCTTCTCCAAGTGGTCGGAGCGAACGGCCAGCGTGCGGCAAGCGTAGCCGAACCATGCCGAGTACCGCAAAGACTACAATGCGCACCGGAAGAGTGCGTAGCAATCACTTGTCCCCTCATCGGCAGGGGAATAAGCTGACCGTACGCATAGGAGAAGTGCGGAGTAGGAGGAATCGTCATGGCGCTCCCAAAGTCAGTCATCGACACGATCGGCGACACGCCCGTCGTTCCGCTCAACCGTATCGGCGAGGGCTTGCCTGGCCGCGTCTACGTCAAGCTCGAGTCGCGCAATCCCGGCGGCTCGGTCAAGGACCGTATCGGATGGTCGATGGTCGATGACGCGGAGCAGCGCGGTGTCATCCGCCCCGGCGAGTCGGTCCTGGTCGAGCCGACCTCGGGTAACACCGGCATCGCGCTCGCGCTGATCGGCGCCGCCCGCGGCTACCGCGTCGTGCTGACGATGCCGGAGAGCATGTCTCTCGAACGGCGCAAGCTGCTCGCGGCGTTCGGCGCGGAGCTCGTGCTGACGGACAAAGCGGCCGGCATGCGCGGTTCGGTGGAGCGCGCCGCGGAGATCGCTGCCGAGACGGAGAACGCCTTCATCCCCGGACAGTTCGACAATCCCGCCAACCCGAGGGCGCACTACGAGACGACCGGCCCCGAGGTGCGCCGCGCCCTCGCGGGCATCGAGATCGGCGCGTTCGTGGCCGGAGTGGGCACGGGCGGGACCATCTCGGGAGCCGGGCGCTACTTGAAGGAGGCGGACGACGCCACGCTCGCCATCGCTGTCGAGCCGGAGGAGTCCCCGCTGATAACACAGACGCGCGCGCGCGAGCCGCTGACGCCGGCACCCCATCCAATCCAGGGCATCGGAGCCAACTTCATCCCGAGGACACTCGATCTGACCGTCCTCGACGGCGTCGAGCTCGTGAACGGACCGGACGCGATCGCCATGGCGCGCCGCGCCGCTGCCGAGGAGGGGCTCCTCGTGGGAATCTCCTCCGGGGCGAACATCGTCGCCGCCCTCCGGCTCGCTGCTCGCCCCGAGATGACGGGCAAGGCAATCGTCACCGTCGCGCCCTCCACCGGAGAGCGCTACCTCTCGACCCCCTTGTGGGAGGGGGTGGGCTAGGTGCGGGTCTCGCAGAGGCTGGACTACGCGCTGCGCGCGCTCACGGCGCTGGCGCAGCAGCCGGAGGGACGCCCGATGGTCGCCGGGGATCTCGCTCGCGACCTCGGCTTGCCGAAGCGCTTCCTCGAGCAGCAGATCACGGCGCTGGGGAAACGCGGGTTGGTGAGCTGCCAGCGAGGCGCGTCGGGGGGCTGCGTGCTCGCCCGCTCCCCCGACCTCGTCACGGTCGCCGACGTCGTGCGTGCCGTGCAGGGGGAAGTGCTGGACGTGCCGCACCGAACGGGGTCGGCCAGTTCGGAGATGTGGCTGGACGTCGCGCGAGCCCTTGAAGACGTGCTCGGATCGGTGACGCTTCGGCAGCTCGCGAAGCGTCAGACCGAGCTCGACGCGGCGGCCGTTCCCATGTACTACATCTGACGTTCATCCACTCCTTCGGCTCCGCCCGGCGAAACAATACCGAAACCTATGCACGACCAGGGGTTTTCCGATACATCGCCGGTCTTGTTGGCCGAATCGGGCTTGTGCTACGCTCCATGAATCCTGAGCCTCCTGGGTGAGGCTCTTCGGGTGTCGTCACTCAACGAGGAACGACAAGGCGCAAGGGAGGAAAGGGATGGGCATGGGTAAGGGCAGGCGGGTGTTCGCGCTGGTCGCCGTCCTCGCGATGGTGGCCGTTGTGGCCGCCGGTTGCGGTGGTGGCGCTACCGGTGGCGGCCTGACGACGGTGAAGCTGGCGATCGGCGCGCCGTTGACGCAGGGCGCTACCGCTCTCGGTCAGGGCATGGATCGCGGCGCCAAACTGGCGATCAAGGACAACGAAGAGGCACTCAAGGCCGCCGGCCTGAAGATGGAGCCGTTCTCCGGCGACGATCAGGGCGACCCCAAGACCGGCGTGAACGTGGCGAACCAATTCGCCTCGGACCCCGCGGTCATCGGCGTCATGGGTCACCTGAACTCCGGCGTGTCGATCCCGGCCTCGAAGGTCTACAACAAGGCGAACCTCGTGCAGATCTCGCCTGCGTCGACGAATCCCGCGCTCACGCTGCAGCAGCTCAACAACGTCTTCCGCGTGTGCACGATCGACTCGGTCCAGGGTCCCTCGGGCGCCGACTCGGCGTTCAAGGACCTTGGTTTCAAGACGGCCGTCGTCGTCGACGACTCTACCCCGTACGGTGAGGGTCTCGCCAAGGCGTTCGCGGATCAGTTCGTCGCCGATGGCGGCAAGGTGCTCACGTCCGAGAAGACCACCGACAAGGACACGGACTTCAACGCCCTCGTCACGAAGATCAAGGCACTGAACCCGGACCTCATCTACTACGGTGGCATCTACAATGCAGGCGCGCTTCTGGCGAAGCAGTCGAAGGACGCCGGCATGAAGGCGCCCCTGATGGGCGGCGACGGTCTCTACGACCCGACGTTCGTCAAGCTGGCCGGTGCCACGCAGGCCGAGGGCGACTACGCGACCTCCGTCGGCCTGCCGATCTCGGAGCTCGCCAAGGGCAAGCAGTTCACCGATTCCTACAAGAAGCTGTACCCGAACGACGAGATCGCTGCCTATGACGCGTACTCCTACGACGCGGCCGACGTCATCATCAAGGCCGTCATCGCTGTCGCGAAGGAGAAGGGCGCCGCTGCGGTCACCACGGTCGAGGGCAAGAAGGCGATCATCGCCGCCGTTGCCAAGACCGACATGGAGGGTGTCACCGGCAAGATCTCGTTCGACAAGAACGGCGACACCACCAACAAGGCCATCACTCTGTACGTCGTGAAGAGCGGCGCGTGGGGACCCTGGAAGAAGTAGTCGGGTAGGCATATCCGTCACCTCAGGGACCCGGGCGAGTGGGACCACTCGCCCGGGTCCTTCTGGGGACTTCTAGCCCTTGTGGGGGAGTCCGTCCTTCGCGTCGTAGTCCTAGAAGCAGGTGGAATCGCAGTGTCAATGGCAATCATCGGGCAACAACTCGTGAACGGGCTCACGCTCGGCGGCATGTACGCCCTCATCGCCCTCGGCTACACGCTCGTGTATGGCATCCTTCTCATGATCAACTTCGCGCACAGTGAGATGTTCATGTCCGGGGCGTTCATCGGGCTGGGCGTGCTCACGGTACTCGGCAAGAACAAGTTCCTTACCGGCAGCGGCCTCGGCGTGTTCATGCTGCTTCTCATCACGTTCCTGGTCGCCATGGTCGGCGTCGGCATCCTCGGCGTTCTCACCGAGCGCTTCGCGTACAGGCCGCTGCGGCACGCGCCACGCCTGGCGCCGCTCATCTCCGCGATCGGCGTGTCGCTCTTCCTGCAGCAGGCGGTGCTGTTGTGGATCGCCGCGAAGCCGCTTCCTTTCCCGAACTACCTGCCGGTCCTGAAGTTCAATCTCGGGCCGGTCACGATCAATACACTGCAGATCTTCATCATCGGCATCTCGCTCGTCCTTCTGGGTGTCCTCGACACCTTTGTCAGCCGGACCAGGATGGGCAAGGCGATGCGCGCGACGTCCCAGGATCGTGACGCCGCGGGCCTCATGGGGATAGACATCAACCGCGTCATCTCGACGACGTTCTTCATCGGCCCGGCGCTCGGCGCCGTCGCAGGCATCTGCTCGGGGATGTACTACGGGTCCATCGTCTTCAACATGGGCTTCATCCCGGGCATCAAGTCGTTCACGGCGGCCGTCATCGGCGGCATCGGCAACCTTCGCGGCGCGATGCTCGGCGGATTCGCCCTCGGCATGATCGAGTCGCTCGCGGCGGGCTTCGTGTCCTCGGGCTACAAGGACGTCATCGCTTTCGCGATCCTCATCCTGGTGCTCATCTTCCGTCCGGGCGGACTGCTCGGCGAGTCCGTCATCGAGAAGGTGTAGCGCCATGGCGAAGATGGAAGTCGCGACGAAGGTCGGAGCCACCCGCATCACGCCGGCGAGATGGGCGCTGTACGCGACCCTCACTCTCGCGGCGGTCGGCCTGCCGATCATGTTCCAGGCGTTGAACAACGTCTTCATGGTGCACATCTTCGGCCTCATGGGCATCTACGTGATGCTCGCGCTGGGGCTGAACATAGTCGTCGGGTACGCGGGTCTGCTGGACCTCGGCTACATCGCGTTCTACGCGATGGGCGCGTACTCAGGGGTCATCCTCGGCTCCGTCGGCATGCAGATCGCCGGCAAGGGTTTCGGCCCCTGGGCGTACTGGGCCCTCTTGCCCGTCGCCGCGGTCGTGGCGGCCGGCACGGGCATAGCGCTCGGCACTCCCGTGCTGCGCCTCAAGGGCGACTATCTGGCGATAGTCACGCTGGGCTTCGGAGAGATCGTCCGCATCATCGCCACGAACTGGTCGCAACTCACCAACGGGCCGGCCGGCCTGCCGAGGGCGGCGCAGTTCGTGCCTTCTCCCGCGGGCCAGCAGTGGGCGTCCGACCACCTGAGCCGCGGGAACTTCCAGTTCAGCGCCGACCTGTGGTGGTACTACGTCATCGGCGCGCTGTGCCTGGTCACCGTGTTCTTCGTCCGCCGTCTCGACAACTCGCGCCTCGGCCGGGCCTGGGTGGCCATGCGCGAGGACATGGTGGCGGCGGCGTCGGTCGGCATCAACATCACCACCACGAAGCTGTGGGCGTTCTCCCTGGGCGCGCTGTGGGGCGGCATCGGAGGCATCACGTACGGCTACTGGGTCGGGTTCATCAGCCCCGAGTCGTTCAACTTCTTCGAGTCGGTCCTCATCGTGTGCATGGTCGTCCTCGGCGGCATGGGGTCGATCCCCGGCGCCGCTCTCGGTGCGGTCATCATCGCCGGCCTGCCGGAGATCATCCGCGGCCTGGCGCAGAGCCGGGCCCTTTCCGGCGTGCTGACGGTCGATCAGGCCGCCGCGATCGGCAACTATCGGTACCTCATCTTCGGCCTGCTGATGGTGGTCATGATGGCGGTGCGACCACAAGGCATCCTGCCGTCTTCGCGCCGTGCGCGCGAACTCCATCCGGAAGACGAGGCGATCCTCGAAGAAGAGAGTGCCGAGATCACCTCGGCCAGCATGTAGGGGGCTGGAGAGAACAATGGCACTCCTCGAAGCAAGCAAAGTCACGATGCAGTTCGGCGGCCTGAAGGCGCTGTGCGACATCGACTTCCACGTCGAGAAGGGCGAGATCGTCGCGCTCATCGGTCCCAACGGCGCCGGCAAGACGACCTTCTTCAACCTGCTCACCGGCATCTACAAGCCCACCGAGGGCACGCTGATGTTCAACGGCAAGAGCCTCGCGGGGCTCAAGCCGCACGTCATGTGCAAGATGGGCATCGCCCGCACGTTCCAGAACATCCGCCTGTTCGCGAACATGACAGCTCTCGAGAACGTCATGGTGGGCAGGCATTCACGCATGAAGGGCACGCCGCTCTCCGCCGTGCTGCGCACTCCCGCGTTCAAGCGGGAGGAGGAACAGGTGGTAGCCGAGGCGCTGCGGAGACTGCAGTTCGTCGGATTGGCGAAGGTCGCGAACGAGCTCGCGAAGAATCTGCCCTACGGCGACCAGCGGCGGCTCGAGATAGCCCGCGCGCTCGCGACGGACCCGGAGCTCATCCTGCTCGACGAGCCCGCCGCGGGCATGAACCCGCATGAGAGCTCCGAGCTGACGCAGCTCGTGCGCAAGATCCGCGAGGCCGGCGTCACCGTCCTTCTGATCGAGCACGACATGAAGGTCGTCATGGGGATCGCGGACCGGGTGGTGGTCCTCGACTTCGGCGAGAAGATAGCCGAGGGCGTGCCGGCGGAGATCCAGCGCGACCCGAAGGTCATCGAAGCGTACCTCGGCAAGGGCGCCGACCAACTGATGGCGCAGAGCTAGGAGGACGCCGGGATGTCGATACTCAAAGTGGAGGACCTCCACACCTTCTACGGCCAGATCGAGGCGCTCAAAGGGATCTCGCTCGAGGTCCAGGAGGGCGAGATCGTCACGCTCATCGGCGCGAACGGCGCCGGCAAGTCCACGACGCTCAAGACGCTGTCGGGTCAGCTCGTCCCCTCCCAAGGCCGGATCGAGTTCCTCGGCGAGGATATCGCCGGCCTGCCGGCGCATGCCGTGACCCAGAGGGGCATCATCCAGGTGCCCGAAGGCCGACGCATCTTCCCGCGCATGAGCGTGGAGGAGAACCTCGAGATGGGTGCGTTCCTTCGCGAGGACAAGGCCGGCATAGCCGAGTCGATGGAGCGCGTCTTCACGCTGTTCCCTCGCCTTCGCGAGCGCCGCTCCCAGAAGGGCGGTACCCTCTCCGGCGGCGAGCAGCAGATGCTGGCCACCGGCCGAGGCATGATGGCCTCCCCGAAGCTGCTGATGCTCGACGAGCCCTCGATGGGCCTCGCGCCCGTGGTGGTCGAGATGATCTTCGAGACGATCCGGAGGCTCAACGCCGAGGGCATCACGATCCTGCTGGTCGAGCAGAACGCGGCGATGGCGCTGAACCTCGCGCACAGGGGCTACGTGCTCGAGACGGGCACGATCGCGCTCGAGGGCACGGGCAAGGAGCTGCTCACGAACGAGCGCGTGCGCAAGACGTACCTCGGAGAGGCCTAGCCGCTTCGGGCGAACGCATCTCTAGCTGTTGCAGGCCCAGTCGCAGTAGACGCCGGCGGGTCACACTCCACCGGGCTCCCATGCTCCTTTCGCCGCGCTCACCTTGTCCGTGACCTGTCTGCCCGCGGATTCGACGGGGACCTCGTTGAACGCGGGGCGTCCGCCGCGCATCCGCCACACCCCCGCCGACATCACGGCCTCCACCGAAGCCGGCGCACCGGAGTCGATCAGCTCTCGGACGGGGTCGTCGGCATCGCCGATCCTAACGAGCGCGAGATCCGCCTGTTTCCCCACGGCCAGGGACCCGAAGGATGCCTCGACGCCGAGCGCGACGGCGCCTTCGAGCGTCATCATCCGGAGGAGCCGTTCGGGCGGGAGGGCGGGCGCGATGTCTCGCAACGCCCTCGCCTCGGCGAACAGGTCGATGCCTTCGTTGCTCGCCGATGAGTCCGTCCCGATCCCGATGGCCACCTTCTCCCGCGCCAGCGCGTCGACCGGCGGGTAGCCGTTGTGCAGGAACGCGTTGCTGAGCGGGCAGAGGGCCACCCCGCGCACACGCTGCGCGAGAGTGTGGACGTCGCCGTGCCCGAGGTGCACGCAATGCACGGCTAGCGCGTCGTCCAGCACGCCGAGGCGCGCGAGGTACGCCACTGGCGAGAGATGCGGCGGCTCGAATCCGTCGGCGAGGCGTTCGGCGACCGCGGCCAGCGGGCCGGCCCCTTCCCGGAACAGCCGCGTCTCCGCCAGGGACTCGGCCACGTGGACGGCGAGCGGGTAGCCGCCTTCGCGCGCGAGCGCGGCCACGGCGCGGAGGAGCTCGGGACCGGAGGTGTAGGCGGTGTGCGGGCTTATCCCGACCCGCGCACGCACCCATTTCGCCTTGCTCTGCCCGTGCGGGAACTCCGCCCGGTCGAGCATGTCGGACAGCTCGGACGCCGGTATGCCGAAAGCCTCCCAGAAGTACACGCCGCCGAGCCCCATGTCCGCAGCGGCCGCCAGCGCCTCAGGCCCGTACGCGATGTCACCGGCCACCGTGATACCGGACTGAAGGCAGCGCAGCGCACCCAGGGCTGCCGAGGTGGCCATGTCGTCCTCGTCGAGCGCGGCGATCAGCGGCACGACGCGGATCAGCCAGGTCGCGAAGTCGGATGAGGGCAGAAGACCGCCGAGGGCGGCGAGGGAGAGGTGTGTGTGCGCGTTGACGAGGCCCGGGACCATCGCGCAGCCGGCGAAGTCCACGTGCGCGACACGCTCGAGCCGGCTCAGACGGTCCGCCGGCCCCACCTCGGCTATGCGGCCGTTCCGGACGAGGACGCCGCCGCGGCGGATGGGCGCCGCGTCGATCGGCAAGACCCAGTCGGCGGTGACGAGCATCCTTAGGGCTCGCGCTCGTCGGGCAGCGCCAGCAGGCTCGGCTTGCGCAACGACGCGCATTCGCACCCCGCCTCGAGGTCCACGGCAGCGACCGAGTCGAGCACGATGCGCGACAGAGTCTCGGATTCGTCGGCGAAGATCGCCTTGAGCTCGCGATGCTCCCACTCCCTGACGACGCCCTCGCCGTAGTTGACCACGATGTAGATCCCGGCGAAGCACGCGCCGATGTCGCGCGCGAGCACCACTTCCGGCGCGAAGCTCTGCCCGATGACGTCTCCGCCGAGGCGACGCATGTAGTCCACCTCGGCAACGGACTCGAATCGCGGGCCGTCGGTGACGAGATAGGTGCCTCGGCGGAACACGCGGGGGAACGCGTTCTCGGCACGAGCGGCGAGGCCCTCCGCGAGCACCGGGCAGACCGGGCGCCGCATGATGAGCAGGTGGTCGCCCCGGACGTAGATGTCCTGCCTGGCGGTGAGGTCGATGAAGTCCGTCGGCACGAGGACGTCACGCGGGTCGAGCAGCTGGTTGAGGCTGCCCACGCCTCCGTCCGAGATCACCTTGCGCACGCCGGCCCTCTCGAACACCCAGAAGGTCTGCAGGCTTGCGTCGGCGCGCTTCACGCCGCGCCGCCAGCCGTGCATCTTCACCGCGAGCGCCTCTCGCCGCCCGTGCTCGCCCTCGATACTGAAGTGAGTGAAGAGCGGCGAGCGCCCATAGGGAGTGTCGAAGACGAGATCGGTCGCGAACACGGTGACACGGGGGTCGGCAAGGCCCGCCGGAAAGTCGAAACCGAGCGTGCCGCTCCCGCCGCAGAGCCCGAAGTCCACGCGGGGGACGTCCTGGGTCAGCATGGGACACCTCCTCTACAAGAAGGCTACCCGAAAGGGCGTCCCGCGGGCCAATACGAGAGTGCGGTCAGAGGCGAAGCTCCATGCGCTTGTGCGGCATCTGCGTGTCTTCGGCGGCCGTCAACCCGCCTGCCTCGTGGAAGCCCAGCCCGCGGTAGAAGCCGAGGGCCGTGAAACGGGCGTTCACCCATATGAGTGTGCGGCCTTCCCGGCGAGCCTGAGTGATCAGCTCCTGCATGAGCTTCGCGCCCACGCCGCCGTGGCGCGCGGTCGGGTCCACGGCCAAGTGGCGTATCCGTGCGGCGCGGTCGGTCATCACCAGCCGCGCGTATCCTACGACCGTCTCGCCGCGGACGGCGACGAGGTGCCGCGAGTGGGGGTCCGCGTCATCCCAGTCCGCGTCGGACGCCAGACCCAGCGGACGGTGGAGCACTTCGTAGCGGAGTGCCGAGGCGCCCGCGAAGAGCGGGTCGGCGGGAGTGACGAATCGCAGCTGGTCGGTCATCGCGGGTCTCCTTAGCGCGGAGTGCTCCATACCGAGAGTTTACGGAGCCGCGAGCCCTCGCGGTGGTCCTTCGCCGACGCATGACCGCCGCTCGTCGAGCAGAAGGCGGCGGAAGCGCCTTGCCGGCACCGCCACCGCCTTCTGCTCGAGCCCTGCGCTTACACTTGCTCGATACGCTGGAGCACCCAGTCGAGCGCCGGGTCGTTCATCTGCGTCCCGCAGTACGCGCACTTCACGTAGTTGCCGTCGGTGACTGGTGCGCCGCAGTTCGGGCACTTCTTGATCGTCGCCTCGGCCTTCGTCCGCGCGCCCGCCTTGCGGACGAGCGTCCAGTACTCCTGGAACGTCTTCGGCGTCTTGCCGTCGCCGAGAACCCCGGGGTTGACCAGCTCGCCCGTGCGTTCATCGACCGTGTAGTCGATCACCGTCGCCGTGACGAGGACGCGGACGTAGTCGTACCCGCCCTCGGCAGTGACCGAGACGGGGTCTATGCGGTCGACGTGCATGCCGTCGAGCTTGTTGACCTGGCCGCTGCGGACGTACTCCTGCACGCCGTTCTGCAGTACGTCGAACTGCTGGTCGGCGAGGAACCTGCGCGCCGGCTCCATGTCGCGAGCCTGCCACGCATGCTGGATGGCCATGAACATCTCGTTGACCCGCCCGTAGAACGCCTGCTCGCCGAAGTCCGGGTCCGCGGCCTTCAGGGCATCGAACGAGGCCTGGTCCGGCGGCGTCTCGGTCATGATCGAGCCGATGGCGCCGCCCTCGCCGCCGGAGCTCCCGCCACCGTTGCGGCTCTGGACGTACATCACTATGCCGACGATGACGATGATGAGGATGATCGTCCCGCAGCCGCCACCGCCGCCTCCGATCGGGATCGGGATCGGCAGGCCGCCGGAGAACCCGCCGGAGCTGCGGCTGCCTCCGCTGAACCCGCCCGAGCGGCCGGGGCTGCCGATGTGGCCGCCGCCCGCACGGGCGAGCGCGACGCTGGGCAGCAGCAGGGCGAGCGCGAGCGCCAGCACAAGGGCGGCAGCGAGGGCCGCGCGCTGCGAACGTGTGCGCATCCCGGTCACCTACTCCTGCTTCGTGCCGCACGAGGGGCAGAACTTGGCGTCCGCCGCCAGCTCGGCATCGCAGTTCGCACAGCGTTTCGGGCCCACGGCCGCCCCGCAAGCGGGGCAGAACTTCCCGCCCGCGGGAACCGCTGCGCCGCAACCCGGGCAGGTGACGGCGGTCGCGGAGGCCTGTTGAGCCTGCTGCTGCACCTGGCCCGACTGCACCCCGCCGGCGATGGTCTGGCCGAGCCCCGCGCCGACGAACAGACCCGCCATGGACGCGCCGTCGCCGCCCTGCGCCATGCCCTGAGCGGCACCGAACATCGCCTCCGTCTGGCCGGCCGCCATGTACCGCGGGTCTCCGGCGAGGCGCATCTTCGCCATGCGGTCCTTGAGGTCGAGCAGACGCTGCCGGTCGGCGTCATCCATGTTGACGAGGAAGTCCTCGATCTTGGTGATCTGCAAGCCCCAGTCGGCGAGGTACGGTCCCGCCGCCTCCACGATGGCCTTCTCGAACTCGAGGTTGTACGTGCCGTCGGTGACGTCCAGCAGCGACCACTTCTCGGACTTCATCTTGCCGAAGACCGTGGCGCGCAGGATCTTGGTGAGCTGGTCGCGTATCGCGTCCGCGATGAACTCGTTGCTATAGATCGTCTGCGTGCCGATGAGGCCGAGGATGAGCTTCGCCGGGTCGACCACCTTGAAGACGTACTCGCCGAAGACGCCGCAGCGCAACACCTCGCCCGTGCCGGGGTCCTCGACCTCGCCCATCGAGCCGCCGAATTTGTTGTTGGCGAACTCACGGTTCGAGACGAAGTACAGTTCGGCCTTGAGCGCGTTGCCTCCAGTGGCGCCGTCGATCAGCCCTCCGATGAAGGGGATGTTCGCGCCGTCGAGCCGATGCTGGCCGCCCTGCAGGTATCCGGCGACGCTGCCTTCTTTGATGAAGAGCGCCCATTCGTCGGGCTGGACCGTGGCGACCGAGAAGAGCCGGATGTTCTGCTCCGGCCATTTGTAGAGCACGAGGTCCTTGCTGCTGTCCGGGCGCGCGATGAACTGCTCCTGCAGTCCGCCCTTGAAGCCGTCGAGAAGTCCCATTCGTCCGCCTTTCGATGCCGACGGGGGAGGGGAAGAGGGAGCCCCCCGTTCCTGTTCCTCACATCTTGGGGAGTCGCGGGGCGCGAATCAACCGCGGGGTCAGTCCAAGTCGATCCGGGAGACCACCCAGTCGAGCGCGGGATCGGCCAGACGCGCTCCGCAGTACGAGCACCGCGTGGGATCGTCGCCGTCGGTGGGAGCACCGCAGTTCGGGCACTTGTAGGCGGAGAGCCCGGCCTTCGTCTGCGCGCCCGCGCGACGGATGAGCGTCCAGTACTCCTGCAGCTTCTGCGATCCGCGGGCCTGACCGGGGTAGGCCGCGGTGATCATGACGCGCACCGTGTCCATGCCTTCCTCGTGCCTCGCCGTCATCGCGCGCGCATGCTCGGGCTCGGGCACCGCCGACGGGATCGACGCCTCTTGCGACTTCATCCGGTCGGCCAGCTCGCGGTAGTAGCGCTCGTCGATGAATCGCCGCGCGGGCGCGAGGTCGTTCTTCGCGAGCGCGGCGTGGTAGGCCTGGAACATCTCGGCGACACGGGCGTAGAACGTGTCGAGGTCGAACGCCGGGTCGGCGTGCCGGATCGCCCCGAAGCCGATGTGCTCGGGCGCCGAGGAGCCGTGGAGCCGCACGGGCGGAGCCCAAGTGTCGGCGTCGTCGGTCTCCTGCGGCACGCCGGCACTCACGCGGGCCAGAGCCGCGAAGAGATCGTTCCAGAAGCCCATCCGTCACCTCCCGCTCACAGCGTAGCAGGGGGCGCTAGAACCGCGCGACCTCGCGATAAAAGGTGTCGCGCTGCACGGGCGTGAAGCCGGCGTCGCGGGCGAGGCGGACGAGCTCGTCGCGCGCGAGCATGTAGCGCGTGCCCGCCGCGGCGACGACGTTCTCCTCGATCATCGTCGAGCCGAGGTCGTTCGCTCCGAAGGCGAGCGCGACCTGGCCGATCTTGCCGCCCTGAGTCACCCAGCTCGCCTGGATGTTCGGTACGTTGTCGAGGTACAGCCGCGACACGGCGAGCGTCCGCAGGTACTGCCACCCGCTCGCGGCCGCGGGCTGCTCGGTCTCGAGCTCGGTGTTCCCGGGCTGGAAGCTCCACGGGATGAACGCGCGGAAGCCGACGTGCCCCCCGGCGACCGCCTCGTCCTGCACCTCGCGTACGCGGCGCATGTGCTCGACGCGCTCTTGAAGCGTCTCGACGCCCCCGAACATCATCGTGGCGGTGGTCGACATGTCGAGCTTGTGCGCCTCGCGCATCACGTCGAGCCACTGCTCGCTGGACGCCTTGTGCGGCGACACGTAGCTGCGCACGCGGTCCACGAGGATCTCCGCGCCGCCGCCGGGCAGCGAGTCGAGGCCGGCGTCGCGCAGGCGCCGGAGGACCTCGCGCGTGGAGATGTTGGAGACGCGGGCGATGTGCACGATCTCGGGCGGGCCGAAGCCGTGGACGTGGATGGGGAAGCGCGCCTTCAGCTCGCGCAGCATCCCCTCGTACCACTCGATGCCGAGGTCCGGATGCAGCCCGCCCTGCAGCAGGATCGCCGTCCCGCCCAGCTCGAGCGTCTCGGCCACCTTCGCGTACAGCTCGTCGGGCGGGAGCACGTAGGCGTCCGGGTCCTCGGCCGAGCGGTAGAAGGCACAGAAGCGGCAGCCGGAGACGCACACGTTCGTGTAGTTCACGTTGCGGTCGACGATGAAGGTGACCTCGCTCTCCGGATGCATCCGGTCCCGCGTCGCGCCCGCGGCCGCGGCGAGGTCGAGCATCTCGGCGGACTCCAGCAGCGAGAGGGCTTCGGCTTCCGTCAGCCGATGCTCGCCGCTGGCCGCCGCGAAGGCGAGGCCTGCGAGGCCGGGCGCGCTCACACGCGCTCCAGGACCCGCAGCTCCGGCACGCGCTCCAACTCGCCGATGTCGTGCGCCTCGGCGAAGTATCGCATCATCCCCTCGCGGAAGCGCTCGCCGAAACTGAAGCGCAGCGTGTCGTAGTAGCTGGCGAAGAAGTTGACCGGCATCGGCTCCCACCGGGCCGCGTACTCGGCGACAGCCTCGGCGTGCTCGGCGGAGTAGCGCATCGACTCGTTGAGCGCCCAGTCCAGGCGCTGTACCTCCGCCGGGTTGGCCTCGGCGTACTCCCGGCGCACCGCCCACACGGCGTACACCATCGGCAGCCCCGTGTGCTCCTTCCACACACTGCCGAGGTCGAACTTCAGCTCCGCCATCGGCTGGTGGTACGCCCGCAGCGCGTCGTCGCCGATGAGCAGCGCCGCGTCGGCCTCGCGCATCATGCTCGCGAGGTCGCTCGGCATCTCGGCGTAGCGGGGCACGACTCCCCAGTGCTTCGCGAGCAGGATCTTAGCGAGCACCTGCGAGGTGCGCGAGCTGTCGGTGAGCGCCACCGTCTTCCCGCCGAGGTCCTCGGCCGGCACCTTCGACACCAGCAGGATCGACTGGACCTCGCCGTCGGAGCTGATCGAGATGTCCGGGAGGAGCACGAGGTCGTCGGCGTGGCGCGCGTACTCGATCGCCGGGATGGGCGCGGCGTCGAGCTCGCCGGCGACGAGCATCTCGGCGAGCCGCCTGGGCGGCGCTTTCAGCAGCTCGACGTCCAGCAGCGCGTCCGACTTCACCAGCCCGTAGTAGAGCGGCAGGCAGTTCAGGAACTGGATGTGGCCGAGGCGTGGACGCATGGACCCTCGCTTCCGCGGCTTCTACTTACCGCTGATCGTGCCGTGGAACGTGTACGTGTGGCCGCTGATGCCCACCTGCAGCGTCACCTTCGAGCCTTTCACCTGCACGTCGATCTGCTGACCGGAGGTGTTGCTGTACGAACCGCCCGCGGGTCCGACGCTCGCGTGCCCGGCGGCCTTCATCGTGATCGCGCCCCTGCCCGACAGCAGATCGGCGTTCGCCGTTTCGGTCGACAGTCCGGCCAGTGCCCCGCCGGCCGTAGTGTCCTCGAGCTTGAACTGCAGCGTCCCGCTGTTGGCGATCGCCTGGGCGTTCAGCTGCGCACCGCCTACCGTGCCCTGCGTCGTCGTGCTGGCGGTCGCGTTGCCGGTGTACTTGCCGGCCTCGTCGCCGGTCGGGTTCGTGGCGGTGAGGTTGAGCGCGATCTTGTACGTGACGCTGCCCTGCGAGTAGGAGTCGTCGTCGTTGATGTACACGACCCAGGACGAGTACTTCGGCTCCGCGGGTTTCCCGGTCGCCGCCGGCTTGTTCGCGGGCGGCGCGCTGGATTGGCCGCTCGACGCTCCCGTGCCTCCGCTCTGCGAGCAGCCCGAGGCCGCAAAGGGCAGAGCGATGAGCACGAGTACGGTGAGCAGGCGTATCGACGCGGAACGAGAGATGTTCCATGCCATGTTCGGACCCCCTTCTCTTGTGGCCCTGGTCACTCACACACCTCCAAGTACTCGCGCACCACGCGGTAGAGCGTGTCCCGCTCCACCGGGAGGTGACCGGTCTCCGCTATGAGCGCGACGAGGTCGTCCTTCGACAGCGCCTCGGGGGTGATGGCGCCCGCCATGTGCGTGATGCGCTCCTGCACGACCGTGCCGTCGAGGTCGTCGACGCCGAAGACGGTCGAGAGCTGCGCGACCTTGAGGCCGAGCATGATCCAGAACGCCTTCACGTGCGGGAAGTTGTCGAGCATGAGGCGCGCGATGGCGAGCGTCTTGAGGTCGTCGAAGCCGGTCGTGGAGGGCAGCTCCTCCAGCTCGGTGTTGAGCGGGTGGAACGCGAGCGGGATGAACGCGAGGAACCCGCCTGACACGTCCTGCTGCTCGCGCAGCCGGACGAGGTGGTCGACGCGCTCCTCCAGAGTCTCGATGTGGCCGTAGAGCATCGTGGCGTTCGTCTTCATGCCGAGGCTGTGCGCCTCGCCGTGGATCCGGAGCCAGTCGGCCGAGGAGGTCTTCTTATCCCAGGCGGCCGCGCGTGTGCGCTCCGAGAATATCTCCGCCCCTCCGCCGGGCAGCGAGTCCAGCCCGGCGGTCTGCAGGCGGCGCAGCGTCTCGAGCGTCGAGATGCCCTCGAGGTTCGCGAGGTGCTCGATCTCCACCGCGGTGAACCCCTGGATGATCACGTGGGGTGGCAGGACGGTCTTGAGCCGCCGCATCATCTCCTCGTAGTAGCCGAGCGGCCAGTCAGGATGCAGTCCTCCCACGATGTGGATCTCGTGCGCGCCGTCGGGTACGGCCGCCTCGGCCGCCTCGACCACCTCGTCGAGCGTCATCTCGTACGCGCCCTCCTGGCCCTTGTTCCGGGAGAACGCGCAGAATTTGCAGCGGTTCACGCAGATGTTGGTCGGGTTGATGTGGCGGTTCACCATGAAGTAGACGCGCTCGCCGCTCTTGGACCTCCGCACGTGGTCCGCCAGTTGGCCGATACCGATGAGGTCGCTGCTCGCATACAGTGCGATGCCGTCCTCGCGCGTGAGGCGCTCGCCCGCGAACACCTTCTCCGCGATCGGCTCGAGGACCGGATCCTTGAGGTGGAACTCCGTCACTGTCTCGCCCCTTCTCGTCCGGGGCGCCGCCGCCCCCGCCGGGAATGATATACCTTCGAGCGGACATGGCCGGCTGGAATACGTTGCCATGGCCTCGGTTATATACCTTCGTGATCGCCCGAACAGAATCCGGGAGGGACAAGATGAGACGTTCGCACATCCTCATCGCTACGACGCTAGCCGCCGTCGCACTGGTCTTCGTGGGGTGCGCTCCGGCACGGACCGGCACGCCCACCACCGCCACGCCGACGAACGAGGCCACAGGACAGGCGGGCGGGGGGACGAAGGGCCCGATCAAGGTGGGCAGCAAGATCGACACCGAAGGCAGCCTTCTGGCGCAGCTCATCATCGCGATGCTGAAGAACGATGGCTTCAACGTGGTGGACCGCTCCCAGCTCGGCACGACGGACGTGAACCGCAAGGCGCTGCTCAACGGCGAGATCGACGTGTACCCGGAGTACACCGGCACCGCGCTCACGCAGTTCTTCGCGAAGGACAAGCTGCCGCTCACCCTGTCGAAAGAGGCGACCGCGAGCTACGAGCGGGTGAAGGAGCTCGACGCGAAGGAGAACGACGTCGCGTGGCTCGGCCGCGCGCCCGCGGACAACACGTTCGCGATCGCGGTCCCCAAGAAGCTGGCGGACGCGAGCAAGCTGATGACCCTGGACGACTGGGCGAAGTACATCAACGGCGGCGGCACGGTCAAGCTCGTGGCGTCCTCCGAGTTCGTGCAGCGCTCCGACGCGTTGCCCGCGTTCGAGAAGGCTTACGGCTTCAAGCTCAAGCCGAACCAGGTCGTCGCTCTCTCGGGAGGCAACACGGCCGTCACCGAGGCGGCCGCGGCGAACGGGCAGGACGGCGCGAACGCGGCGATGGCTTACGGCACGGACGGGAACCTCGCCGCGCTGAACCTCGTCATCCTGAAGGACACAAAGGGAGTTCAGCCCGTCTACCAGCCCGCGCCGACCTTCCGAGGTGAGATCGTCAAGAAGTACCCGGAGATCCCCGGCATCCTCGATCCGGTGTTCTCGAGCCTCACCCTGGAGACACTGCAGCAGCTCAATGCGAAGATATCCGTCGACGGACAGGACCCGAAGAAGGTCGCGACCGACTACCTGACGTCGAAAGGCTTCCTCAAGTAGGGAGAGACTTCGTGGCCGCGCCGCATCCGCGGTACGTGCTCGATCCGGTGGCGCTGACGGGGGCCGTGACGGCCCTCGTCAGCTGCCTCGCGCTGCCGCTCGCGCAGCTGCGCTCCTCCCGCCTCGCGCTGGCCGGCGAGCCGCATCGCGCGCTCGAGGCGGGGCCGTTCGGCGTAGCCGCCGTCGCGCTCGCGCTCGCCGCTGTCGCCGTGGCGCTCGTCGGGCGGCCCGCGCTCCGTCGGCTCCTCGCGCAGCTCGACGCGACCGCTCTCGCGGTCGCGCTCGCGTGGGCGTTCGGCGCCGCCGTCACGCGGCTCGCGGCGCAGGCGCCGCCGATCGCGCGCGTCTCGCCGGGCGTCGGCTTCTGGGTGGCGCTCGCCGGCGCGGCGGCGCTCGCGTTCGCCGGTCGCGACGCCGCGCCGGCTTCGCGACCCTGGCGCTCCCTCGCGCTAGGCGCCGTGGCGCTCGCCGGGTTCGCGGCGGCGGCCGCCTACGGCGGGCTGGCGCAGGTCTCCATCGGTCGCGAGTACGCCGTGCGCTCGGACGTCTTCTGGCAGCTGGCCGCCCAGCACCTCGCGCTGGCGGGGGCCGGACTGGCGGGCGGGGTCCTCATCGGCGTTCCCCTCGGCATCGCCGCCACTCGGCGTCCACGGCTGCGCGCCCTCGCCCTCGGCGTGACCGGCATCCTCGAGACCGTTCCGAGTCTCGCGCTGCTCGGGCTGCTCATCGCGCCGCTCGCCGCGCTCGCGGCGGCCTACCCCTCGCTCGAGGCCGCGGGAGTGGGAGGCATCGGGCCGGCGCCCGCGCTCATCGCGCTAGTGACTTACGCGCTGCTGCCCGTGGTGCGCGGCACCTACGTCGCGCTCGACTCTGTCGACTTCGCGCTCGTGGACGCCGGACGCGGCATGGGGATGAGCCGCGTCCAGCTGTTCGCCCGCGTCGAGCTGCCTCTCGCGCTGCCGCTCGTGATCGAGGGCGTGCGTGTGGCCGCCGTGCTCCTCATCGGCATCACGACCGTCACCGCCTTCGTCGGCGAAGGCGGGTTCGGCGCGCTCATCTTCCAGGGTGTCGGCCAGAACGCCCCCGACCTCATCCTGCTCGGCGCGTTGCCGGTGATCGTGCTCGCCGTCGTGGCGGACTACGGTCTTCGGGCCGTGGCCTCGCTGGCCACGCCGAGGGGGGTCGGAGCCGCGTGATCGAGCTGCAGGAGCTGACGCGCCGCTACGCCGACAAGACCGCCGTCGACCGCCTCTCGCTCGAGGTCCGCGACGGCGAGACGTGCGTGCTGATCGGACCGAGCGGCTGCGGCAAGACCACCACGCTGCGCATGATCAACCGGCTTCTCGAACCGACGTCCGGCCGGGTGCTGATCGGCGGGGTCGATGCGGCCACGATCGATCCCGTCGAGCTGCGCCGCGGCCTCGGGTACGCGATCCAGTCGGTCGGGCTGTTCCCGCACCTCACCGTGCGCGACAACATCGCCACCGTCCCGCGGCTGCTGGGATGGGACGACGCGCGCATCGGCGAGCGCGCCGAGGAGTTGCTGGCGCTCGTGCGGCTCGAGCCGGCCGCCTACCTCGGCAAGTATCCGCGGCAGCTGTCGGGAGGGGAGGCGCAGCGCGTAGGCGTGGCGCGTGCGCTCGCCGCCGACCCGCCGGTGCTGCTGATGGACGAGCCGTTCGGCGCCGTGGACCCGCTCACCCGAGAGCGCCTGCAGATCGAGTTCGCCCGCATCCAGCGCGAGCTGCACAAGACCGTCGTGTTCGTGACGCACGACGTGGACGAGGCCATACGCCTCGCCGACCGGATCGCCGTCATGCGCGACGGCCGGCTGCTGCAGTACGACACACCGGAGAACGTCCTCGATCACCCGGCCGACAAGTTCGTGCACGACTTCATGGGCGCGGACCGCGCGCTCAAGCGCCTCGTGCGCGTGCGCGTCACCGACGTGCTCGAGCCCGCGCCGCGCATCCGTCCGGGCGAGCCGGTGTCCTCCGCGGAGCCGCCCGTGACGGACGGGCGCATGTTCGTCTACGTCGTGGACGCCGAGGACAGGCTGGCCGGTTGGGTGGACGGCCGCGAGATGGCGGCCGGCCGCAGCGTCGAGGAAGCGACCACGCGGGTGGACCGGGCGGTGGCCGCGGTCCCCGGGGACGCGACGCTCAAGGAGGCGCTGTCCGCGATGCTCGGCCTCGGCTTCCGCCACATCGCCGTCATCGACGCCGAGGGACGGCTGCTCGGCGAGGTGGGTTTCGACGCGATCGACCGTGTGCTCGCCAGCGGCGACGCGCGCAGGGCGGGCGAGGGGGCGTGAACCGGTGCAGGCCCGTCGCGCTGGCCGCGGTGCTCGCCGCGGCGGCGGTGTTCGCGTGGCTGGTCGCGCAGCCTGCGATATGGCAGCGCCTTCTCGCGCGGTTCGCACCCGACGGCGTGACGGCGCTCTACCCCACCGGCACGCTCGCGGACTTCGTTCTCGCGCACCTGGTGCTGGTGGGGGTCAGCAGCGGCCTTACGATCGCGGCGGGACTGCCGCTCGGCATCTTCGCGACGCGTCGCTCCGGGCGCCCGTTCCGGCCGCTCATCGCCGCCGCGGTCGATCTCGGCCAGACGTTCCCGCCGGTGGCGGTGCTCGCGCTCGCGCTGCCGGCGCTCGGCTTCGGCTTCACCCCGACGGTGGTCGCGCTGTTCCTCTACGGGCTGTTCCCGGTGGTGTCCGGCACGATCGCGGGCATCGAGGAGGTGCCCTCGGCCGTCCTCGACGCGGCGCGAGGCATGGGCATGGCGCCGAGGCAGGTGCTCATGCGCGTCGAGCTCCCCCTGGCCGCGCGCGTCATCCTCGCGGGCATCCGCACGTCGGTCATCATCAACATCGGGACGGCCACCGTGGGAGCCGCCGTCGGCGCGAGCGGGCTGGGCGTGCCCATCATCGGCGGACTCGTCGGGAGCCAGAACGTCGCGTTCGTCCTGGAGGGCGCCATCCCCGCGGCGATCCTCGCGGTGCTGGCCGACCTGCTCCTCGGTCAGCTGGAGGCGGCGGTGTCCCCGGCGACGGGAGGCTGAGGAGCCTCAGTCGGAGTCAGGGGATCCTTCGATTCCGCGGGCCAGAGCGTCCATCCGTCCGAAGTCCGTGGGGAGGAGGTCGTCGGGCACGCGATCCGCGCCGACGGCCAGCATCCCGACGTAGCGCGCGCAGGACTCGAACTGCCCTCGGCAGTAGTGCTCGACGAACAGCATCCCCATCTCGGGCGAGTACCCGACCGGGTCCTCGAAGAACGGACAGACGTGCGTCCATTCGCATTCGCTCGCTCGCATGAGCCGAACCCCCTTCGGCCGATCAGCGTCATATCCGATTCTGACACCCCCGGCGGCCGTTTCAAGTCCCGGCCGTAGTACGCTTACCGCATGGCTTCGCTCCCCGACATCGCACGCGCGACAGTCCGCCGCCACGACATGCTGCCGGAAGGCTCCGTGGTGCTAGCGATGGTGTCGGGCGGAGCGGATTCCACGTCCCTGCTGCGTCTCCTGCACGCCGGCGGGTTCGGCGCGCTGGACGTGCGCGTGCTGCACGTGAACCACCTCCTGCGAGGGGCCGACTCCGATGCCGACGCCGCGTTCGTCGAGGACTTGTGCGAGCGGCTCGCCGTTCCGTGCCGCGTCGTGCGCTACGACGTCTCCGCGTATGCCGCCGAGGAAGGCCTCAACCTCGAGGACGCGGGCCGCCGCGTCCGCTACCGCTTCGCGGATGAGGAGCTCGACGCGGCCGCTGGGCCCGGCGAGGGCCGCATCGCCGTGGCACACACGCTCGACGACAACGCCGAGACGTTCCTCATGCGCGTGCTCACGGGCGCCGGTGCGGGCGGGCTCGCCGCGATCCCGCCCGTGCGCGGCCGCATCGTGCGCCCGCTGCTCGACGCCAGGCGCGCCGACGTCGTCGAGTACCTTCGCGAGCTGGCGCAGGAGTGGCGCGAGGACGCCACTAACGCCGATACGTCCCGGCTCCGGGCGCGCATCCGCCACGAGGTCGTGCCCGCGCTCGAAGCGGTCGACCCGCGGTTCCCGGGCACCCTCGGCCGTTCCCTCGCGCTGCTCGCCGATGACGACGCGCTGCTCGCCGGTATGGCCGAGGGCTTCGCCGACGCCTTCGGCGAGCAGCAGGCGGGGGGAGTGTCGCTGGACCTCGCGCTCATGCGCACGCTCAGCCGAGCGATGGCGCGCCGCGTCGTGCGCACCGCTCTGCTCAGGGCCTTTCCCGATGCGGCGCGGCTCGAGGCTTCGCACGTCGATGCGGTCGTCGACGGCCTCGCGTCCGACGCGTTCGCGCGCGACCTCCCGTTCGGCCTGCGTGCGTTCGTCGAGTGCGGTAGAATGTTCGTCTCGCGGCAGCCGGGACCGCGACCGCCCGTTCCACCCGCCCTGCTTGACATCCCGGGCACCGCCGACCTCGGCGAAGCGGGGAGTATCGACGCCGAGGAGACGACCCCGGGAGACGTCCTCGCCGACCCCTCCTCGGCCGTGATCGACGCGGGGCGGATCGACGGCCCGCTGGTGGTCGACGGGCCGCACGAGGGGGACCGCATCCGACCCCTCGGCATGACCGGCACGAAGAAGCTGTCGGACCTGCTGCAGGAGGCGGAAGTGCCTCGGCGGGAGCGGGCGGCGACGCCGGTGGTGAGGAACGGGAAGGACGTGGTTTGGGTCGCGGGCGTACGGATGAGCGAGGACTACCGCGTGACCGCTTCCACGACACGTGCGGTACGGTTGAGCTGGCGACGATGAGGTCGAGTCAGGAAGGAAGCGCTCGTCGATGCACCCGGATGTGAAAGAAGTGATCCTCTCCGAGGAGCAGCTCCGCCGGCGCGTGCACGAGCTGGGAGCGGAGATCACGCGCGACTACGCGGGCGAGAGCGTGCTGCTCGTGGCGGTCCTGCGCGGTGCCGCGTTGTTCATGGCGGACCTCGCCCGTGAGATCTCGGTCCCCGTGGAGATGGACTTCATGGCCGTCTCCAGCTACGGCAGCTCGACCAAGTCCTCCGGGGTCGTGCGGATACTGAAGGATCTCGACGAACTGATCGAGGACCGTAACGTGCTCGTCGTCGAGGACATCCTGGACACCGGCCTCACGTTGAAATACCTGCTGAAGAACCTGGCGAGCCGCAAGCCGCGCTCGCTGGAGGTCTGTGCGCTGCTGAGCAAAGAGGGTAAGCAGCGGGTACCTATCCAGTGCAAGTACGTCGGTTTCGGCATCCCCGACGAGTTCGTCGTGGGATATGGCCTGGACTTTGCGGAACGGTATCGAAACCTCCCGTACATCGGGATCCTCAAGCCCGAGGCGTACGCCGAGTAGGCGGGACGCTCGCACCAGGCCGAAGGAGGACTGGATTTGAACAAGAACGTGCGAACCATCGCACTCTATCTGCTGATCATCGTGGCGCTGGCGTTCTTCGTCGCGAACTGGGGGAGCACGAGCAGCAAGCCTGTCGCGCTGACGTACTCGCCCGATCTGGTGGACGCGATCAAGGGCGGGCGGGTGCACGACATCACCGTGCTCGCGAAGGACCGGAAGCTCGAAGGCAAGTACTGGACGCGGTCGCGGTTCGTCGGCGAAGAGAAGATGCTCGTGTCGTTCACCTCGGCGTACTTCAGCGACGACGGCTTCAACTCCCTCGTCGCCCAGTACCAGGCGAAGACCGGCATGAAGGTGACGGTCGACGCTCAGGAGACCCCCGCGTGGATCCCGATCGTGAGCTCCGTGCTGCCAATAGCGTTGCTGTTCCTGCTGATGTTCTGGTTCATGCAGCAGATGCAGGGCGGCAACAGCCGCATCATGTCCTTCGGCAAGGCCAAGGCTAAGCGCATGACGCGCGACCAGCCGCGCATCACGTTCAAGGACGTGGCCGGCGCGGACGAGGCCGTCGAGGAGCTGCAGGAGATCAAGGAGTTCCTGGCCAACCCCGGCAAGTTCCAGGCCCTGGGTGCGAAGATCCCGAAGGGCGTGCTGCTGGTGGGGCCTCCAGGCACGGGTAAGACGCTGCTGGCCCGCGCCGTCGCGGGCGAGGCCGCGGTGCCCTTCTTCTCGATCTCCGGCTCGGATTTCGTCGAGATGTTCGTCGGCGTGGGCGCTTCCCGCGTGCGCGACCTGTTCGAGCAGGCGAAGGCCGCCTCGCCGTGCATCATCTTCATGGACGAGATCGACGCGGTCGGCCGCCAGCGCGGCGCCGGCCTCGGCGGCGGCCACGACGAGCGCGAGCAGACCCTGAACCAGCTGCTAGTCGAGATGGACGGCTTCGACATCAAGGACAACATCATCCTCATCGCCGCGACCAACCGCCCGGACATCCTCGACCCGGCGCTGCTGCGCCCGGGCCGTTTCGACCGGCAGATCGTCGTGGACCGCCCCGACCTCAAGGGCCGCACCGGCATCCTGAAGGTGCACGCGCGGGGCAAGCCCCTCGCCGAGGGCGTCGACCTCGAGGTCCTCGCCCGCCGGACGCCCGGCTTCACCGGCGCCGACTTGGCGAACCTCATCAACGAGGCCGCGCTCCTCTCCGCCCGCCATGGCGCGAAAGACATCTCCATGGAGGAACTCGAGGAGTCGATCGACCGCGTGATCGCCGGTCCGGAGCGCAAGACGCGCCTGATCTCGGACCAGGAGAAGCGGGTCATCGCCTACCACGAATCGGGTCACGCCCTCGTCGGCCACGTGCTGCCGAACACCGACCCGATCCACAAGATCTCGATAATCCCCCGCGGCCAGGCGCTCGGCTACACGCTGGCCCTGCCCACCGAGGACAAGTTCCTCGTGACGCGCGGCGAGATGGTGGACAACCTCGCGATGTTCCTCGGCGGCCGCGTGGCCGAGGAGGTTGCGACGGGCGACGTGACCACGGGTGCGTCCAACGACATCGAGCGCGCCACCAAGATGGCGAAGCAGATGGTCACCCGCTACGGCATGTCCGAGAAGCTGGGGCCGCAGACGTTCGGCGAGGCGAACCACGAGGTCTTCCTCGGCCGTGACTTCTCGGCGAACGCGGACTACTCCCAAGAGATCGCGTTCGAGATCGACAAGGAGGTGCGTCGCCTCATCGACGACGCCTACACCCGCTCCCACACGATCCTGGAGGAACGCCGCGAGCAGCTCGACCTGATGGCGCGCGTGCTCATCGAGCGCGAGACCGTCGACAAGGAGGAGCTGGCGGCGCTGCTGGACAACCGCTGGGAGGAGTACCTCGCCAAGGAGCAGGAGTCGCAGGACTCGGGCGACGCCGAGCCCGGCGCGGGCGAGGAGAAGCCGAAGCGCGAGCGCAAGCCGCGCACCGAGCCGGGAGCGAAGCTGCGTCCTGTCATCGAGTAACGGCAAGACACGCCAAGAGACTGCCGAGAGGCCCCGCCCGGAAAGGGCGGGGCCTCTTTCGCTCCCCGGGCGTCGCGAACGACTCGCCCGGGCTATTTGGGTACTTCTGTCATTGGAGAGGCGAAGGCGTTACTGTTATGAGAAGCCGACGCATGTTTCTTCGGGGGGAGGACCGCGTGGAGGAACCTTCTACGCGTCCCGTCGAAGTCGACGGGACGTCAGCACGCGCAGGGCTCGAGGGCGGAGGGCCGCTCGGGGGGTTGGGAAGCCCCCGGACGCGCGGCCGCCTTCTTGCCGCCGCCGTAGGGAAGCCTGCCGACTTCGTGGGGTCGCTCGCCGAGGTCGCGTCCGTCGTCTCATCGCGCAGCTCGATCGGCGAGGTGCTGCAGCGGGTCGTCGACGAGGCGAAGGTCCTCGTGCGGTGCCGCAAGTCCTTCCTCCTGCTCTTCGACGAGACCGAGGAGCGCCCGCGGATGGGAGCCTCCGTGGTCGTCGTCCGCGGCAGCCGCGACCAGTACCCGGAGGAGTGGTGGCAGTCGTGCGTCGATGACATCGGCCCCCAGGTGTCGGACTCCGGTTTGCCGATGCTGGTGGAGGACGCTCGGCACAACGCAGCCCTCGTGTGCGTGCCGATACGTGCTCACGACCGCTCGATAGGCCTGCTCTCGGCCATCAACAGCCGCACCCGCAGTTTCACCGAGGAGCAGATCACGCTGCTCGCCGTGCTCGGCGCGTTCGCGGGTGTCGCGATCGAGAACGCCCGCCTCCGAGCGCAGTCCGAATACGCGCTGCTCGCCGGGGAACGGAACCGCATCGCCAAGGAGATGCATGACGGGCTCGCGCAGTCGCTGTTCAGCGCTTCGCTCGCGCTCGAGGTGTGCAAGCGCCGCTCCCGGGCCCACCCCGACGAGGTGGAGGAGAAGTTGGGCGAGACACAGCAGCTTCTGTCCGAAAGTCTCACCGAGTTGCGGCGCTACATCTTCGACCTTCGGCCGGTGAGTCTCGAGCGGCTTGGGCTCGCCGGCGCGATCCGCTCCAAGATCGAGGAGGTCGTCCGATCGGGGAGGCTGACGGGCGAGCTGGTCGTGACGGGCAAGGAGCGTTCGCTGTCACCCTCCGTCGAGGCGTGCCTGTACCGGATCACCCAGGAGGCTGTCGCCAACGCGGTCAAGCACGCTCACGCGGCGTCGGTCATCGTGACGCTCACCTACGCGAAGGACACGGTGGAACTGCTGATCGAGGACGACGGGGACGGGTTCGACGTCGCGGAGGCGGCGGCGCGGGCGGAGAGCGGCCGCTCGCTGGGCCTGCGCAGCATGCGCGACCGCGTCGCAGCCGAGGCGGGCCGGTTCCGGATCTACAGCGCGCAGCGGGGCGGCACCAACGTGTGGGTGACCGTGCCGTGCTAGAGGAGCCTCGCGGCGGCACCATCCGCGTCGTCCTCGCTGATGACCACGAGCTCGTGCGGCGTGGGCTCCGCATGGTGCTCGACGCCGAAGACGACATCGCGGTCGTGGCCGAGGCGGCGGACTGCGACGAGGCCGTGCGCCGCACGCTCGAAGAGAGGCCTGACGTCCTTCTACTCGACCTGCGCATGCCCGGCAGCGGTGCCGCCGACGTGTGCCGTCGGGTGATAGACCAGGGCGGAGGGACGCGCGTCATGGTGCTCTCGACCTTCGACGACGACGCGGACGTCTACGCGGTGATGGAGGCGGGTGCGAGCGGATACCTCCTGAAGAGCGTAGCGCCCGACGCGCTCGCGCGGTCGATCCGCGGGGTGGCCGACGGAAGCGTCGTCATGGATCCCGATGTCGCGCATCGCCTCATGCGGCTGCGGCGCGAGCCGGGGTGCCCGGATTCGCCCGACGCGCTGTCCGGGCGCGAGCTCGAAGTCCTGGCCCTGATGGCGCGCGGGATGAAGAACCGGGAGATCGCGCGGGAGATGTGGATCAGCGAGAGCACCGTGAAGACCCACGTGGGCCGGGTCATACGGAAGCTCGGGCAGCGTGACCGCACCCAGGCGGTTCTCCGCGCCATCCAAGCCGGGCTCGTGAGCGTCGACCCCTCCTGAGCCTGGCCCGGCCGCGGTCATCCGAAAGTACCATCGCGAATCATCCTCCTGCCGCCCGGGCGGTACTCCCGATGCTGTTTGATGGCTCCCGCTCCCAGGTAGATTCTCGGTATCCATCGGCCGGGGGGCAGCAGTGGAGCGGGCAAGGATCCTCATAGTCGACGACCACGCCGAGGTGATCCTCGGCCTTCGGCAGCTGATCGAGACGGATGAGGCCAGCGAGGTCGTCGGGGAGGCCACGAGCGCCGGTCAGGCGGTCGAGCGCGCGCGCAAACTTCGGCCGGACATCGTGCTCATGGACTTCTCGATGGGCGACATGGACGGGCTCGAGGCCGCGTCCCTGATCCGCGAGGAGAACCCTTCCACCGAGGTCGTCATCTTGAGCGTGTACGAGGCTGACGAGCACGAGGAGCGCGTCCGGCAGGCGGGCGTGCGGCGGTGGATCCCCAAGAGCCAGCCGCCCGACGTGTTGCTTCAAGAGCTGCACGAGCTCGCGGGCGAGCTGCACCAGCGTCTCTGATCGGGACTACCTCTGGAGGGGGGTGTTTTCGAATGTTGACGAAGCTGTACGTGAGGTGCACGACCGCGCTGCGCAGCGAGGAGGGCTCGACCGGTGTCGAGTACGCGATCCTCGTCGCGGTCATCGCCGTGGCGGTCGCTCTGGGAGCGACCGCTGTCGCCGGGAAGATCCCGTCCACCTTCGATGTGATAGTCGGCTATCTCAAGTAGTGAGGAGAACGGCATGTTGACGAAGCTGTACGTGAGGTGCACGACCGCGCTGCACAGCGAGGAGGGCTCGACCGGTGTCGAGTACGCGATCCTCGTCGCGGTCATCGCCGTGGCGGTCGCTCTGGGCGCCACCGCTGTAGCCCCGAAGATCCCGACGACCTTCAACGCGATCGTCGGGTACCTGAAGTAGGCGTTCGAGCGCAACGGCGGCCCGCTGGGCGGGCCGCCGTTCTTGCTCGAAGTGAAGAGGTGTGATGTGACCATGTCGACCGATATGCCGCGCATGCGCGAAGAGACCGGCGCCGCCGCCGTCGAGTTCGCGCTCGTGGTCGTTCTGCTCTTCATGCTGCTGCTCGGCATCATGCAGTTCGGGCTCACGATGTCGCAGTGGCTGCAGGTCGTGCACTCGGCGCGCGAGGGTGCTCGCTGGGCCGCACTTCAGGCACCGGAGAGCGAAGTCCGCACTCGTGTGGCGAATGCCGCGACGCCCATCACGCCCAAGCGCATCGATATATCGCCCGGCGATTACGCCACCCCGGCCGGCATCGGCAAGCCCGTGACTGTCACGGTCTACTACGATCCCGCCGTCATATCGCCTCTCTTCGGCGGGCTGATGGGCATCGCCGGTATCCCCGAGCTGAAGAGCTCGGCGACGCTGAGGGTGGACTGAGACGGATGAAGGACTCCCGGGATCGGCTTCGAGACGACGAGGGTGCGGTCGCGATCATCGTCGTCATCCTGTTCGTGGTGTTCCTCGGTCTTGCCGCGCTCGCCATCGACGTGGGTTACTACTACAACGTCCGACGGCAGCTTCAGGCGGCGGCGGACGCGGGAGCCCTTGCGGGCGCCATGGAGCTGAAGATGTCGGGCGACGCGGCGGTCGCCGATTCCCAGGCCCGGCAACTCGTCGCGGCCAACGGGCAGGCCCCGGGTGACGGCGTACGGGTCGAGTCGGTGATCGTCGGCTCGGACTACTGCCAGGTCACCGTAGCGAAGAACGCCCCGCTCTTCTTCGGCGCGGCCGCCGGCCAGTCTGGCGGCCCCCTGATCAGGGCCATGTCCCGTGCGAAGCTGTCCTTGCTCACCGGCATGAAGGGCATCGTGCCTTGGTTCCTGCCGGTGATAGTGCCAACCTCGGTGCGCGCCCAACTCTCAGGCGGCGGTAATGGGGTCGAGCTGACGCCCGCGGGCGGCAACACCTTCAGCAGCGGATGGGATCCGGGCCTCGGCGTGTCGATGACGACGGCGGCTGGCAAGGCCGGCAAGGGGCCGACCCGAACGGTGTATGGGCGACTCGTCGACTACGTCGCGCGCAACGCCTACGGAGTCGAGCAGCGCCTGGACGGCGCGTCCAGCATCGTGGTCCTTCCGGACGACAGCCCTATCGACGCGATCAGGATCGACCCGCACATGGTCGGCGTCGGCGGGGGCTTCGACCTTGTGGTCGAAGTGAACGCGCGTGCCGCCGAGGCGCCCAAGGCCACCATGGCCGGGGGCTCCATCGGCGGGCCCTCGCCGTCCGGCGCCGGGGCGAGCACCTACACCTTCCACGGCGTCGCGACCTCCGAGGGCGGCGACCGCATCACCATCAGTGTCGCCGAGCGGCCGGCCGGCAGCGCTCTCGCGAGCGCGGGCGTGTTCGTCGTCCAGGACGCTGCGGTGGTGGCCGTCACCTCGGCAACATCGCTCTTCCGCGACCTGGAGATCGGGCCGACCTGCTTCAAGGGCTCCTCGGGCGGCTCTCTGTACACGCTGAAGATGACCACGCTCGACGGCTTCTTGGCCGGCGAGGCGTACAGCCTGAAGGTCGGGTCCGGCGACGTGCTGAGCGGGAACTTCCAGGCCCTCGCCTTGGGCGGCACGGGGGCCAGCGACTACCGGACGAACATCGCCCAAGGCTATCCGGGGACCGTCTACATCGGGCAGCTGCTGAGCTCGGAGCCGGGGAACATGGTCGGTCCCACGGCCGGCGGGTTGAGGGACCGCATCGGAATGGATGCGCACTCGACGTACGCGTCGTGGGTGGCCGCCGGCAGCCCGCCTTGTCCGCGGATCGTCTACGTGCCGATCTGCGAGTGGACCGCGCAGCCCTTGGGGCGATCCGAGCCGGTCATCGTCCGCGGCTTCGCGGCGTTCTTCGTCGAGGGGGATCCGAGCGGCACCTCGACCGGCATCTTCATCCAGTACGTCGCCCCGGGCATCCCGGGCCCGGATCCGCCTCCATTCCTGAAAGCGCTGATGACCGCGCGCCTCGTGTCCGAGGGCGTGACCTTCTAGAAGCTCGAAACGGCACACGGCGATAGGAGAACAACGATGAGGTCGAGATGGATCATCCTGATCGCGGCCGCCGCCCTCGGGATCCTCGCCGCGGCATTGGCCGGGCGCTACCTCGCGGCAGTCCGCAGTCAGGCTCTCGCGGGTGCGAAGCCGGTCGAGGTGCTCGTGGCCAAGGAGGACATCCCCAAGGGGCTGACGGCGGACGAGATCCGCGCACAGGGTCTGACCGAGACGCGGAAGGTGCCTCAGCAGTACCTGTCGGCCAGTGCGATCTCGACCATGAAGGCCGTCGACGGCCAGGTCCTCGCCGTGTCGCTCGGAAAGGGCGAACAGCTGACGACGAACCGCTTCCAGTTCTCGTCTCAGGCCGGTCTTTCCTTCGGGGTGCCGAAAGGGATGGTGGCACTGTCGCTCGCTTCCGATGAGGTGCGCGGCATCGCCGGCCTCGTGAAGACGGGCGACAACGTCGTCGTCATCGCGAGCGTCAAGACCGACGCGAACGATGAGAACAGCTGGAAGACACGCGTCCTCGTCGACGGCGCGCGCGTCCTTGCCACGGGACATACGACCGGCGTGGAGGCCAAGAGCGCGAAGAGCGCGGATCAAGGCGTCGCGTTCGCGGCCAAGGCAGACGACAAGCAGGTCGTCCCGAGCAGCATCACGCTGGCCCTCTCGCCCGATCAGATGGAGCGCGTGGTCCTCGCTCAGGAGGTCGGGCGCGTGTGGCTGGCGCTGCTGCCCACTGAAGAGAAGGCGTTGGTGGTCAAGACGAGCGGGCAGGTCCGCGCGACGGTGCTGAAGTGAAGGGGGAGACGATGGGGTCGATCCTTCTCGCAGGCGCCGACGCCGAGTCCGGCGCCGCGCTGGCCGGGGCGCTTCGCGAGATCGCGGGGGATCTCGAGGTCCTCTGCGCCGACGAAGCGGGTGTCGAGGCGGTCTTCTCGGCCGAGCAGCCCTCCGTGGTAGTGCTCGGCCCGCTGCTCGAGACTTCGGCCGCGATGGCGCTGGCCCGGCGGTTCGCCGCCGCCACCCCGCCCTGCGAGGTGGTCCTCGTGGCCGTCGAACCGTCGACCGAGCTCATGCGCACCGCCATGCGCGTGGGCGTGCGTGACGTGCTGTCCGCAGAAGACGATTTCGTCGAGGTCGCCGAGGCGGTCAGGCTGGCTCACGGATCGGCGATGCAAAGAGGCCGGACGCAGGTGGAGAAGGCCGTACGCGCGGAGCGTCGCCTCGCCAAGGTGGTCACCGTGTTCGGCACCAAAGGCGGGGTCGGGAAGAGCGTCGTTGCGACCAACATGGCCGTCGCGCTGGCGCAGGCCGGGCACGCCGTCATGCTGCTCGACCTCGACCTGCAGTTCGGGGACACCGCGATCATGCTGCAGCTCGTGCCCGAGCGGACGATCTTCGACGCCGTCCAGTCCTTCGACCGTCTGGACGCCGAGATGCTGAAGGGCTTCTTGATCGAGCACTCCTCGGGCGTGAGGGCTTTGCTGGCGCCGGTGCATCCCGAGGAGGCGGAGGCCGTCACGGCGAGTCGGGTAGCCACGATCATCGGCCTGCTGCGGGAGCTGGCGGACTTCGTGGTCATCGACACCCCGGCGTCCTTCAACGACGTAGTGCTCGGCGCCCTCGAGCAGAGCGACGAGGTGTACACCATAGCGACGATGGACGTCCCGAGCGTGAAGAACGTGAAGGTGTCCCTGCAGAAGCTCCAGCAGCTCGGACTCGACGGCGGCCGCACCCGGCTCGTGCTGAATCGGGCCGACAGCAAGGTCGGGCTCCAGCCGGCGGACATCGAGTCCGCGACGGGCCAGGGGATCGTCGCGAAGATCCCGAGCGACCGGCTGGTGCCGAGGGCGGTCAACAAGGGCATTCCCGTCGTCGTCGACGCTCCCCGCTCTCCGGTGGCGCGCGCGCTCAACGCGCTCGCCCAGCTTGCGTCACAGCGCATGGAGGAGGTCGATGCAGATGTCGCTTAGCGATCGTCTCGGACAGGCCACCGCCGCGGCTCCGGCGGCGCTGCCCCCCATCGACGAGATCAAGAAGCGGCTCCATTATCAGCTCATCGAGTCGCTCGGCGCGGAGCTGGGCCGCGAGGGCGGCGGCAACGGGAGCACGCGCGGACGTCTCGAGACCGCCCTGTCCGCCCTCATGGACGGCGAGCCGACACCGCTGTCGTCGGCGGATCGGCGGGAGATCGCCACGGACGTCCTCGACAACATCCTCGGGTACGGACCTATCGAGGTCTTCCTGAACGACCCCGAGATCACCGAGGTCATGGTGAACGGCCCGGACATGATCTACGTGGAGCGCGAAGGCAAGCTCCACGCGACGGGCCGGCGTTTCATCGACGAGGACCATCTGCTGCGTATCATCGACAAGATCGTCAGCCAGGTGGGCAGGCGGATAGACGAGAGCGTACCGATGGTGGACGCGCGCCTTCCCGACGGCTCGCGCGTCAACGCCGTCATCCATCCGCTGGCGATCAACGGTCCCATGCTGACGGTGCGGAAGTTCTCCGCGACCCCGTTCACCTCGGACGACCTGATCGGGTTCGGCACGATGGACGAGAGCTCGGCCTTCTTCCTCGAAGCGTGTGTGCGCGGACGGATGAACGTGCTGATCTCCGGGGGCACCGGGTCGGGCAAGACGACGCTGCTCAACGTGCTGTCGGCGTACGTCCCGGTCGACGAGCGCATCATCACCATCGAGGATGCAGCGGAACTCAACCTGGGCCAGGAGCACGTCCTGCGCCTCGAGGCCCGCCCGCCCAACATCGAGGGCAAGGGTCAGGTGACCATCCGCGACCTCGTGCGCAACTCGCTGCGTATGCGTCCCGACCGCATCATCGTCGGCGAGGTGCGCGGCGGCGAGGCGCTCGACATGCTCCAAGCGATGAACACGGGGCACGACGGATCGCTCTCGACGATCCACGCGAACTCCACTCGCGACGCCCTCGCCCGGCTCGAGACGATGGTCCTGATGGCCGGGTTCGACCTGCCGGTGCGTGCTATCCGCGAACAGGTCAGCTCCGCGCTCGACCTCATCGTGCACATGATGCGGTTGAGCGACGGCACCCGGCGGGTCACGAAGATCTCCGAGGTGGAAGGCATGGAAGGCGAGATAGTCACCATGCAGGACGTCTTCGCTTTCGACTTCCAGGCAGGTGTGGACGAGCTGGGGCGGTTCAAGGGGCGGATACGTCCGACCGGCCTTCGGCCGAAGTTCGCCGAGCGGCTGGAGGAGCGAGGGATCTCTCTTCCCGGCGAGCTGTTCGGCAGCGACCGGAAACGCTGGCGGTGACGGTGATGCGACGTCTTCTCGCGACGCTTCTCCTCGCTGCTGTCTGGTGTCTCACCCCGTCGGTCGCGGCGGCGGCGAGCCCTTCCGCGCTCGTCGTGCAGTCCTTGGAGACGTCCGCCTACCCGGCCGTCACCGTCCGCGTCATGGTTCCCTCATCGCTCTCCAGGACGGGTACGGCACCGGCGTTCACCGTGAAAGAGAACGGCGTAGAGCTCGCGGGAGTCAGTGCGCGCCCTGTCGCGATCGACCGAGCGCCGCTCTCGATCGTGCTGGTGATGGACACCAGCGGCAGCATGCGCGGAGAGCCGCTGGCGGCGGCGAAGCAAGCCGCAGCCACTTTCATCGGGGCCCTCGCGGCCGAGGACCAGGTGGCGGTGGTGGGCTTCAACACGCGGCCCGACATCCTCTCCCGGTTCACGGCCGACCGGTCGAGCAGCCTTGCCGCCGTCGGGCAGTTGCAGGCGTCCGGGGAGACGGCGATGTACGACGCACTCATCGCCGCGGACACGCTGGCTTTCACGGCGCCCTCCACGCAACGCATCGTCGTGCTGCTGTCGGACGGCGGCGACACGCAGAGCTCTTCCTCGCTCGACACGACGCTACGCTTCCTCAAGCAGGGGGCCGTCCCGGTGTTCGCGCTGGGTCTGGCGTCTCCCGAAGCCGCTCCCGCCGCGCTGGCTCGGATAGCGTCCGAGACGCGAGGCAGGAGTCTGGGCGTGGAGCAGGCGGGTGACCTCGGCCGTGTGTACGCGGACGTGGCGCGGCAGATACAGAACCGCTACGACGTGGCGTTCACGAGCGCGGGTCCGGCGACAAAGGACCTCGAGCTCGCGATATCCGGACGCTCGGGCCCGAACTCCGCCGCGGCGGACCTGGTCATCGCCAACCCGGCGTTCGCGGCGCCACGCGCCTCTCAGCTCGCGGAGGCCGCGCGCTCCGGCACGGGTGCGGCGGCACCGATGACAGTCGGCATCCTCGGCATATTCGCGGTCGCGGGTCTCGTGTTCGGCGCGGTCATGCTCTTCGCGCTGTTCGCGTTCCGCTCGCTCGCCCGCAAGCCCAGCGCGATGGAGCAGCTGTCCTACTACGAGCAGTCGGCTTCCGCCGACGACAGCAATCCCGGTGGTCTGCGCGCGAGGCTTATGTCGGTGGTCGGCCAGGTGGCGGAGCGGCGCGGGTTCACAGGTGAGCTCCAGGTGCGGCTGGAGGCGGCGGGCTTGCCGCTTCGCCCGGTGGAGTACATCACGATGCACGTCGTGTTCGTGGTCGCGGTCGGTTTCGTCACCGAGGTGTTCACGGGGTCTCTCGGCTTCTCGCTGGCCGTCATCCTCCTCTCCGCGTTCGCCCCGCTCCTGTTGCTCGACCTGCTCGCGACGAGGCGCAAGAAGGCGTTCGCCGCGCAGCTGCCCGACGTTCTCGGGTTGATCGCCGGTTCGCTGCGGGCGGGCTACGGGCTCATGCAGGCGGTGGATCACATCGTGCGGGAGGCGCCCGCTCCGGCCGGCGTGGAGTTCCAGCGCGTCCAGACGGAGGCCCGGCTGGGACTGCGCGTGGAGGACGCGCTCGAGAAGATGGCCCGCCGTATGGGAAGCCCGGATTTCGAATGGGCGGTCTCGGCGATCACGATCCAGCGAGAGGTAGGCGGCAATCTCGCGGAGGTCCTCGACATCGTGGGCAGGACGATCCGCGAGCGTGACGCGCTTCGGCGCACCATCGACGGCCTCACTGCCGAGGGCAGACTCTCGGCGGTCATCCTCGTGATCCTCCCGTTCGTGGTGGGATTCGTGCTGTTCTTCGTCTCGCCCGGCTACATCGGGCTGCTGTTCACCTCCCCGATGGGCTGGTTCCTCGTCGGCTCGGCCGTCCTGCTGATGATCGTCGGCGTGATCTGGCTGCGCCGCGTCTCGATGATCGAGGTGTGAGATGTACGTCGTGATGTTCTGCGCCTTCGCGGCCGCGTCGCTCGCGGCGTACGCCGCCCTCGACGCCGTCTTCGCCGATGAGCGTCAGGTGCGCCGCGCCATGAAGGGCCTGTCGGCGTACGAGGCGGAACAGGCCAAGGAAGCGGAGCCGCTCCTGCGTCCGATACGTGAGCGGGCCGGCGCCGCGACACGTGCCGCGGTCTCGCGCGCGGCGCACCTCCTTGCGCCGGCCGACTACTTCGAGCGCCTGCGAACGCGCCTGCTGCATGCCGGCGAGCCCGGCGGCCTTTCCGCCGACGGGCTGCTCACGGTGAAGTTCCTGTCCGTCCCCGTCGCGCTCGTCGTGCTCGGCCCGCTCGCGGTCTTCCTGTTCGTGGCCGGTATGCGCATCCCGTCGTTCCTGTCGGCGTTGCTGATCCCGGCTGCGTTCTTCGCACCCGACCTGTGGCTCGCGAGCCTGGCGAACTCGCGCGCGCACGCCATCCGCGTGGCGCTGCCGGACATGCTGGACATGCTCACGATCAGCGTCGAGGCGGGCCTGGGGCTGGACGCCGCCCTCGGCAAACTCGTCGCGAACACCACAGGGCCGCTCTCGCAGGAGTTCGGCACGATGCTGCGGGAGATCCAGGCGGGCATCTCGCGCAGGGACGCGTTCCGCAACCTGTCGCAGCGCGTCGACGTGCCCGAGCTCACGGCGTTCATCTCCGCGATGGTGCAGGCGGACGTCTTCGGCGTCAGCGTGAGCCAGGTGCTCAGGTCGCAGGCGCAGGAGATGCGACTGAAGAGGCGCCAGCTCGCCGAGGAGATGGCACAGAAGGCCCCCGTCAAGATCGTCTTCCCGCTGGTGTTGTGCATCCTGCCGGCGACGCTGATCGTCATCATCGGCCCCGCGATCTTGACGATCGGGCGCATGTTCGGGATCTGATCGCGGCTCCTCCCCTCTCGCTGCCGCGGGGCGCGCGGGCTCGGCGCCGATGGCGATACACTGTTGAGGCGGCACGAGCCGGGTGCGATCCCGCCCCGCCGTTGCCGCCTCGGCCGACGAGGGTTGGAGCGCTTGGTATGGATCGCGACAAGATCGAGCGGGGCGTGCGGCTGATACTGGAAGGGATCGGCGAGGACCCGTCGCGCGAGGGGCTCGCCCGTACGCCCGAGCGGGTCGCCGACATGTACGAGGAGATATTCGCGGGCATCGGCGAAGACGCCGGGCAGCACTTCTGCGTGACCTTCAACGAGGAGCACCAGGAGATGGTGCTCGTGCGCGCCATCCCGCTGTACTCGGTCTGCGAGCACCATCTGGTGCCGTTCATGGGCCGTGCGCATGTGGCGTACATCCCCGGCAAGGAAGGCCGTATCTGCGGGCTGTCTAAGCTCGCGCGCGTGGTCGACGTGTTCGCGAAGCGCCCGCAGGTGCAGGAGCGGATGACGTCGCAGATCGCCGACACGATCGTCGAGCACCTCAAGCCGCAAGGCGTGATGGTGGTCATCGAGGCCGAGCACCTGTGCATGTCCATGCGCGGCGTGAAGAAGCCCGGCGCCGTGACGGTCACCTCGGCGGTGCGGGGGATCTTCGAGCGCTCCACCAAGACGCGCGCCGAGGCGATGTCGCTCATCAAGGGTTCGTGACGACCTTTCGGGCATCACGAACCGCGCGGGATCGAGCAGAGCCGCTGCGCTCGCAGCTCATCCCGCGCGCGCCACGAGGTCCTTCGCGTACGCGAGCGCCTCGTCGCGTGAGGTGACGCGGCGGTCGAGCTGCGCCTCGCGGATGGCGGCGACCACGCGGCCGAGGGCGGGCCCCGGCGGCAGGCCGGTGGCCGCCATCAGCTCGCGCCCGTCCACGAGCGGGCGCTCGGTGATGCGGGCGGCGGCCCAGCCGTAGTAGGCGTCGGCCATCTCGCGCACGAACTCGCGCGTGCGCTCGAGGCTCGCCGGGTCGCTCGCCGGCCCGCGCGTCGCCATCCCGTCGGCGAGCGCGAGCAGCAGGAGCGCGAGCCCGCTCTCGCCGTTGCGACGGAAGAAGCGCGCGCAGCGCCGCTCGGTCAGCGGCCGCGTTCTGACGAGGTCGGCGGGAACCAGGTGGCGCTCGACCCAGGTGGCGGCCTCGCCGGTCTCGCGCGCCGACAGCCGGAGCCGCTCGCACGCCGCGCGCACCATCGCGGCGCCGCGCTTCGTGTGGCCGTAGAAGGTGACCTTGCCGTCGCGGAGCTCGCGCATCGCCGGCTTGCCCGAGTCGTGCAGGAGCTCGGCGAACTTCAGCAGCGCCGAGCGCGACCGGTCCGGCACGAGCTGCTCGCCGAGGAACCCGCGCAGGCGCTCGGCGTTACGCTCGCCGACGAGCGCAGCGAGGTCCGCCAGCAGCTCTTCGAGATGCTCGAGCGCCTCGAGGGAGTGCAGCCACACGTCGAGGTGGTGGTAGGCGTTCTGCGTGACGCCGCGCATGAGTGCCACCTCGGGGAGCAGGTTGTCGAGCAGCCCGATCTCGTCCATCTCCCGCACCTGCGCGGCTGCCGCCGGCGTCCCGAGCACGATGAACAGCTCGCGCGCGGTGCGCTCGGGCGAGGGGCGGTCCGCCAGGTGGGCGAGCCGGCGGATCGCCCCGAGCGTGAGCGGATCCACGCGGAAGCCGAGCGTGGCCGAGAACCGGAACGCGCGCAGCAGCCGCAGCGGATCGGCCGCCAGCGGCTCCTCGGAGATCATGCGGACGGTGCGGTCGCCGAGATCCCGTGCGCCGCCGAAGGGGTCGACGACTTGCGCGGTCCCGTCGGCCGACAACGCCGCTAGAGGGACCGCCATCGCGTTGATCGTGAAGTCGCGGCGCGCGAGGTCGTCCTCGATCGAGCGCCCTGCGGTGCCCGAAACGTCGTAGGTGGTCCCGTCGGCGCCCACCACCCGTGCGGTGCCGTGCGCGGGGGCGAGCGCGACGTATGCGCCGCGAGTCTCATCGGCGAGAGAGCGCGCGAGCGCCTGGTAGTCGCCCCGCACCGCCACGTCGACGTCGAGCGGGAGCGAAGGGCGGCCAGCCAGCAGCTCCCGCACCGTCCCGCCGACCAGCCACGCCTCCTCGCCGCGGGCTGCCGAGAGCCGCCTCAGCAGGTCGACCCGCGCGCGCAGGCCTTCAGGCACCTCGGCCGTCCTCACCTCCGCCACGCGGGCCTCCTTCCGCCACCTTCATACCACGCGGCCGCTATACTCGTGTCTCGAACAAGGCGGCGGGAGGTGTGGCATGGGACGCGTCTGGCAGTGCGGGCGCTTCGAGCTCGCGCTCGATCGGCCGCTCGTGATGGGCATCCTCAACGTCACCCCCGATTCGTTCTCGGATGGCGGCCGGTTCGTGACCTACGCCGACGCGATCGCCGAAGGCCTCGCGGTCATCCCCGCCGGAGCCGACATCCTCGACGTCGGCGGTGAGTCCACGCGGCCCGGCTCGGCCGAGGTGCCACCCGCCGAGGAGGTCGGGAGAGTGCTTCCCGTGGTTGAGGCGCTCGTCGCGGACGCTCGCGTCCCGGTATCGGTCGACACGCGCCACGCCGACGTCGCTCAGCGATGCGTGGAGGCGGGCGTGGACGTCCTCAACGACGTCGGCGGCTTCCGCGACCCGTGGATGCGCGAGGTGGCCGCCGGCTCGAACGCCGGCTGCGTGGTGATGCACATGCGAGGCGACCCCGGGACGATGCAGCGCTCACCCCGATACGGCGACGTGTTCGCCGAGGTGAGGGAGTGGCTGGTCGGGCAGGCCCGGGCGCTCGAGGACGCGGGCGTCGGGCGGGAGCGCATATGTCTGGACCCGGGTATCGGCTTCGGCAAGGCGCTGGAGCACAACCTGACCCTGCTGCGGCGCCTGCCGGAGCTCGCGGCGCTCGGCTATCCGCTCCTCCTCGGCGTGTCGCGCAAGCGCTTCATCGGCGAGGTCACCGAGGTGCCGGAGCCGGCCGAGCGGCTCGCGGGCAGCCTCGCCGCCGCCGTGTGGTGCGCGGAGCACGGCGCCGACGTCGTGCGCGTCCACGACGTCGGCCAGACCGCGCAGGCGCTTCGAGTGCTCCGCGCGATCGAGGGCTGAACGCCGCCTATCCGCTCGTCCCCTGGGTCGAGCCGACCGGCGCCTTGCGGGTGACGTGCCGCACACACCCGCATCCCGCGTGCTCATCCTCGCCATCCCGCCCGCCGATACCACGAACGGCACCGGAAGCGGTGCCGTTCATAGCGGTCTCATTCGTTGAGGGAGGGCATCGGTGAGATGAAGAGGAATGGAAGGTATCGGAAGGCGGGGAGCGCGGTCCTCACCGCGGTGCTGCTGTTGAGCCAGCTGCTCGTGTTCGCGGCGGCTCCCGCGGTGGCGTGCGACCGGAGCTGGAACGCGGAGGTGCTGGCGCACCTCGGGGGCTCCTCGCTGAACAAGGTCGTCGTCAGCGGCGGCTACGCTTACGCGGCGGCGAACGGGGCGTTCGTGGTGTTCGACGTCGGCAACCCCGCGGCGCCTAAAGTGCTGTCGCAGGTGCCGCTCGGGGGCAACGCCGAGGACGTCGCGCTGGACGGGAGCTTCGCGTACGTCGTGGGCGACTGGGGCGACATGCAGATCGTCGACGTCACGACCCCCACGGTGCCGGTCTGTCGCGGGACCGTCGGTTGGGGCGGCGCGATGCACGGGGTGGCCGTGGCGGGCGACCGCGCGTACGTCACCTCGGACGGACACGGCTTCAAGGTCGTGGACGTCGCCGACAAGGACGCTCCTTACCTCGTCAGCTATGCCGGTCCTCCGACCGGCGCCGAGTACTACGACGTGGCACTGGCGGGCGGCAAGGCGTTCGTGAGCTACGGCGCCGACCCCTCGGCCGTGACAAGGATCCGCGAGTTCGACATCAGCAACCTGGATGCGGCTCCGGTCAAGGTCGGCAACGACTACAGCGTGCCCGGGCTGAGCGTATCGGTGAGCTCACTCGTGGCCTCCGGCAGCCTGGTGTTCGCGGCCGAGGCCGCGCGCGGGCTCGAGGTCGTCGATTTCACGACGCCCACCGTGCCCGCACAGCGCGGGACGCACACCGTGGCGGGAGCCGGCGGCTTCGACCTGTTCAAGTCCGGCTCCACTCTCTACCTCGCGGCGGGCGACTCGGGCATGCCCATCCTCGACGTCGCCGACCCGGCCGCACCGTCGCTGCTCGGCACGCTCGCGGGTTCGTACACGGCCGTAGCGGCCGCGGCGGGCAAGGCGTACCTGGCGAAGAACGGCACGCTCACCGTGGCCGACGTCTCGAATCCGGCGGCCCCCGCGGCGCTCGGATCGGTGCGGCTGGTGCCGGCCGACGCCAAGGACGTCTTCGTCTCCGGTGACTACGAGTACGTGGCCGCCGGCGCGGACGGTCTGCTGAAGGTGAGCTTCGACGAGACCAGCGGCGCGCGCATCGTCGGCAGCTACGTGATGGCGAACGCGAGCAAGGTGGTCGTGACCGGCGACTTCGCGTACGTCGCCGATGGCACCAACCTGAGGATACTGGACGTCAGCACCGGCACGCCCTCGCCTGTGGGCGGGGCGGTGGTGAGCGGCGCGATCGAGGGAATGGCCATCGACGGAGACCGGCTGTACCTGGCCGAGGGCTCCGGCGGCATGCAGGTGATGGACATCACGGCGCGCGCCGTTCCCGTGTCGCTCGGCGTCTACCACGATCCCGGCTCCCCGGTGCACGCCGTGGCCGCCGACGGTTCGCGGGTCTTCATCGGCGTGAACGGCGGCACGGTCGTCTCGCTCAACGCGGCGAACCCCGCGGCCATGACCGTTCGCGACAGCATGGGGACTTACGGCGACGTACTGTCGCTGTCGATCGCCGGCGACCTGCTCTATGCCGGCACTTCCCAGAAGGTATACAAGATCGACGCGAGCGACCCGGCCGACATCTTCCAGATCGGTCACTACTACTACTTCGGTGAGAACGTCGTCGCCGTGAAGGGCGCGGGCAACTACGCCTTCGCCGCCACGGACGTAGGCTTCTATCTGATCGACTTCTCCGACGCCGTGAATCCTTACATCGCCACCGACTTCGGCGAGTGGACGATGGCGATCGGCGGCCTCGACACGCGGGACAACGTCGTGTTCCTCGCCGCTCGCGACGCGGGCTTCTACGCGGTACGGGTGCCGGTGGTGCGGACGTCCGGCACCACGCGCTACGACACCTCTGTCGAGATGTCGAAGGCCAACTGGACGTCCGCGAACTACGTGGTGCTCGCCACCGGCGCGAACTACGCAGACGCGGCTTGTGCGGCCCCGCTCGCGAACGAGCGCGGGGGCCCGTTGATGCTGGTGCACCCGCTCGGTATCTCCGGCGGGGTGCTGGCCGAGATCCAGCGCCTGGCCGAGGGCGCAGGCGGCATCGGCTCGATGAACGTCGTCATCGCGGGCAGCGCGAAGGTGGTCCCCGCGAGCGTCGAGACGGCGCTCCGGGGCTTGGGCATCCCGAGCGGCAACATCCAGCGGCTCGCCGGTGCCGATCGATACGACACCGCACGCATGATCGCGCACGAGTTCAAGGTCGCGCACGGCAGCAACCCGGCCACCGCGTTCGTCGCCACCGGCGACAACTTCCCGGACGCGCTCACGGTGTCCGGACTAGCGGCGTACCTCGAGAGCCCGGTGCTGCTCGTGAAGAAGACCTACGCGCCGCCGGCCACGCAGGCCGCGTTCGACGACCTCGGCCACCCGGCGCTCATCGCGGTAGGGGGTGAGTCGGTCGTCTCGGCGGCGCTGTACAACAGCCTGGGCTGCGTGGACCGCATCTCGGGTTCGACCAGGTACGGCACCGCGAAGGAGATCGCGATGTACGCGCTCGAGCACGGCTTCGGCACGGGCGAGCTGATCGTCACGACCGGCGTCAACTTCCCGGACGCGCTCGTGTCCGGAGTGGTCGCCGCCAAGCGCACGAGCCCTGTGCTGCTCGCCAACACCGAGCTTCCGGACGATACGAGCTGGTACATCGGGAACTACAAGTCCGACATCAAGAAGATCACGGTGGTCGGTTCGTCCAAGGCGGTCTCGCAGAACGTCGAGGACCAGATCATCGACCAGCTGGTGTGGTGATAGCCGGCGTTGCCTATCCGGGCCGCGCGTGACAGGAAGGCCCGCCGGAGTCCCGGCGGGCCTTCCGCCTAGCCGCGACGTATGATGGCCGCATGATCGACGCCTACATCGGCCTGGGCAGCAACTTGGGCGACCGCCTCGGGAACCTGGCGCGCGGCTTGGACGCGATAGCCGCGCTCCCCGGCACGCGCGTGCGCGCGGTCTCGCATGCGTACGAGAGCGAGCCTTGGGGTTTGGAGGGCCAGGCGGCGTTCTTCAATGCGGTCGCGCTGGTCGGAACGGACCTGCTGGCGGACCAGCTGCTCGATCTGCTGAAGAACGCCGAGGAGGAGCTGGGGCGCAAGCCCACCACGCGCTTCGGGCCTCGAGAGATCGACCTCGACATCCTTCTCTACGGCGACGAGGAGTGGGCGAGCGACAGGCTGACGATCCCGCATCCGCGCATGGCCGAACGCGATTTCGTGATCCGCCCTCTGCTCGAGGTCGCGCCCGGCGTCAGGTACCCGAACGGCGATCACGTGACCGGCGAGAGGGCACGGCACGGGCGGGTCATCGCGAGGATCGGCCCCATCCCGGGATGGGAGCAGGTCACGCCGCCCACGCCCGAGGCGCGTGCCGCGGGTACGCCGGAGCGAGCGCACGCTGACCTCGGGCCCGCGGACTTCGCCGGGGTAGCGGCGAGCGCCGACTTCCGCGTAGCGGGCAAGGAGCAGCACTTCGCCACTCCTTGGGGCGACGATTGGGTGCCCCTCGGCGTCGCTCGGCTCGATCCCTCCCCCAGCATGCCCGAGCTGCTGTTCTACGAGGCCGTCCTCAAAGACGCGGGCGTCCCTTGCGAGTTCTATCCGGAGCGCCCCGGCGAGGGCTTCTACAACCCGTACGGAGTCCAGCGTTTCGTCGACCTCTACGTCCCGGCGTCGCGCCTGCGCGAGGCGCGAGAGCTCGTCCGGAAGGCCCGCGAAGCGCCGCCGGCCGAGGAGTGACAGCGGGTACATAGCCCTCTACCGGCGGTTTCGTCGGCCGAGTGCTATACTCTTCCATCACCCCGTCGGGGGACGCCTGGACCGTTGCAAGAAGGGCGCGGCCGGGACATCCCAGTTCGGGAAGGAGACCGCAAGATGAGCGCTGTCCCTGCGGCCGGCGAGCGGCCGGTCACCACCGCGACCTTCCGCGCGCGCAAGCTCGCCGGCGAGCCGATAGTCGTCGTCACCGCGTACGACGTACCCTCGGCGCGCCTCGCCGAGGCGGCGGGTGTCGACGCCGTCCTCGTGGGCGACTCCGTCGGCATGACCGTGCTCGGGTTCGACTCCACGCTCCCCGTCACGATCGGCGACATGGTCCGCCACACCGCGGCCGCCAGGCGCGGCCTCTCCCGCCCGCTCCTCATCGCCGACATGCCGTTCCTCTCCTTCCAGGTCTCGGCCGAGGAGGCGCTGCGCAACGCAGGCCGGCTGATGGCCGAGGGAGGCGCGCAGGCCGTCAAGGTCGAGGGAGGCGCAGCCATCGCCCCGACCGTGCTGCGGATGACCGAAGCGGGCATCCCCGTGATGGGCCACGTCGGTCTCACGCCGCAGTCCGTGCACCAGCTCGGCGGGTACAAGGTGCAGGCGAAGGAGACCTCGGCAGCGCTGCGCCTTATCGACGACTGCCGCGCGCTGCAGTCCGCCGGCGCCTTCGCGGTGGTGCTGGAATGCATCCCGGCGGAGCTCGCGGAGATGGTCACGTCGGAGCTCGAGATCCCGACGATCGGCATAGGGGCCGGTGGAGCATGCGACGGCCAGGTGCAGGTCTTCCACGACCTGCTCGGCCTCGGCGGCGACTTCGTGCCGAAGCACGCGAAGCGCTTCGCCGACGCGGGGGCCGTGATACGCGAGGCGCTGTCGGCTTATGCCGCCGAGGTGCGCAGCGGCGCGTTCCCGGACGACCGTACGTGCACGCGCATCGAGCCCGCCGTCCTCGACGAGCTGCGGCGCCGGCGCGAGGGCGCAGTGCCCGGCAAGCGGGAGGGGTGAGCCGGATGGAGCGGGTGGTCTCGGCCGAGGAGGTCCGGCAGGCGCTGGGGGAGGCGAAGCGCGACGGCATGTCCGTTGCGCTCGTGCCGACCATGGGAGCCCTGCACGAGGGGCACCTCGCCCTCGTGCGCGCCGCGCGCGCTCGCGCCGACCTCGTCGTCGTGTCGGTCTTCGTGAACCCGGCGCAGTTCGGGCCGGGTGAGGACTTCGAGGCGTACCCGCGCGACATCCCGCACGACCTCGAGCTGCTCGCCGCCGAGGACGTCGACGTCGTGTTCACCCCCAGCGTCGAGGCGATGTACCCCCCGGGCACGGAGTCGGTGGTCGAGCCGGGGTCGATCGCGCTGCTGTGGGAGGGCGAGAGCCGCCCCGGCCATTTCGCCGGCGTGTGCACGATCGTCGCGAAGCTCTTCAACATCGTGGGTCCCGACATCGCGTTCTTCGGCGAGAAGGACTACCAGCAGCTCGTCGTCATCCGCCGCATGGTCCGCGACCTGGACTTCGGGGTACGGGTCGTGGGCGTGCCGATCGTCCGCGACCGCGACGGCCTGGCGCTGTCGAGCCGCAACGCCTACCTCACGGCCGAGCAGCGGCGCAACGCGCTCGTGCTGTCGCGCGCGCTGGAAGCCGTGCGTCAGCAGGTGTCTGCCGGCGAGCGCGACGCGGTGGCTCTCGCGCGATTCCTCGCCGAGGAGATCCAGGGCGGCTCGCTGGCGGAGCTCGACTACGCGGCGGTCGTCGACCCCGACTCGCTCGAGCAGCTCGAGCTTCTCGACCGGCCCTCTCGCGCCATCGTCGCGGCCCGCTTCGGCCGGGCACGCCTCATCGACAACGTCGCCATCGGCCTCGCGGGCGACGGCCGTCGGCACCTCGCCGTCGCGGGGGAGGCGACGTGCGAGACGACGCAGGCCTGAGCGAGCAGGTCCGCGAGCTCGCGCGGAAGCGCCGGGCCGTCATCCTCGCGCACAACTACCAGCGGCCCGAGGTGCAGGACGTCGCGGACTTCGTGGGCGACTCGCTCGGGCTGTCGCGGCAGGCCGCCGCGACCGACGCCGAGGTGATCGTCTTCGCGGGCGTGCACTTCATGGCGGAGACGGCGGTCATCCTCGCGCCCGGCAAGACGGTGGTGATGCCCGAGGACCGCGCCGGTTGCCCGATGGCGGACATGATCACCGCGGCGAAGCTCGCCGCGTGGCGCAGCGAGTGGCCCGGCGTCCCCGTAGTGACCTACGTCAATTCCTCGGCCGAGGTGAAGGCGGCCTCCGACGTCTGCTGCACCTCGGCGAACGCGGTGGAGGTAGTGCGGTCGCTGGACGTGGACCGCGTGCTGTTCGCTCCGGACCGCAATCTCGCGGCGTGGGTGGCGTCGCAGCTGCCGGAGGTGGACGTCGTCGGCTGGAACGGCTACTGCCCCACCCACGACCGCGTGACGGCCGAATCCGTCATGAAGGCGAGCCGGGAGCACCCGAAGGCGCAGGTGCTGGTGCACCCGGAGTGCAGGCCGGAGGTCGTGGCGCTCGGCGACCGGGTGCTGTCCACGAGCCAGATGCTGCGCTACGCGGCGGATTCCGACGCCGAGGAGTTCATCGTGGTCACGGAGCAGGGATTGACGCACGGCCTGCGCAAGGCGGCGCCGCACAAGCGCTTCTTCGAGCTCTCGCGTTCGATGATCTGCCCGAACATGAAGCTCACGACGCTCGAGAAGGTCCGCGACTGCCTCGAGGCTCTCGCTCCGCGCATCACGGTGCCCGACGACATCCGCGGGCGAGCGTTCGCCGCGGTCGAGCGGATGGTCGCCATCGGGTGATGGCGGGCCGCGACGACATCCTGCGACTGCCCGGCGCCCTCGGCCGTCGTTACCTGCTGCCGTTCGACACCGGCGAGCTGGCGCAGCATCGGAGCGACGTGCTCGTGGTCGGCAGCGGCATCGCGGGACTGACCGCCGTGCTCACGTCCTCGGCGGGACGCAGTGTGAGCCTCGTGACGAAGGCGCACGTGTCCGAGACGAACACGTGGTACGCGCAGGGAGGCATCGCCGGGGCGGTCGGCGAGGCGGACTCGGTCGAGCTGCACGTGGCCGACACGCTCGAGGTCGGGCAGGGTCTGTGCGAGGCGGACGTGGTGCGAGCCATCGTCGGCGAGGCGCCCGCCGCGCTGGCGAAGCTCGCCGAGCGCGGTGTGGTCTTCGACCTCGGCGAGAAGGGCGAACCCGCGCTCGCGCGCGAGGGCGGGCACTCGCTCCCCCGCGTGCTGCACGCGGGGGACGCGACCGGCGCGGAGATCCAGAACAAGCTGGCGCACGCCGTGAGGCGGCTGGATGTGGCGCAGGTGTTCGAGGAGCGTTTCCTGGTGGACCTGCTCACGGCCGGCGATCGGTGCGTCGGCGCGCTCGTGCTCGACCCGCGCTCGCGCGCGCTCGAGGTCTTCTGGGCCGACGCCGTCATCCTCGCGACCGGAGGATGCGGGCAGCTGTTCCGCGTGACGACGAACCCGCGCGTGGCCACCGGCGACGGCGTCGCCGCGGCGTGGCGCGCCGGAGCGCGCGTGGGCGACCTCGAGTTCGTGCAGTTCCACCCGACGGCGCTGGACGCCGCCTCGGCGAGTCCCAAGCCGCTGATGACCGAGGCCCTGCGCGGCGAGGGCGCGTACCTGCTGGACGCCGGGGAGCGGCGGTTCATGCTCGGCGCGCACGAAGCGGGCGAGCTCGCTCCGCGCGACGTCGTCACGCGCGAGATCCAGCGGGTGATGCAGCGTGACGGTGCGGGCCACGTGTGGCTCGACGCCCGCCACCTCGGCGAGGAACGCTTGCGCCGGCGCTTCCCGCAGGTGTGGCAGCTGGCCGCCGAGGCGGGCTTCGACCTCGCGCACGACCTCGTGCCCGTCGCGCCCGCGGCGCACTACGCCGTCGGCGGCGTGGTGGTCGACATCGACGGCCGCACGAGCGTGCCGGGCCTCTACGCGTCGGGCGAGTGCGCGTGCACGGGGCTGCACGGCGCGAACCGCCTCGCCAGCAACTCGCTGCTGGAGGGGCTCGTGACCTCCCGGCGCATATCCCGCGTGCTCGACCTCGACGAGCTGCCGCAGCCGCCGGCGCGCGTCGCGTCCGGCGATGCGGAGCCCTCGGCCGTCGTGGACTTCGAGCGGGCGCGCGGCACGCTGCAGTCGGTCATGAGCGACCTCGTCGGCGTGGTGCGCAGCGGCGGGAGCCTCGAGGAGGCCGCGGGGATCGTCGGCGGGATGGCGCGGATGCTGGACGCCACGTTCTCGCGCCCGTTCGAGCTAGAGCTGCAGAACCTCGCCACGCTCGCCGTGCTGCTGACGCACGCGGCATGGCTGCGCACGGAGACGCGCGGCGTTCACGCCCGCAGCGACTTCCCGGAGCGCGACGACGGCCGCTGGCGCGTGCACACCGTCTGGCGCCGGGGCGCCGATCCCGCCGAGGTGCCCGTCGGGGAGCTGGGGAGGCGGTGAGCCTGCTGTTCGAGCTGCCGCCGACGGACGACATCGTGGCGCTGGCGCTCGCGGAGGACCTCGGCGTGTCGCCGGCCCGCTTCCGGCGAGGGGTGCGCCCGGCCGAGGACGGCGAGGCGCCGCTGCTGCGCCGGGACGTGACGACCTCGGCCGTACTGCCGCCGGACGCCGCCTTCTTCGGCCGCGTCGTGGCGAGAGAGGCGTGCGTGGTGTGCGGGCTCCACGTGCTCGCGCAGGTCTACGAGATGCTGACCGACGCCGCCGGCACCGAGCCGGTGGAGGTCTTCCCGCTGGTCGCCGAGGGCGCCGGCGTGAAGAGCGGCGAGCCGGTCGCCGAGGTGTCCGGATCCGCGCTCGCCGTGCTCGCGGGCGAGAGGGTCGCGCTCGACTTCCTGATGGTGCTGTCCGGCATCGCGACGGAGGCGCGCCGCTGGCAGGACGCCGCGGGGGATCGCACCGCCGTGTGCGACACGCGCAAGACGTACCCGGGGCTGCGCGCGCTCTCGAAGTACGCGGTGCGCGTGGGCGGAGGCACGAACCACAGGCAGGGGCTGTGGGACATGCTGCTCGTCAAGGACAACCACATCGCCGCCGCCGGGTCGCTCGCACGCGCGGTCGCGCTCGCCCGCGAGGCCGAGCCGGAGCTGGCACTCGAGGTCGAGGCCGACACCCCCGGGCAAGCCGCCGAGGCGTGCCGCGCTGGAGCCGACATGGTGCTGCTCGACAACATGGACGGCGCCACGCTCGCTCGAGCCGTGGCGGCCGTGCGCGAGGCCGCCGAGGAGCGCGGCCTGCCGTGCCTGACGGAGGCGTCGGGCGGCGTCACCTTCGAGCGGCTGGAGGGGATCGCGGCCGCGGGCGTCGACCGCGTCTCGAGCAGCGCGCTCACTCTGACGCCGCCGTGCGACTTCGGACTCGACGAGGGGGAGGCGTCATGACACCGAGCGGTCTCCCCGATCTCGACCGCGAGTACAGGCGCCTGGCGCTGACCGCCTGGATGCTGATGGCGTCGGCCGTCCCGATGACCGCGGTCGCGCTGCTGGTCGACCTGCACTCGGTGGTCTCGGGATTCCCCTCGCTGTACCGGTGGCTCTTCCTCGGCGTGGCCGTGGTCGCCGCTTTCTTCTGCCTGCTCGTCTACAACATCCTGCAGAGCCCGCGGACGCTGCAGCGGCCGGGGACGCCGAGGCGCAGCATCCCCGCGCAGGTCGCGTCGTTCGCGACGCTGCTGGTCACGATCCCGTTCAGCGTCCTTCTGCTCGGGTTCGCCGACAGGCTGGCGCTCGGTGGGACCGCGCTCGACTACGGCCTGTTCCTCGGCATCACCCTGGTCCTGTGGGCGGTGTTCTATCCCGGCCGAGGCCGGTTCGAGGAATGGGTACGCATGAGGACGGAGGGCCGCGGATAGCGGCCGGAGGTGTACGCTGGTCGGGACGCTCACTGGAGGAGGAGAGATGCTCGGTCTGTCGGTCTTCGGCATCATCGTGCTCGCGCTCGTCTTCATCGCGATAACGGGCCTTCGCGTCGCTACCGAGTACGAGCGGGCGGTCATCTTCCGCTTGGGACGGCTCAAGGGCACGCGCGGCCCTGGGCTTTACTGGCTCATCCCGCTGGGCATCGAGACGCAGCGCAAGGTGGACCTGCGTACGCTCACCATCGACATCGAGAGCCAGGAGTCGATCACCAAGGACTCCGTCACCGTCAAGGTCAATGCGGTAGTGTGGATGAAGATAGTCGACCCGGTGAGGTCCGTGGTGTCGGTCGCGAACTACTACGCCGCGAGCTATCAGGTGGCGCTGACCTCTCTGCGCAACATCATCGGCCAGCACTTCCTCGACGAGGTGCTCAAGGAGCGCGACAAGATCAACGAGGCGCTGCAGACCATCGTCGACCAGGCCACCGAACCTTGGGGCGTGAAGGTCGAGATGGTCGAGATGAAGGACGTGGAGATCCCGCAGCAGATGCAGCGCGCCATGGCGCAGGAGGCGCAGGCCATGCGCGAGAAGCGCGCGCGCATCATCAAGGCCGAGGCGGAGCAGGAGGCCGCCGCGAAGCTCGCCGAGGCGTCCGTGGTCATCACGCAGAACCCGCTCGCGCTCGAGTTGCGGCGCATGCAGATGATCACCGAGGTCGGCGCGGAGCAGAACACGACGACCATCCTCATGCTGCCCACCGAGTTCGTCACGATGGCCGAGGCGGTCTCCGGCTACTTCAAGAAGCAGGCGGAGGGTAAGGCGGAGTAGCGCGCCGGGTGCGGTAGACTTCTCCGCATGGAACTGCCCGTCACCGGCATACACGTCGTCGACCTGCTCTTCGGGCTGCTGGCGCAGCACGCGTACCTGATCGCGTTCGCGTTCGCGGTGGTCGAGAACGTCTTCGTCGTCGGCTCGTTCTCCTTCGGCGAGACCGCGCTGCTGGCGGCCGGGTTCGTCGCTAGCCTCTCGCCGACGGACCGGGTCGCGCCGCTGCCGCTGTTCGCGGTGGTCTTCCTCGGCGAGGTGCTCGGCTCGAACGTCAGCTACTTCATCGGTCTGAGGGGCGGCCGACCGCTGCTCGAGCGCTTCGGTCCTCGGCTCGCGCGACGGATCGGGGACGCCGAGGCGTACTTCGAGCGAAGGGGCAGCGCCACGATCCTGCTCGGCCGTTTCGCGCCGGGCATCAAGAACTTCGTCTTCACGATCGCCGGCGTATCGCGCATGCGGCTCGCCGTCTTCGAGGCGTACTCGGTGGCCGGCGCGCTCGCGTACTCCGCCGCAGTCATCGCCCTGGGCTACTTCTTCGGCAGCAACTTCCAAGGGCTGCTGAAGGCGGTGCACGGCGCCGGCTACGCCGCGCTCTTCCTCGTCGTCGCGCTCGCTGCGTGGGCGCTGTTCAACCGCTGGGAGGCGGGCCGGCGCAGGCGCCGGAACGAGGCGGCGCGGGGGCCGGATGGACGCGGCTGACCGCGCGGACGCGCTGCTCGCGGCGCTCCGGGCCGCGGCTCCGGCGACCGTGTCGGGCGAGGCGCTGGCGGCGCGGCTCGGCGTGAGCCGCGTGGCCGTCGGCAAACGCGTCGCCGCGCTGCGCGCGCAAGGCTATGAGATCGAGGCGGCGGCCGGACTCGGTTACCGGCTGCTCGCGGCGCCCGACCTTCCTCTCCCCGCCGAGGTGCGGCCCCTGCTGCATTCCTGCCTGTGGATGAGGCTCACCGGCGGCGGTACGACGGGCTCCACCAACGACGACGCGAAGGCTCTCGCGCGACGGGGTGCGCCCGAGGGCACGGTCGTGCTGGCGTCCGGGCAGACGGGCGGCAGAGGGCGCCTCGGCCGTGAGTGGACGTCGCCGCCCGGCGGCGTCTACCTGTCCGCCGTCCTCCGCCCGCCCCTTTCCCCTGCAGAGGTGTCGCCGCTGCCGCTCGTCGCGGGGGTCGGGCTGGCCCGCGCCTTCGCCGCGCTCGGAGCGCAAGTCGCGCTCAAGTGGCCGAACGACGTCCTGCTGGACGGCGGGAAGCTTGCCGGCATCCTCGTGGAGATGAGCGCCGAGTCCGAGCGTGTCGAGTGGGCGGTGGTCGGGTGCGGCGTGAACGTACGTCCCCTGGCCCCGGCGCAGCCCGGCGCCGCATACCTGGGAGACTCCTTCGCCGGCCTGCGCCTCGCCGAGGTGGCCGCAGCCGTGCTGGACGGCCTCGCCTCGGCGTACGCGGACTTCCTCTCAGCCGGGTTCGCGGCGATGAAGGCGGAGTACGAGTCGCGAAGCGTGATGCGCGGCACCGCCGTCACAGTCCGCGACGCGGGAGGCGGCTTGCGGGCGGAAGGACGGGTTGCGGGCGTCGACGAGACGGGTAGGCTAGTGGTGGAAGGCCCGCAAGGGACCGTCGCCGTGGCCGCAGGGGAGGTCACGCTCCGCACCGACTGAAGGAGACCCGCGTCTTGACGCCCGACTACTCGCCGAAGGGGACCGGCAGGCTGATCGACGAAGCCATCGCCGTGTACCGCGCGGAGTTCCGCACGCTCGCCGTGCCCGCCGCCTACGTGCTGTTGCCGGGAAGCCTGCTCTTCGGGCTCGCGCAGGGATGGTACAGCCAGGTCGCGATACGCTCGGCGGCCGGAGGCTCGGACCCCTTCGCCGTGCTCGCCGCCCTCGCCGGACCGTACTCGCTCATGCTGGGCGTGGCGTCGATGCAGGCGCTGGTCTCCCTCTACTACTTCGCCTGCGTCCTGGCGGCCTCGCCCGAACTGCTCGCCAGGCGCCCGGTCGCCCCCGGCGCGTTCCTCAAGGGCGGCGCCGGACGCTTCCTGTGGCTGGTGGCCATCTCGTTCGTCGCGTCGTTCCTGGGCGGCGTCGGGTTCCTGTTCCTCGTCGTCCCGGGCGTTCTCGTCTACGTCTACCTCTCGATGGCGGAGCCGGTCGCCGGCGTCGAGGGCGCGCCTCTCGACCGGGCGCTCGGCCGTTCCTTCGCGCTCGTGCGCGGGAACGTGTGGCGCACCATCGGCTTCTTCATCGCGATCGGCGTGATCGTGTTCTCGCTCGAGTCGGCGCTCACCAGCATCGCGACCGTGCCCGTCGCGGCGAAGACGTTCGTCGGCGGCGTCAGCGGCAGCCCGCTGCCGTCGCTGGGATGGCAGGTCTTCGCAGGGCTCGTACAGGGTGTCGCGAGGGCGCTCACGCTGCCTCTGACGTACGTGGCGTGGCTGCTGTACTACCTCGACCTCCGCGCTCGCCGGGAGGGGATGGACCTCCTCGCCCGTGCGCAGGCGCTGGCCGCCGCGGCATGACGCGTCTTCGACGCCGAGGTGGCGCGGCGCTCGCGCTGCTGCTGGCCGCCGTCCTGATGCCCGTCTCGGCCCACGGCGCCGAGTCCGTCTCGACGTTCGAGGAGTACAGGGGGCGCGTGAACGCGGCGTACGACTACGCGTCGAAGAACCTGTCCGGCGCGTGGAAGGACGAGATCAGGTCGCAGCAGGTCGCCGGGCAGCTGAACACGTACCTGCCCGGGACCGAGCGGGTCCGCGTCGGGACGCGCACGATCGACGTCGACAACTCGGTGATGCGCAGTCTCGTCGCGCGGCTCGACTCGTCGAAGAGCGCGGGTGAGAGGCGCGAGACGGCGGCGGACATCACGGCGCACCTCGGCTCGCTGAGACTCGCCGTGGACGAGCGCGGCTCCGGGCGCGACGACCCGAGACTGCTCGCGGAGCTGCTCGCGCGCCCCGACCTTTCGGCGCGGCCGACCGTGGCCGACGAGCTGGGGAAGCTCGTCGAGCGCGTGACGCGCTGGCTGCAGGAGTGGCTTGCCCGGGTGCTGCGGCAGAAGGGCGCGGCGACGGCGGGCGACATCACCCTGGGCGTGGTGTTCGTCGTGCTCGCGGCGCTCCTTGTCGTAGCGCTCGTCGCCGTGATCCGTGGCCTGTCCGCCGCTCTCGCGAGGCATGACACGCGGGTGATGGCCGAGAGGGCGTCCGATGCCGCGGTCATCGCCGCGGCTGAGGGACTGCCCCCCGACGCGCTCGCCTACGCCGACGAGCTGGCGGCGTCCGGCAGCTTCCGCGAGGCCGTCCGGGCGCTCTTCGGCGGTGCGGCGCGCACGCTCGTGGACCTCGGGTTGCTGCGGTCGACGCGGACGCGCACCAACGCCGAGCTGCTCGCGGAACTCGAGCCCGTCGCACCGCCGGTGGTGCCGCCGATGACGGAGCTGTCCGACGGGTTCGAGCGCGCGTGGTACGGCCACGCCGACCCCGGCGAGCCCGGGTTCGCCGGGGCGCGCGAGAGCTACCGGGCGTCCGTTCGCTACGCCGAGCGCGTCCGCGCCGAGCGGGAGGCCGAGGGGAGCGGCTCATGAGGCGCTTCCGCCTGGACCGCACCACGGTGGTCACCATCGCGGCGGCCGTGTTGCTCGTCGCCGCCTACGCCTCGACCGTGTGGCTGGCGAACCGCTACTACGTCGTCTCCGCCCCCGCGTCGTCGGTGTACAGCGCCTCGCCGCAGGGCTTCAAGGTGTACTACACCTACCTCAAGGAGCTCGGCGTCGACACGCGCATCCTCCAGACCTACGACGATCTTCCGAAGGGGACCACGATCGTGGCCGCCGCGCCGTTCGACAAGGCTCCCGTGCCGGCCGAGGCTACGGCCCTCGGCCGATGGGTGCGGAACGGCGGACGGCTGGTGGCGGTGGGCGGCGACGCGGGGCAGCTGCTGGAACGCATGGGTTTCGGGGGCAGTCCCATCTCGGCAGAGCCGTCCGCCACGCTGCACCCTCTGTTCCCCGGCGTCTACGCCGACGGCATCGACGGGATCCGGCCCGGGCCGGACCGGCTGCTGCTGGACCAGTCGGCCTGGGTCGCGCACTTCAAGGACTTCGGCGGGCAGGTGCTGGTCTCGCGCAAGGTGGGAGCGGGCGAGGTGGTGTGGCTGGCGGGGCCGTGGCCGCTCACGAACGCGGGCATCGGCGAAGCCGGCAACGGCAGGCTCGCGCTGGAGCTCGCGACCGTCGGGGGACGGCCGGTGTACTTCGACGAGTACCACCACGGTTACGTGCGGCAGCCCGGCTTCTGGGACCGGCTCGGCGCGGGCGGCCGATCCGCGTCGCTGCTCCTGGGCGCCGCGCTTGCGATCGCTCTCCTCGGCTGGTCGCGGCGGATCGGTCCCCCGATCCTCGCTTCCGAGGAGCCCGAGGCGCGCCGCGGCACCTACATCGCGCAGCTGGCGCAGCTCTACCGCAAGGCCGGCGCGCGCGCCGAGGCGCTCGCGACGCTCGAGGACGGTCTCGCCCGCGCCCTCATGCGCTCGCGCGGGACGCTCGAAGCCGGGCTCGCCCATTTCCCGCAGGCGCGGCAGGCGCTGGACGCGTCCCGCGCGCTGCGAGAGCGCGGAGACGCCGGCGAGAAGGAGTTCGTGGAGACGGCGCGGGCACTAGCCCGCTCAAGACAGGAGGTCGAACGCGGAAATGGCTGACACGAGCAAGGTCACCCGACTCGCCGACGCGGTTCGCGGCGAGGTGGCCAAGGCGGTGGTCGGGCAGGAGGCCGCCGTCGACGGGCTGTTGATCGGCCTCGTCACCGGCGGGCACGTGTTGCTCGAAGGCGTCCCGGGCACGGCCAAGACGCTGCTGGCGCGCGCGCTCGCGTACGTGCTGGACGCGAGCTTCAAGCGCATCCAGTTCTCGCCCGACCTGATGCCCGCCGACGTCGTGGGCACCAACGTGTTCGATCTCGCGTCGCAGACGTTCGCGCTCCGTCCCGGGCCGGTCTTCGCGAACCTCGTGCTCGCGGACGAGATCAACCGCACGCCGCCGAAGACGCAGTCGGCGCTGCTCGAGGCGATGCAGGAGCGGCAGGTCACCATCGACGGCGTGACGCACCCGCTGCCCGAGCCGTTCATGGTGGTCGCGACGCAGAACCCGGTCGAGTACGAGGGGACGTACCCGCTGCCCGAGGCGCAGCTCGACCGCTTCGAGCTGAAGGTCGTCGTCGGATACCCGAGCGAGCAGCAGGAGTCCGAGATCCTGCGGCGGCACCTCGGCGGGCTCGTGCTGACCGACCTTGGCGCGCTGGGGTTGACGCGGGTAGCGAGCGTCGCCGACGTGCTTGCGGCGCGTCAGACGCTCGACGAGGTCGTGGTGGACGGCGGGGTCGTGGCGTACGTGGCAGGGGTCGTGCGGGCCACGCGCGACGCCGCCGCGGTCACGCTGGGCGCGAGTCCGCGCGCGGGCGTGAGCCTGCTGGTCGCGAGCAAGGCGGCCGCGATGCTGGCGGGGCGCGACTTCGTCACGCCGGACGACGTGAAAGCGATGGCGCCGGCGTGCCTGCGGCACCGCATCACGCTGCGGCCCGAGGTGGAGATCGAGGGTATGGACGTCGACACCCTGCTCGGCGACGTGCTCGCGACGGTGCCGGTCCCGAGGTGACGCCGCTGCGCCTCCCACGCGTGCGCCTCTTCGTCGCGCCGAAGGCCGCCGCGCTGCTCGCGGCGGGCGCGCTGCCCGCCGTGCTGCTGCCGGGATGGTGGGCGTACGCGGTCGCGTGGAGCTGGGCGTGGGTGGTGTTCTGGCTCGTCGTGTACGACCGCTCGCAAGCCGTGCGCCCCGGCGAGCTCGAGCTCACGCGCGAGATGCCGGCGAAGTTCTCGATCGGCGTGCCCAATCCCGTGACTCTGGTGATCGCCAACCCGTCGGGCCGTCGCGCGCACCTGACCGTACGGGAGACGCCGCCGGCCGCGTTCGCCGGGACGCGCTCCCTCGGCCGTCTGAGCGTGCCTCGCCGCGACTCACTCGAGGCGCCGATGTCGTTCACGCCGCCCGCCCGCGGCCTCTTCCGCTTCGGCGACGTCGGCGTGCGCTCGCTCGGCCCGCGCGGGCTCGCGGGTCATCAGTTCGCGGCCCCTTCGGCCGAGGAGGCGCGCGTCTACCCCGACATCCAGGCGGTGAACCGCTACGCGCTGCTCGCGCGCAAGGGGACGCTGTACGAGATCGGCGTCAAAGCCGCGCGCTATGCCGGCGCGGGCACGGAGTTCGAGTCGCTGCGCGACTACCTGCCCGGCGACGACTACCGCGATATCGACTGGAAGGCCACCGCGCGGCGAGGCAAGCCGATCACGCGCAGGTTCGAGGCGGAGCGCAGCCAGACGATGGTGCTCGCGATCGACGCGGGGCGGCTGATGACCCCGCGCGTCTCGGGGCTGACGAAGCTCGACCGCGCGGTCAACGCCGCGCTGCTGCTCGCTTACCTCGGCACTCAGGCCGACGACCACGTGGGGCTCCTCGTCTTCGGCCGTGACGTGCAGCGCTACCTCCCGCCGAGGAAGGGCCACCGGCAGTTCCTTGCGATCATGGAGGCGCTGTATTCGGTGGAGGGGCGGCTGGAGGAGCCCGACTACGCCGGCGCGTTGCGCTACCTGGCCGCGCGTCTCACCAAGCGCTCGCTGATCGTGCTCTTCACCGACCTCGTCGGCACCGAGCCGTCGCGCCGCCTCCTCGGCGTGCTGGCGACGCTGGCGCCCCGGCACCTGCCGCTGGTCGTCACCCAGCGCAACAGGCAGGTCGAGGCGCGTGCCGAGGCGGTGCCCACCACGGAGTCCGACGTCTTCGAGGCCGCCGTGGCCGAGGACGTCCTGCGCGACAAGGCGGCGGCGCTGCGCATGCTCCGCTCGCGCGGGGCGCTGGTGCTCGACGTCGATCCGCAGCAGCTCTCGGTGGCCGCCGTCAACCGCTTCCTCGAGGTGAAGGCGCGGGGGCAGCTGTGAGCCCGCACGACGCACGCGGCACTCGCGGCGAGGCTCTGGCCAGCCTCGAGGGCGCGAAGGCGTGCTGGCTCACGGCTGAGCGGTGGGCAGGGAGTGTCGGGGTAGGTCTCCCCCTCGCGAAGGTGGTGTCACGGGCGACACCG
>DASXUP010000014.1:0-1649 GCA_036504755.1 Coriobacteriia bacterium
GGCAGCGTCGTGGCGTAGCCGTGCATCGTGTTCCCGATCGAGTCGCCGACGAGGAGCATGTCCACGCCGGCCTCGTCGAAGATCCGCGCCGTCACCGCGTCGTAGGCGGTGAGCATGACGAGCTTGTCGCCGTTGTCCTTGGCCGCCTGCAGGTGGTGCACGCGCACCCGCTTCGGTGCGTCACTGGTCATGGGATCGAGCCTAGCCACGCGCGGCGCACGGTCCCTCCCCGGGCCGCCGATCCGGCAGGATGTACGCCATGGACAGGCAGCAGGAGTTCGTGCTCCGCACCGTCGAGGAACGGGACATCCGGTTCGTCCGGCTGTGGTTCACCGACGTCCTCGGCATCCTCAAGTCGGTCGCCGTCGCGCCGGCCGAGCTGGAGCAGGCGTTCGCCGAGGGCATCGGCTTCGACGGCTCGTCCATCGAGGGCCTGACCCGGGTCTACGAGGCGGACATGATCGCCCGCCCCGACCCCTCCACGTTCCAGGTGCTGCCGTGGCGCGGCGAGCGGCACGGCACCGCCCGCATGTTCTGCGACCTGCTGACGCCGGACGGCGAGCCGTCGCTCGCGGACAGCCGGCAGGTGCTCAAGCGCGCGCTGGACAAGGCCAGCGACCAGGGCTTCACCTTCTACACGCACCCCGAGGTGGAGTTCTACCTCTTCGAGGCGCCGGCGGACCCGACGAAGGAGCTCGTCCCCGTCGACCAGGGCGGCTACTTCGACCACGTGCCGCGGGGCACGGCCCACGACTTCCGGCGCGCCGCCATCACGATGCTCGAGTCGATGGGCATCTCCGTGGAGTTCTCGCACCACGAGGCCGGCCCGGGCCAGAACGAGATCGACCTGCGGTACGCCGACGCCCTCACCACCGCGGACAACATCATGACGTTCCGCACCGTGGTCAAGGAGGTCGCCCTCGAGCAGGGGGTGTTCGCCTCCTTCATGCCGAAGCCGCTGTCGCAGCGGCCCGGCTCCGGCATGCACACGCACCTGTCCCTGTTCCAGGGCGACAAGAACGCGTTCCACGAGCCGGGCGCCGACCTCGAGCTGTCGAAGGTCGGGCGCCAGTTCATCGCGGGCCTGCTGCACCACGCGCCGGAGATCACCGCCGTCACCAACCAGTTCGTCAACTCGTACAAGCGGCTGTGGGGCGGCGCGGAGGCGCCGAGCTACGTCTGCTGGGGTCACAACAACCGGTCGGCACTCGTCCGGGTTCCGATGTACAAGCCCGGCAAGGGCAACTCGAGCCGCGTCGAGTACCGGGCGCTGGACTCGGCCGCCAACCCGTACCTGGCGTTCGCGGTGCTGCTGGCCGCGGGCCTGTCCGGCATCGAGCACGGGTTCGAGCTTCCCGAGGGGGCCGACGACGACGTGTGGGAGCTCACCGACGCCGAGCGCCGCGCGCTGGGCATCGAACCGCTGCCGACGTCGCTGGAGTCCGCGCTCGAGGTCATGGAGAGGTCGGAGCTCGTCGCCGAGGCGCTCGGCGAGCACGTCTTCGACTACTTCCTGAAGAACAAGAGCCAGGAGTGGCGCGAGTACCGCGCCCAGGTGACGCCCTTCGAGCTGCAGCGGTTCCTCCCGCTGATCTGATGGTCGCCGGGGCCCGCGGTGCGTCGCTGGCCGGACGGCTGTCGCGCGCCGG
>DASXUP010000015.1:0-1507 GCA_036504755.1 Coriobacteriia bacterium
CCGCGCAGGATGCGCGCGACGAAGGCCGGCTGCATGAGCGGCTCGCCGCCCGAGAGCGTCAGGCCGCCGCCCGTGGCCCGGAACACGCCGCGGTACCGCGCCACCTTCTTCAGCAGCTCGTCCGCCGTGATGTCGGTGCCCCGCCGCATCTCGAGCGTGTCGGGGTTGTGGCAGTAGAGGCAGCGCAGCGGGCAGCCGGCGAGGAACACGGTCAGCCGGGTGCCCGGGCCGTCCACGGCCGTGACCAGCTCCCAGGAGTGGAGCGAGCCGAGCTCGCCGGTGCGCACCTGCGCCAGGCGCTCCGGCCGGTCGAAGTCCGCGTTCAGGAGCCCCTGGGTGCCCTGCCCCGCGGTGCGGTGGGTCGAGCCGCCGACGAGCGGCGTGTCGAGGTCGACGACGGGCGCCCCGTCGTGGCTGCTGCTCATGGTCGTCACACCGTCACATGGAACGTGCGGCCGAGCACGTCGAGCTGCTGCTCGCGCGAGAGCCGGACGAAGTTCACCGCGTAGCCCGACACCCGGATGGTGAGGTTGGGGTACCTGTCGGGGTTGTCCATCGCGTCGAGCAGCGTGCTCTTGTCGAGGACGTTGAGATTGAGGTGGTAGCCGCTGGACAGCATGTACGCGTCAAGCAGGCCGACGAGGTTGGCGACGCGCTCCTCGCGCGTGCGGCCGAGGCCGTCCGGCGTCACCGACGTGGTCAGCGAGACGCCGTCCTGCGCGTCGGAGTACGGCAGCTTCGCCACGGACAGCGCCGAGGCGAGCATGCCGTGCGTGTCCCGGCCGTTCATCGGGTTGGCGCCCGGCGCGAACGGCTCCCCCGCACGGCGGCCGTCGGGTGTCGAGCCGGTGATCCGGCCGTAGGCGACGTTCGACGTCACGGTCAGCACGTTCTGTGTGTGCAGCGCGTTGCGGTAGGTCGGCAGCCGGCGCATCTTCGTCATGAAGCCGTGCAGGAGGCTCGCCGCGATCTCGTCGACCCGGTCGTCGTCGTTCCCGAAGCTCGGGTAGGAGCCCTCGACGGCGAACTCCGTCACCAGGCCGTCCGTCGTGCGCAGCGCGTGCACGGTGGCGTACCGGATCGCCGAGAGCGAGTCGGCCACCACCGAGAGCCCGGCGACGCCGCACGAGAGCGTGCGCAGCACGGTGCGGTCGTGCAGGGCCATGGCCAGGCGCTCGTAGGAGTACTTGTCGTGCATGAAGTGCACGCAGTTGAGGGCGTCGACGTAGGTCTCGGCGAGCCAGTCGAGCGTGCGGTCGAGCTTGGCCAGCACGTCGTCGTAGTCGAGCACCTCGCCCGCGACGGGCGCCGACAGGGGCGCCACCTGGCGGCCAGTCACCTCGTCGCGTCCGCCGTTGATGGCGTAGAGCAGCGCCTTGGCCAGGTTGACGCGGCCGCCGACGAACTGCACCTGCTTGCCGATCCGCATCGGCGAGACGGCGCCGGCGATCGCGGCGTCGTCGCCCCACGCGGAGCGGATGAGCTCGTCCGACTCGTACTGCACCGC
>DASXUP010000016.1:0-2019 GCA_036504755.1 Coriobacteriia bacterium
GCGCTCGCTGGTGAGGACTGCGCCCTGCGCCGACACGTCGTCCATCACGGGCTGGCCCGCGAGGCTCTCGTTGTGGATGTTCGCCCGGCGGTACCACGACGAGCGCTGCCAGAACCGCTTCGCGGCCGCATCGGCGTCGCCTTGGGTCGCGTCGAGCCCTGCCTTCGTCGCCTGCCACGGTGCGGCGGACGAGTCCTCGGGGTAGTCCGCGACGAGATGCGCCCGGTTGAATGCCTCGGTGACCGGCCAGATCGCCTTGGAGCCGAAGCCCAGGGCCTCGCGCTGGCCCGGGCCATCCGACGCGCCCGCGCCTGTTCCCGAGTACAGGGTCAGGATCGTCACGTTCTGGCCGAGCTCGCGCAGGCTGGCAATGAGCCCGCCGCACGAGAGCGCGACGTCGTCCGGGTGCGGTGCGATGAAGACGTGGGTCATGGCGCGCCGAGTATACCGGCGGGATCAGGCCCGCTCACCCGCCTGGCGGCGATGACGCCGCGCACCGAAGTGGACAGCATTGCCAGGAGCACGACGAGGCTGACGGCGACCGATGGCCACCCCATCGGCAGGAATGACACGGCCACGAACGACAGCAGCGCCCATCGGCTCCACGTCGTTCGATCGCCGTCCAGCACCAATGGTGCGAGCGCGAAGGCGAACCAGTGGTGCCAGGCGTTGGTTGGCAGAAGCACGAGCGCGAGTCCGATCGCCGTACCGGCGAGGAGCGGACGGTTGGCTTTACTCAGGACCGACGCACCCACGATAACCACGACACCGACGGCAACCAGCCACCAGACGACCGGCATCGCAGCGACCGACGTCTGGACGGGGACGTCGAGCGTCGGCAGCGTGCCTGCGCTCCGGGCGATGTCGACGAACTCGAGCCACCGTTCCGGCTGCAGGGCGATGACGACGGCCATTGCTAGGGCGGCCCAGCCGAGCGCACGCCAGCGCCGTTCCAGCGCGAGCACGAGCCCGAACGCGGCCGGCGACGCGCGCAGCGCCACCGCCAGCGCGAGCCCAAGGCCCGCGGCAGCGTTCCTCCGACAGCCTAATGCGAGGAGGAGGCCGGCCAGCACGAACAGGTTGACCTGGCCCAGGAACAGGGACGCCCACACATACGTGAGCCCAAACACCATTGACGGCGCCCGTCGCGGCAGCCGATCGCGATCGATGAGGTATACGGCCCCCAGGACAGCGAGGAGGCCCGCGATCGAGAGGCCCGCGAAGACGACATCTGAAGGCAGGTTGGCAAACGGCGAAAGCGCCCAGGCGACGAACGGCGGCGAGACGTAGACCTGGGTGGTACCCCACTCCGAGACACCGGCCGCGTACGTGGCCGCGTACGGGTCGCCCCCCAGCGCGACGACTTTGGCCGCGGCGAGGAACGCCTCGAGGTCGTAGCCGCCGCGCCACTTGAGGCCAACAAGCGCGGCCATGGTCGCGATGTAGAGGCCATACCGTCGGAAGAGGTGTTCGACGTCGACGGCCAGCAGCCGGCTCCGGCGGGACACGGCGCCGCGCGCCGTGGCGTCAGTGTCCATTGGCGCCACCATAACGCACGACTCGAGCGGCTACGCCTCCCAGCCCGACGCCCCGATCAGCGGGACGAACACGCACGGCCCGTCCGACCACTCGCGCCACTCGGCCCCGTGGCGCTCCACGACGAGCAGCTGCTGCTCACGCCGAGTGCCCACGGGGATCACCAGTCGTCGCCCGTCTCCCAGCTGTTCGCGCAGCGGATCGGGGATTGCCGGCGCGGCCGCCGCGACGAGGATCCCGTCCCACGGCGCCTCGTCAGGGAGACCGGTCGTGCCATCGCCGGTGCGGACCTCGATGCGGTCCGTCTCGTAGCCGAGGGACGCGAGCCGGGTGCGGGCGCGAGCTGCGAGCGCCGGGTCCCGCTCGATCGTGGTGACTCGGCAGCCCAGCTCGGCGAGCACCGCTGCCTGGTAGCCGGAGCCCGTGCCCACCTCGAGCACGCGCTCGCCGCGTGCGATCGCCAGGAGCTCCGTCATGCGCGCC
>DASXUP010000017.1:0-30854 GCA_036504755.1 Coriobacteriia bacterium
ACGCTCGGACTCACGCGCTACGCGGACGGCGCGCTCCTTGAACTCAAGAGAGAACTTCGGTCTTCCCACGGGTAACAGACTCCTTCCTCCAGGATGCGATAATCCTGGAAACGGAGCCTCCGTCAAACCCGGGGCGCTTCATAGCAACCTCAGCCCGAGCGCAAGGGAATTGGAGTGCTACTGCTCAAGAAGCCCGGCTTCGATAAGCTTGTTGCGCACGTAGCCCTCCCAATTGTGACCCGCGTTCTCGACGTCTCTGACGTCGAGATCAAGCCAACCGGCGAACCGGTACAACGGGAATTCCTTTGGCGGATCCTCCGGCACCTGGACTGCCCGGGAGAAGTGCAGCTGCTGATTGTCATCCGATATGTCGACAAGGAAGTCCGGGCCGGGATACTGCCGGATTAGTTCGCTGACGAGCAAGTCGCCAACCCACCTGTCCGAATCTGGCCACCCCTCTGCTCGAATCTTGCCGATGATCTCACTAAGCGCCACGGTTTCCCTCCCAATGCCGTCACGGCCAGCTACTTAGTCCGTCGATAGTGCCCGCGAACGGGAGTCCCATCGCTCCGCGTGTATCCAGGAACCCAGTGCCATTGCGTGTTGACTCCCTTTGATTCCGGAGATGGGTTGGCGCCGGGAGGCGGTGACGAGTAATAGCCATTGTCGCCGCTGCCTTGAGGAGCCGTGTATCCGGGGGAACCCGCAGACGGTGCCGAGTAGCTTGACGACGGAGAGTAGCTCGGGCCTGAGGTCGCTTGCGAACATGAGTAGAGAAGCGCCAGAACCAGAATCAGCCCAAGACATCCGCACCCGCTGCCCGTGGACTTCTTCTGCGACACCGTGGCTCCCCCGTCCCGGTACCGACTGTATCCCTTGATGGCCCCTGAGGGGACATGCTGATGGTGCTAACTACGGATTCTGCAGTCTGCAGAATCCCAATACACAGCCTGCCACTTTCGGTGTAAGAAGTCCCGCAGGCTCCGTCGACCGCGTTACGCAGTCTGTGTAAGCCGCCCCCACGTGCTCCCGCCTGCCGGCCCGCCCGCCCCGCCGCCCCGCCCACATCCCCGCCATCCTGTCGTGTATCATCCCTCCCATGCCCTCACCGGTCGTCGACATCCACACGCACGCGTTCGCGGACGCGCTCGCGTCGCGCGCGGTCGCGCAGCTCGCGGAGCAGAGCGGACTGAAGGCGTGGCACGACGGCACCGTCGCCGGTCTCGACGGCGAGCGCCGGCGCGCGGCGGTCGACCTCTGCGTCGTGCTGCCGGTGGCGACGAAGCCCACGCAGGTCCGCACGATCAACGATTGGGCGGCCGAGACGCAGACGCGGCACGTCCGCTGTTTCGGCGCGATGCACCCCGCGTTCGAGGACCCCTCGGCCGAGATAGGGCGGATCCGGGAGCTCGGGCTATGCGGCATCAAGCTGCACACGGAGTCGCAGTTCTTCCACCCGGACGAGCAGAGGATGGCGCCGATCTACGAGGCGTGCATCGAGAACGGCCTCGCCATCCTCTTCCACGCGGGCGAGGACGAGTTCTTCGAGACCCTCTACGGCGACTGCCACGCCTTCGTTCGCATGCTCGACCGCTGGCCGAGGCTCACCGCGATCCTCGCGCACATGGGCGGCTACCGGCAGTGGAAGACGGTGAGCTGCGAGCTCCTCGGGCGGGACTGCTACCTCGACACGAGCTACGCGCTGGGGCACATGCCCGACGACGAGTTCCTCGACATGGTCGAGCGCCACGGCGCCGAGCGCGTGCTGTTCGGCAGCGACTCGCCGTGGGACGACATGAAGGCACAGGTCGAACGGTGCCGGGCGTTGCCGCTGTCTCCCGGCGATCGCGACGCCATACTCGGCGGGAACGCCGCCGGCCTTCTCGGTCTCTAGTAGTCGACCTCGACCGCGGTGTGGCAGAGCGTGCAGATGCCGTCGCTGCCGGCGCTCGCGTTCTCGTACGGTACCCGCAGCATCCGCTTGTAGCCGCTGCCGTGGGGGTCGTGGCACGTCGACGTGCACGTCAGAGGGCCGCGCGCCACGTAGTCGTAGTAGGCGGCGCCGACGGGGTGGTAGCGCGGACTGTCGGCGTAGTGCGTGTGGCAGCCGACGCACAGCCGAGGATTGCCCGCGTTGAGCAGCGGCGCGGCGCGCGCGAGGTGCGGCCGGTGGCAGCGCGAGCACGGCAGGTCGCGATGGGCGCTCCGCCCGAACCGCGAGACGTCCGTTGCGTGGCAGCGCAGGCACAGCGAGTTCCCGAGAGCGACGGCGAGGTGCACGTAGCTCGACGCATGCGCCTCGTGGCACTCCGCGCAGCGCCGGACGCGGTGCGACGTGTCCCCCGGCGCCATGGCGAACGCCGGGCCGGGCTCGACGATGGGGTCGGGGAGGCCGGTCGCCCGCATGCCGGCGGGGACGGCCCGCTTCGCGATGCGCCTCGGCCGCTTGTCGCGCCGGAACGGCGCCGGCGAGCGCACGGGCCGCGCCGGGATCGCCGGGTGGCAGCGTGTGCACAGGACGGGGTCGGCGGCTTGGAGCAGCGGTCCGGTCGCGGAGCCGTGCGGGGTGTGGCAGCGCGTGCAGTCGTCCCGCGCGACGGGCGCGTGCACGACCGGCCGCGTGAGCTGCGCGCGCACGTTCGCGTGACACCCCAGGCACAGCTGCCGCTGCGCCACCGGCAACAGCCCCCGCACGGGCGCCGCGTGAGGCAGATGGCAGTCGCTGCATATGAGCCGCGACGGCACCGGGTGGCGGCTCGCGAGCGTGAACTGGGCGCTCACCCCTCCGTGGCACGCGTAGCAGAGCTCGGGCTGAGGCGCCGCGAGCAGGCGCGCGAAGTCGGCGCTGTGCGGACGGTGGCAGCCCGTGCACTGCCCGGAGACGAACGGCCGGTGCAGGACCGCCTCGCCGAGCGCGGCCGCGGTCCCGGGGTGACAGCCGAAGCACAGATCGCGCTGCGCGGCGGTGAGAAGCCGGCCGTGCGACGACGCGTGCGGCTCGTGGCACACGAGGCAGCGTCGCTGCCCGAACGGCAGGTGGACGTCCTCCGCCAGCAGCTCCGGGCCGATCCGATGGCAGGCGGCGCAGAGGTCCGCGGCGTCCGCGCGGAGCAGCGGGCTCGTGTCGCTCGCGTGCGGGTCGTGGCAGGAGGTGCAGTGCCCGTCGGCGAACGGCGGGTGCTGGAACGTCTCGAGCCTCTCGAAGCCGATGTCGCCGTGGCAGGTCCAGCACAAGCGCTCCTCGGGCGACGTCAGCAGCGATGGGCCGCCCGTGACCGGCGAGGCGGTCGCCGGCGGCGTCCTCGGCGCGCTGCCCATCGCCGTGAGGAGGTCCCAGATGACGCGGAGCCCAAGCTGCTCCAGTCGCACGCGCAGCCATTCCGGTCCGGCCTCGGCAGGACGGAACCGCGCTGTGCGCTCGTAGCCGTGCCTCGTGTGGCAGGAGGTGCAGTGCTTCTCCGCGAACGGCTGATGGACCGACGCCTGCGAGAGGCGCGGGATGAGGTCCGGATGGCAGCGCAGGCATTCCATGTTGCGGGCGATGAACTCGCGCTGCGCAGGCGGTCGCACGATCCACAGGTCGAGCACGAGCAGCGCGACCACCGTCGCCACGACCGAGGCGAGCGCGAGCCAGGCGAGCATCGTCCGCCGCCGCGACGGTGCCTCCCCTGGATCGTGCCGCTCCGCCTCGCCCGCGTCCACCACGAGCGCCCCCTACCGAAGTCCACAGGTCGCTTTCCTTCCCCTGCTGCTCCGTCGAGCGGCGGTGCGAGCGGCGAGCGGCGCTCGCTCGTCGGTGGGGCGCTGTGTCCGTCGGGGGGAGGTGAGGCTCGTGCGGCCGAGGGCTACCGCAGGTAGAGCAGCAGGTACACCGCGATCCCGCTGACGGCGGAGAGCACGTAGCACCACGTCGAGATGATGCCGAGGCGTGCGTGCCTCGGCCGGTAGCCGGCCTTGAGCGCGTAAGCGCGCTTCGCGGAGTTGCGGACGCCCTTGCGCAGGCCCTGCACGCTCACGAACGTTCCCAGCAGGAACGCCACCGTCGACACGGCGGAGTGCACGATCACGACCGGCAGGTACACGGCGAAGTACAGCGTGTCGCGCGTGGGGAACGTGACCGGCGGCTCGAGGGTGCGGCGCAGCATGTAGATGAGGAAGAACGCGAGGAAGACAGCGACCGTCACCAGCATCGTCCAGTGATGCTGCCAGCCGCGGTGCGCGCGCCCGTACCGCCAACCCGCGAGCACGATCGCGATGATGACCAGCTCGAGGACGAGGTTGACGTCCGAGAGCAGCGTCGCCTTCGTGCCGAGGAACCCGTGCATGACGCCTCCTTCGCCGCAAGTGAGAAGAGTATGCACGCGGAGGTGTCCTGCGAGAATCGAACAGGTGTACGATAGCGGGCATGAGGACCGGGACCGCGACACTTCCGCTGCACGGCGGCAAGGCGCCCGCGTGGCTCTTCCAACGCATGCGCCTGCTCGCGCGCGAGATCACGCTGGTCGTCGTGTCCGAGTTCGGGCCCGGCGAGATGCTCCGCCGCCTGTCCGACCCGGTGTGGTTCCAGGCGTTCGGCTGCGTGCTGGGCTTCGACTGGCACTCCAGCGGCGTCACCACTACCGTCTGCGGAGCGCTGAAGGACGGCCTGGCCGGCCTCGAGCACGAGAGCGGCCTCGTGTTCGCGGGAGGCAAGGGCGGCACGTCGCGCAAGACGCCGTCCGAGCTGCGCGAGGCGGGCGAGCGCGTGCTGCGCTGTGACCCGGAGCCGCTCGTGTACGCGTCCAAGATGGCGGCGAAGGTCGACTCTTCCGGCCTGCAGGACGGCTACCAGATCTACCACCACTCCTTCATGACCACGCTCGACGGCCGTTGGGCCGTCGTCCAGCAAGGCATGCGCGACGCCGACGGCACGGCACGGCGATACCACTGGCTCGGCGAGGGCGTGTCCGACTTCGTCGTCGAGCCGCACGCCGCGGTGGCCGCCGAGGCTTCCCCCTCGGCCGAAGTGCTCAACCTCGTCGCGACCGAGAGCGGGGGAGCGCGCGACGTGGTGGCGCGGGTCGCGCGTGAGACGCCCGAGCACGTAGCCGCGCAACTCGCGCGGCTGAAGTCGCTGCGGCTGCCCCGGCATCACGAGGTGCGGCTCGCGGACATCCGCCCCGAGAACCTCGAGAAGGCGTTCCTCGCCACCTACGAACGGCAGCCGGCCGGGTTCGAGGAGCTGCTGGCCGTGCCCGGTGTCGGGCCGAAGACGGTGCGCGCGCTGACGCTGATCTCGGAGCTCGTGTACGACGCGCCCGCGTCGCGCCGCGATCCCGCGGTGTTCAGCTACGCCCACGGCGGCAAGGACGGCTACCCGTACCCCGTGGACCGCGCCACCTACGATCGCGACATCGGCATCCTGCACGACGCCCTCGGCGCGGCCAAGGTCGGCCGAAGCGAGAAGCTCGACGCGTTCAAGAGGTTGTCGAGGCTGGAGCGCGCGGCCGGGTAGAAGGGGCGACAGGTAGCGAGTATCGATGGTCGCCTGGTAGAGTTGAGCGCGATATGTGACTGCATTCACTCGCCGGGGGGCGGAACGTGCGCGACAAGGGTGCTTTGCTCGTCATCGCGGCCATCGCCGCTCTGCTCCTCTTTCCCGCGTCGGCTCTCGCCTTCGACGAGCCGCACAGCCAGCCCGAGACCACCACCAGCGGCGGCACCAACCACGGGTTCTCCCTCGGCCGGTCGTGCAACGACTGCCATCGCGCGGACATCGCCGGCTCGCCGGGCAGCGAGGATTGCCTGACCTGCCACGGCGGGACGATGTACGGCACGCCGAGCCCCGAGTCGGGGAAGGGACCCCACGGCGTCTACTCCTCCGTGAGCGATCGGTGCGACGCCTGCCACGACGTGCACGCCGCGGGGGGTTTGAAGCTGCTGCCCTCGGCGACGGTGACCGCATCCTGCTTCTCGTGCCACGACGGCACCGGCGGCAAGGGCGTGTACGGCGCGATAGGCGCGCGCGGCATCGCGGTGGGGCAGGCGCACCGGATCGACACGACGAGCACGGTGCCCGGCGGGGACCCGTCGACAGGCGGCGCCGCGACGATGGCGTTCAAGGGCCTCGGCGGCAACCTCGGCTGTGACGATTGCCACTCGCCGCACGACGCCTCGACGGTGGCGACCTTCACCATCGAACGCAGGCGCACTGCGCTGAAGGACGACGTCGCTCGCGTGGGCGTCAAGACGACCCGGCTCCTGCGGCGCAACCCCGGCGGCTCGGTCGCCACCGCCACCGTCTACGGGTCCGACTGGTGCCTGGCGTGCCACCGGGGCCGCTCATCCGCGGGCCCGGTGCACAACCACCCGGTCGACTCGGCCGCCGCCACGTCGGCGGCGTTCCGGTTCGAGCGGGTCGCGGTGCTCTCGGCAGACACGCCGACCTCGGCTACGACCTTCGGGACGCTGGGGCAGACGAACCGCGGCTACCTGATGCCGTCCCCGCGCACCTCCCAGCAGGCGGGGCACGCGCCGATCTGCCAGCAGTGCCACGCGGACGCCAGGGACGTCGGGCTGCTGATCGATCCCGGCGTCACCGCGGACGCCGGGACGTTCACGATCACGGCGGCGGACGGCAGCGCCTCGGCCGACAACCCCCGCTTCCAGACCTTCCCGCACGAGACGGTCAACGCGCACCTGCTCGTGGAGACGAACGACGACCTCTGCACGAACTGCCATCCGCCGGCCGTGCTGCCCTAGTAGACGCGTGAGACGCCGGACACGCATACTCCTCTTCGCGATCGTGGCGGCCCTGTGGCTCGCCGCACCGGCTTTCGCGTACGACGAGCCTCACAACATGCCCGAGCAGCACACCGGCTCGGGCGGCGTGCTGCGGGATTGCGTGCCGTGCCACCGGCTCGACGAGACGAAGAACCAGTGCGCCATGTGCCACGCTTCGCACGGCGTCATCGGTGCGAACGCCGGCAAAGGGCCGCACGGGCTGTACACGGCCACCACCGATCGCTGCGACGCCTGCCACGACATCCACGCGGCCGCGGGGGCCAAGCTGCTCCCGTCCGCGACTGTGACAGGCTCGTGCTACACGTGCCACGACGGCACCGGCGGCAAGGGCGTCTACGGTTCGATCGCCATGCGAGGGTTGGCGGTGGGCGGGCAGCATCGCGTCGACACGACGAGCACCGTTCCCGGCGGCAACGCAGCCACCGGGGGGTCCGCGACGATGAGCTTCCGAGGCCTGAACGGGACCCTCGGCTGTAACGATTGCCACAGCCCGCACGGGGCGAGCACGGTGGCCTCGTTCTCGCCCGAGCGCAAGCGCGTGACCTTCTCGTACATCTTCGGCTTCAAGAGCGACAAGCTGCTGAGACGGAATCCCGGCGGGTCGACCGCCACCGCGACCGTCTACGGCTCCGACTGGTGCCTGGCGTGCCATCGCGGCAGGGCCTCGATGGGTCCGGTCAACAACCACCCGGTCGAATCGGCCGCCACGACGACATCACCCTACTACTACGACAACGTCGCCCTCTTGGTCGGCGACGACCTGACGACGGCGACGACGAACGGGACGATGGCGTCGACGAATCGCGGTTATCTCATGCCTATGCCTCGCACCTCGCAGCAGCGGGGGCACGGGCCGATCTGCCAGCAGTGCCACGAGGACAGCCGCAACGTGGGCACGCTGTCGCCGGATGGACTCTCGGCCGACGCGGCGACGTTCTCGATCACCGCGACCGACGGCGCGGTCTCCACCGACAACCCGCGGTTCCAGAACTTCCCCCACGAGACTGAGAACGTGCGGATGACCGTCGAGACGGGCGACGACCTCTGCACGAACTGCCACGCGCCGCTGGCGTTGCCCTAGCAGTCCGTTGCTGCCGCTAAGACGCCGCTCGCGGCACGTCGAGCGGGTGCTCGCGGTGCCACTCGATCGTCCGGGAGAGGCCGTCGCGCAGCGTCACTCCGGGCGCATACCCGAAGCGTTCCCGCATGCGCGAGATGTCCGGCACGCGCCGCTGGACCTCCTGATAGCGGCCGAAGAGCCCCTCGTGGGGCACGTACTCGACCGCCTCCTGCGGGTCGCGGCCGGTGAGGTCGCAGACCTCCTCGGCCAGCTGCCGTATGCTGACCTCCTCCCGTGGGTTACCGATGTTGAGCACCTCGCCGGTCAGGTCCTCTGCCTCCACGGCCAGGGCGATCCCTTCCACGAGATCCGACGCGTACGTGAAGCAGCGACGCTGCGATCCGTCCCCGTGCACGGTGAGCTTCCCGCCACCGAGCGCCGCGTCGATGAACACCGACTGGGGGCCGCCCCACCACGACCGGTGATGCCGCGGCCCGTACGAGTTGAAGAACCGCAGGACCGCCACATCCAGCCCGTCCTCCTCGGCGTACGCGAGCGCGAGCTGCTCGTCGAAGAGCTTCGAGATCGCGTACGACCAGCGCTTGACCGTCGGCGGACCCATCACGAGCTGCCCGTCCTCGCTGAGCGTAGGCTCGGGCGACATGCCGTATACGTCGCTCGTCGAGGCGAGGCGGACCCGTGCGCCGGTCCGGCAAGCCTCGGCGAGCACGACCTCCGCGCAATGCGAGTTGGCGAGCAGCGTGCCCTTCGCGCCTCCGAACTTGGGGATCTTCTTCGCGGCGAGGTGCACGACCACATCTGCTCCGCGCGCCGCGCTCCGATACGCATCCGTGTCGCGCACGTCGGCCTGATGCATCGTGAACGACGGACGGCCGAGGACCGCCGCGAGGTTCGCGAGCGATCCCATCGACAGGTCGTCGACGCCGGCGACTTCCCAGCCTCGGTCCAGCAGCAGGGGCACGAGGTTCGAGCCCACCATACCGGCGGCGCCGGTGATGAGCACTCTTCCGCGGGTCATGTCGTGCACCTTTCCGAATCGCGGACGGGTCGCGGCGCTTTGCGCAGGGAGAGACGCGCGACCATCAGGGCGTGGCGGCGGATCATGCGCAGCACTCGCAGCTTCGAGACGCCGTTGATGCGCACGCGGAGGACCGCGGGATGCTCGACCACGCGATACCCGCGGTCGAGCAGCGAGACGAGCGCCTCGGTGAGGGCGAGATAGTCGTCCGCGCTCGACTCGGCCGCGGCCGCGGCCTCCCGCGTGTACGCGCGGTACATGCTCGTGAAGGTGTGCAGGTCCGGACGGCCGAGGACGGCGCGGTACAGCCTCGAGAGCGTCATGCTCAACGCGAGGCGGTACGCTTGCACGTTCTCCGTCGTGCCTTCGGGGTGGTACGGCGATCCCAGAGCGGCGTCGGCGTCCTTCAGGCAAGCTACGAGGCTCGGGATGTCGATAGGGTCGTAGGTGCAGTCGCTGTCGATCGTGACGATGACGTCCCCGCGCGCCTCGGCCATGCCGGTCCGCAGTGCGGCCCCCAGGCCCCGGTTCCTACCGTGCCGCACCACGCGAGCCCCGGCGAGGCGCTCCGCGAGCGCGTTCAGGCCGGCGAGTGTCGCGTCCGTGCTGCCATCGTCCATCAGCACGATCTCGACGTCCCCCGTGAGCCGGGCGAGCGTCGCCGCGAGGCGTTCCTCGAGGAGAGGCAGCGACGCCTCCTCGTTGTAGCAGGGGACCACGATCGACAGATCCATGTCACTGACTCCTATCGGTGCCGGCGGTGTCCCGCAGGAGGGAGACGACGAGGCTTCGCTCGTCGCGTGTGCCTTGAACGAAGGCGTGGAAGCCGAGGTTGCCGGAGATCCAGACGATCCGTCCGTGCCCCACGCGCTGCTCGAAGACGAGGGGTGCCCCCGCGTACTCGACGAGGGTCCGCATGTTCTCGGGATGGATGGGGGCGTAAGCCGCCGCGAACCAGGGGCCGCCCTCCTCGGACACGAACGGCCCGAGCCTCGGCTCCGTGCCGCAAGAGGTCGCGAGTGACGGCTCCAGCACGCGCGCTCGTCCCCTTGGGGGGACGGACCCGCGCGAGACGAGCACGTCGAGGAAGGACATCCCCTCCACGCCGGACGGAACGACCGGCGGACCGCCGAGGTTCCCCGAGGCGTCGACGAAGATCGTGCCGCCGGTAGCGGCGTAGTCTCGCAGCAGCTTCTCGGCGGCCTCCTTGTCGTGGAAGTTGAACCGGTAGAGGTACACGGCTTCGAACCCGGCGAGCTGCCGCCGAGTGAGCTCGTCGATCCACGTGCCTGCGGTGCCGGCGTAGTCGTCGGGAACGATGTCGAGGTAGGCGTTGACCAAGGGTCCCTCACTGCCGAGGTACTGGTCGAGATGGCGGTCCACCGCACGGCCTACCAGCAGGATCCGTTCGCGGCCGGACGCCGGGGTCGTCCGCTGGAGGATCGAGACGTCGCTGGACCGGAACACTCGCGAGAAGCCGGGGAGCGGCGGATACGAGTGCACCGTCACGAAGTAGTCGATGGAGTACGTGTCGAGCCACCGCTCCATCTGGCTCCTCGCCGATCCTCCTTCGAAAGGAGGCATCGGATAGAGCCGTCGGCGGAGCCGGTAGCGGAGAGCGGGGAACGCGTCGGCGGCTATCTCGCGTTCCGCCTCGGGGATGTGCGCGTCGAACCACGCGCTCGCCTCGGCGTACCCGCGAAAGTCCCGCATCGGCAGATCCGAGAGCCGTGCGAACGATGCCGTCGCGACCAGACCGAGCATGGCGGCGAGACAGAGTCCCGCCGCGACGGCCGCAGCCGCTCCCCGGATCCCGTCGCCGCGCCGCCGGAGCAGCTGTTCGAGCGGGAAGATCAGCAGGAACATCGCGGGCGGTGCCATCGTGATGAAGTAACGGCTGACCTTGACGAGCATGTGAGAGTGCACGGTCAGGTACAGCGCCATCCAGAACAGCATGAGGGACGCGAAGAAGGTCAGGCCGTCGTGGTCTTTGTCGAGCCACCGCGGCACCATCCAGCCCAGGACGGCGATCCACAAGAGAAGCACCGGGACGAACGAGGTCGGTCCGACGGACAGCCACGCCGCCGCGCAGAAGCCCAGCGCCAGCAGGAGGCCGCGCGGGGCGGTGAGGTTCTTCGAGCGGGAGAAGACCGCGGCGACGAGCAGGGTCAGCCCGCCCGCGAGCAGCGCCGTGAGCGCCCATCCGGTCCACCCCGCGCCCAGCATCCCGGGAAGCCCGGTGATGAAGAACGTGCTCGGCTCTATCGCGCCCGCCAGCATGCCGATGCGCGACGTCGCCGTTGCGGCGATGAGGGGCTCGCCGAGCTGGATGAGCGGATCGCCGAAGCGCCACCAGTAGTACGCGAAGTAGGGGACGAGCACCACTGCCGAGTACGCGGCGCCGATCGCCGCCGGCTTCAGGAAGCGTTCGAGTCTGCCGTCGTATACCACCGCGAACACGATCACCAGCAGCATCAGACCCGCCGTGAACCGCGAGATGAAGCCGACGGGGACGAGCACCACGGCCCACGTGAGGTATTTCGGGTCCTTGCGTACGGCCAGCACGACAAAGTACACGAGCCAGATGGACGCCGCCGCGGCGATCAGGTCCGTGATCCCGGCCGAGAGGTTCTCCACGATGTCCGGCAGGACCAGGAACGCCATCGCCCCGAGCAGGCTGGACGGACGGCTCATCGCCTGACGAAATAGCAGGTAGAGGCCCACGACGCCGAGTAGCGTGATTGCCGCGTCCACGAAGAACGAAGGCCAGGGCGCGTCGATGCCGGCTCGCACGAATAGCGACACGAGGAAGGACAGGAGCGGGGGGCGATAGATCTCGATGTAGTCCTTGCCCTTACCCGCGAACTCGAGAGCGTTGAGGAGGAAGGCGTACGCGTCCCAACCCGGGCCGAAGCGCAGCTGCATCAGGTAGCGGGGCACGATCACCGTAAGGGAGAGCAGAGCGGTGCCGGCGGCCCAGAACCGCTCCGAGGACGCGAGTCGAGATGTCCGTCTCAGACGCGTCACGTCACTTGCCCGCCCCCAACGCGACGCCCATGGCGATCACGCCATATGCGAAGACGAGCCACAGCAGCAGGAGCGCGCCGAGGCGCACGGCTGCGCCGCGCAGCCGTGCGAGTGCCGGGCCCCAGCCGGTTACCGTCACGGCGACCGCGGCCACACTGTTGAGGGCGCCGCCGATCCATCCGGATCCCGCGATGAGCGCGGCGGCGACGTTCGCCGCACCTCGGCGGAGATCGACCGACGGTCCGGCGACCGTCCACTCCGGCGGTTCGAGCAGCGCGCGCAGGAAGCCCGACATCCGCGCGAAGAACAGCCCGAAGCGATAGACGGGCAGGACGAGCGCCATCGGCAGAGACGCGAGGACCTCGCCGCGCGTCGGTGCGTCGCGCACGAGCGCGAGGACGGCGGCGATACCGACAGCCTCGATGAACACGTAGAACGCGTACATCACCGCGCACGCGGTGAGCACGACCGTGGTGGAGTACCCGAACATGCCGAGATGCGGCAGCAGGAACATCCACACGAGCCGCGGGAAAGCGAGCGAGTGATCGACGATCAGCATCTTCGGCAGGACGAACCGGCCGAACGCTCCGTGGCGCCGGTTCCCGATGAGCTCCGCGTGCGCGGCGCAACACTCGAGCTCACCGCGATGCCACCGGACGCGCTGCGCGTACAGGTCGTCCCACGTCAGCATCGGCTCCATGAAGACGATCGCTTCGGGGATGAACCCGACCCGGCCGTGGCGGCCATGCAGATCGAACGTCAGGTCGGTGTCCTCCGAGACGGTAAGGGAGCGGTAGTGGATCGACTCGAGCAGCACTTCGCGGCGGAACGCGGAGAAGGCCCCGGAGAGGGTGTAGATAGACTGCGTCACGTCCTGCGCCTCGCGCCCGAGCCAGAAGGCGTGCAGGTACTCGAGGAACTGACAGCGGGCGAGGAATCGCTCCCAGACGCCGAGCTCGCGCACCACCGGGCGCCCGTCGGCGTCCAGCACGATGTCGCCGCTCTTGTCGCGCTCCTCGACGATGTCCCAGCTCACCTGGATGTTGCCGGTGGCGGCGGCGAGCCGCGGGTCGCGCATGAACGCCTCGGCCGTGCGGCGCAGCGTGTGAGGTGCGAGCACGACGTCGCAATCGATGTTCACGATGATCTCGCCGTGCGCGACCGCGATGCCGGTGTTCAACGCGGCGGCCTTGCCCGCCTTCTCCTTGCTGACGAGCTTCACGACGCCGGAGAAGTCCCCGACGGGGATGAACGTGCCGTTGACCCGCACCCCACCGCCGTTCCGGCCGTTGCCGTTCCCGTTGCCGTTCCCGTTGACGTGCTCGGCTACCGCCTCGGAGGTGGCATCCGTGCTTCCGTCGTCGATGACGATCACCTCGAGGCGTTCGTGCGGGTAGTCCTGCACCTTCAGCGAGTTGAGGCAGCGATCGACCGTCAGTTCCTCGTTGTGCGCCGGGATCACGACCGAGATCCTCGGCAGAGCGTCATCGTCGTGCGCGCAGCGTCGCGTTCGGCGGCGGAAGAGGAAGACGACGCCGAGGTGGTAGAGCGTGTCCAGCCCGTCGACGAGGATCGGGATGAGGATCCACACTCCCCAGAAGACCGCGAACGGCAGGATGCGCTCCATCATGCGCCGCTCAGCTCCTTGCGGAGACGCTGCAGCGTCGTGCGCGTGAGCAGCCACCAGTAGAGGGCGACCACGCATATGAAGAAGAACGTCCTTCCGACGATGGCGTGTGCCACGAACAGCGATCCCGGCCCGAATCGCGCGGCGATGCCGACGATGATCGCCAGCCTCGCGAGGTTCACGAGGTACGTCGCCGCGACGCCTGCCGCCGCCAGTCCGACACGGTCGCGGACTGGGAAACCGGGGTAGAAGCCGACGAGCCCCACGAGCACCGTCATCTCGATGACAGCCGAGCACTCGATGCCGATCTTAAGCAGCGACCAGCCCGCGGGATTCGCGATCACCAGGCCGCCGAGCGCCGCCGTGCGGACGGGGAAGCCGACAAGGGTCGCGAGCCAGGCGACCTGGGCGTTCTCCCACGAGGCTACGAGTGAGTCGGTGCCGGTCTGCTGGAGGAACAGCACGGACAGCAGGGTGAACGCGAACGCCGACAGCACGTAGTACATGAGCCACCGGCGGCGGCGGCGAAGAAGCCATGCCAGCGGCGCGACGAGGAGCGCGATGAACAGCACGATCAGGGCGCCGAGGACCGGGACGGAGTAGAAGGAGGTCGTCTTCGTGTCTATGAGCAGCCCGCCCGAGGTCCGCCACGTCTCGGTGACATGATACGTCCCCCGGTACGGGAAGCCCGCGTTCGACACCGACCAGCCGCCGCCGCTCTCGCTCCAGGTCTCGCCAGGCATCAGCGTGGGCAGGTTGCTGACGTGCGTCGAGACGCTGGAGACGCCGTCCCAGGTATGTGCCGCTCCCGCGGCATCGATGTACGTGTCCCCCGCGTCGAACGCGCCACTGCCGTTGTCGTCCCACCACACCACGTACGTCGCCGTCGATGCGGGGATGGTCGCGGGCCCGCTGCCGGACAGCGTCGTGTCGACGAGCACCGGTTGTCCCGGATCGGATGCGCCGTTCGCCGTCAGCGCGCTGATCGTGCCCTTCACACTCGCCGTGAACGGCACCGTGTGCAACGTCTTGCCGGTGCCGTCGAGCAGGCGGCACGACCAGACGCCGAGGGGGGCGGAGAGCCCGAAGGTGTAGTCCGCGAAGGCGAGCCCGTTGGCGTCGACGGTGGTCAGGGGCCCGGTGGAGGCGATGCTGCCGGAGGGGTCGACCCACGCGAACCGCACGTTCGACTTGGGTGGGAGCCCGGCGCCCTGAGCGTAAGCGGTGGAACCCAGCGAGAAGCTCGTCGACTCACGCGTCCGGCCTGGGGTGCCGTAGAGGACGAGCTGGTGCACGGTGGTCACGTCCGTCGAGCTTGCGGTGTGGCCATCGGCTGTCGCCGTGACCGTGGTGGTGTCGACGATACCCTCGGTGACCGCCGGGACCGAGATCCTCACGTTCACCACCCTCGTCCCACCGAGGGGCCCGACCGCGACCATCGTGATCCGAGTGACAAGATCCGAGTCGTAGAAGTACACCGTCCACCCGGCCGAGGAGACGGCGGAGAGACCTACCACGGCCGTCGCCGCCGTGCTGTTCGTGATCGTGTGAGAGTAGGACACAATGGTCTGCGGTCCCGCTGAGGCGGAGTTGTCCGGAGCGATATCGAGGACCGGTTCCACACGCGTCGTGTCATGAGCCGTCGCGAAGATCGATGGGTCGGAGGCTAAGACGGCTTGCACCGTCGTGACGTCCTGAATGCCGATCGTCGCCGTGGCCGGGATGGCGAGGCGGGCGATGACGGCGATGGTCTCGCCCGGTCCGAGAGTGATCGTGGCGAGCGTGCTGCCGCCGCCCGCGTCCCGGACCTCCACGGGCCATCCCGCGCTCGACGTGGCCGAGAGCACGATCGTCTGCGTCGCTGACGTGTTGTTCATGACGTCATGGGCGTAGAGCCCGATGCTGTCCGGGGTGAGGGCGTAGGAGTGGTCCGGAGTGATGGTCAGGTTCCCCACTCGGGTCGTGTCACTCGCCGTTCCGGTCACGGCCGGGTCGGCCTGGCACGTGGCTGTCACTTGGGTGACGTCCCCCGTTCCCGCGGTCGTGGTGGCCGGCACGGCCACCTTCGCCAGGATCCCGTACGTCTGCCCCGGACCGAGTGTCACGCTCGCGATCGGAGTGATGCCCCCGCTGCTGTATATGCGCGCGTCCCAGCCTGACGAGCTCACGGCAGAAAGGTCGAACGTCTCGGTCGTGTTGCCGGAGTTCGAGATCGTGTGCGCGTAGCTCACCGTGCCGCCCGCCGCGACCCCACCGACCCGGTCCGGAGTGACCGACACGGCGCGTTGCGTGAGCGAGAGGGGGCCGCCGACGTTGTCCTCGATCTGCCCGTCGGGTTGCGGCGCGAACTTCACGCCGTTCCCGCAGCAGAAGTGGATGTTGACGGGCGAGCCGGGGGCGAGCCGCAGCGCAGACCAGGGGATCCGCCCCTCCACCTCGATACCGGCGGACGACAGATAGCCCTCCATCGTCACCGGCGCCCCGGCGTCCAGCTTCCACGCGGTGCCGAGCGGTGTGGCGCCGTCGGCTCCCATCGTGTCCGCGCCGCTCGGACTCGCGGGCTCGTACCAGAGCAACCCCGCGCCCCCGGGCGCTTGCGCGTGTGGCCGCCCGTTGCCGAGCGTGAACCACGCGACCATGTCCGTGGAGTTCAGGGAACGGTCGTTCCCCCGGTCGATGTACGCCCCGAACGTTATCGCCTTGGTACCGTTCGCGGTCCGCCGCCAGTACAGGTAGAGGTAAGTGGAGTCCCAAGTCGCGCCGACGTACTGGATGTCGCGGTCGGGCTGGCCTGGGGTGTCCGGGTCGTTAGGGATGACGGTGTCCTGGAGCATGTTGTCCGGGTCCGCCTTGACAGGGACCCAGTCGTCGAAGGAGCCGTCGATCGTGACGGTCTCCGAGGTGAGCGCGTGCGTCGGGGTCAGCGCGAACATCGGCACGGCCAACAAGGCGATGCAAGCGAGCGCGAGGACGCGTGACACTCCCGATAGGAGGCCCGAGCGCCCCTGCCGGTGACGCGGCGATCGTGACGTCACCGCGGAGCGCCCCTTGTGTCTGCCACCCGTCACTTCCTCTGCCTGTCACACGCGAGCACCCGTTGCGGCTCGTCGCGATCGAGAGCGATGGCCATTTGGTGGAAGGATATGGGTGATCACCGTGGAATGGTGGCGGAAGAGAAGATCTCCTGACGGGGAGGCGAAAGCTCCGACCGGCGGCAAATCAACGGTAGGATTCGGGGGATGAGCGGTACTTGGGTAGTTGACAAACCTTCCCTGGTAAAGCAAGGTAGGCGTGTTGACAGGAGAATAGGGTTGCGCTCCCCCTCAGGGAAGGAGACCTGATGACCGCTGCGACAAACAGCGGCCTCGGCTCCACTCTGAGAACTAGGGGGAATCACGGTCGGGAGCCTAGCGATTCCGGCTAGAGGAACGTGCCGTGATGTTCTGAGGGTGCGAGTCCGAGGACCGTTCGACTGGGATTACCAGCACGAGTACCAAGGACCACCTAGAACACCTGCCACCTACCTGCTCATGGCGTGGGCGCTAGAGGCCGTCCAATCTAGCTTCTTCAAGGCGCTTGTAACCGCCCTGTAGCCCGGTTGGAGGGGGGCGCAACCCTTTCTCGATACGGGGAGGGTTCTGTATGTCACCACTCGACCAGCCGTACTTCCACGACGACACAGCGGCGCGTGAGTACCTAGAGCAGCTACGTTGGGCCGAGGGCGCTATCTGCCCCCACTGTGGCGTCATAGGCGAAGCCACACGATTGCAGGGCAAGAAGCATCGGCCTGGTGTCTGGAAGTGCAACGCCTGTAAGCAGCAGTTCACGGTGACGGTCGGTACGGTCTTTGAGCGTAGCAAGGTGCCGCTGCACAAATGGCTGCTGGCCGTGTACCTGCTCTGCTCCTCCAAGAAGGGCATCAGCTCGCATCAGCTCATGCGGACGCTGGGAGTGCAGTACAAGACCGCGTGGTTCATGTCTCACCGGATCAGAGAAGCCATGAGTGACGGCGGGTTGCTGCCCAAGCTAGGCGGCGACGGCGAGACAGTAGAGGCCGACGAGACCTACTGGGGCAACAAGAAGGGCGTTGACCCGCTCTTTCACGGCAACACCTCTAAGCACCAGATATTCTCGATGGTCGAACGTGGCGGCAACGTGCGCTCATGGCAGGTGCCGAACACTAAGGCCAACACCCTGCTTCCCATCATCAGCGACAACGTAGAGCGCGGGACGCGTGTGTGTACCGATGAGGCCAATGTCTACAAGGGCATGAACCGCTGCGTCCTGCTGCCGGACTTCTCACACGAGACTGTCTGCCACAAGCACGCTGAGTATGTGCGTGGCGACGTTTACACGAACACGATTGAGGGCTACTTCGGCATCCTCAAGCGCGGACTCACTGGTGTCTATCAGCATGTCTCAGAGGAGCATCTACAGCGCTACATCGCCGAGTTCGACTTCCGCTACAACCACCGGAAGCTAACCGATCTAGAGCGCACGGCAGATGCCCTCAGAGGCATACAGGGGAAGCGCCTCTACTACCGTCCGTAGGTGTACGCTTCCCCTGTGATCGCACATGGTCGGCTCGCTCTGAAGCGCGTTACTAAGGGTGCCGATGGCACGGCCCCTGACAGGAGGAGAATCCGCTGAAAGGTGGTGACCAACCTGCCAATGCCGAGTTCCAGCTCTGTGTGCGATTGGCTCGGGTTAGCGGTACAGCTAGGGATACTTCTCCTGATGCTGGCTGCGCTCGTGGCCCACAAGTAACCCTGTAGTCCTATCCATCGAGCGAGCCGACCGTTTCTACTTCTGTGTCTTCTTGATCTCGTGCGTCTGAGTCTTCTTGACCTGCTGCTTGCTTGCTCCGCGCTCTTGCTTCTTGTAGGGCGCGTCGAGCATGCGGCGCATGGCCTCATCGAAGGGGATGGGCTCTCGATCTTCCATTTCACTCACCCTCTCGTCCAGCGGCCCGCTCAAGGTATCGTATCTGGTCTTTGAGGGCCGCCCTAAGCTCGTCCGTGTGTGCAGAGGCGTATGCGGGAGTCGCGGGGTTCTCCCGCCAGTTCTTTGCCTCAAACCCCCTCCGTTCTTCCATCTTGAGCGTCTGCGCTACCTTGTCCGACCACTCGACATAGGCATCATAGAACGGACGCTTCCACTCCCCCTGGACGTACACGTAATGGTCTAGAAGCGCCTTCCCGTCTACAACATGGGGAAGCAGCTTCTCCCCCTTCTGTGCCGCCCGGGTACGAAGGCCGACTATGACAAGGCACGCAAGCCCCCCCGCAGCGAAGGGTGCGGCGATGACGGGCACCTGATAGAGCATCCCCGCCGTCGTCACAAAGACCACGGCGGAGGTGAAGGCAACAACCGTCCAGGTGTCCCGCCCGCTCCGCATGCCCCAATCATACGCGCCCCCCTCGGTTGGCCCAATAAGAAAGCCCGCCGAAAGAAATGGCGGACTCGGGTTTGTCACCTACATAAGTACCGGATGAGCGGTGCGGCGGCTGCCGCAGGGAAAATTGAAACGGAAAGCGTGTCATACGTCACTGACGCAGTCGCGATCCCGGCTTCCAGCGAACGAATCGCGCGGTAAGCTGCGAGGCCGGTCGCACCCGTCCTGCCCGCAGGCGCACCCTTTGCTGAAGGCGTAGTAGTATTCACGTTGAGGCGAGGAGGTGCTCGTGAGCGACGACTGGGGCGACATCGAGGACGACACACGGATGGGCCGGCGCGCCGCTGCGGCAACGTCGCGGAGCTCGTCTTCCGATCGCGACGGGTTGAGCCGAAACCAGCGCTTCATCATCACGCTGGCGGCGAGCGCCGCGCTGATGCTGGTCATCGGCGTGGCCATCGGGTTCGCGCTCGGTCGCGCGACGGCTGCCAAGCAGGAGCCCAAGACTGCCGAGGTCGCCACCGCGACCCCCGAACCCACCGTCACCCCCGCTGCGGTCTCGACGGTGTCCGCCGAGGTGACGGTCCCGGTCGCGCCGCCGCCCGCGCCCGTGGTGGCGACCGAGCCGCTGAAGGCGCCTCGGCAGATATCGCCGGACGACGGAGCTCGCATCAACGCGGACAGCACCACGCTGAAGTGGTCGAAGGTGAGCGACCCGATTGGCGGCTCGGTGACGTACGCGTTCGAGATCCAGACGCGGGTCAGCGGCAAGTGGGGCACGAGCCAGGTCATCACTGGGCTCAAGACGACCAGCTACAAGGCGCGCGTGCTGTCGAGCACGCGGCGGTGGCGGGTCTGGGCGGTCGACGTCAACGGCAAGGCCGGCACGAAGAGCGGCTGGAGCACGTACGCCCACACGGCCGCGACGACCAAGAGCAAGACGACCACGAGCACGGCGCACTAGCCGGCACTCGCGGCCGCTGGACACCGCTGAGGCTGGCGGCTAGAATCTCCCTCGCTGTTCGCTACGGGGTGTTAGCTCAGTTGGTTAGAGCGCTGGCCTGTCAAGCCAGAGGTCGCGGGTTCGAGTCCCGTACATCCCGCCATCGTCATGCCGAGGCCAGAGGCGCAAGCGCCCTGGCCTCTTCGTTTCCGCCATCGGCTCCCGCGGCTCAGGTGAGCCGCACCGCCAGCACCGCGACGTCGTCCTTCAGCTCGCCGCCGCAGGCCTCGGTGGCCCGGCGCACGACCTCGTCGACCACCTCGGCGGGCTCCTTCCACACCAGGGAGGCGAGGAGCTTCTGGAGGTCCTCCTCGCCCGTCGCGTTCGGCCGGCGGGTCTCGATGAGCCCGTCGGTGAACATCAGCAGCAGGTCGCCGCGCGCCAGCTCCGCCTCCTGCGACCGATACGTGGCGTCCTCGAACGCGCCGAGTACCACGGACCCGCCGCCGAGCGGCTCCACTCGCCCGTCGCGCCGCGCCAGCAGCGGCTCGGGGTGCCCGGCGGAGGCGTAGCGCAGCAGGCCGGTCTCCAGCTCCAGCAGGGCGATGAACGCGGTCGCGAACGTGCCGACCTCGAGCTGCCGCTTGATGAGGTCGTTCGCGCTCGTGAGGATCGTCCCGGCCGAGGCGGAGCGCATCGCCTCGGAGCGGATGGTGTTCTTGACCAGCGTGGTGAGGGCAGCCACCTGGATCCCCTTGCCGGACACGTCGCCGATGAGGAGCGCCACCTGCCCGTGCCCCACGCGGAAGATGTCGTAGAAGTCGCCGCCGACCCGCGCCGCCTCCGTGGCGGACCGGTAGCAGTGCGCCGTCTCCAGCCCTTCGATCTGCTCGGGCACGGAGGCCATGGCGTCCTGCAGCGTGTCGGCGATGCGCCGCTCGGACTGGTACAGCCGCGCGTTCTCGACCGCGACAGCGACCGAGCGCGCGAGCGAGCGCCCGAACGCGAGCTCGGCGCGCGACACGTGGCCGGGGCCCGGTGCGCCGAAGCTGACTGCGCCCAGCATCGCGTCGTGCACGGTGAGCGGCAGGGCGAGGATACGCCGCTGCCCGAGGGCCGCCGCGTCCGCCAACCGGAAGCGAGGATCGGTGAGCGCGTCGGACACGACGACCGGCCGCCGCGCCTGGATCGCCAGGTGAAGCTGCGGCGCCGCCCCGGGGTCGAACGTCTCCCACACGGTGCGCCGGCTCGAGCAGCGCCTCACCCAGCGCCACCGTCCGTCGTCCCAAAGGACGACGGACGCCTCGGCGTCGAGGGCGGCGCCCGCCGACGCGAGGATCCGCGGCAGCGTCGTCTCGGGGTCGAAGGTGGAGTGGAGCCGGCGGGTGAGCCGGCTCGAGGCGGCGCTGAGCTCGGCGTCGCGTACCTCGTCGGTGACCTCGGAGAGAGAGAAGACGAAGCCCTGCAGCCGGTTCCTGTTCCGAACGGGCCGCAGGCTCCAGTTCCAGTAGGAAGCCGCCGCCTGCTCGTCGTCGCCGAGCGCGTCGGGCCAACCGCGCTGCTCCACCCGCTCCTGCAGACGGCTCGCCCGGTCGACCATCGACACCAGCGCCCCGTCACGCATCACCTCGGAGAACGCCCGGCCGCTGAGCAGGCCGGCGCTCAGTCCGACGCGGTCGAGGAACGCCGAGTTCGCCGAGACGAACGTGAGCCGCGGATCGAGGTAGCCGAGGAGCGCGTCGGTGTTCTCCATGATCGCCTGCAGCGTTCCCACCGGGACGATGTTCGCGAGGCCCGAGCGGAACACGATGACCGCCAGCACGATGTTGGCGATCGGCTGCAGGACGGGTGTCGCGATGGCGTGCGAGGCGAGATGAGTGACATCGCGCGTCATCCACGCCAGACCGCCGGCGAACGGCAGCATGGCGCTGAGCCCGAACGCGACCGCGTCCGCCCGGCGCCCGCCGGGCCTCGTCCACAGCGACCGGACGCACCACACGAAGCCTGTGGCGCCCAGGACGAGCGCCGAGAGGTGATGCATCCGGGCGAGCGGTCCGTACACGACGGCCCCGGCCACCTCGCCTGTGATGAACAGGTGATGCCACGGGTTCGTCATGCCAGCGACCATCGTGAGCACGAGCGGGGCCACCGCGACCGCCAGCCACCTCGGCCGAGACCAGCGGTCGTGCCCCGCCTGCTCGGCTCCGAAGAGGAACAGGAACGTGGGCGTGGCGGCCACGCCGAAGAGGATCGGCGCGAGCACGAGGTACTCCACCGACCCGGGGCGCGACAGGGCGGGGTCCAGCGCGCCCTCGAGGTTCATGTGGACGAAGTAGCCGCCGCACCAGATCGCGGTCGAGAGGTTGAGCAGGAAGAACAGGATGGTGCTGCGCGTCTGCCGGGCGGGCATACACGCGGTCACGATCATCAGCATGATGCCGAGCACCATGCTGATGAGGGGAAACAAAGACAGCCCCTGCACCATTGCAGACCGCCCCCCCGGGCGAGGGCCCGGGGGGGCGGCCGTTGCGGCGGATCAAGCCGCTGCCGGATGCCCCTGGACCGTGTACCGCCTCTTGAGCCTGCCCACGTCGTCCTTGAAGGGACCGCTGCCGGCCGCGAACACTTCGATGAGCGGGTCGGCCACGCGCCTGTTGCCGGCGTACTGGTCCCTGTACTCGCTGTTGACCCGCTGCAGCCCCTCCACTATGAGAGGATGATACCTCTTTGCCAGCGCCCGCGAATCAGCTTTCGTCAGCATCGGGTCGCGATGCTCCAGCAGGATGACGAACCGCTCGTTCACGATGCCGAGCTTGTGGCCGAGGATGTCGGTGTCGTCCGCGCCGGCGAGGATCGCCGCGACGTTCTCCGGGTAGACGTTCGCGCCGCCCACGCTCACGGTCCCGTCGGCCCGCCCGTAGCAGTACAGGAACGGCATCGGCCAGATGTCCGCGACGGAGCGTCCGTGCTCCTTCATCAGGGCCGCCGCGTCGAGCCCGTGGTCGCGCAGCGCCGCCGCCACCGTCTCGAACGGGATCGTCCCGCCGAGGTCGTGGATCGCGTAGCGGACGAGCGGGATCGCGGCGGACACGGTCAGCACCAGCTGCTCGGCCATCTCCTCTATGTAGGCGGAGCCGGGGTCGTACTGATACAGGTTCGGCAGCGTCTCCTCGCCGAATAGGTCGCGGCAGAGCGGCGCGTCGTGCAGGCACAGGCGCCGGACCAGCACGGTGAACGCGTTCTCGTTGCCGACCCCATTGCCTCCGCCGAGGTCGGCCGCGCCGTAGCCGCCCATGATCGCCAGCAGGTCGCGCTCGGGATCCAGGCCGAGCCTCGCCATGACGTGCTCGCGCCACTCCTCGGGGAACCCCTCTCCGCCCGTCCCGAGCCGCACGTGGTAGCGCGGCCATGCGATCCCGCGTGCCGCGCCCTCGTCGAGCACGGTCTTGAGGAACGGCGGGTAGCCGAAGAGCAGCGTCTGTTCGTATTCGGGCGAGAGGTCGCGCACCAGCTGCAGGGTCTCTTCGAGGTTCGTGCCGGGTGTGACCACCGTGACCGGGTACTTCCCGGACGCCGCGAGCCGCCGCAGCACCTCGGCGAACTTGACGCCGCCCACCCAGGTGCCGAGCGCCAGCGTCGACAGGAGCAGGGTGGGCACGGTGTCGATGTGGTAGTACATGCGCATCCCCATGTCGATGTGCGCGAGGGCATCCGCGTCTTGCTCGGGGAGCCTCGGCCAGTAGTAGCATCCGCCCCCCGTTCCCGAGCTCCGCTCGATCACGTACGAGCGATGCAGGTCGCCGTCGACGACGCGGTCGCGCAGCGGATAGCGGTCGAGGTACTCGCGCTTCGTCGTCACCGGCAGGTCCGTGAAGCGCTCCCACGTCACGTCCGACGGGTCGATCCCGTGCTCCGCCAGGAACGCCGGGTACGCGGCCGTCCGGCCGATCGCGATGTCGAGCACCCGTCTCGCGAAGGCCGGACCTCGGCGCTCGAAGAGGGACGGCGGCGCGTGGGAGAGGAGGAGGCGGGTCAGGCCCGGGCTCGAGGACACCAGCGTTCGCAGGGACATGGTCCCTCCCTCCGCCCGGCGGTCGGAACCGCCCTCGGACGTGATGCGTCCGGCGGCCACGCGCGGGCTACCCTCGCATACTCGTCAGCCGAGGAAGGCGGATTCTATGCCCTGCGTCACTCTTCGGCAGGGCGGCGCGCTAAGCGGCGATCGAGAGGCCGAGCACCATCAGGACGAAGCACGTCGCGGCGAACGCGCACAGTGCGAGCCCGACGAGCGCGCGGCGGCTGTGCTCGGAGCCGAGCGCCACACCGGCCGAGGCGACGCCGGCGGCCCACGCGGACAGGCCGCCGAGGGCCGCGACGGGGCCGAGCCACGCCAGCGCTGGGCGGTCGGCGAACGACAGCACGCCGACCGCGACCACCGACGCGAGCGAGAGCAACGCTAACGCGATCGAAGCGGTGGCGAGGACGTACGCGCGGCGTGCCTCCCTCGCCACGAGCGCGGCCCGTTCTACCAGGTCCTCGTCGATCATCACGGTCCCCCCTGGGTCCGCTTGACAGTATGTCACGCGGGCGTTCGTCAGGGGAGACGAGTGGCGTGCCTCCCCGTCCGGACCGTATACTTCCAGCCACCGCTACTCCTCGTGAAGGACGGATGATGGCTCACTCCAAGTCGTTGCGTGCGCTCGTCGTCTCTTTGGCCGTGGCGGCCCTCGTCCTGACGGCTCTTCCGGCATGGGCCTTGCCCAACGCTGCTCCGCCCCTGCCGGGGGCGCCGCGAACCAGCCCGAACACGCCGCCTCCTCTCGTCCAGCGGGGGACCGTGCCCGCGAACGTGAGCGTCGCCGGGCACGACCTCGGCGGGCTGACCGAGGCGCAGGCGCGCACGCTCATCTACGCGTACGTGAGGCCTTCGGACCTGCCGACTCTGACCGTGGTCGCGGGAGATCGCACGCTGTCGCTCTCGGCCGCCTCCGCCTTCGTCCTCGATGCCGACGCGATGCTCGCTCAGGCGTACGCCGCCGGCGGCGCCGATCCCATGGACCTGACGCCGCGCTTCATCGTGAGCCCGCTCGGCGTGCGGAGCTTCGTGTCGTACGTCGCCGCCAGGACCGACGTGAGGATGCTGAACTCATTGTGGTACGTGAGCGGCAAGCGCCTGAAATTGCAGGCGTCCGCCGTAGGGCAGCGTCTCGACAGCTCAGCCGCGCGCTGGATCCTGCTGGACGCCCTGAAGGCCGAGGCGCGCACCGGCGCGGCACAGCCGCCGGTCACCCTGCCCGTGAAGGTCCTGAGACCGCGGATCACCGAGAAGAACGTCGGCAGGGCGATCCTCGTCGTGGTCTCCGAGCGCTATCTGCGGCTCTACGATCCCGCGAACGGAGGCTACATCCTGCACGGCTACAACTGCGCCGTCGGGCAGCCCGCTTATCCCACTCCGATCGGCACGTTCAGGATCGTCGAGAAGCGCTACATGCCCACCTGGGTGAACCCCGGCAGCGACTGGGGCAGGGGGATGCCGCCTTACATCGCCCCGGGGCCCGGCAACCCGTTGGGCACGAGAGCACTCAACCTCAGCGCCGACGGCATTCGCATCCACGGCACCGAGAACATCGGCTCGATCGGGACCGCGGCGAGCCACGGCTGCATCCGCATGCTCCGCCGCGACATCGAGCAGCTCTACGATCTCGTCGTCGTGGGGACGCCGGTCTTCATCGTCAGGTAGCTCTTGACCAGGGAGTGTGATCCGATGGCACGGTACGGTCGCATGTCCGCGCTCGTTCTCGCGCTGGTGCTCGTCCTCTCGCCGGTCGCCGGCGCCTCTGCGGTGAACGGTCACCCGCGCGAGGCCGACGTCAGGGAGGCGACGTACTTCGGTGCCGACGCGTACGATGCCGTCGATGCCACGTGGAGGACCGCGCCGACACTCCCCCCAGTGAGCCGCCACGTGTTCGCCAGCCTGCCGCCGAAGTTCCTCCTCACGCGCGACGAGGACTGGTTCAAGGTGAAGGTGGCCTCGGCGGGCACTCCGATCGTGGTGAACGTGCAGCGGCTGTCCGGTCAGGGAGGCTCGTACCTCGACGTGTACGGCTCGACCGCCGGCTCCTGCGACGCGACCTCGCTGGCGTTCGCCGGGACCGCGGACCCGAACAACGCGCCGCCGCTCCTCGGCGCGCAGTCCCCCGCGGGCTGGTGGGACTCGGGGATGACGAGCATGTACTTCGTCGCGCCCCGGGCCGGCACGTACTACTTCCGGCATCGCCCGGCCGCCGGAGGCACCGGCGCCGGCTATAGCCGCGACTCCATCGCCAACGTCGCGAACACCTCGGCCGCCTACGAGATCCACGTCATCGTCGGCGACGCCGACAGGATCGCGGGCCCGTCCCGCTACGGGACCTCCGTCGCCGTCTCACGCCAGATGTGGAACGCGGCGGACGATCCCTGGTGGTGGGAAGGGCCGTGGGGCAACGGCGTCATCCTGGCGAGCGGCCAGAACTTCGCCGACGGTCTCGCGGCCACGTCGCTGTCTCTTCGCACGGGGATGCCCATCCTGCTCACCGCGCAGCAGGGGCTGCCCGGCGACGTGCGGGCTGAGATCGACCGCCTCGGCACGGCGAACAAATGGCGCGTGTGGGCGGGCGACAACACGTTCACCGTCTACATCTGCGGCTCCGAGGTCGCCATATCCGACGCCGTCCAGGCCCAGCTCGAGGCCGATCCGTACGTGACCGCCGTGAAGCGTCTCGAGGGACGCGACCGCTTCGAGACCGCCGCGCTCATCGCGGACGAGGCCTCCGCCGCGGCTCTCTACAAGCGCCTGGTGCTGGTCGGAGGAGCCGCGCCGGCGACGAGGCGCCCCACCGAGGCGTTCGTCATCAACGGAGCCGCTTGGGCCGACGGGCTCGCCGCGGGTCCGGTCGCGGCGTTCGCGGACGCGCCGGTCCTCATGGTGACCGCGACGAGTCTGCCGAAATCCACGCGAGAGTGGATAGTCGGCAACGGGATCACCAGCGTGCACGTCGTGGGCGGCCCGAGCGTGGTCGCCACCTCCGTCATGACCGCCATCGCCTCGCTTTCGACGACACCGACGGTGGACCGCATCGCGGGAGCGTCGCGCTACGAGACCGCGTACCGCGTGGCGCGGTACGGAGTCGACAACTACGGCATGAGCGGAAAGGGTTGCACCGTCGTGTCGGGCGAGTCACCGTGGGACGCGCTCTCCGCCGGCCAGCTCTCCTTCATGACCTACACGCCGCTGCTGCTGACGCCCCGCACGGGCCTGTCGCCGTGGGTCACCCTGTTCCACGACGGCAGTGCCGGCTTCGCTCAGCCCAGCTACGTCGTCGGCGGCGAGCCGGCGGTCGGGGCGGCCGCGTACAACCAGCTTCGCGACCTGTGGAAGCGCACTCTCTGACGGGCCCGCCTTCGGGTACCCTAGCGGCATGACCACGCTCTTAATCGATGCCGACGCGTGTCCCGTCACCCGGGACGCGCTCGGCGTCGCCCATTCCCGCGGCGCGGCCGTCGTTCTCGTCGGGAACGAGACGCAGAACCTCAGCCGGCATCTGGGGCGCGCGGGGGTGGAGGCGGTGCAGGTCTCGAAGGGCCGCGACGCCGCGGACTTCGCCATCGTCGAGCGCTTGCAGCCGGGCGATGTCGTCGTCACGCAGGACACCGGGCTCGCCGCCATGGTCCTCGGCCGAGGTGCCCGCGCGCTCAGCCCGCGCGGGCGAGTCTTCTCGCTGGCCACGATCGACGCCGAGCTCGCGGTGCGCCACGCCGAGCAGCGGCATCGGCGCGCGGGCGGACGCACGCGCGGGCCGTCGGCGTTCGAGGACGAGGACCGCGAGCGCTTCGTGGAGTCGCTGACGCGGCTGCTCGGCGAGCGCGGCTAGCTGCGCCACCGTCGCGGCGGCATCGCCTGCGCCCTCGGGCGTGCGTCCCCGCGAGGCTGCTACCCCCGGCGTAGCCGCAAGATACGCCGTCGGACCGACGCGCCGACCCCTCGGGGGCGCGCATCATCGCAGGGTGGGACTTAAGCGCGATCGCGCCGGTCCCCTCGGCTGTGAACGGCGGACGCGCTCGTTCGCCACTTGCGAAAGGAGTCATCCATGTACGGTCGTGGATACGGCCCCGGCTTCCGCGGGTTCCCGGGACCCGGCGGCCAAGGATTCCCCGGGCGATTCGGCTCGCGCGGCTTCGGCCCGCATCTCTTCCCCGGCGGCGGCTTCCTGTTCATGCTCGCCGCGCTCGTGGTCCTGGGTGTCATCGTGTTCGCCCTGTGGCACGCGTTCCGCAAGGCCGGTCTCGAAGGTGCCTGGAGCCTGCTGACCCTCGTCCCCTTCGTCGGACTGCCCGTCGCCATCCTCTTCCTCGCCTTCACCGACTGGCCCGCGCTGCGGGAGCTGCAGCAGTGGCGAGCCTGGGCGGCGGCACAGCCCGCCGTGCCCCCCGCACGGGCCGAGGTGCCTACGACAGCTGCGGCGGAGGCGCCCACGGAGCCCATCGATGCTACGCGAGAGCCCGGCAAGCCGAAGAGCGAGTAGCGGCGGCCGGTCCGCCGCCCTCTGGTCACGGGCGCCGTTAACCCGCATCATTTTCCTCGAAAGGGAAGGGCACGTCTGCGGGCAGGCAAGGGGGTACGGCGGGATGGCGGACAACGGTCGGACCGGCGGGAAGATCAAGACGCTGCGGGAGTCCCTCGGGCTCTCCGTCGAGGAGCTCGCGCAGCGCTGTCAGTGTGAGACGAGCGTCATCACCGGCCTTGAAGCGGGCGAGATAGCGCCGTCGCTGGCGCCGCTCATCAAGATCACGCGCGCCCTCGGCGTGCGCCTCGGCACGCTGCTCGACGACGACACGAGCGTCGGGCCCGTGGTGACGCGCCGTGACGAGGCCGACCGGGTGGCGCGGGTGAAGAGCCTCGAGACGCGTAGCGACGCCGGAGAGCTCGACTTCTTCTCGCTCGCGAAAGGCAAGACCGCGCGGCACATGGAGCCGTTCACGATCACGGTCAACCCCACGGACAAGGAGACGCACACGCTCTCCAGCCACGAAGGCGAGGAGTTCATCTTCGTGCTGGACGGTGCCATCGAGGTCGAGTACGGCAAGGACACGCACCTGCTCGGCGCCGGGGACAGCATCTACTACGACTCGATCGTGCCGCACGAGGTACGCGCGTCCGACGGCGCGCCCGCGCAGATCCTCGCCGTCGTGTACGCCCCGGTGTAGGGGAGCCGGCCATGGAACTCCACAGCGACCTCACCATCGGGGAGTACTTCGACCGGAAGGCGGCCGAGCAGCCCGAACACGACTTCATCGTCTACCCCGACCGCGACCTGCGCTGGACGTACGGGCAGTTCGACGAGCGCGTGACCAACCTCGCGAAGGGCATGCTCGCGATAGGGCTGTGCAGGGGCGACCACCTCGGCATATGGGCGCGCAACGTGCCCGACTGGCTGACGTTCGCCTTCGCGACGGCGAAGATCGGTGTCGTGCTCGTGACGGTGAACCCGGTCTACAAGAGCCACGAGCTCGCCTACGTGATCAAGCAGTCCGACATGAAGGCGCTCGTGGTCATCGACGCGTTCCGCGACGTCGACTACATCCAGCTCGTGCGCGAGCTCGTACCGGAGTCGCAGGTGCAGGAGCGCGGCCACCTGTACTCCGAGGAGTTCCCGAAGCTGAAGAGCCTCATCTACATGGGTCCGGAGAAGCACCGCGGGTTCTACTCGATGCCCGAGCTGCTGGTCCTAGGGGAGCACGCCGGCGACGAGCTGTACTCCGAGGCCCGCGAGGGGCAGACGTGCGACGACGTCATCAACATGCAGTACACGTCGGGCACCACCGGCTTCCCCAAGGGCGTCATGCTCACGAGCCGCAACATCCTCAACAACGGCTTCTACATCGGCGAGCGCCAGAAGCTGAGCCCGGCCGACCGGGTGTGTCTGCCCGTGCCGTACTTCCACTGCTTCGGGATAGTGCTCGGCGTCCTGGCCGTCCTCACGCACGGCGCGATCGTCGTGGGAGTCGAGCAGTTCGACCCGCTGATGGTGCTCGCGGCGGTGCAGAAGGAGCGGGCCACCGCGCTCTACGGAGTGCCCACGATGTTCATCGCCGAGCTGGCGCACCCGATGTTCGACATGTTCGACCTCACCAGCCTGCGCACGGGTATCATGGCCGGCTCGCCGTGCCCGATCGAGACGATGCGCCAGGTGATCGACCGCATGCACGCGAGTGAGATGACGATCTGCTACGGCCTCACCGAGTCCTCGCCGGTGTTCACCCAGACCACCACGGACGACACGCTCGAGCGCAAGTGCGAGACGGTCGGGCGCAAGCACGACCAGGTGGAGGTGCGCGTCGTCGACCCCGAGACGGGGCGGGACTGCTCGCCGAACGCGCAGGGCGAGCTGCTGTGCCGCGGCTACAACATCATGAAGGGCTACTACAAGATGCCCGAGGCTACCGAGAAGGCCGTGGACGAGGACGGCTGGCTTCACTCGGGCGACCTCGGCACGGTGGACGAGGACGGCTACTACCGCATCACGGGCCGGATCAAGGACATGATCATCCGCGGCGGCGAGAACATCTACCCGCGCGAGATCGAGGAATTTTTGTACACGCACCCCAAGATCGGCGACGTGCAGGTGGTGGGCCTGCCCGATGCGCTGCTGGGCGAGACGGTCGCCGCCTGGATCCGGCTGAAGCCGGGAGAGATGGCCAGCGAGGCCGAGATTCTAGAGTTCTGCCGGGGCAAGATCGCGCATTTCAAGATCCCGCAGTATGTCAGGCTGGTGGAGGAATTCCCCATGACCGTGACGGGGAAGATTCAGAAGTACCGGATCCGGCAGATTGAGATTGAACGCCGCCAGCTCGAGCAGGCGGCGAAGATTGAGACCGCCTGAGCCAACAGGCCGCCGGTTTGTCGCGTATCTTTGAGTTAGTTGCTCGTACGCGGTCGCCCAC
>DASXUP010000018.1:0-169515 GCA_036504755.1 Coriobacteriia bacterium
AGGGCTTCTACAACCCGCACCGGCGACACTCGTCGCTCGGCTACCGCAGCCCGATGGAGTACGAGAAGATGTGGGCGGAGGACGCCGAAATGGCGGCTTCCGTTCGAAGCTAAGGTGTCAACGAGAGCGGGGCAACCCCAATACCTTGGCGCGCGACGGTGCACGGCTGGACGCCTACCTCGAGCCGGTGACCGTCGAGCGACACCCACACCGCGCTAGTCGCGTCGTCTCTCCTGACTCGGTACTCGGGCGGGAGGAAGTGCTTCGCGCACGCCGAGCGAAGGCTCTCAAGCGTCGGGCACTCGTGGGGGGGCTGCTGAAGCGGTGCGGAACGAACTCCTGATACCGCTGCTCATGCCTAGCTCCTGACGATAGTCGTGTCCGACTATTCGTTTGTACCCGCAGGATGTCGAGAGGCGAGGCCCTTCTTTCGGACCCCGCCTCACGCGCCGCCGGTGAGCCGTCAACTATACGACCCGTCGCCCGGTGAACAGCTGGATCAGCAGAACGATGACGGCGATCACCAGGAGCAGGTGGATCAGGCTCCCGCCGATATGGAAACCGAAGCCGAGCAACCACAGCACGAGCAGGATCGCGAAGATCGTCCAGAGCATCAGGCTCACCCCCTCTCTGCCAGGCGTCCTACATACCCCTTCCAGCACGATCGCATCACCCCGACTCACGACTCTGTCCGAACGGCGGTGCGAGTCGTAGAGTGAGTGCAGGGGACGTCGGCAACGGAGGGGGAAACGATGCCGCTCAACATCGTGGTCGGTCTCATCGCCTTGTTCTTCGCACTCCTGCTCTATTCGATGGGAGTGTGGGGCGCCTTCCGCAAGAAGGCCGTGCAGCGCCGCAACCTGGCGCATCTGTGGGCCGGGTTCGCCTTCGATGTCGTTGCCACCTCGATGATGGCGATCCAGATCGGCGGGCTGGACCTTCGGCCCGGAACCCCGCTGCTGCACACAGTGCTCGCTCTCCTCGGCATGGCCGGCATGCTCGCGGCAGCGATCCTCGGCACGTGGGCGTTCGTGAAGCGGAACGACGTGGTCCGCGCGCGGGTCGCGACGTACGTCCTCGCGCCGTGGGCCGTGTGGGTCGCCGTGTTCGTGTGGGGGATGATCGAGCGCGGCGGTGCGCGGATGGGCGTGTAGCAGAGCGCCTAGACGGGTTCGGGCGGGCGAGTGAACAGAGTCAGCGCGGCCGCGATCGCGCAGAGCATCGCCGCCAGCACGTACGCGGGAACGTACGACGCGGTGGCATCGAAGATCGCCCCGGCCGCCATCGCGCCGAACACGCCGCCCACACCCCAGCTCGTGAAGACGAGGCCGTAGTTCACGCCCTGGTGCCCGGGCCCGAAGTACTCCGAGACGGTGCATGGGAACAGCGACAGGTCGGAGCCGTACCCGAATCCGACCATGAACGCGAGCACGGCCAGCGCGGCCACGGTGTGGGCGAGGCCGAGCAGGAGCACCACGAGTGCCTGGACGGCGAACACGTAGCGCATCGTCCGCACGCTGCCGATGCGGTCCGAGACGATCCCCGCGACGATCCGTCCGCCGGCGTTCCCGACCGCCAGCACGGCGACGAGCAGGAAGCCGAGGTCCGGCCCCGGCACCTGCTCGACCGCGATCCGCGCCATGTGACCGATGATCATCACGCCCGCGAAGGCCGTGAGGCCGTACATCAGCCACAGCAGCCAGAACTGAGACGTCCGGATCGCCTCGTGCCAGTCGCGCTCGTGCCTCGTGGGCGGGCAGCGCGGCTCGAGGATGTCGGGAGGGGGGTTCGGGCCCTCGTAGTAGCCGCCGGGCGGGTTCGTGACGAGCTGTGCGAGGAGCACCGCCGCGACCAGGAACCCGACGCCGAGCGTCAGGAACGTGCGAGGGATCCCGTAGCCGGCGATCAGCGCCTGCGTGAGCGGGGCGATGTAGACGCTGGCTATGCCGAACCCCGCCACGACGATCCCCGTCACGAGCCCGCGGCGCGTCTCCGGGAACCACTTGGCGGCCGCTGGGAACGTCGCGATGAAGCCCATCGCGATGCCCGCGCCGCACATGACGCCGAAGCCGAGGGTGAGCGGCAGTCCACGGTCTGGGCGTGCGAGGCTCGAGACGATCATCCCGAGGCCCATGAGCGTGCCGCCGGCGGTCGCGACGAGCCGCGGCCCGATGCGGTCCTGCACGCGCCCCGCGAACGCGGTCACGAGCGCGAAGAAAGCGACGGCCACCGAGTAAGGGAAGCTTGCTTGCGCCGTGGACCAGCCCCACTCGGCCGTGAGCGCTTTGGAGAAGACGCTCCAGCTGTACAGCACGCCGAGGGTGAGGTTGATGCCGAAGCCCGCGGCGGCCACGATCCAGCCGCGCGAGCGTCCCGACCGCGTGTGTGAGACCACGGGACCGTGCCTGAGTACCCCGCCTGTCGTTCCGTTCGGCATGCGCGGTTCGTACCCGATCTTCGAAGAGGGGATCGAGGGGTCATCGCGCCGGTCCGAGGAACGATTCGACAGCCGAGGGTACGGCCGCGCTAGAATGGGCTGGACCGGGGGGTCTGCGGAGGGGGAGTCCGTGGCTGACACGTTCAAGCGTGTGCGCGTGTTGATCGAGACGGCCGAGCGCTGCTTCCGGGGCTACATCTACATCCCGGACAAGGATCCTCACTACCGCCTCTCGGACCACCTCAACGGCTACGAGAAGGAGTTCATCTGCCTCTCGGACGTCGAGATCGGCGAGAGGGGCCAGCACTGGCGCGTCGGCGAGAAGCAGCCCTTCGTGGCCGTCGCGACGAACTCGATCACCTACGTCGCGCCGCTCGAGGACGACAAGAGCGCACCCGGCTTCCCGGGCGCGCCGCCGTTGTAGCGGATGGCGCCCGCCACCGTCACGATCGAGCAGTTCCCGCTCGGCGACGCCCGCATCGGTGAGCTCGTCGCCTTCCCCTGGCGTCTCTACCGCGGCGACCCCTCATGGACGCCGCCGCTGGACGCCGACCTCCGCGGCAGCCGGCTCCTCGGCCTTGTGGGGTTGCTGACGCCGGAGCACCCATATCACCGCTACGCCGAGGTGACCCATTTCCTCGCGCGCCGCGGGGGTGAGGTGGTCGGGACGGTCACCGGGTCGGTCAACCGGCGCTTCAACGACTTCCACCACACACGCATCGGCTTCTTCGGCTTCTTCGAGACCGTCGAGGACTACGCCGTCGCCGAGGCTCTGCTCGACGCGGTGCGCGGCTGGATCCTCGACCAGGGCATGACCGTCATGCGCGGACCCGGGCAGTACTCGTGTGCCACGCACGAGCGCCAGGGCGTCCTGGTGGAGGGGTTCGAGTTCCCGCCGACGGTGGAGCTGACGCACAACCCGCCGTACTACGGTGAGTTCCTCGAGCGGTACGGGTGCGTCAAGGCGAAGGACTACCTCGCCTACACGCTGCCCGTCCAGCAGCCCGAGCGCGCCGCCCTGCACCGGATCGCGACCGAGGCGCGCCAGCGGCATCGCATCACGACTCGCCCGGTCGTGCTGAAGGACCTTCGCGCCGAGGTGGAGCAGATCATCGACATCTACAACGACGCATGGTCCGACAACTGGGGCTTCCTCCCCGTCACGAAACAGGAGGCCGACGCGCTCGCCGACTCGCTGCTCCCCATCGTCGACCCGCTGCTCATCCGCTTCGGCTACGCCCACGGCGAACCGGTCGCGGTCCTCGGCGCGCTGCCGGACCCGTACTGGTCCCTTCGGCCGAGGTGGAAGTGGTACGGCGACTCCGACTGGGTGCGGATGGCCCGGCTGTTCGTGCAGCGGCGGCGCATCCCTCGCGTGCGGCTGATGTTCTTCGGCATCCGAGAGGGCTTCCGGCGCCTCGGCATCGACGCGGTCCTCTTCGACGAGCTGATGGCCTACGGGCGCACGAAGCACTACACGGAGTGCGAGCCGTCGATGCTGCTGGAGGACAACGACCTCGTCATCCGCGCGTCGGCGCACATGGGCGGACGCGAGTACAAGCGCTGGCGCATCTACGACCTGCCGCTGTAGGGGAGCGCGGGCTACCCCTTCACGACCCCGAGCGGGGTGAGCAGCACGGTCGGCTCCACCAAGTCGCGCTGCGCGTCCATCACCTCGTCGATGTCCTTGTAAGCCTCGGGCGCCTCCTCGGCCACGTCGGACTTCTTCGCTTTGAACAGCCGCACGTCTCGCTCCCGCATCTCGCCGATCACGTGCTGCACCGTGAGCTGCCGCTTCGCCTCACCTCGGCCGAGGCGGCGCCCTGCGCCGTGGGCGCAACTGCAGAAGCTGTCCGCGTTGCACAGCCCTCGGCCGATCCACGTGTGCGACCCCATCGAGCCGGGGATAGCGACGGTCCCCTCCGCGCGGACGGCTCCTTTGCGGTGGACCACCACCAGCCGGCCGAAGTGCTCCTCGACGGCGGCGTAGTTGTGGTGGACGTCGACGGGATCGCCCGGCGCCGGCGCGTCGGGCACGCGGCGCGCGAACGCCTCCTGCACGCGCTCGCCCATCAGCCGCCGGCTCTCGCGCGCGAAGCGGAGGCAGAAGTCCATGACCCGCAGGTACTCCGCGCCGAGGCCTTCTTCCGCGGGCAGGTGCGCGAGCCCCCAGTTCGGCGGGACCGGGTCGTGGTCGGAGGCGTTGCGCTGCCGCGCCAGCTGGTCGTAGTGCGTCGCCATCTGCTTGCCGAGGTTGCGCGAGCCGGAGTGCACCATCGCCCACACGATGCCGTCGGTGTCGCGCTGGACCTCGATGAAGTGGTTGCCGCCGCCCAGCGTCCCCACCTGCTTCTTCGCCTTGTCGACCTCGGCGAGCAGCACGCCGACGGCCGGAACGTCGTCGAACAGGGCGGTCCGCGACTCCTGCGAGGCCTTGTGCCACTCGAAGCCCGTCGGGACCGAGCGCATGATGTCCGACAGGATCGTGTCGCGCCTCGGCATGAACTCCTCGACCGTGACGTTCGTCTTCCACACGCGCACGCCGCAGCCGATGTCGAGCCCGACGGCGTGGGGGATCACGCGTCCCTCGGCCGCCAGAACGCCGCCGATGGGCATGCCGTAGCCGACGTGCGTGTCCGGCATCAGTGCCACGTGGTGGAAGGCGAACGGCAGGTCGGCGAGGTGCTCCGCCTGCTGCATGGCCGCGGGGTCGGGCTCCGCGCCCCAAACCATGATGGGAACGCGCGCGACGCCGGGAAGCGTCCGCATCATCTCGGATCCCTTCTGCTCGCCGCCTACTTACCCGCGACCGTTAGCGACCCACCGCTCAAGGGCATCCCCAGCGCATGGCACTCCTCGTCAAAGGCAAGCATTCGCGCCGCGGGCGTCTCGAGCCGCTCATCGGCCGGGTCGACCTCCTTGCGGTCGTGCTCGCGCTGGCTTGCGCCGCTGCCGCGGCAGGCATCGTCGCGCTGCTCGCGCGGCCCGCGCCCCGGCAAGCGGCGAGGGAGGTCGCGGCGGTCGACCCCTTCGACGTCGAGTCGCCGGCAGAGGGCACCGAGACGGGATGGCGCGTGGTGGGCCGTTCGGCCGAGGGCCGCGCCATACGCCTCACACGCATCGGCACGGGACCGCGGCGGGTGCTCCTCGTGGGCGGCGTGCACGGCAACGAGTACGGATCCGACGTCGCTTCCGCGTTCGCGGCGTTCCTCGCGCTCCATCCCGAGGCGGTCCCCGCGAGCGCCGCGCTCGACGTCGTGCCCTGCCTCGACCCCGACGGCGCTGCCCGCGACAGCCGAGGCAACGCGCACGGCGTCGACCTCAATCGCAACTTCCCGAGCAGGGACTGGAGGGCGGTCGCGGTGCACGGGGGACTGACGGCGGGCCCCCGGCCGGCGTCAGAGCCCGAGACGCGGGTGATGCTGCGGGTCCTGACCGCGCGATACGCATGCGTGGTGAGCCTGCATTCGCTCGGCCCGCTCGTCGACTACGACGGGCCGGGCGGCGCCGCGCTCGCGCGAGCGATGGGCGCCCGCAGCCGGTATCCGATCGGCCGGCTCGCCGCGACGGAGCGCTTCACCGGCAGCATGGGTGCGTACGTCCCGGAGCGCTACGGTATACCCATCGTCACCGTCGAGCTCGGCTCCCGCCGCCTGACGCCCGGGGTGCGCGACGCGCTGCTCATGGCGCTGCGATAGGCGTGACGCCTACTCGTACTGCAGTGCCTGTATGATGTCGAGCCGCGCGGCACTGCGGGCCGGGATTATCGACGCGACCACGCCCGAGAGCAGCCCGACGGCGATCGCCGTGACGATGCCCGAGTACGGGAAGTAGTACGCGATCGGGTAGATCGATGCGGTCGCTTCGGTGAGCGCGTAGCCGAGCAGCAGGCCGGCGAGCAGGCCGAAGCCGGTGCCCGCCGCGGACAGCAGCAGGCTTTCCGCGAGCACCATGCGCCGTATCTGCCGGCGCGTGCTGCCGACCGCTCGCAGCATGCCTATCTCCCGCGTCCGCTCGAGCACGCTCATCGCCAGAGTGTTCAGGAGCGCCAGCAGCGACGGCGCCGCGAGGACGGCGACGAGGCCGTAGAAGAGGAACATCGTCGCGCCGAACGTCGCGGACTGCTCGGCGCGCCACGAACCGGCCGTGTACAGCTTGAACGCGGGGAACTGCTTCACGACCTTCTCCAGCGACTTCTGCACGGTCGCCGCGTCCGCGCCCGGCCGCCGGTTCGCCATCAGAAGGACGTCGCTGCTGACGTGGAAGTCCTCCTTCAGCTTGTCCTGCGAGATGTAGACGGTCGACAGCTTCGCTGTGAGGTAGTCGTTGCCGACGGCGACGGCGCGGTATTTCTTGTCGCCCTCGGCAGTAGCGAGCGTGACGACGTCGCCGACCTTCACGTTGTAGGTGGAGGCCGTGATCGCGTTGACGATCAGCGAACGCCCGCCGGCGAGGTCGGCGTACGCCGTGTTCGCGTTGCCGCCGCTGAACTGGAGCCCGGAGACCTGCGGGTACGTCTTGGGGTCGATCCCCAGGACCTCGATGTCCTTGCCGTTCATCTGCGCGCTGGCGATGCGCAACGTGCTCACGGTCCCGACGCCAGGAGTCTTCTGGATCTCGCTCGTGAGTTGCGGCCCGGCACCGACGTTGCCGCTGGCCAGCACGATGTTCTGCGGGATGAGCAGGTAATCCGCGCCGAGACTCTTGTCCAGGTAGCCGAAGAACCCTGCGAAGATGCTCGTGACCAACCCCAGCATGGCCACGATGACGCCGAGACCGATCATCATGGCCGAGGCCGTCACCGCCGCCCTGCCTGGCTGTCGCGCCATGTTCGCTCTCGCGACCTCGCCCTCGGAAGCGAAGAGAAGCGTGAACGCTCTGCCGAAGACGGTGGCGATCGGCCGCACGAGCGCGGGCGCCGCGACGATGAGGCCGATGAGGAAGAGGAACGCGCCGAGGGTCGCGAGGCTCGGGCTGCGCGCCAGGAACAGCGCGAGGGCCACGGCGCCCATGACGGCGCCGATGATGCCGCGGCGCGTGTACGTCGCGGTGTCGACGTCCGCCATGTTCGGCCGCAGCGCGTCGAGGGGGGAGATCCTGCTGGCCGTGATGGCGGGGTAGAGGCCGCCCACCAGCGTGACGCCGAGGCCGAGGCTGATGGTGAGGATGAAGTTGCCGGCCGTGAAGATCGGGGGCCCGACCGACATGTGGAGATACGTCTCGTAGATCGGGGCGAGGCCGGCGAGCATGCCGACGGTGATGAAGTAGCCCGCCACGAGGCCGAGACCGGTCCCGAGGGCTCCCTGGAGGAAGCTCTCGATGCCGATGATCCCGATGACGGTTCCCCGGGACGCGCCTATGGCCCTCAGCATCCCGATGTCCCGCCGCCGTTCGGAAACGATCGTCCGGAACGAGTTGAAGATGATGAAGCCGCCCATCGCCAGCGCCATGAAGCCGAAGAAGTCGAACGCCGCCTGCGCGGTCTGCAGATTCGCGAACAGTTGGCTGGCTCCGGCGATGCCGCCGATCTTGTAGCGCGGCCCGAGCTTCAGGGAGACCATGCGCGCTATCTCGTCGTGGTTCGCGTTGGGGACGTACGACGCGTCGATGACGTTGATGAGCCCGCCTTGACTCAACATCGCCTGTGCGGCTTTGAGCGGCACCCACACCTGCTCCGTCCCGATGGCGGGCGCGGATATCACGCCCACGATCTTGAATCGGATCGAGCCCGTTGCCGACGGGATGGCGAAGGTGTCACCGGGGCCCAGGCCTGCGCTCTTCGCGAGCCCCTCACCGATGACCATCGCGTTGCCGTCACTCGGGACGAGGAAGCGCCCGGACAGCACCCTCGGCGGGTGGATCTGCGAGTATGGCAGCGGATCGACGCCCGTCAGCGAGATCGTCCCCGTAGGCGCCTTCGGCGGGAGAGGGATCGCCTGCTGGAGGACGCCGGTCGCCACATCGACTCCCTCGGTGCGCCGCACCTTCTGCAGGACATCGGTACTGAACGTCTGATCGGTCTTGCCGGTCACCTCGAGGTCCACGGCCCCGGCCGCAGCCTTCACGCTCGCGTCGAACGTGGCCGTGATCGTCGGCAGCAGCGAGTTCAGCGAGAAGATGATCATCACGCCGAAGATGACTGCCAGCGAAGTCAGGAACGACCGCAGCCTTCGGCCGTTGAGGTAACGCCACGCCAGTGTGAGTGCCGTCCTCATAGCCGGTCGATCCTCTTGACGAGCTCGGCGGCCTCTTCGGCCGAGTGCTCACCGGCTCCTTGCACCGTGTCCACTATGCGACCGTCCTTCATCAGGAGGACGCGGTCGGCATGCGCGGCCGTGCGCGCATCGTGCGTGACCATCACTACCGATCGCCCGAACTCGCTCGCCACCTGCTTCAACAGCTCGGCGATGTCCTCGGCGCTCTTGCTGTCGAGGTTACCGGTGGGCTCGTCGGCGAGTATGAGCGCTGGCTCCGCGACGAGCGCACGGGCCAGGGCGACGCGCTGCTGCTGCCCGCCCGACAGCTGGTCGGGGCGGTTCCTCAGCCGGTCGCCGAGGCCGAAGCGCTCGAGCCACTCGTTCGCGCGCTGCGCGGCCTTCTCCGGAGAAACGCCGTCGAGCACCAGGGGCAGCGCCGCGTTCTCGGTGGAGGAGAGCACTGGGATCAGGTTGAAGAACTGGAAGACGAAGCCCATACGGCGGCGGCGCAGCTCCGTGAGGTGCGCGTCGTCGAGTGCGGCGATGTCGTGCCCCTCGAAGAGCACGCTGCCGGACGTCGGCCGGTCCAGCCCGCCGAGGAGATGCAAGAGCGTGGACTTGCCGCAGCCGCTCGGGCCCATGACGGCGCTGTACTCGCCGGGGGCGACCGAGATGTCGACGTCGTCGAGGGCGGTCACCGCCGACTCACCGGCGCCGTATATCCGGGTGAGCCCTTGCCCTTCGATGATCGCGGCTCCCACGCTCTCGGCGGCCGCTGTCCGTGTCTCCGGCGTCATCGCTCCTCCGTGAACTGTTCGACGTACGTGCCCAACCCGAGCTTCAGCGTGCCTTGTGTCATGCCGAGGATCCGCTCCATCGCCGTCTCCATCGCCGCGAGGTCGCGGACGATGCCGTCCGCCCTCTCGGGGTGCTCGGCCAGGTCCAGCATCCGCTCCGCCTGGCCGTCGGACCAGCCGAACCACAGCCCCGCCAGGATGGACGAGGTCGCCTCGGCGTCGGTTACGCAGAATGTGCCCTCTTCGGCGCCTTGGGCGATGATCGGGGTCAGCAGGCGCGCCGTGAACTCCAGCCAGTGGCCCCAAAGGGCGTGGCGGAGGCGGATGTTGTCCGCGCTGTACAGCGACTGCGCGAAGGCCATGGACGTGTCGCGTTCCTCCAGCTTCCACTGGCTCCCGAGGAGGAAGACCGCGCGGAGCCGGGCGAGGCCGTCGGCGTCCATCTCCGCGAGGGTGCGCTCCAGCCGTTCGAACAGGTCGTCCGCCCAATCCGTCACGAGCTGCTCGAGCAGGTCCTGCTTGGAGGCGAAGTAGTGGTAGAACGTCCCCTTCGCGATGCCGACCTCCTCGGTGATGCGGTCTATGGAGGTGCGCTCGTAGCCCTCGCGCTCGAACAGCGAGAGGGCGGTGTCGAGGAGCTCCTTGCGCCTTACCTCGGCGTCCTTCACCACGCGGGACATCGTCGCTTCCGTCCTTGTCCGCCAACCGACCGTCGGTCACCGACCAACCGTCGGTCAGTCTAGCGCGCGGCGTGCCGAACCGCAAGAGGTGGGGATCCGAAACGCACGGTTTACGTGCGCATCTGCCAGGTGTGGACGAGCGGCGTCCTGCCGATAATGACTGGGATGGCACGCGAGTCGCTTTCTTCACGTGGCAGAAGCTGGAACGGCACGGGGCTTGCAGTTCGACGCACATCCGCTGGATGGAGCCAGATGCGCAGGGGACGCCGACATATGTCGCACGCACTGGTGGTGCTGCCGCTCACGCTGGCAGTGCTGCTGGTGTCGCTGTGCGTGCCCGTGGCGTGCTTCGCCTCGGCGGAGCCGGCGCGTCCGGCGGATCCCGCCGGCTGCGGCCATCGGACGGCCCCCCTGGCCGCGATGCCGATGCACGGCGCGATCCCCGGATCGGCGTCCGCGCCGGTCCATCAGCACGGCGACCCGATCGCGTGCAAGCACTCCGCGGGCAACGTGCAGGCGCCCAACATCGATCAGCAGGTTCGCGCCGCCGACCTGGTGGCCGTCGCTGCCGTCGCGTCCCCGGTCGTGCCCGCTGCCGCACCCCTCGTCACCGTGGTCAACGAGCGCCCGAGCAGACCGCCGGGCCTCGTGCTGACCGTCTCGCAACTCCGCATCTAGGATCCTCTCGGGCTGACGCTCGCCTGCGTTTCGGCGTAGCCTCGGCTTGGCACGTCTGCCGCTCGAACGGCGGCAGGACATGCTCGCCCCTCCGTCCCGCGCTACGCGGCCGGACCGGACGATCGAGAGGGAGATATCTTGAACCTGTTCATCCCGATGCTCCTGGTGGGACTCGTCACCAGCGTTCACTGCGTGACGATGTGCGGCACGATGGTGCTGTCGTACGCCATCAAGGGCGACAACGGCGGTCCGTTCCTGAAACGGATGCTGCCGCACTTCGCCTATCACACGGCGAAGATCATCAGCTACATGCTCGTCGGGCTGCTGCTCGGCGCTATCGGGGCCGCCTTCAACCTCGGCGGCATCCGCGGGTGGGTCACGGTCTTCGCGGGCGTGTTCATGGTCCTCATGGGCCTGAACATGACCGGCAAGTTCCCGTGGCTCCGCTGGATCACGCTTCGCCCTCCGAAGTTCCTCACCAAGGCGCTCATGAAGGTGCGCAAGAAGGCGAGCGCCGACGAGGCCGCCGGCGAGTCGACGCTGCTGACGCCGGTCCTGTTCGGCTCGCTGACCGGCCTCATGCCGTGTGGCCCGTTGCAGTCGGCGCAGATCGCCGCGGCGGGCGCCGGATCGGCCCTCGCCGGGTCGATCGCCATGCTCGGCTTCGGCCTCGGCACGATGCCGCTCATGCTCGGATTCGGCGCCGTGTCCGGCATGCTCGGGCACAAGTTCCGGGAGCGCATGATGGCCGTGGCCGCCTTCGTGATCATGGGCGTCGGCCTCGTCATGCTCAACCGCGGCGCCATGCTAGTGGGCTCGCCCGTCACGTTCGACACGGTGAAGGCCTACGCGCTCGGCGGCGCGCCCGCTTCGTCTACGGCCTCGCAGCAGTTCGCGGCCGGCAAGGACGGCGTGGCCGAGGTCAAGCTCACGATCCAGAACACGCAGTTCGTGCCCAACGTCGTGAGCATTCCCGCCGACAAGCCCATGCGGCTGATAGTCGACCGCCGGGAAGAGAACGCGTGCTCGGCGCAGCTGGCCGTACCGCAGCTCGGCATCTTGCAGAACCTCAAGCCGAACGCGACGACGGTCGTGGAGATCCCCGCGGCCAAGGGCGGCACCTACACGCTCACCTGCGGCATGGGCATGATGTCCGGACGTCTGCAGGTCGGCAACGGCGCCGCGGGCGCTTCGGCGCCCTCCAGGCTGCCGATGATCGTCCTGCTCCTCGGCGGAGCGGGGGCACTCGGATGGGCGTACCGCCGGAGCCGCGTCCCCGCACCTGAGCCGCAGCACGGCACGGGCAAGCAGGGCGGCCACAAGCGGCCCGCACCCGCACCCGCGTTCTTCGGATTCACGCCACCCGAGGCGCTGGTGATCGGCGGCGCTCTAGCGAGCGCGATCATCACCGGGCTGTTCCTCGGCGGGTACTTCTCATAGACGACTGACAAGGAGATGCACGAGATGACCACCAAGACGTTCAACACCACAGGGATGCACTGCCCGTCGTGCTCGATGCTCATCGAGATGACGTTGACGGACCTGCAGGGCGTGTCCGAGATCGCAGTCGACTACAAGGCGGGCACCACGGTCGTGACCTACGACGAGGCGCTCGTGTCGGACGCCGACATCATCGGCGAGATCGAGAAGGCCGGCTACCAGGCCACGGCCGCCTAACAGAGAGGAACACCGAGATGGCTATCGATATTCGCAAGAACAGGAGCGAGGGGATCCGCAAGGTCGACGGGCGCTACGTCGGCGTCGCCATCGCGATCGCGGTCGCCTTCTTCGTCTCGTACGCGTACGCGTCATCGGCACGGACGTCCGCGACGCCCGCGTGGGCGTCCTCCGGCGGCCTCACCACCGCTTTCAACGGAAGCGCCCCCGCCGGCGGCGCGGGCGGGGCCGGCGGGGGCTGCTGCGGCGGCGGCGGCGCGGGCGCCGGAGGTGCGGTCGCGGGTGCTCCCGGCGGCGGCGCCACGGGCGGCGGCGGTGGCTGCTGCGGCGGCGGTGGCGCGCAGAAGACCGTGAAGGGCGCAACGACGGTCGCGGGCGGCCTCCAGAAGGTCACGATCGACCTGACGACGGGCAGCTACAGCCCGAACGAGATCACCGCGAAGGCGGGCGTCCCGCTCCAGCTCGACTTCAAGGGCCCGGCGAAGGGCTGCAACGGTTACGTCCAGTCCCAGCAGCTCGGCTTCTCGCAGGACATGAGCAACGGCGGAACGATCCAGGTCGCCGCGCTCCAGCCGGGAACGTACACATTCGCATGCAGCATGAACATGTACACCGCCAAGATCATCGTGAAGTAAGCGAGGACCGAGGATGAGACTGCTCAGAGAGACGCATGTCGTGAGGATCCGCCTCTCCGGCCTTTCGTGCCGGAGCAAGGAGCGGCTCCTCACCGCCCGCCTCGCCGAGGTGCCCGGCGTCAAGGCCGCCGCACTCGGCGACGGGGACGTGCTCACCGCGCTCCTCGATACCCGTGACGTCGACATCGACAGGCTGAGCGCCGCGATCGTCGGCGCGGGGCTGGTGCCCGAGGACCTTCTGGAAGCACCCGCGCCCGCCATGACCACCGACGGAGGCCCCTATGTCCGTTAAGTTCACAGACCACATCCTGCAGCTCCGCGTTTCGGGCATGCGGTGCCGGTCGTGCGAGCAGCTGCTCGTTGAGACCGTCGGCGCTGTGTCCGGCGTGGAGGCCGTGTCGGCCTCGGCCGATGAAGGCATGCTCACCGCATATGTCGCGGGCGAGCCCGACGTCGACGCCGTCCGCAAGGCCGTCGTCGCGGCCGGCTTCGTGCCCGGCGACGTCGTAGCGCGAGGCAACGGCCACGACGAGGAGCCGGCGCAAGCCGAGCCTCTCGTGGCGCCGATGCCCGTCCATCACGAATGCGCCGATGCCGGCGAGGTGCCGGTGGCGCAGGGCTGGACGGCCGAGGAGACACCTCGGCCCGCCGAGCCCGCCCCCGTCGCGGTCGCCGTGCCGGCCGACGAGTCGTCCATCCCCGAGACCGGTCAGTGCCCGGTGCCCGAGGCGGTCGTCGCGTCGCTCGAGGCCGAGGGCATCCTGCCCTCGGTCCCCGATCCTTCGGCCCGCGAGACGGGCGAGACCGAGAGCGGCACCTTCGCCGTCTCGGGCATGACGTGCGCGAGCTGTGCCGCCGTCATCGAGAAGGTCCTCGGCAAGACGCCGGGCATCGTGTCGGCGAACGTCAACCTCGCTTCGGAGAAGCTCAACGCGACGTGGGACCCGGCGGTCATCGACGCGAACCGCGTCATCGCCGCCGTCAAGGCGGCCGGCTACGACGCCGCGCCCCTGAACGAGGTCCCCGCGATGTCCGAGAGCGGCCACATCCTCCTGGCGATCACGGGCATGACGTGCGCCAGCTGCCAGGCCGTCATCGAGAAGACGCTGCAGAAGCTTCCCGGCGTCATCGACGCCAACGTCAACCTCGCCATCGAGACCGCCACCGTCGATTTCGACCCGAACATGGTGGGTCCGGACGAGATCATCTCGGCCGTGAAGAAAGCAGGCTACGGCGCGACTGTGAAGGTCGAGACGTTGGGCGTGACGGGCGAGGCGCAGGACACCCAGCGGGAAGCCCAGCTCAAGCACTACCACAAGCAGTTGCTGTACTGCGTCATCGCGTTCGCGCTCGCCATCCCCGCCGCCGCTGTCTCGATGATCCCCGGCGTCATGGACCGCGTCCCGGCCGTCGTCGCGACGCTGCTCGCCAACACCATCGGCGGCGCGTGGGACCCGATGATGGTGCAGAAGTACATCGCGTTCACGCTCGCGGCCCCGGTCCAGTTCATCATCGGGGCGCAGTTCTACCGCGGCTTCTGGCACGCGCTGAAGCGCCGCACCGGCAACATGGACACGCTGATCGCCATCGGCACCTCGGCGGCGTTCTTCTACTCCATGGCGGCGACGTTCATCCCCGCGCTGGAGATGGAGCCGGTCTTCTACGAGACCGCCGCGCTGCTGATCGCGTTCGTGCTGCTGGGCAAGCTGCTCGAGGCTCGCGCGAAGGGCAAGACGTCCGACGCCATCAAGAAGCTGATGGGCCTGGCCGCAAAGACCGCCCGGGTGGTGCGCGGCGGAGACGAGGTCGACATCCCCGTAGAGCAGGTCGTGGTCGGCGACACCGTCGTCGTCCGCCCCGGTGACAAGGTGCCGGTCGACGGTGTGCTGCTCGAAGGCGGCTCCGCGGTGGACGAGTCGATGCTCACCGGCGAGTCGATCCCGGTCGAGAAGAACGTCGGCGACACCGTCATCGGCGCCACGATCAACAAGCTCGGCTCGTTCAAGTTCCGTGCGACCAAGGTAGGCAAGGACACGGCTCTCGCGCAGATCGTGCGCCTGGTCGAGGAGGCGCAGGGCTCCAAGGCGCCGGTGCAGCGCTTCGCCGACGCCATCTCGGCCGTGTTCGTCCCGGCCGTGGTGGCCATCGCGGTCATCACGTTCCTCGTGTGGCTGTTCGTGGTGCCGCGCTTCGTGTCGCCTGAGTTCTACCTGGCGGTCACGCCGTTCGTGAAGGCGTTGCTCGCCGGCACCGCGGTCATCGTCATCGCGTGCCCGTGCGCGCTCGGCCTCGCCACGCCGACGGCCATCATGGTCGGCACCGGCAAGGGCGCCGAGAACGGCATCCTCATCAAGAACGGCGAGGCGCTGGAGACGGCGTACAAGCTGAACGCGATCGTGTTCGACAAGACCGGCACTCTCACGCACGGCAAGCCCGTCGTGACCGAGGCCGAGGCGTTCCCCGGCATCGACCGCGACGCCTTCTTCCGCCTTGCGGCTGCGCTCGAGCGCAGCTCCGAGCACCCGCTGGCCGAGGCGATCGTCAACCGTGCGAAAGAGACCGGCGTCCAGCTTCCCGACGTCGTCGGCTTCAGCGCCGTCCCCGGTCACGGGGTCGAGGGCGTCGTCGACGGTCGCAGGGTAGCGCTCGGCAACCGCAAGCTGATGGACCGCGAAGGCGTGTCCGTCGACGCGTTCCGCTCGCGTATCGAGCAGCTCGAGAGCGAGGGCAAGACGGTCATGCTGACCGCCATCGACGGTGCTGCCGCCGGCCTCATCGCCGTCGCCGACACGCTGAAGGACAACTCCACCGAAGCCGTCGCGCGCCTCACCAAGATGGGCGTCGAGGTCTTCATGATCACCGGCGACAACCGGCGTACCGCCGAGGCCATCGCCAAGCAGGCCGGCATCAAGCCCGATCACGTGCTGGCCGAGGTGCTCCCCGAGCACAAGGCCTCAGAGGTCGCGAAGCTGCAGGAAGCCGGCAAGATGGTCGCCATGGTCGGCGACGGCATCAACGACACCCCGGCCCTCGCACAGGCCAACGTCGGCATCGCCATGGGCGCCGGAACTGACGTCGCCATGGAGACCGGCGGCATCGTGCTCATCAAGAACGACCTGCGCGACGTCGTCACGGCCATCGAACTGTCTCGCGCCACCATGCGCAAGATCAAGATGAACTTCTTCTGGGCGCTCGGCTACAACACGCTCGGCATCCCGATCGCGGCGCTCGGCCTGCTTCGGCCGGAACTCGCGGGGGCGGCGATGGCGCTGTCCTCCGTGAGCGTCGTGTCGAACTCGCTGCTGCTGCGGCGGTTCAAGCCCTCTCTCGCCAAGCTCGCGGCGAAGGCCGCGTAGGAGGAGTATCCGATGAAGCTCAAGATAGGAGCAGTCCTCGCGGCGTTCGTCGTGCTGGTGGCCCTGTTCGCCTGGGCCACGCTCGCCGGCGCCGCGGTGATGGGGATCGTGGCCCGCAAGGGGGACGTGTCCATCGAGCCGAAGGAGCTGTCGTACGATAACGGCAAGCTCGTGATCAGCAAGGTCGTCGCACCCGCCGATTCGTTCGTCGTGGTGTACCTCGCCGACGGCGACATGCCCGGCAAGCGCGTGGCGGCAGTGCCGATCAAGGCCGGCGTGACGACCGATCTCGAGGTCCCGCTGTCCGACAAGAAGGGCCTGACGCCCGATCTCATCGCGGCGGTGTACATCGACCGCGGCAAGCGCGGCGAGTTCGAGTTCAACATGAAGGACCCGGCGCACAGCCCTGACCGCCCGTACTTCGTGGACGGCAAGGAGGTCGCGGCCAAGTTCAAGGCGGCCGAGTTCGGCGTGAAGGCCGCGGCGGGCGAGGCGGCGATCGAAGTCGCCGATCAGCCCGGTGTCACCGACACGCTGATCGTGAAGCGCGCCGTCGCGCCGACGGCCGCCTGGGTCGTCGTGCACCTCGACGACAAGGGCATGCCCGGCAAGCGCGTCGGAGTCCAGCAGATCGCCGCGGGAGAGAACGCCGACGTCAAGGTGGCGCTCGACCCCTCGGTCAAGCTCACCGGCAAGCTGCTCGTGGCGGTGCACGCGGACCGCGGCACGAGCGGCAGGCTCGAGTTCGACATGATGGACAAGCTGAACAGCCCGGACCAGCCGTTCTTCGTCGGCGGCAAGGAAGTCGCCACGGCGGTGACGGTCCGCTAGACGGCCCCATGAGGGGAGGGCTAGCGCCCTCCCCTCGGCCGAGAGGTCATTGATGAGTATCAAAGAGACATTCCAACGGTCCCTGACCGTGGCGGCCTTCGCGTTGCTGCTAGCGTCGCCCCAGACCGCTCTCGCGGTGCCCAACCGCGTCGCACTGTACGACGTGCGCACCGTGCTCAACTCCGACGGCACCCGTGGGATGCTGGTGGCCGAGGAGCTCGCACCGAGCGTGAAGCTTCCGGCCGAGGTCCGGCTCCCCGTGCCGAAGGGCGCGAGGATCGCGTGGGCCGGTGAGATCCTCGGCGGCGACCCGTCGAAGGATCCCTCCGCGAAGTACGCGACTGAGCCCGGCGGTGACTACGACACGATCGTGTTCTCTCTCAAGCAGGCACGCCGAGGTCAGGTCGAGCTCTCGCTCCCCGCGCCCGCGGCGGGCGCGTCCGGGACGCGGATGGGCATCACGTGGAAGGCCCCGGAGACGGCCGACTTCGCTCAGCTCGCGGTGCAGGTCCCGCGAGGCGCCCAGATCTCGAGCGCGACCGCGGGGGCGTCGGCGAGCACCGTGAGCAACGGCGTCTTCTACTTTAAGCAGTTCACCGGTGTACCCGCCGGGAAGCGTCTCGAGCTGGTCGTGGTCTACACCGGAGGGTTGCTGCCCGCTCCGGCACAGCAGCAGGCGCCACAGCAGCAGATCCCGCAGCAGGTCCCGCCGGGCTCGGCCGCAGGGTCGGGTCCGGCTCCGAGCCAGCCCGCATCGCCGGTGACGGTGATCCTCGCCCTCGGCGTCATCCTCGGCGGGACGTTCTATCTCCTCGACAAGGTCAAGCAGGCTCCCGTGCCCACGCGGAGCCGGTGAGCGCGGGACGCCCGCGCCGAAAGGAAGTATCCCGATGTCCACCACAAGACGACGCCTTGGGGGCCTCGCCTCGATCTGCGTCTCAGCCACGGCTTTCGTGCTGCTACTCGGCCTCGCGGCCCCCGCGTTCGCGGCGGCCGTCCCGTACGCGCAGTGGCGAGTGGCGCTGTGGCCCGAGTACGACGACGAGCGCACGCTCGTCATCTACGAACCGCGGCTCGACGCGTCCGCCGCGCTGCCCTTCAAGTTCACCTACGACGCGTTCCCGCTGGACGCTCAGGTCGGCATGACATGTCAGGTCACCCCCGTCGGACAGCATCAGTGCCAGCAGCGGCAGACCAGCGTGACCGGCGACCTCGAGTCGATCTCCTACACGGCGCCCTCCGAGCGCCAGCTGTACATGGAGTACTACACGGACATGCTGAAGGGTCAGCGGCCCACGCAGCGCAAGATGACGTACTCGTTCGTTGCGCCGGCCGACATCGCCGACCTCCAGGTGTCGATCAGGCAGCCGAAGGACGCGACCGGCTTCACCGTCACGCCGAATGCGGCGAGCCGGCAGACCGACGGCGACGGCTTCACGCTCGACACGTTCGGCTTCCAGAACGTCAAGGCCGGCCAGAGGTACTCGTTCACGTTCGCCTACAGCCGTCCGACCTGGACGCCGCCGGTCACGAAGGCGCAGAACAACGGAGCGCAGGGCGGGCAGGGCGGAGCCGGCCAAGCCTCGGCAGGCCAGCAGCCGGGCGGGTCGCAGAACAGCCAGCTGTTCGCCCTCATCGCCGTGGCCGCGTTCATTGGCGCGTTCGTCATGCTGCTGATGCGTCGTCCGGCTCCCGCCGCCGCGCCCGCGAGCGTGAAGTCATCGGCGAAGGGCAAGGGCCACCGCAAGCCGTCACCCAAGGGCGGTTCCCGAGGGACAGTCAAGCGGTCCGGGGCCTAGACGGTCATCGGATGGACTACTTCGACGTCGACCATGCGGAGCACGCAGAGGCTCGCCGTCGCGCTCGTCTCGCTCGCCAGGAGGGTGCGCGACGAGCGCGGCGGAAGCGGCTGATCGCGGCCGGGCTGATCGCGCTGTCGTTCGCGGTGTCATACGCGGGTGCCGTCGTCGCGCATGCGCGCCGTCCCGCCGCTCGCCCGCGCCTGGCGTCTCGGCAGGCCGCCCCTGTCCCGCCGGTGGAGCCGGCCGCGGCGACGGCAGGGAAGGCCTTCGCGAGCCCTCCGAGACCGCGGAAGGTCGCGCCGAAGCCGAAGCGGAAGGCGCCGGTGCCCTCGGTCGGCGAACGAGTCCGGATCGCCGTAGGCTCCGCCGGCTACGAGCCCGATGTGGTGAGAGTGAAGTCAGGCGTACCGATAACGCTGACGGTCGGTCGCGGCGAAGGTTGCGCCGCCGGGTTCCTCATGCCCGACCTCGGCATCTCGAAGGACAACTCGACGGGCGCGATCACGTTCCGCATCCGGCCGCTGAGACCGGGCACGTACCGGTTCACCTGCGGGATGGAGATGGTGGAAGGCCGTCTGATCGCCGAGTGACCTTCTTCGCGGCGCGACCCTGGTCGTGGCACACTTGTCGCTCAGGAGCGGCACAGAGAGGAGCACTTCGTGGCGTTCCCGAAGCGCTATCAGGCATCGAAGGTCCCACCGCCCGTTCAGCAGCGGCGCGAAAGCGGCGATCGACCCGCCACGGTCGGCAGCGACCGCCTCATCATCGGGCTGCTGATCTCCGCCGCCTTCTTCGCGTCGTATGCGTATGCCGTCTCGGTGCACGACCAGAGGGTGGCGAGCTCGGCGGCGTCGCAGGGCACGGTGGTCGGGACGGCCTCGGCCGCTCCCGCCTCGGCCGCGAACCTCGACCCGCAGGCCAAGCTTGAGAACGGCGTGCAAACGGTGTACGTGGACGCCGCGAACGGGTTCAACCCGCAGACGATCTTCGCGAAGCCGGGGACCCCGGTGAAGATCAGGTTCGGCGAGGGCCGCGGCTGTTACTCCGCGGTCCAGTTCCCCCAGTTCAACATCTACAAGGACTTGACGCAGGGTGGGGCCGAGGTGGATCTTCCCGCCCTCCAGCCCGGGCAGTACCAGTACTCCTGCGGGATGCAGATGGCCTTCGGGCTTCTCGTCGTCCGCTGACCTACGGCTTCTCGCCGTGTATCTTGTCGCGGTGGCACTCCGTGCAGTTCGAGTCCTTCGGCGGATGGTCGGGGTGCGCCTGTTGTGTCGGGTAGACCGGCGCTTTCCCCTTCGGCGTTTCCGCGTGGCATGCTAGGCAGCGTGACTGGGGGACGATCGGGGAGTTCACGACGATCTTGTCGGGCCGCCTCGTGAAGTGCACCCACACGTCGCGGAGCCCGTCGCCGACGTGAGCCTGCAGATAGCCGATAGCTCCCGGGTTCGAGTGGCAGGCGAAGCACGAGACCTCCTTGTGCGTCCCGGCGCGCCAGCCGTTCACCTCGGGCTTCATCTCATGGCAGCTCCCGCAGAAGGACGGCTCGCCTGTGAAGTACAGGGCGAGCAGCATGACGCCGAGGATCGCGGCCGCGACCACCGCGGTCCAGATCCAGAAAGAGGGGCGGTGCCAGTCGAGCCCGCGTCTCTCCATCCACATGCTCCGCATCACCCGGGCAAGTGGCGGTGGGGGCGATCCGCCCCCACCGCCTGTCGCATCAGGTCACGGTGTCCCGGTCGTGCCGCTCGCGTTCGGCGTGCCTGTCCCTGCGCCCCCCGGCGTGGCCCCGCCCGTGGCCGGCGCCGTCCCGCTGGGGGTCCCGCTCGAGGTCGCGGTAGTCGAGCCGGGGAACGGCTTCGAGTTCGGCACCGCGGCACCCGTCAGCGTCATGTACGACTGCTGGAGCAGCGTCACGGTGAACTTCGGGTTGTGGACGCCGAGGCTCTTGTCGTTCGTGACGAGCGCCCAGTTGTAGGCCGCCTGGTAGACCTTGTCGGGGATGGGCGCGGTCACGGTCGTCGCACCGCTCTTGAAGACGATGCGCCCTTGGAACTGCGCGAGCGAGTCCGCGCCCATCTCCTTGGCCGCGGCCGCGCTCAGCTTGTTCAGCAGCCCGGTCACCTCGTCCTGGATGCCGTCGACCTTCCCGTCACCGTCGTAGTCGCCCGAAGCCTTGCGGTTGTAGGTCGTGATGCCCTGGTGACACTTACCACAGATCTTCCGGGGATCCTTGGGCGGCAGGAACGTGTGCGTGGGCACGCCCCCGGCGTCGGTGCTCATGTGGCAGCCGACGCACATGTTCTCGACTTGCGTGTGCTTCACCGTGCTCCCGTACGTCACCCCCGGCTGCCGTATTCCGCCGTAGGCGAGGTACACCGCCGCCTGCACCGACGGATGCGGGGCGAAGAACGGCTGCTGACCGATCTTCGCGGGCGTCCTCTCGCGATGGCATCCGATGCACAGGGCTCCGAGCCCGGCCTTGATCGGCTGCGGTGAGCTCGGCGTCGTGACCATCCCCGAGCGCAGCAGGTCGACGGCGGCACCCGTGTGGCACGCTCGGCAGTCCGTAGCGACCACGTAAGGCCCGAACGGCTCCGACGCGTTGAACGACTTCGGGTCCGTCACGCCCATCACGAACGCGCGGCCGTCGTGACACAGGACGCACCCGGTCTCCTCGGCCGCGAACGTCACCGGCACGGCGTGCGTCGACTCCGACCAGTCCCGCACTATGCCGAACATCCCTGTCACGGGTACCGTGCCGCTCGCGGCAGTCGACCCGGACGGACCTCCGGTGGGCGCGCCGGTAGGCGCGCAGCCGGCGGCGAGCAGGATCACCGCCAGGCCGAGTGCGAGCGAGACGATCGCTCTTCCTTTCACAGCCCCTCCTCCCCATCGCATGAAGCTAGACACTCTTGTTACCCACACGGGTCGATCGGCTGCGCGATGGAACGCATCCGAACGGTGGAAAGAAGAGTCATACTCTGGGAAAAGAGGAGTGCGCATGGAGATGGGTCACGACGGTGCGATGCACGAGGGGCACGGCCGCGAGCAGGGCGCCGGAAGGCACGCCGGACACTCCGTGGCGGACTTCCGGCGGCGGTTCTGGGTGTGCCTGGCGCTGACCGTCCCCGTGCTCGTCCTCTCTCCGACGCTCGCGCGCTTGCTCGGGCTCCGCCCGCTCGCGTTCCCCGGCTCCGACATCGTCTCGCTCGTGCTGGCGACTGCGATCTACCTCTACGGCGGCAAGCCGTTCCTCCTAGGCCTCGCGCGCGAGGTGCGTGAGCGTACGCCGGGCATGATGACGCTCGTCGCGGTCGCCATCACCGTCGCCTACGCGTACTCCGCGGCGATCGTGTTCGGGCTGCCGGGCGAGGCGTTCTTCTGGGAGCTCGCCACGCTGGTGGACGTGATGCTCCTCGGCCACTGGATCGAGATGCGCTCCGTGGGCGAGGCCTCGGCGGCGCTCGAGGCGCTCGCCCGGCTCGTGCCGGCCGAGGCGCACCGCTTGCGGCCGGACGGGTCGACCGAGGAGGTGCCCGTATCCGACCTGCGCCCGGGTGACCGCGTTCTGGTCCGGCCGGGCGAGAAGGTGCCCGCCGACGGCGCCGTCGTGGAAGGCGACAGCTCGCTCGACGAGTCGATGCTCACCGGCGAGTCGGTCCCGGTGCACAAGACGGCCGGCGCCGAGGTGATCGGCGGGTCCGTGAACGCCGAGGGCTCGCTCACGGTCGAGGTGCGGCGCACCGGTGCCGACAGCTTCCTCGCGCAGGTGATGGAGCTCGTGCGGCAGGCGCAGGCGAGCAAGTCGCGCACGCAGGACCTCGCCGACCGCGCGGCGATGTGGCTGACGATCGTCGCCCTCGGCGGCGGCGCGCTCACGTTCGTCGCCTGGCTCGCGTTCGCCCGCAGCACGCTCACGTTCGCGCTCGAGCGCACGGTGACGGTCATGGTGATCGCGTGCCCGCACGCGCTCGGGCTCGCGGTCCCGCTCGTCGTCGCGATCTCGACCTCGCTCGCCGCCGGAAGCGGGCTGCTCGTCCGCAGCCGCTCGGCGTTCGAGCAGGCTCGCGGCGTACGTGCGGTCGTCTTCGACAAGACCGGCACGCTCACGGAGGGGCGCTTCGGCGTGACGGACGTACTCACGTTCGGCGACGCTTCCCGCGACGAGGTCCTCCGGCTCGCCGCGGCTGTTGAGTCGCGCTCCGAGCATCCGATCGCGCGAGGCATCGCCGCCGAGGTGCCCTCGCCGCCCTCGGCCGAGAACTTCCGCGCGATCCCCGGCGAGGGCGCCGAAGGCGACGTCGAGGGGAGGCGGGTCGCCGTGGCGAGCCCGGGGTACGTGCGGGACGCGGGGATCGCCGAGCCGGACGCCTCGGCCGTGGAGCGTCTGGCGGAGCAGGGGAAGACGGTCGTGTACGTCCTCGCCGACGGCCGTCCCATCGGCGTGGTCGCGCTGGCCGACGTCATCCGCCCCGAGTCGCGCGACGCCGTGCGCGCGCTGCGCGAGCTCGGCGTGCGGACGCTGATGCTGACCGGCGACAACCGCCGGGTCGCGGCGTGGGTCGCGGGCGAGCTCGGCCTCGACGACTTCTTCGCCGAGGTTCTGCCGGCCGACAAGGCGGCCAAGGTGCGAGAGGTGCAACAGCGCGAGGGCGTGACCGCGATGGTCGGGGACGGTGTGAACGACGCGCCCGCGCTCGCCGCGGCGGACATCGGCATCGCGATAGGGGCGGGGACCGACGTAGCCATCGAGAGCGCGGACGTGGTGCTCGTACGCAGCGACCCGCGCGACATCCCCACCGTCATCCGACTGGCGCGGGCGACGTATCGGAAGATGCTGCAGAACCTCGTCTGGGCCACCGGCTACAACGTCATCGCGATCCCGCTCGCCGCCGGAGTGCTGGCGCGCTACGGGATACTGCTGCCGCCCGCCCTCGGCGGGGCGTTCATGGCGGCCTCGACGGTCATCGTCGCGGTCAACGCGCGGCTGCTGAGGATGCGGTAGTCGAAGGAACATCCACAGAGGTGATCGCGTGAGAAGACACATGATCGGCATCATCGGAGCGGCCCTGGTCCTGGTCGCGGTCCTCGGCGCGGTGGCGGTCGGACTCGTCGCGTCGTCGACGCAGCCCGTGGTCCCGTCGCGCGGCAACGCGGGCTATGCCACTCCTGGCCGGCGCATCTTCTTCACCGGCATCGGACGCGCGGGCCCGATCGCTCGCACCGGAGGTTTCGGCATGATGGCGTCCGGCGGATGTGCGACGTGCCACGGCGCGGACGGCCGAGGCGGCAGGATCGGGATGATGATGGGGCGTACAGTGGAGGTTCCCGACATCCGCTACCTGACACTGACGTCTCCGAAGACGGGCAACGGCAAGACGGAGCCGGGGTGGACGGACGCGGAGATCGCCGCGGCGATACGCGATGGCAAGGATCCCGCCGGCGGAAGCCTGTCCAGCTACATGCCGCGCTGGCAGATGGACGACACGGACGTGAACGACCTGATCGCGTATCTGAAGGAGCTGAAGTAGCGATGATGTTCGGCTACGGGTTCGACGGGTTCTGGATGCTCTTCATGGGGTTCTTCATGCTCATCGGCACGGTCGGCGTCATCCTGCTCGTCGTATGGCTCGCGAGGCTCGGATCTCCGGCGGGACGTCAGTGGGGCGGCTCGGACGAAGCGCTCGAGGTCGCGCGGCGCCGCTACGCAGCAGGCGAGATCACGAAAGAGCAGTACGACGAGATCGTGCATACGCTGAGACGGTGAGTGATCCGGGACGCCGCGCCACGGCTCGTCGACGAGACCGGCCGGGAATGTCCGCCCCGCCTCACACGATCCAAAGCACGACCACGCCGGTGACGAACACGATCACGCCGAGGAGGAAGTTGAGGCTCTCCTCGAACCGGCGCGCCTTCGCCAAGCGCTTCGCGAGATGGCCGAAGTACCCGACCAGCAGCAGCGGGAGCGAGTGCGCGACCGTGAACGCGGTCACCAACGCGATGCCGTAGACGAACTGTCCGGACGCGAACGTGAAGGCGTAGACGGTGAGCAGGACGGGCAGACAGCACGGGCAGACCATGAACGCGAAGGTGCCGCCGAGGACGAACGCGTTGAGGCCGGACACGCGCTGCTCCGTAAGCCGCGACCGCAACGCGTAGACCCACTGCGGCCCGCGCCATGAGGGGAGCTTGAGTACGCGTGCCATGTTGAGCCCGAGCAGCACCAGCAGCACGCCCGCCACGGGGTAGACGACCCGTGCCGCGCTCTTGAATCCGCTGACGAACGTGAGCAGCATCCCGAGCGCGACGTAGGCGACGATCAAACCTCCGACGAACCACGCCGCCACGCCCAGCCCCTGCCGCCCCTGCGGGCGCTCGCCGACTAGCCCGAACAGCGTCGCGGCTCGCAGGAAGGTGCACGGCCCGATGCTCGTGAGGAGCCCGACCGCGGCGGCGATGGCGATGGCCAGCAGCGGGTTCGACCCGATGTTCGCGGTGAGGCCCGCCCCGCTGAAGACGTTCACCTGAGGAGTCCCGCTCCGGTCAGCCTGCCGAGGAGGTTGCCTTCCGTCAGCACCTCTTCGTCGATCGTGACCAGGAGCTCGCCGCCCCGCACCTCGGTCCGCAGAACCCCGGGCATCTTCGGCAGGACCACGTCCGAGAGGGTCGCCAGACAGTCCGCGCAGTGGAGCTTGCTCAAGTCGATACCCACGCTTCCTTCGCTCATTTGCCCTTCGCCTCCAGGTCGCGGATGTTGCCCTCGGCCGCGGGGCGTGCCGTGGGGAAGCGTCTCGCGACCTCCTTCCATGTCGCTATCGCCGCACCCGTGCGGCCCTGCTTCGTCTCCACGATCGCGAGCAGCATGCGCGTGCGCATCTCGCCAGGGTCGCGCTTGAGCGCCTCCTCCATCGCTGCGGCGGCACCCGAAAGATCCTTCGCGTTTTGCAGCTCCAGCGCGAGCAGGTACAGCGCTTCGGTCGACTGCTTATCGAGGGTCGCGGCTTGCTTGTACGCCGCGATCGCCTCTGCATGCCGCTCGCGCCTCGTGTACGCGTAGCCGACGTTGATGAGCAGCTCCGGATCGTCGGGCGTGAGGAGGACCGCACGCTGGTACTCCGACGCCGCCCAAGGCACGTTGTTCGACATGACCTCCTGCTCGGCACGCCACTGGTTCAGAAAGGCGATCGGAGTGCGCAGGCCGATGAGGAGCCCGGCGACGAGGAGCGCGAAGAGCGTCAGCCGGCGCGGATACGTTGCGAGCAAGTCCATCTGGCGGGCCTCCTTCACCAGCATTATCGGCAGGTCAGAAGCCTGGAAACCGCACCTTCGCGAGGCGCATTCGGCTGCCGCACCTCGGCCTATGCGTGATTCCGCAGTTTGCGCACAGGTTTGGTGCAACACAAGGGCCTTGACGGTGGCTAGGATGAGCGCCATCCGTTAGCGCCCCCAGGGGAGGGACCACATGAAGAGGAACGACCGACAGACAAGAACGATCGTGCTCGCGCTCGCCGCGCTCATGATGCTCGCGCTGGGCCTGCTCGCCTCCGGCTGCTCCGCTTCGACCCCGAAGACGAGCGCATCGGCCGAGGCGGGCGGCGCGCCTGCGAAGAAGACGCGGCAGCTGACGCTCGTGGCGTACTCGATACCGAAGAAGGCGTACTCGAAGATCATCCCCGCGTTCCAGGCGTACTGGAAGCGCAAGACCGGCGAGGACGTGAAGTTCACCGAGAGCTACGGCGGCTCAGGCGCCCAGGCGCGCGCGGTCATCGACGGGCTCGATGCCGACGTCGTGCAGCTGGCCATGGAGCCGGACGTCGGCAAGATCGCCGGTGCGGGCCTCGTCGCCGAGGACTGGCAGGCGCGGGCGCCGCAGAACGGCGTCCCGACTACGAGTCTCATCGTCTTCGGCGTCCGCCGGAGCAACCCGAAGAAGATCGCCGACTGGGCCGACATCTCGAAGCCCGGCATCGGCGTCATCACGCCCGACCCGAAGTCGAGCGGCGGCGCGCAGTGGAACCTCCTCGGCAGCTGGGGCTCGGTCAGCTTCGACGGCAAGGACGCCCAGGCTTACGCACAGGTCGAGAAGCTGTACTCGAACGCGCTCGTGCTGGACAAGAGCGCGCGGGACGCGTCGAACACGTTCCTGAAGAAGGGCATCGGCGACGTGGCGCTGCTGTGGGAGAGCGACGCGCTGATCGCCAAGGACGAGGGCGGGGAGTTCGACATCGTCTATCCGAAGTCGACCATCCTCGCGGAGACGGCCGTGTCGGTCGTCGACAAGGTGGTCGACAAGAACGGGACGCGCGACGTCGCCGAGGCGTTCGTGCAGTATCTGTTCACGCCCGAGGCGCAGGAGGAGTTCGCGAAAGCGGGATTGCGGCCCGTGCTGCCCGAGGTCGAGGCGAAGTACGCCGACAAGTATCCGAAGCCGAGCGGGAAGCTCTTCACGGTAGCCGACTTCGGCGGCTGGAAGACGACGGGCGAGCGGTTCTTCGGCGACACCGGCATCTACTCCAGGATCCAGGCCGACGTGGCCGCGAAGAAGAAGTAGCGGCGCCGGTATGGCCGAAGCCGAGCTGACAACGACGTTGACGGGGGGACGGGCGCGCCGCTGGCGTCCGCCCCCCGATGTCGCGCTGGCGTGGGGCATCACGGTGGCCGTGCTCGGCCTGCTCGTAGTGCTACCGCTGTCGGCCGTCGTCTTGACGGCGCGCCACGCCGGGCTCGGGGGCATCCTGCGCAGCGTGTCGTCCCCGATCGCGCTGGCGGCGCTCGGGCTGTCGTTCGGCGGCGCGCTCGTCTCCGCCGCGCTGAACGCGGTGATGGGCACGGTCGTCGCGTGGACGCTGGTCCGCTACGAGTTCCCGGGGCGCGCCCTGGTGAACGCCGTGGTGGACCTGCCCTTCGCGCTGCCCACCGCCGTCGCGGGCATCACGCTGTCGGAGCTGTTCAGCCCGCGAGGGTGGGCGGGCACGCTGGGTCTCCGCTTCTCGTACACGCCGCTCGGCGTGCTGCTCGCGATGACGTTCGTGAGCCTCCCGTTCGTTGTGCGCGCCGTGCAGCCCGTGCTCGAGGGCGTCGAGCGCGAGGTCGAGGAGGCGGCGGCGTCCCTGGGCGCGACGCCTTGGCAGACGTTCACGCGCGTCGTGCTGCCGTCGCTCCGTCCCGCGGTGCTAACGGGCCTCGCGCTGAGCTTCGCCCGCGCGATCGGGGAGTACGGCTCGGTCGTCATCATCTCCGGCAACATCCCGATGCGGACGCTCACGGCGCCCGTGCTCATCTTCGAGCGGCTCGAGCAGTACGACACGGTGGGCGCCACCGCTGTCGCCACGGTGATGCTCGTCGTGTCGGTCGCGACGCTGCTCGCCGTCGGCCTTCTTCAGCGCTGGGGGAGGCACGATGCGGCGTAGTCTCCCCATTCGCGGCCTGCTGATCTCGGTCACCGTGGCGTGGCTGCTGCTGGTGCTCGCGCTGCCGTTCGCCTACGTCTTCTCGCAGGCGTTCGCCGGCGGGTTCGCCGTGTTCCGCGACGCGCTCGCGCAGCCGGAAGCGCTCGCCGCGGTCCGCCTGTCCGCGATCGCGACCACCGTCGCCCTCGTCGCCAACCTCGTGTTCGGAGTGGCGGCGGGTTGGGCGCTCGCGCGGACGCGCTTCCCCGGCCGCTCGCTCGTGCTCGTCCTCCTCGACCTGCCGATTGCCGTGTCCCCCGTGGTCGCCGGCCTCATGTTCGTGCTCCTCTTCGGCCGTCAGGGGTGGTTCGGCCCGTGGCTGGAAGCGGTGGGGGTGAAGGTGGTCTTCGCGCTGCCGGGCATCCTCATCGCCACCACGTTCGTGACGCTGCCCTTCATCGCGCGCGAGGTGCTCACGGTGCTCGAGGAGACCGGCACGGCCGAGGAGGAGGCCGCGCTCACCCTCGGCGCGTCGCGCACGCAGATGTTCGTGCACATCGTGCTGCCGGCGATCCGCTGGGCGCTCTTCTACGGGGTCGTGCTCACGGCGGCCCGGGCGCTCGGCGAGTTCGGGGCGGTCTCCGTCGTGTCCGGCAACATCGCCGGCCAGACGCAGACGCTGCCGCTCCACATCGAGGCCGCCTACATCGACTACGACGTCATCGGCGCGTTCGCCTCGGCGGTGCCGCTCACGGTGATGGCGGCGCTCACCATCCTCGCGCAGAAGGTCGTCGCCGCGTTGTCGTCGCGGGAGCGTGGGGCGCGTGTCGCCGAGGTGTCCCCAACGGAAGGAGCTCCGGGATGGACATCCGTCTGACCGGTATCTCGAAACGGTTCGGAGCCTTCGTCGCCGTCGACGGCGTCGACGTCGGGGTGCGTTCTGGGGAGCTCCTTGCGCTGCTGGGTCCGTCCGGTTCAGGCAAGACGACGCTGCTCCGCGTCATCGCCGGGCTCGAGGAGCCGGACGCCGGGACCGTCGAGATCGGCGGAGCCGAGGCGAACGGCGTGGGCGTGCCGGACCGCGGCATCGGCTTCGTGTTCCAGCACTACGCTCTCTTCAAGCACATGACCGTGCACGACAACGTCGGCTTCGCGCTGCGGATGCAGAAGCGGCCGAAGGCCGAGGTCTCCGCGCGCGTCGTCAAGCTGCTGACGCTGTTCAGCCTGCAGGGTCTCGCGCACCGCTACCCCGACCAGCTCTCGGGCGGGCAGCGTCAGCGCGTCGCGCTCGCCCGCGCGCTCGCGGCGCAGCCGCGGATACTCCTGCTCGACGAGCCGTTCGGCGCGCTCGACGCGCAGGTGCGCCAGGAACTGCGGCGCTGGCTGCGCAGGCTGCACGATGAGATCGGTGTGACGACCGTGTTCGTCACGCACGATCAGGAGGAGGCGCTCGAGGTCGCCGACCGCATCGTCGTCATGAACAAGGGACGTATCGAGCAGACCGGCACGCCCGAGGAGGTCTTCGCGCGCCCGGCGAACGAGTTCGTGATGCACTTCCTCGGCAACGTGAACGTGTTCCACGGCAGGGTCGAGGCCGGGAAGGCCTACGTGGGCGAGATGGTGCTCGGCGCGCCGCCGCACGGCGCGATCGAGCCCGCGGCCGCCCGCATCTACTTCCGCCCGCACGAGCTTGCGATCGAGCGCACGTCGGCGGGCACCTCGTCGTTCCGCGCCCGGGTCACTCACGTGAACCCGTTCGGTGGCAGGGTGAAGGTCGAGCTCGTCACACCCGGCGGGGAGACGGTGATCGCCGAGCTGCCCCGTGAGCGCTACGAGGAGTTGCAGCTGCGGCGCGACATGGACGTGTTCGTGTCGCCTACCGACAGCACGATCTTCGTGGAAGACTACTCGATCTGACTCCTCTTTCCGCACGTATCGGGTGCCAGGTTTGCTCTTGACCCGCCCATTCCGCACTGTGTAGCGTTCTGCGCACTATTTCGATGCTTTAAGTGTCACAGGAGGACCGACGCGTGCCGACCATCGACGAGAGCGCCCTCAAGGGCGGCGGGTTCATCAAGCTCCGCCCGGCGGGCGAGTACGCGGTGCGCGTCAAGATCCTCGTCGGCGACGCCACGGCCGAGCAGCTGCGCGCCGTCACGGAGGTCGCCGAGCGCTACGGCGACGGGACCGTGCACCTCACGGTGCGCCAGTGCATCGAGGTGCCGTACGTGCACCTCGAGGACTTCGGGCCGATTACCGCCCGCCTCGCCGAGGTGGGCCTCGGCCCCGGCGCGTGCGGCCCGCGCGTTCGCGTCCCCGTCTGCTGCCCGGGGTCGACATTGTGCCCCCGCGGCCTCAACGACACGAAGACGCTCGCGAAGGCGCTCGACGCCGAGCTGTACGGCGGCGGCGAGATCCCGCACAAGTTCAAGGTCGGCGTGACGGGCTGCTCGTCGTCATGCGCGAAACCGCAGGAGAACGACCTCGGCTACATGGGCGCGGTCGAGCCGGCGTTCGAGCCGGACGCGTGCATCGCGTGCGGGCTGTGCGCCGAGACGTGCCCTGTCGGGGCGATCTCGCTCGACGCCGATGGACACCCCGTCATCGACACCGTCCTTTGCAGGCACGACGGCAAGTGCATCGGCGTGTGCCCGAGCGGGGCGTTGCGAGCGGGCCGGACGGGGTGGCGGGTCTTCGTCGGCGGACGTTTCGGCGCGGAGCCGAAGCTCGGCGTCGAGCTCGTCCCGTTCATCGGCGGGGACGAGGCCCTGCCGCTCGCGCGCCGCGTGCTCGGCGCGTACGTCGCGCTCGCGGACAAGCGCGAGCGCCTCGGCGTGATGATCGACCGCATCGGCCTCGACGCCTTCAAGGAGAGGGTGCTGACGGATGAGTGACGCGCTGGACCTGCGGGGCGTCATCTGCCCGCTCAACTTCGTCAAGGCGAAGATCGCCCTCGAACCGCTGGTCGAGGGCGACACGCTGGAGATCCTGCTCGACGACGGCGAGCCCGTGCGTAACGTGCCGCGCAGCCTGCGCGACGACGGCGACGAGGTCCTGTCGCTCACGCGGACAGAGGAAGGGCACTGGCTCGCGAACGTGAGGAAGAAGGCACAAGCATGACCGACCGTATCCCGGAGGAGATCCGCGACGCCTCCGCCGAGGAGCTGCTGCACTGGGCGTTCACCGAGTTCGGCGACGGCATCGCCATCGCATCGAGCTTCGGCGCCGAGGACATGGTGCTGCTCGACATCGCTAGCAAGGTCGCGGAGAGGCCGCGCGTGTTCACGCTCGACACCGGGCGGCTTCCCGAGGAGACCTACGCGCTCGTCGACCGGGCGCGCGAGCGCTACGGGATCGGCATCGAGGTCTACTTCCCGGACACCTCGGCCGTAGAGGAGATGGAGCGCAGCTTCGGTGTCAACCTGTTCTATCGCAGCATCGAGGACCGCAAGCGGTGCTGCGACGTGCGGAAGATGGAGCCGCTGCGCCGCGCGATGGCCGGCCTCGACGGCTGGGTGTGCGGACTGCGCCGCGAGCAGGCGGTCACGCGCGCCGAGGTCGCGAAGATCGAGATCGACGGAGGCAACGGCGGCATCCTCAAGTTCAACCCCCTCGCGGACTGGACGCTCGACGAGCTGTGGGGCTACATCCGCGAGAACGACGTGCCCTACAATGCCCTGCATGACAAGGGGTACCCGAGCATCGGCTGCGCCCCGTGCACGCGCGCGGTCGCGGAAGGCGAGGACATCCGCGCCGGCCGCTGGTGGTGGGAGGCTCCCGAGCACAAGGAGTGCGGGCTCCACGCGAAGAGGGCGTCATGATCGCGCCCCACGGCGGTGTCCTCATCGACCGCACCGCCACCGGCGAGCAGCGCGAAGAGCTGCGCGCCGAGGCGCCGTTCCTGCAGCACCTCGAGATCTCCGTGCGCGAGGCGTGCGACCTCGAGCTCATCGGCAACGGCGCGTTCAGCCCGCTGACGGGGTTCCTCGGCCAGGCCGACTACGAGCGCGTGGCGGCCGAGGCGCGACTCGCCGACGGGACGGTGTGGCCGCTGCCGGTGACGCTGGCGGTCTCCGAGGAGGAAGGCCCGCGGGCGCTCGCCGCGGGACGCGTGGCGCTGGCGTTCGAAGGCACCTTGCTCGCGGTCATGGAGGTCGCCGAAGCGTACCCCTATGACCGCGAGCGCGAAGCCTCGCTCGTCTTCGGCACGACGGAGGAGGCGCATCCCGGCGTCGCCGCCCTGTACGCGCAGCCGCCCGTGTTCCTCGGCGGGGATGTCATGCTCGTCGGCAGCGTCCTGCACGCCGAGGAGCCCACCGCGCTGACCCCCGCTCAGACCCGCGCGGAGTTCGAGCGGCGCGGCTGGAAGACGGTGACCGGGTTCCAGACGCGCAATCCGATCCACCGCGCGCACGAGTACCTGCTGAAGAGCGCGCTCGAGGTCTCGGACGGCCTGCTCGTGCACCCGCTCGTCGGGCACACCAAGATCGACGACATCCCGGCGAGCGTCCGCATGAAGTGCTACCGCGTCCTGCTCGACAACTACTTCCCGGCCGGCCGCGTGCTGCTCTCGCCGTGGCCCGCTGCCATGCGCTACGCGGGCCCGCGCGAGGCGCTCTTCCATGCGCTCGTCCGCAAGAACTACGGCTGCACGCACTTCATCGTGGGGCGAGACCACGCGGGCGTCGGCGACTACTACGGGACGTTCGCCGCCCAGGAGATCTTCGGCGAGTTCTCGGCCGAGGAGATCGGCATAACGCTGCTCATGTTCGAGCACGCGTTCTGGTGCAACGTCTGCGACGAGATGGCCACCGCGAAGACGTGCCCGCACGGACCCGAGGCGCACCTGTCGCTGTCCGGCACGAAGGTCCGAGCGCTGCTCGCCTCAGGCGTCCGGCCGCCTGAGCGCTACACGCGCCGTGAGATCGGCGACGTGCTCGTCGACTGGGCGCTGGAGAGCTCGATATGAGCGGAGGGATCGCGATGCCTGCTTCGCTGCTGGACACGCTCGTCGCATACGCCCTCGACGGTCTGCCGAACGAGGTCTGCGGCATCCTCGGCGGGAAGGACGGCCGCGTCGAGCGCGTCTTGCCGCTCACGAACGCGGCGGCGAGCCCCGAGTTCTACGAGGTGATCCCCGAGGAGCAGCTGGCGGCGTACGCCGACCTCTACGACGCGGGCCTCGTGGCCCTCGGCGTGTATCACTCGCACCCCGCCTCGCCCGCTCGGCCGTCTGCCACCGACGTCGCGCTCGCACACGATCCCGCCGCGGTCTACGCGATCGTGTCGCTGCAGGACCGCTCGAACCCCGAGGTGCGCGCGTACCGCGTGCGGGACGGCGAAGTGACTGAGATCGCGATCACGAAGACGGAGGAGTAGACATGGCGGTGAGCATCCGCATCAACGGCAAGCCCGAGACGGCCGAGGCGCCGTCCACCGTATCGGCTATTCTCGAGGAGCGCCGCATCCGCCCCGAGGTCGTGCTCGTGCAGGTGAACGGAGCGAGACTGGCGAGCGCCGAGTTCGGGACCCGCGAGGTCGAGGACGGCGACGTCGTCGACATCTTGTTGCAGCTGGCTGGCGGCGCGGCCGGCTATGCCGCATAGCATCCTCGCTCACGTGGGACGGACGCCCCTCGTGCGTATCGATGGGACGCCCGACGGCGGCCGCGAGGTGTGGGCGAAGGTCGAGTCGTACAACCCCGGCGCGAGCGTCAAGGACCGCATCGCGCTCGCGATGATCGAGGACGCCGAGGCACGCGGTGCGCTGCGTCCCGGGCAGACCGTGGTCGAGGCGACGTCGGGCAACACCGGCATCGGCCTCGCCGTCGTGTGCGCGGTGAAGCGCTACCCGCTCGTGCTGGTCATCCCCGAGAACATGAGCGCCGAGCGTATCGCCGTGGTGGAAGCGCTCGGTTCGGAGTGCATCGCCAGCCCCGTCGATGACGGCATGGAGGGCTCGATGCACGTCGCCGAGGCGATCGCGGCGGACCGCGGGGCCTTCATGACCCTGCAGTTCGCCAATCCCGCGAACCCGGCGTGCCACGAGCGCACGACCGGCCCCGAGATCTGGGAGGCGATGGGCGGGCACGTCGGCGCGTTCGTCGCCGGGGTCGGGACTTGCGGGACCATCACCGGCGTGGGCCGCTTCCTCAAGCGGCAGGACGCCTCGATCCGCGTCGTCGCCGTCGAGCCGGCGACCTCGGCCGTGCTGTCGGGCAGGCCGGCAGGACCGCACCGCATCCAGGGGATCGGCGCGGGGTTCATCCCTCCGGTTCTCGACCGGGCGCTGCTCGACGGCGTCGAGACGGTGGAGGATCTCGAGGCGTACGAGACGTCGCAGCGCCTCGCGCGCGAGCAGGGGGTGTTCGTCGGCCTCTCGGCGGGGGCCGCCGTCGCTGCGTCGCTCCGCGTCGCCGCGGCGCTCGGCCCTGGCGCGCCCGTCGTCACGCTGCTGCCCGACTCCGGCGAGCGCTACCTGAGCCTCGCTCCCTACTTCCGCTACTAGCCACGAGGAGCCGGACGTGAACCTCACCGACGAACAGATCGCGCGCTACAGCAGGCAGATCATCGTGCCCGAGGTCGGCGCGGCGGGGCAGGAGAGGCTGCTGGCCTCGTCGGTGCTGGTTGTCGGTGCCGGAGGTCTCGGCTCGCCGGCGCTGCTCTATCTTGCCGCAGCCGGGGTGGGCCGAATCGGGATCGTCGATGGCGACTCGGTGGACGTCACGAACCTGCAGCGGCAGATCGCGCACCGCACCGCCGACATCGATGCGAACAAGGCGGCTTCGGCGCGCGAGAAACTGCTCGCGATCGACCCGGCGCTGGACGTGATCACCTACGAGTATTCGCTCATCGCCGCGAACGCGCTCGAGACGTTCGCTGGCTGGGGCCTCGTCCTCGACGGCAGCGACAACTTCGCGACGCGGTATCTGGTGAACGACGCGTGCGTCCTGCTCGACACGCCGCTCGTCTCCGCGGCGATCCTGCGATTCGCGGGACAGCTCACCACCGTCGTGCCTCACGACGGCCCGTGTTACCGCTGCATCTACCCCGAGCAGCCGCCCGCCGGCTCCGTCCCGAGCTGCTCGCAAGCGGGCATCCTCGGCCCCGTTGCCGGCGTCCTTGGCGCGCTGCAGGCGGTCGAGGCGATCAAGGTGCTCCTCGGCCGGGGCGAGATCCTGAAGGGCCGCTTGCTGGTGGTCGATACCCTCGGGATGCGCACGCAGGAAGTCGCGGTCGAGCGACGGCGGGACTGCGCGCGATGCGGCGAGCACCCTGCGATGAGCGAGCTCACCGACGGCGAGGAGACCTGCTCGGCCCGCTGACCCGGCGCTTTACGCGCCGATCTTGCGGTCCTTCGGCTGCGGGGTCCAGTTGTCCAGCACGCTCTTCTCGATCGTGATCTTGCCGTTCGACACGGTCGCCGGCAGTTCGTCGATCGGGTACAGCTTGCACGCGCCGCCGATGCCCACGCCCGTCTCGGCGTTGCGCTTCGTGCCGCAACTCGCGCACTTGAGGGAGATGTCGGTCTCGAGCAGCTGCTGCTCGCTCTCGCACGGCGGGCAGAAGCTCACGCCGACGAAGATCTTGCCGGAGGGCTTCACGTACGCGAGGAGCGGGATCGGCCGGCCGCCGGGACGCGCGTACGAGAACGAGACGATCTTGTCGTTGACGACGTCGTTCGCGGAGAGCGAGAGCGCGCTTCCAGCATCCGCAGCCGTCACGGGCGTCATGGCCGTCTCGGCGTCGTACGTCACCACGGACGCGACTTTCGGCTCCTGGTAGCCTTTCGGCAGCAGGCGACCCATGTACTTCGCCTCGGCCGGGTCGACACCCGCGGTACCGCCGCCCTTGCCGCCGCCGCTCGACAGCGCGAGCACGGCGACCAGCACTACGACGATCGTGCCGCCGACGATCCAAAGCGTCTTCGCGCCGCCGCTCCTCTCCGCCGGTGTCGCCGCCTTCTGCCTCGGCTGCGACTGTGCGGTCCTCCTCTGGCCGTTGCCGCTCTTCTTCGCCATCTACGACCTCCCAGTCGACGGATCGTCGCTCGTGCGAGAGCAAACGCCCCGCCGCATGCGGCATTACGCACGAGGCTGGTAGGAGTATCTAGTCGTGTTCCTCGCCGGACGGCTGTTCCGGCGCGTGGGTCGATGTGTGCCCGCCGTGCCCGTGACCCATGAAGAGATGCATGAGGGGGCACAGCGCGATCATCCCGAACAGCAGGACGGAGCGGACCGGTACGCCGAACGCGGTGACCGCGGTGACGGCCGCGGCTGCGGCGGCGAGACAGCCGAGGATGACGAGGTTGCGTTTGCGGGCCCCATACACTTCGCGTCCTTTCGTTGGTGGCTACGGCTACGGCGCGAGCGAGACCATCGCGATCTCGCCGGCCCGCGTCGACTGGACCACGGTGTGCATCGCCGAGGTCGTCGACACGAACTGCGCGAAGGCGCTCATGTCGACCTTCGTGCCGCTGAGGTAGAGCGCGGTGCCCGTAGTGACTCTGCCTACGTATGCGCCGGCAGGATCCCCGAGCTGGAACTTCAGCTCAGTTCCTGCGGCGACGCGCGTGGGTCGGCTCTGCAGTGTCGCCCCGTTGTACAAGCCGACGGGGATCGGCCGAGGCGGGAGCAGGGCCGGGACGACCTGCGAGCCCACGGCCAGCGAAGCGATGAGAAGAGCCGTCCCCCATACGAGCACGGCGGGCCGGAGCCTCGGACGTCTTGCCGTCGTCTGTGTCATGCACGGAAAGGTGCACCGTGCGTGCCACCCTTCGGCACGTTCCTCGTGCGGGAATTCCTCCTTCCACTGCTTCGGCTCGCGCCTTGCTGCGCTACGATGCCATCACGCCTCCCGGCAGAGGAGCACTCCTCACATGAAGCACTCGAAGCACCTCGGCGCGGACGTCGCCGGCAAGGAAGACTCCCGGCGTCTCGCTCCCAACCCCGCCGTCCGCGAGATGATCGGCCATCTCGGCGAGGCCGGAGTGGAGACGGTGCTGGACCGGCTCGAAGCGCAACAGCCGCAGTGCGGTTTCGGGCTCCGCGGGCTGTGCTGCAGGATGTGCCAGTGGGGACCGTGCCGCATCACGGCGAAGAGCCCTCGCGGCGTGTGCGGGCGGACGATGGAGCTCATCGTGATGGCGAACCTGCTGCGCGCCGTCGCTGCGGGCACGTCGGCGCAGGCGATGCACGCGCACGAGCTCGTGCTCACGCTGCTCGCCGCCGCACGCGGCGAGATCGATCTCGCGCTCAAGGGGCCGGACCGCCTTCGCGACGTCGGATATGCGCTCAACGTGGCGTGGTCCTGGTCCCCTCTGACCGAGACCGCCGAGAAGGTCGCCGAGGTGATGCTGGAGGACCTCGGCAGGCTCACCGGCGGCACGATGTCGATGCTGACCGCCTTCGCGCCGAAGGAGCGCCGCCGCGCGTGGGAGGCGCTCGGGGTGCTGCCGCGCTCGGCGTCGTTCGAGGTCCTCGAGGCGATGCACATGACCACCCTCGGCGGATGCTCGGACTGGGAGGCGCTGTTCCTGCAGGCGCTGCGCACGAGCCTCGCCTACGCGTACTCCGGGCTCGTGACGGCGTCGGTCCTCACCGACATCCTCTTCGGCATCCCCGAGCCCACCACGGCCGAGGTGAACTTCGGCGTGCTGAAGGCCGACCACGTCAACGTGCTCGTGCACGGGCACTCGCCGGTGATGGTCGAGAAGGTGCTCGAGAAGCTGCGCTCCGAGGAGATCCAGACGCTGGCGCGGGAGAAGGGCGCGGCCGGCATCGTCGTCGGCGGCATGTGCTGCACGGGGCACGAGACGCTCGCGCGCTACGGCGTCCCGACGGTCACGGGGGCGACCGGTCAGGAGCTCGTGCTCGGGACGGGCGCGATCGACGCCGTCGTGGTCGACATGCAATGCGTGCTGCCCGGCATGTCGGCGGTCGCCGAGTGCTTCGGCACCGAGATCGTGACGACGTGCCGCAGCAACCGGATCCCGGGCGCGACTCACGTCCCGTTCGACCCCGAGCACCCCGAGACGCTCGACGGCGACGCCATGCGCATCGCCCGCATCGCCGTCGAGGCTTTCGCGAACCGCGACCGCAGCAAGATCCACATCCCGCAGCACACCACGCAGGTGATGACGGGGTTCTCGCAGAAGGCGGTGCTCGACTCGTTCGGCGGCGTCCGCGGCCTCCTGGCGAAGCTGCGCGACGGCAGGATCCGCGGCATCGCGGCGATGGTGGGCTGCAGCACGCCGAAGGTGCCGTACGAGACCGGGCACGTCACGATAGCGCGCGAGCTCATCGGCCGAGGCGTGCTCGTGCTGGCGTCCGGCTGCTCGGCGCACGCGCTGCTGAACGCGGGCCTCTGCTCACCCGACGCCGCGGCCGAGGCCGCGCCCGGCCTGCGCGCGGCGTGCGAGGCGGCGGGCGTCCCTCCGGTGCTCGTCGTAGGCAGCTGCTCGGACAACACACGCATCCTGCAGGTCTTCGCCGCACTGGCGCAGGAGGCGCGGCTGGCGCTTCCCGAGATGCCGTTCGCGGTGTCCGGGCCGGAGCTCGCTCACGAGAAGACGATCGGGCAGCTGCTGATGGTGCTCGCTCATGGCGTGACCGCGGCGGTCGGGCTGTCGCCGAACCTGCCGATCCCGTCGCTCGGACCCACGTTGGAGGCGGAGGGGGGCGCCGGCAACGCGATGACCGACTTCTTCTGCGACGACGGGCTGCCGTCGCTCCTCGGCTCGCGTCTCATCGTCGAGCCGGACCCCGCGAGGGCGGCGGAGGCCCTCGCCGCGACCGTCGAGTCCAAGCGCCGGGCGCGCGGCTGGGACGAGATCGTCGAGGCCGTCGCCGGGTAGAGTGGTGATTGCGGCCGCCGCGGAGGGGATGGACGCAGCGTCGGGCGTCGAAGGGACGGCGGCATGCCCGAAGCGATGCGCGGGCGCGAACACACGCTCAATGCTGTGCGGATATCGCTCAAGAAGAAGTCGCTCGCCGACTACGAGCGGATCGTCGGCCGGGACGCGATCGATGAGATCCTCTCGCTCGCCGCAGATCTCAAGGGCTTGCGCGTCCTGCACCTGAACGCGACCGCGTCCGGCGGCGGCGTCGCGGAGCTGCTCTCCTCGCTCGTCCCGCTGCTCGTGTCCGCCGGCCTCGCCGCCGAGTGGAACACGCTGCCCCAGCACGCCGAGTTCTTCGAGGTGACGAAGCGCTTCCACAACGCGCTGCAGGGCATGCCCTACGTCCCGACCGAGGAGGACGTCTCGGCGTACCTCGACCACGATCGTCTTTCGGCCGAGGCACTGACGGCTTCCTATGACGTCGTCGTCACGCACGACCCGCAGCCGGTGGCGTTCCGCCATTTCGCGGGACGGCGCGGCGCGAAGTGGGTGTGGCGATGCCATATAGACACGTCCGCCCCGAGCGCGGATGCCTGGGACCTGCTGCGCCCCTTCGTGGAGGAGTACGACGCCGCGGTCTTCACGCTGCGCGCATTCGTGCCGCCGGGCCTCGGCCTGGGTCAGGAGCGCCTCTTCTTCATACCGCCCGCCATCGACCCGCTGTCCTCCAAGAACCGCCACCTGCCCGAGTCCCTGTGCGAAGAGGTCGTCTCCGAGTTCGGGATCGATGTCCGGCACCCGCTCCTCACGCAGGTCTCACGGTTCGACCCGTGGAAGGACCCTCTCGGCGTCATCGGCATCTACCGGCGCCTGAAGGAGCGCTTCCCTGCCCTGCAGTTGGCGCTCGTGGCGTTCATGGCGCAGGACGATCCCGAAGCCTGGCGGGTGTACGCATCGGTCGAGAGCGAGACAGCCGGAGACCCGGACGCCTACGTGTTCACCAACCTGGACGGCGTGGGCAGCCTTGAGGTGAACGCGTTCCAGCGGGTCAGCGACGTCGTCGTGCAGAAGTCGATCCGTGAGGGCTTCGGGCTCGTGGTCTCCGAGGCGATATGGAAGGGGACGCCCGTGGTGGCCGGGGACACCGGCGGTATCTCGCTGCAGATGTCCGACGGCGTCGGCGGCTATCTGGCCGACGATCAGGACGACTACGCGGAGCGCATCTCGGCGCTGCTGAACGACCGCTCGCTCGCGACGGCCGTCGCGGCTGCCGGGCGCGAGCGCGTCCGCGAGCACTTCCTGGTCACGCGCCTGCTCGCCGACGAGCTCCGCATGCTGCGCGAGCTGGTGCTGTAGGACGCGAGAGGGCGGACCGCCCGTCGGCAGCCCGCCCTCGGTTCGACGCCCCGGATGCGACCGCTACGCGACCGCCAGCTCCTCCTCGCCGTCCAGCCCCGTCACGCCGACCGACCGGTCGTGCCTGCGCCACGTGAGGAACGTCAGGCCGGCGCCGGCGAGGTAGAGGAACACGGCGATCATGTACGGCAGCGTGTAGCTGAAGGTCATCAGATGACCGCCCGTGGTCGCTCCGACCATCCACGCCATGTTGAGCGCGAAGAACATGAGCCCGGCGACGACCGGCTTGTCGCGGTCGGGCACGCCCTCCATCGAGAACTGGTTGTACATCGGCCCCGCCATGTTCATGACGGCGCCGCGGCTCCACAGGAGCATCACGGCGACCCAGATCGACCCGGCGAAGGGCACGAGCGCGAGGAACGGCACGGACAGCGCCTGACACAGCGCGACGCCCCGAACGAGCCCCAGCTTCTTCGCTATGACGGGCGTGCCGAAAGCCGCGAAGCCCAGCACGACCGACGCGAGGCCCTGGATGATGCCGATGGCGCCGATGTCGATGTGCAGCTGGTGCTTGAGATACAGCGGGATGAACGGGATGACCATCCCGCCGCCCAGCGAGATGAACAGCTGAGGGCCGATGAGCTTTGCCGTGTGCTTCCAGCTCGAGAAGTGCTTCACCGCGTCCACGTACGCGTCGCGGAACGTCTTCGCCACGAACCGGTTGTCCTCGAGGTCACGCTTGTCGCGCATCGCGAGCATCGGCAGGATCCCGGTAGCCACGATCGCCGTGCCGAGCGCGAGCGTCCACTGGTAGCTGTGCACCTCGCCGACGTGGAACCGCATGAGCGCCCACGGTATCAGCCCGCCGAGCAGCCCGCCGAGGAAGCCGGCGGACATGCGGATCACGAACTCGGTCGAGAAGAGGTGCGTCCGTTCGTCCTTCGACGAGTTCTCGGACATGAACGCCGACCCGATGGCGCGCATGAAGCCGTCGCCGAGACCGAAGGCGAGCGCCAGGCCGACCACCACGCCCGCGATCGGGAACGCGGCCTGGCCGAGGCGTGAGAGCACGATGAGCGCGATGGCGGTCACCATCAGCGTTCGATAGCCGACGGAGGCCACTAGCGGCGGCCCGATCAGACACACGATCGCCGCGGTGAAGGCCACGACGCCCTCGACCGTGCCGACGGTGGACTCGCTCATGCCCGCCGACTTGATGTAGATGCCGAAGACGGTGGCCAGCATCCCGCCGCCGACACCCTGCAGGAAGCCCGATCGGAGGTACTTGCTCGCGTTGTGCGTGAACCCGGACATCGCGTGCTTGTAGTCACGACACTGCTTCGCGACTGCGAGGGTGCATCGTCGAACCATGAGTCTCTCTTCCTGACGGTGACAGCTTCTGCGAAAACGTTCGCCGTCAGGGTGCAAGGCCGATGCCATCCGAAGCGGCGCCGGACCGACCGCCGGCCGGACGAGACCCACTGACAGGAAAAGGCATCGAAGACGTGTAGCCATGCAGCTGGAAGGGTAAAGCAGCCAGCAAAGGACCAGCTCGTGCCCTACGAGCCGGCGCGCCTCGGAAGGGGAAGGCGCGGGTTATGGAGGTGGGACGCATGCCCGAAGAGGAGATGTCCGTCTTCCTAGGGGTGACGAGGAGGGATTTCCTGAAGTTCTGCGGCGGCATGGCGGCGCTCATCGGCCTGGGGCCGGGGGGCACGCCGCAGGTCGCCGCGGCTCTGGAGGCGCTCGCGAAGCGCCCGCAGGTGATCTACTCCTCGTTCCAGCAGTGCACCGGCTGCGCGATACAGCTGCTGCAGACTCGCACCCCGACAGTGGCGAACCTGATCCTTCAACAGATCTCCCTCGAGTTCCAGGACAACGTCATGGCTGCCGCGGGAGACGCGGCCGAGGCGCAGTTCGAGAAGATCGTGGAGAGCGGTGACTTCTACTGGGTCATCGAAGGTTCGATCCCGACGAAGATCCCCGAGGCCACGACTATCGCCGGCGAGAACGTGGCCGATCGCGCGAAGCGGGTCTATCCGAAGGCCAAGGGCGTGATCGCCTACGGCAGCTGCGCCTGCTACGGCAACGTCCAGGCGTCGCGGCCGAATCCCACCGGCGCCATGGGCGTCGGTGAGTTCCTGCGCACCAAGGGCGGGATCCCGGACGCGAAGGTCATCAACATCTCTCGCTGCCCCGGGCACTCGGAGGACATGATCGCCGCCCTCAGCTACGTCCTGGTCACCGGCAAGCTGCCCGAGCTCGACGCGGTAGGGCGCCCGGTGTTCCTGTATGGCAAGACGATCCACGACAGCTGCATGCGCCGCGGCCACTTCGAGGCCGGGGAGTTCGTGGAGACGTTCGGCCAGGCTATCGCGGGCGACCCGCGCTGCCTGTACAAGCTCGGCTGCAAAGGTCCGGTGACTCACGCGCCCTGCGGCATCAATTACTGGAACGGTCACGTGAGCTGGTGCGTCCACAACGCGCCGTGCCAGGGATGTGCCGAGCCCGGCTTCTGGGACAAGTTCACGCCGTTCTACGAGCAGCTTCGCACGTTCGGCAACTTCCCCGCGGAGACCATCGGCATCGCGCTCGGCGCGGCGACCGTCGTCGGCCTCGGCGCACATGCCGTGGCTTCGGCCGCGACGGGACGCTTCGGCCGCCATGAAGATGAGACGAAGGGAGGGGAGCGCTGATGGCTGAGACCACTCCTTCCGCGAGCGCGACGGGTTCGGTGACCACGACGGCCACCGCGACCACCTCGACCGCGACCTCGGCGAATCCGCCGACGCTCACGTCGCTGCCCTCAGGGGGCAAGAAGGTCGTCATCGACCCGGTCACCCGCATCGAGGGGCATCTTCGGGTCACTTGCGTCGTCGAGAACGGCAAGGTCACGGACGCGTGGAACACCGCCACGCAGTTCCGCGGGTTCGAGATCTTCATGAAGGACCGCGACCCGCGCAGCTGCTGGCAGTTCGCGCAGCGCATCTGCGGCGTCTGCCCGACCCCGCACGCGCATGCATCGGTGCTGGCGACCGAGCACGCGATGGGACTCAAGAACGTGCCGGACGGCGCGCGCCTGTTCCGCAACATGTCCGAGGCGGCGCACATCGGATACGACCACATCCTGTGGTTCTACCTGCTGAACGCGTTCGACTACGTGAACGTGCCGAACGGGCTCAAGGCGAAGGTGCCGGCCACGCAGCCGGCCCTCAAGGCGCTGCAGGACACCGTGCGCAGGATCGTCGAGTCCGGCCAGCTCGGTCCGTTCGCCGGGCACTGGTGGGACCATCCGGGCTACAAGAACCCGCCCGAGGTCGACCTCGAGCTCACCGCGCATTACTTGCGGGCCATCGAGGTGCAGCAGTTCGCCAACGACGCGTCGGCGTTCATGGGGGGCCGCTTCCCGATGGTGATGAACTACCAGCCGGGCGGGATGATCAACCAGCCGACGATCGAGGAGCTGCAGTACTACAAGGGTCAGATGTCGCGCGTCACGGACTTCGTCGACAACGTGATGCTGCCGGACCTGCTCACGATCGCGCCGCTGTATCTCGATCTCGCGACGATCGGGGCGGGCCACAAGAACTACCTGTCGTGGGGCATCTTCGACGACGAGAGCCAGGATCCGTACAACCGGGTGCTCCCGCGCGGCGCCATCTTCGGCGGCGACCTCACCAGCGTGCAGAAGGTCGACCCGATGGAGGACGTCAAGATCTTCACGAAGAGCTCGTACTACAGCGACTCGAGCGGCGAGGGGAAGCACCCCCTCGACGCCGGGCAGGACGTCAAGTTCACGAGCTACCCGGACCTCAAGGGCGACAAGCTTCCCGATGGCAAGTACGACTGGACCCAGTCCGCGCGGCTCGGCAAGGACAATAGGCCGATGGAGGTCGGACCGCTCGCTGAGGTGCTCGTGGCGTACGCGTCGGGACGCGCCGAGGTGAAGGCGCTCGTGGACAGCACGCTAGCCGCGGTCGGCGCGGCCGGCAAGCCGGAGATCCTCATGTCCGACCTCGGCCGTATCGCGGGTCGCGTGCTGCGGGCGAAGCTGAACTCGGATTTCGCGCAGAAGTGGGCGGACGACTTCCTGGGGCTCGTGAAGGCGGGCAAGGCCGAGGTGTACAAGGAGCCGCCGAGCCCGAACGACGGCGAGGGCGCCGGAGGCTGGAACGCTCCGCGCGGCGCGCTGGCGCACTACATACGGATCAAGGGCGGGAAGACGTCCGCGTACGCCGCGGTCCCGCCGACGAACTGGAACCTGTCGCCGCGTGACGACAACGGCGTGCGTGGGCCGCTGGAGGCCGCGCTCATCGGCACCCCCGTGGTCGACCCGACGAAACCGCTCGAGATACTGCGCGTCGTCCACACGTTCGACCCTTGAATGGCTTGCGCGGTTCACGTGATTGAACCGGAGCACAACAAGGTCCTCGAATTCCGGGTCCGGTAGGGGGCGGTGGTGATGGCACATCCGCTCGCCACACACGAGGAGCACCCGCTCCCCGCGCGGATCATGCACTGGACGCACCTGACCTCGATCGTCGTGCTGGTGTTCACCGGGTTCTACATCCACGGCCCGTTCTTCGCGGGCGGGATGGGGCTCATGCGCAACCTGCACTTCGTCTTCATGTTCGTGCTGATCCTCGTCGCCGTCATCCGCGTGTACTGGGCGTTCTTCGGCGCCGGCTCCGCGGAGACCGGCGGGAAGGAGAAGAGGCGCGACGCGGCCTTCTTCGGGCCGCAGCGAGAGAACCGCGGCACGTTCTGGGGGACGGTGCGGTACTACACGTTCTTGCAGCGTGAAGCGCCGGACGTGGTGAAGTACAACGGCTTGCAGAAAGGGACGTACGTCTTCTGGCTGCTGCTCATCGTGCTGCAGGCGATCACGGGCTTCGCCCTCTGGACACCCACGATGGCCTTCTTCTCGCCGCTGACGTACGCCCTCGGCGGGCTCAACTACATGCGCGGGTACCACTACCTGATCATGTGGGTCTTCATCATCACGACGCTGATCCACGTGTATCTGGCGGTCATGCACTGGGACGAGTTCCTGATGATGTTCTTCGGCCGAGAGTCCGGCGCCTCGCGCCCGGCGGCCGTGGACAGGACGTAGCGTGGCCGAGACGGGACGAGTCGTCACGCTGCTGGGCATCGGCAACGTGACGATGGGTGACGACGGTCTGGGTATCGAGGTGGTGCGCCTGCTCGAGGAGCGGGCGCGCCACCTCGGCGTGCGGGTGGTGGCGGACGGGCTCGCGCACATGGGTCTCATGCGCCACTTCCGCGAGAGCGACGTGATCGTCGTGGTCGACGCGATCGACGCGGGCACGGATGCCGGCGCGGTCTTCCGCTTCGACCCCGACGAGGTCGGCGTCACGCAGCTGCGAAGCAACAACATCCACGGGATGGGTGTCAGCTACCTGCTCACCAACGCCCGCCTGCTCGGGCACGACCCCAAGGTGATCGTCTACGCGGTGCAGGTGGGCGACGTGCGTCCTTCCGACGACCTCACTGCGGAAGTGGCGAGCGCGGCGGCCGAGGTCGAGGCGATGGTCCTCGACGAGTTGCGGAGCCTCGTGGGAGCGGACGCCGAGGCGGGTTAGCTACTCCTCGATGCTGATGGCCTCGGTCGGGCAGATGTCGACCGCTTCGTGCACGCAGTCCCACTGCGACTCCGGCGGGTCCTCGTCCTTTACGTGGCTGTAGCCGTCGCTGCCCATCTCGAACACCTCGGGACACGTCTCGGCGCACAGCTCGCAGCCGATGCAGAGGTCCCTGTCGACGACCGGCTTCATCACGCCGTCCTCTCAGTAGCGGAACACCGCGGCAGCGATCGCCTGCTCCGGCATCATCTCGGGCGGTATCTGGAAGACCGCGCCACGAGTCGCCAGCGCATAGCTCGCCGCGACGTCTATCAGGTCCTCGTCCCCGGGGCGCTGCTCCTCATGCGCCTGGACTTCGCCGGTGTCCGCGTCGAAGCTGCCCCACAGGTGCGTCCCCGCCTTCACGAACAGCGACTCCACGCGCCCGAAGACGGCCGCAGGCACGATCTCGGCCAGTTCCTTGGAAGCGCGGCCGGTGCCCGCGTATTGGTTGAAGCGGGCCAGCGCGTCCGCCTGCGCCTTCTCGGCGAGCGGGCGCACGATCGCCCAGGCACGCCGGTGCAGCTCGTCCTCGTTCAGCAGCTGGGGGCCGTTGGTGATCGCTTCGTCCAGCAGGTGAGGGTAGGTGTTCACGTTGCGGTACTCGGACACCTCCTCGGCGAGCGCTGCGATCACCAGCGGCGCCTTCTCGAGCTTCAGTGCCTCCATCAGCGCACCGTCGATCGCGCGGAAGAACCCCTCGGTCTCCTTCTTGACGAAATCCTTCGTGGCGCCCTGACCGTAGAACATCGGCTGCTGCTGTCGCGGCCCGGGCTGGTTGCCCGAGTTGCTGTAGTAGCGGACGTTCGTGTCGTAATCGTCGTATTTGGTGACCTCGTCGATGCTCGCGGGCATGCCGGGGACCGCTATCTGCGTGATCGCGTGCGGAGTGGCGTGGTACAGCCGAACGACGTGACGCTGGAGCGCGAGCACGTAGAAGTCAGCCTCGTGATCGATGATGGGGAGGAGCTGTTCGATGTGGAACCGGTCGTTGACGATGACGAGGTCCTCGAACGCGTGCGGCAGCCGGTAGCGCGAGGCACCGTCCTCCGAAAGGAACAGCGCGAGGCCCGCTCCGTCCGCCTGCCAACGAAGCGACTCGCCTGCGAGGTCGGTCGCGGGCTTCAGGATCGTCTGCGTCTCCGGACGCCGAAGCCCGCGCTCCATCAGCCGTTCCTCGGCGTCGCGCACGAGGTTCTTCAGCCGGATGCCGTCGGCAGGGGTCTCCTGCCCGATCCGGGAGAGGCCAAGGTAGAGAGAGACGCAGTGCGCGTGCCGCTCCTGCAGCAGCGTACGGAGGTCGTCGCGGGAGAGGCGGTCGGAGTCGAGGACAGCCACGCGAGTCACCTGCCTTCTCGTAGCGGCGCGGCCGGCCGGCCGACGCGAGTCTTCTTTGCTTGGTTTCTTCCCCGCACGAGCTCCGACAAGCGGCGGGCGTTGCCGAGCGCGTAGCCGTGCACGTCGTTGTTGAAGAACGCGTAGACGTCGGTGCCGGCGTCCAGCCAACGGCGCGCCTTGCCCGCCCACATGACGAGCTCGTCCTCGGAGTAGTCGGAGCCGTACAGCACGCGCCCCCCGTGGAAGCGCAGGTAGGTGAAGGGCGCGGTGACCTCCTCGGCCGTCTCCCATGTGGGTGAGCTCGCGATGCACAGTGCGTAGCCGTGCCGCCGAAGCACGTCGTAGGTCTCCTCGGCGAACCAGCTCTTCTCACGGAACTCGAACGCCTGCCGCACCTTCGACGTGCGCCCCACGAGCCGGCAGAACTCGTCCAGCCGAGGTGCGTCGAGATGCATCTTCGGCGGGAGCTGCCACAGGACGACCTCGAGCTTGGGGTCGAGTCCGGACGCGGTGCGGAAGAATGTGTGCACGACCTCCCGGACGTCGTGCAAGCGGTGATAGTGCGTGATCAGCCGGCTGCCCTTTATGGCGAAACGGAAGCCGTCGGGCGTGCGCCGCCGCCAGGCCTCGAACACCTCGCGCTTCGGCAGGTGGTAGTAGGTGACGTTGAGCTCGACGGCGTCGAACCGCTCGGCGTAGTACTCGAGCCACGCGGACTGCTTCAGCCCGGGCGGATAGAAGACGTCCTTCCAGTGCTCGTAACTGTAGCCGCTTGTGCCGACCACGAGGCGGGACATCAGCGTGAGTAGACGCCCGTGAGCGTCGCTTTGCCGATCACCTTGCCGGACACGGCGCGCCCGATGTCCGCCGCCGTCGGCTTCTTCGGCATGTCGATCGACGGCACCGACAGCGCGTAGACGGTGGCCACGTACGGGTGGTCGCCGGTGCCCGGAGGCGGCGCCGGTCCGCCGTAGCCGTGGGTGCCGCCGGTATTGTCGAGCTCGCGGGATCCTGCGGGCATCGCCGAGGTGCGCGACGCGCCGTCGGGAAGAGACGTCGTCTCCTTGGGGATGTCGAGCACGACCCAGTGCACCCAGTCGCTCGCGACGGGGGCGTGGTCTACGATCGCGAGGACGAAGGACCGCGTGCCTGAAGGCGCGCCGCTCCACGTGTACGGGATCGAGCGGTTCTCGCCGCCGGCCTTGCCCGCCGCGTACACGTCGGGGATGCGCTGGTTCTCGCCGAACGCCGGCGAGGTCAACTCGAACATCGGCGTGCTCCTCTCCGTCCCGGGCGCCGAGGGCCTCGCCCCCGAGCACGCGGCGAGCGACGCGGCCGCTAGTGCGGCGCAGGCGATGTGTGCGAAGCTCCCCCGAGGGCGGCCCATGACACCACTTTACCCCCGCGCGGCGCGTTGACAGCGGCATCGCCTGTGCTAGGGTATGACCCTCGGAGCGCCTGAACGCTCGAGACGAGGTCCCAGGCGACGGCACGCCGTGAACCGGGTCAGGTCCGGAAGGAAGCAGCCCTAAGCGGCCTCTACCGGGTGCCTGGGGCCCTGCCTCGGGCGACGGCGCTCCTTCTTCACCGGCAGCACCTCGCCCTCCTGGATGCGGTCGCGGAGCCAGGAGCAGTGCGGGCATCGCTTATCCGGCCGCGCGCAATGCCCCGTCACCGTCTTGTACGGGCAGGCGTTGCAGGGCGGGCAGGAGCCCCCGTTGAGCTGCCGAAGCGGGCAGCTTGGATTGCATGGTCTCATGTCCGTGACACTAGCGACCCGCGGGCCAGGCCGGAATGGCGCGTCGCCAAGGTCGCCGGGATCCTCGCCGGGCGGCGCCGCGGGCTCGACGGACGGCGGCGGATGTCGCCGCGGTCCCGTATAATCCTATGAGACACGTCGCTCGCTCGTGCGGAGGCACCACCCTTGGCCCACGTTTCCCTCTACCGCACGTATCGTCCGCAACGCTTCGAGGACGTCGTCGGTCAGTCCCACGTCACCCGCACGCTGCGCAACGCGGTGGCGGAGGGAGCCGTCGCGCACGCGTATCTCTTCACGGGGCCGCGCGGCACCGGCAAGACCACGACGGCCCGCATCCTCGCGAAGGCGCTGAACTGCGAGAAGGGCCCGACACCGGACTTCGACGACATCTGCCAGAACTGCGTGGACATCACCGAGGGTCGCCACCCCGACGTCTACGAGATCGACGCGGCGTCTCGCACCGGGGTGGACGCCATCCGGGAAGAGATCATCACCAAGGTGAGCTACGCCGCGACCCGCGGCGGCTGGAAGGTCTATATCATCGACGAGGTGCACATGCTCTCCACCTCGGCGTTCAACGCGCTGCTCAAGACGCTCGAAGAGCCCCCGTCGCACGTGGTCTTCGTGATGTGCACCACGCATCCGCACAAGGTGCCCGAGACGATCCACAGCCGCTGCCAGCGGTTCGACTTCCGGCGCATCGGCGCGGAGGACATCGTCGAGCGGCTGCAGCTGATCGCGGACGCCGAGGGCATCACGGTCGCGCCGGGTGCGCTGACGCTGATCGCCAAGCATGCCGCGGGCGGGATGCGCGACGCGATCTCCACTCTCGACCAGCTCTCGGCGTTCACCGGCAAGTCGATCTCGCTGGACGACGTGGAGGGCCTGCTCGGCGAGGTGGATTCCGCGCTGCTCCTCGGGCTCGCCGACGCCGTGCTGCACCGCGACCTCGGCGCGTGCTTCCGCCAGGTCGCGGTGCTCGTGGAAGCCGGAGTCGACATCACGGAGTTCGCCAAGGGGCTGACCGGCCACTTCCGCGACCTGTTCGTGATCGCCGCGGCGGGCGACGGCTCGGGCATCGTAGACGTCCCCGACGAGGACCTCGGCAAGCTGTCCGCCCAGGCGGAGGCCTTCGGCCGAGAGCGGCTCGCGCGCGTGCTCGACATCCTCGGGTCGCTCTCCGGCGAGATGCGGTGGGCGGGCGACGCGCGGCTCGCGCTCGAGGTGGCGCTCGTCCGGATGGCGCGGCCCGAAGGCGAGCTGACGCTCGAGGCTCTGTCGGAGCGCATCAGCGCGCTCGAGGCCGGCGCACCCGCCGCCGCGGCGGGTCCTGCCGTGGCTGCCGCCCGTACTCCGGAGCCTGCGCCTCCCCCCGCGGCTTCCGCCGGCAGCTCGCCGGCCCCGGCGCCCGGATCGCCCTCGGAAGCGCAGACCTACACCTCGCCGCCGAAGGGGCCTCTCGACCGCGCGCAGCTCAAGCGCGCGTGGCCGGCCATCGTCGCGGAGATCAAGAAGCGGCGCAACGCGACCGCCCAGCTGTTCTCGGCCGCGGCCGTGGACGCGGACGGGGACACGCTCGTGGTGGAGTTCCCGGCGGACCACAAGGTCTCGAAGGAGATCGCCGAGGGGCAGGACGTCGTGCAGATGCTGCGGCAGGCGGTGCACCACGTCCTCGGCGTGAAGCCTCCCGTGCGGTATCAGCTCGGGCGCGGTAGCGTGAAGCACGAGCAGGCGGGAGCGGGCCCGGATGCGCCGCATCACGTGAGCGACGGGGCGGACACACATCCGGAGCCGGCGGGCGATCCCGACCCGGTGGACATCCTGGCGAGCGAGTTCGGCGACGTGGTCGTCGAGCACCACGAAGACGACTGAGAGGGAGCGAGCATGAAGCCCGACATGGCGAGCATGATGAAGCAGGCGCAGAAGATGCAGGCCGACCTCGCCAAGGCGCAGGTCGAGCTGGCCGAGTCCACCGTCGAGGCATCGGTGGGCGGCGGGGCGGTGAAGGTCGTCATGCGCGGCGACATGACGGTGCAGTCGGTCGCGATCGAGCCCTCGGCCGTCGATCCCGAGGACGTCGCGATGTTGCAGGACCTCATAGCGGCAGCTTTCAACGAAGCCGTCCGACAGGCCCAAGAGTTGCAGGCACGCAAGATGCAGGCCGTGACTGGCCCCCTCGGCGGTCTCGGGATCCCGGGACTCATGTAAGGACGCGCGTGTCGTACTACGCACCAGCCATCGCCCGGCTGCTCGAGGAACTCGAGCGGCTACCCGGCATCGGTCCCAAGAGCGCCCAGCGCCTGGCCTTCCACATCCTGCGGGGGGACGACGAGGCCGCCGCTCGGCTCGCCGACTCGATCCTCGAGGTCAAGCGGACGATCCGCTTCTGCTCGCGGTGCTTCAACTTCGCCGAGGGCGAGATCTGCGAGATATGCGCGGAGCCGAGGCGCGACGCGACGGCGATCTGCGTGGTGGAAGAGCCGCGCGACGTGGTGGCGATCGAGCGCACCGGCGAGTTCCACGGAACCTACCACGTCCTCGGCGGAGCGATCTCGCCCATCGACGGCATAGGCCCCGACCAGCTGCGCGTCCGCGAGCTCATCGTGCGCCTCGAGGACGGCAGCGTCACCGAGGTCGTCGTCGCGACCAACCCCAACGTCGAGGGCGAGACGACCGCCATCTACCTCGCCCGCCTCATCAAGCCGCTCGGAGTGAAGGTCACGCGCATCGCCTCAGGGCTGCCCGTCGGCGGCGACCTGGAGTATGCCGACGAGGTCACCCTCGGCAGGGCGCTCGAGGCACGTCGCGAGATGTAGGGAGGGGGCAGCCGTGGCAGAGACCGAGCGCATATCCGCCGAGGCGGTTCTCGAGCCCGTCGCGTCCCTCCCCGTCCCCGCCGAGGTCCCGCCGGACGCGGCAGGCCTCGCCGTCTTCTCCGTGGGCCTCGGCCTTCTAGGGATGGTCGCGTGGCTGCTCCCGATCATCGGCATCCCCATGACCGCGACCGGCCTGGTGCTCGGATGGCGCGCCCTCGGTACTCCGCGCCGCGCGCTCGCCATCGCGGGGATGTCGCTGTGCGTCGTCTTCCTAGTGCTGGCCGTCATGAACGGCGGCGCCAACGTCTACGTCTCCGTGACCGGACGGCAGCTCGTCGATCCGCGCGTGCTGAGGGCGCTTCTTCGCAAGTAGCGACCGCCGCTCACCGACCCCGCACTACCGCTCACCGCTGTGCCGCATCGTGTGCAGGTTTGGGTACCCGTATGCTGGAAGGACTCTCTGCCGGCCCGCACGCATGCCCTCGCGCACAGGCGGGCCTTCGCCTATAGGGAAAGAGGGATTCTATGCAGCAGCTGACGGAGATCCGTTGGCATGCGCGCGCTGGCCAAGGCGCCGTGACGGCCGCGAAGCTGGTCGCGGACACGGCCTTGGAGCTCGACCAGTACATCCAGGCGATGCCTGAGTACGGTCCCGAGCGCATGGGCGCGCCCATCCAGGCGTTCACACGACTCTCCACCGCACCGATCGAGATCCACAACAACATCGAGGACCCGGACGTCGTAGTAGTGCTCGACGAGAGCCTGCTCCCGATCGTGGACGTCGCTCGGGGCCTGACTCAGGACGGCACGATAATCGTGAACACGTGCAAGACGCCGGCCGAGGTCCGCCGGGAGCTCGGCATCGGCCACGGCACCGTCGCGACCGTCGACGCTTCGGGCATCTCGCTCGCCACGCTGAAGCGCGACATCCCGAACACGCCGATGATCGGCGCTCTCGCCAGGCTGACGGGTCTGTTCACGCTCGACCAGGTAGCCGACCACCTGCGGCACTCGTTCGGCAAGAAGTTCGCGGCCGAGGTAGTCGACGCCAACGTCGAGTCCGTGACGCGAGCCTATCAGGAGGTGACCTCGGCATGAGCGACCCGAAGTGGGACATCTCCCGCATCAACGAGTGGAAGGCCGAGGAGTTCCCGCGCGGCGCGGTCATCCCGGAGGCGGGCAACTCGAAGTACTACCGCACCGGGGGCTGGCGCAGCGAGCGTCCCGTGCGCGACCCCAAGGTCTGCACGCAGTGCCTGCTCTGCTGGATCGTCTGCCCGGACTCCGCCATCCGCGTCGCCGACGAGAAGATCGCCGAGGACACGTTCGACTACGACCACTGCAAAGGTTGCGGCGTGTGCAGCAACGAGTGCCCGGTCGACGCGATCACGATGGTGCCCGAGGGCTGCGAGCTGATAGAGGGTGAGAAGGATGCCTGAGCAGAAGACGATCGCCGCCACGGGCAACATCTTCGTGGCCGAGGCGATGCGCCAGTGCGCGCCGGACGTGATGGCGGCCTATCCGATCACCCCGCAGACCACGATCGTCGAGGAGTACGCCAAGTACGTGGCGCAGGGCAAGGTGCACACCGAGTACGTGACGGTCGAGTCCGAGCACTCGGCGATGAGTGCCTGCGTCGGCGCCTCGGCCGCCGGCGCCCGGGTCATGACGGCGACGAGCTCGCAGGGCCTCGCGCTCATGTGGGAGGTGCTGCACATCGCTTCGGGCATGCGCCTTCCCATCATCATGGCGAACGCGAACCGCGCGTTGTCCGCGCCGATCAACATCCACTGCGATCACAGCGACGTCATGGGCGCGCGTGACACGGGGTGGCTCATCCTGTTCGCGGAGACGGCGCAGGAGGCGTACGATAACACGATCATGGCCTGCCGCATCGCCGAGGACCCGGACGTCCTGTTGCCAGTGATGACCTGCCTCGACGGCTTCATCACCACGCACTCCATCGACCGCGGGCAGACCATCGACGACGCCACCGTGGCGGCGTTCGTCGGCGAGCGCAAGCCGGAGTACGCCCTGCTCGACACGGCCAACCCGGTGGCGCACGGCAGCTTCGCCGGCCTCGGCGGGCCGTTCTTCGAGTTCAAGCGCTCCCAGCGCGACGCGATCGACCGCAGCAAGTCCGTGGTCGAGCGCGTCGGCAAGGAGTGGTCGGAGATCGTCGGCCGGCCGTTCGGGCTGATCGAGACGTGGGGCCTTGAGGACGCCGACGTCGCGGTCGTCGTGATCGGGTCCTCGGCGGGCAACGCGCGGCACGTCGCGCGGCAGCTGCGTGCCGAGGGCGGTACGAAGGCGGGCGTCGTCAAGATCCGCTGCTTCCGTCCGTTCCCCTCCCGCGAGCTCGCCGCCGCGTTGAAGGGCATGAAGGCGGTCGCCGTACTCGACCGCGCCGAGAGCTTCGGTGCCGAGGGCGGCCCGCTCTTCCTCGAGACACGCAGCGCGCTGTACGACCTCGAGATCCGCGTGCCTGTGGTGGACTACGTCTACGGTCTCGGCGGTGCCGACGTGAAGCTCGAGCTCATGCGTCAGATGTATGCCGACCTGTCCGACATCGCCTCCGGGGCCGCCGCGCCCGAGGGCCTGCGCTACCTCGGAGCGCGGTAAGGGAGTGAGGAAGCATGCCTAATCTCAAGGAACTCACCCACCGCGAGGACCTTCTAGCAGGCGGCCACCGCCTGTGCGCCGGCTGCGGCGCGCCCATAGCGCTGCGCATGGTGATGCTGGCGAAGCCGGACGACATCGAGATGATCGCCGGGTGCGCGACCGGGTGCGTCGAGGTGTCGACGACCATCTACCCGTACTCGAGCTGGAAGGTCCCGTTCATCCACAACGCGTTCGAGAACGCGGCGGCCACGGTGTCCGGGGTCGAGGCGGCGTTCAGGGGTCTGCAGCGCGCCGGCAAGATCCCGGCGGACAAGAAGATGAAGTTCGTCGCTTTCGGCGGTGACGGCGGCACGTACGACATCGGCCTGCAGTCGTTGTCCGGCGCGATGGAGCGAGGCCACAACGTCCTCTACGTCTGCTACGACAACGGCGCGTACATGAACACGGGCATCCAGCGCTCCTCCGCCACCCCGCACGGCGCCTGGGCGACCACCGCCGAGGTGGGCGTGGCGCAGCAGGGCAAGACACAGCAGCGCAAGGATCTGACCGCCATCATCGCCGACCACGGCGTCTACGCGGCACAGGCGTCGATAAGCCACTGGAAGGACCTCGTCGCGAAGGCCGAGAAGGCGTTCACGATCGACGGCCCCGCCTTCCTCAACATATTCGCACCGTGCCCGCGTGGCTGGCGTATACCGTACAACGCCTCGGTGGAGATCTCGAAGCTCGCCGTGCAGACTGCGTTCTGGCCGCTGTTCGAGGTCGAGGACGGCCAGTGGCGCATCACGACGAAGGTCCACAACAAGAAGCCGCTGGAGGAGTTCCTGAAGCCGCAGGGCAGGTTCAAGCACCTCTTCAAGCCGGGCAACGAAGAGCTGCTCGCGCAGCTCCAGGCCGAGGTCGACCGCAACTACGAGCGGATCCTCGCGCGCTGCGGCTCCTAGCCGTCGGCACGGACGACGAGTCGGAGGCCCGGGACGACACGGTCCCGGGCCTCTTGATGCTAGAATCGCCCTGCGGCCTCACAGAGGAGTCTAGCGATGCTTCGTCGAACCAGAGCGGCTCTTGTCGCCGCTTCACTGCTCGTGGTCGTCGTCACCGCAGCCTGCTCCACCGCCACCGCGCCCCAGCCCGAGAGCGGCGCTCCTGCCGCCACGCGTCTGCGCGTGTCGGGTTCGGGCACATGCCTTCCGCTGCTCCGGATCCTGACGCGTGACTACGCCGACAAGGCCGCGAGCTTCGTCTATCTGCCCGGGCTACATTCGGGCGGCGGCATCAAGGGCGTGGCCAACGGCGACCTCGAGATCGGCGCCGTCTCGCGCGACCTCGACCCGGGGGAGGTGTCCCTCGGCCTGCGGTACACGCTGCTCTCCAGGGACGGGTTGGCCCTGGCCGTCCATCCGTCGGTGAAGGTCACGGGTCTTACGAGCCAACAGGTGCGCGACATCTATGCCGGCAAGATCACGAACTGGAGCCAGGTCGGTGGGCAGGACGCCCGGATCCACGTCCTCGACCGGAACGAGGACGAGTCCGCGAAGATCATCCTGCGCAAGTTCATTCTGGGACCCCTGGGCAAGCCGGGCTCCGTGAGCATCACCCCCAACGCCATCAAGCTCTACTACGAGCCGGACATGGTCGAGGCCCTCACGTCGACTCCGGGAGCGATCGGCTACTTCTCCCTCGGCTACGGCCTGTCGGAGAAGATCCCGGTCACGTACCTGAAGCTCGACGGGGTCACGGCCAGCGTCGAGAACGTCGAGAACGGCACGTACAAGGTGGTCAGACCTCTCGGGATCGTGCTGCCGAAGCACCCCGACGCCAAGACGGCTCGTTTCGTCGAGTGGGCGTCCGGCCCCGAGGCCGCCGCCCTCATGAAGGAGAACGGCTACGCCCCGGCCAGACGGTGAGCATCGGAACAGGTTGCTCGACCTGGCACCGCATCTCCATCAGCAGATAGTCTTCCCGCTGATGGCGGCGGCGCTCGTCGTCGCTGTCGCGGCGACGGCGGTGGGCGTCACCGAGATGTCGAAGATCATCGGGAAGTGGATCGACGGCAACATCAGGCAGACGGTCACGACGGTCTCGGCCCGCTTCGAGGACGTGCGCCGCCAACAGGCTGCCGACGCGGCGATGCTGGCCCAAGACGACCGTCTGCACGACGCGATGACGAGCAAAGGACGTGTGGTCCCGGATTCCGTCGCGGTGACCAGGTTCCTCGTCGCCGTGAAGCAGGCGGCGGCTCACGACAACCTCATGCTCCTGGACCGCGAGGGCGTGGTGGTGGCGAGCACCGGTGTGCTTCACATCCCGGCAGGCACCACCGTGCTCAGCAAGCGCCATACGAAGTGGACCGGGCTCGCGATGGCGCTCACCACGTTCATCCGCCTCAAAGACCGTGAGACCCTCACGAGCTTCGGCCGCTACGACGCGAACGGCGATTACACGCTCGTCGTGTCGGACATAGTCGACAGCGCCTTCCTCGCCAGAGCGCTGCGGGGGCTCGGCAGCGGGTTCACGTACTTCGACGCCGACGGCAGGTTCATCGCCAGCTACGTCGACCGCGACAGCGTCGGTGCGAAGGCGGCGAGCGCCCTCGAGGCGCGGCTGACCGACAAGGACCCCGAGCTCGCGGCGGAGGCGCTGACGCGCGGCCATTCGTTCACGGACATCACCGTCGGTGGCGAACGCTACCGGATGTTCGGACGGTCGATACGGTTCTCCACGGAGAACGACCCCACCGAGGGCACGGCGCACATCGTGGCCGTCGTGAGCACGAGCGTGCAGGAGCAAGCAGGCGCGACGACGATGCGCCTGATCGGGTTCTGGTCGGTGCTGGCGGTGTTCGTGCTCACCGCGTTCGGCCTGTTCGTCGCGCGCCGGGTCTCGCTGCCTCTCACGGACCTGTCCGACGTCGCGAAACGCGTGGCCGAGGGCGACTTCGGCCAGAAGGTCGACGCCGGAGGCAGCAGCAACGAGATCGCCGACCTCGGCCGAAGCTTCAATCTCATGACCGAGTCGCTCAAGCAGCGGACCGAGTCGATCACGAAGAAGGTGCTCGAGCTCGCGACGCTGTACGAGATGAGCCGCGCGCTCGGCTCGACCCTCGAGCTCGAGGTGCTGCTCGACTCCGTGCTCGACTCCGCGCTCCGCATATTCAACGTCGAGAGCGGATACATCGTCCTGCGCGACCGCGACACGGAGCAGCTGCTCCTCAAGGCGTGGCGCGGCATGGCCGGAGGCCGTCCCGACGAGCGGGCTCTGCGCAGCTCGATGTGCGAGTGGGTCTGCCGCGAGGGAAGGCCGCTGATCTACAATCCGCCGGCCGAGGGCGAGACCAGCGGCGGCCAGATCGACAACATCACGGGGGCGACGGCGGCGCTGTGCGTGCCGCTCATCAGCAACGAGGGCATCATCGGCGCCGTGACGGTGGGCAGCAGGGACACGGCGTTCCGGTTCACCAGCGACGACGTGCGTCTCCTCTCGACCATCGCCAATCACGCCACCATCGCCGTCGGCAACATCGAGCTCTTCTCGTCGCTTCAGGAAGCATACATCGCCACCGTGCGGGCGCTCGCCGCCGCAGTCGACGCGAAGGACACGTTCACCCGGGGCCACTCCGACCGGGTGGCGATGTACACCATGGCCATCGCGGAGAAGCTCGACCTGTCGATCGAGCAGCGCACGGCACTCGAGATGGCGGCGTACCTGCACGACATCGGCAAGATCGGCATCCGCGAGGAGATCCTTCTGAAGCCCGGCAGGCTCACCGACGCGGAGATGGCGCAGATGCGTCATCATCCGCTCATCGGCGCGAACATCCTCAAGCCGGTCGCGTTCCCGTGGGCGATCGCCCCGGTGGTCCGGCATCACCACGAGCACTGGGACGGCAAGGGGTACCCCGCCGGTCTCCGCGGCGAGGAGATCCCGCTGCTCGCACGCATCCTCGGCGTCGCCGACAGCTACGAGGCGATGACGTCGGACCGGCCGTACCGTCCCGGGCGCACGGCGGAAGAGGGCATCGCGGAGCTGAAGCGTTGCGCGGGCACGCAGTTCGACCCGCGAGTGGTGGAAGCGTTCGTCGGGGTGCTCAAGGGCATGGAGCGCGACCGAGAGGCGATCGGGGCGCATGTGCCCGAGGACGTCCAGACCGACGAGGCTCGCGCGATCTTCGTCGCCGTTTGCGATGGCATGCTCGCGAGCTTCAGACGCCTCGGCGGGCCTCGGCTGTCGTCGAATCTCGAGTCGGAGCTGAACCGCTTCTTCACGTCCGAGCAGCTTCCGTTCACCTTCGCGGGCGGACGTCTCACGGCCAAGTGGAACGGCAGCGCAGGCCGCGAGTCGGAGCTGTCGGACATGCGGCGGGCGCTGATGGCGCTAGCCGGCGGTATGGCGCAAACCTCCGGCGGCAGCCTCGTCGACGGCTTCTACACGGACGCTTTGGGCGGTCTCTCGACGCGCATGCGGATGCTGGCAGAAACCATGCAGCTCTACTGCAAGGCCTGAGCAGGGCCCGGTCGAATCGCGTACACTGTACGCACCCATCGTCCGGCCCCGTCGCCTCCGGAGGCTTGCAGCAGTCGTGGCGCTCATCGTGCAGAAATTCGGTGGTTCCTCCGTCGCCGACGCCGAACGGATCCGTCACGTGGCGCGCAGGCTGTGCGCGACGCATGAGGCGGGGAACGACGTAGTGGCCGTCGTCTCGGCGATGGGCGATGTCACGGACGAGTTGCTGGCGCTGGCGCGCCAAGTGTCGACCGAGCCCCCGGAGCGCGAGATGGACATGCTGCTCGCGACCGGCGAGCAGGTCACGATCGCGCTGCTGGCCATGGCGATCCACTCGATGGGACACGAGGCCATCTCGCTCACCGGCCGGCAGGCGGGCATCGTCTCCGACGCCAGCCACACGAAGGCGCGCATCCAGGAAGTGCGGGCGGACCGCGTGCGCGAGGCGCTCGCGGAAGGCCGCATCGTCATCGTCGCCGGCTTCCAGGGCGTTTCCGACGAGGGCGAGATCACCACCCTCGGCCGAGGCGGGTCGGACACGACCGCCGTCGCGATCGCCTCCGGCATCGGCGCCGACGTCTGCGAGATCTACACGGACGTCGACGGCGTGTACACCGCCGATCCGCGGGTGGTGCCCGAGGCGCGGAAGATCGACGTCGTCAGCTACGAGGAGATGCTCGAGATGGCCGCGTCTGGGGCGCGCGTGCTGCAGCTGCGCTCCGTGGAGTTCGCCCGGAACCACGGCGTGGTGATCCACGTCCGCAGCAGCTTCAACGACGAGCCGGGAACCGCGGTCAAGGAGGCTGAGCCCGGGATGGAGCAGGCGATCATCTCAGGTGTCACGCACGACACCTCGGAAGCGAAGATCACGATCCGCGACGTGCCCGACCGGCCCGGTGTGGCGGCGGAGGTGTTCGGCAAGCTTGCCGAACACAACGTGAACGTCGACATGATCATCCAGAACGTCTCCGAAGAGGGGCGGAGCGACATCAGCTTCACCACTCCCGAGGAGGACCTCGCTCGTGCGAAGCGCGCGGTCGAGGACGTCGTGAGCGAGCTTGGGGCGAGCGAGTGGTCGGTCGACGACTCGATAGCGAAGGTCTCGCTCGTCGGAGCGGGGATGAAGACGCATCCGGGCGTCGCGGCCGGGATGTTCCGCGCGCTGGCGGACGCCGGCGTTAACCTGGACATGATCTCGACGAGCGCGATCCGCATCAGCTGCGTGATCGCCGCGAACGACGTCGAGAAGGCGGTACGCGCGCTCCACGCGCACTTCGGTCTGGACGCCTCGGCGGTCACGGCCGAGGTGGCCGGGAGCGCGGGAGGGGAGGAGTAGCACATGGGGTGGAGCAAGCCGATGCCGAAGCTGCCCGTCGTCGCCGTCGCCGGCGTGACCGGTGCCGTGGGCCGCGAGATGCTGAAGGTGCTCGAGCAGCGCTCGTTCCCCGCGTCGCGGATCCTGCCGCTCGCGTCGTCGCGCTCGGCAGGGAAGCAGGTGTCGTTCGCGGGCGGCGAGCTCACCGTCGAGCTCATGACGCCGGAGAGCTTCCGCGGCGTCGACATCGCGCTGTTCTCGGCCGGCGCCTCGGTCAGCAAGGAGTTCCGGGCGGCGGTCACGGGCGCGGGCGCGGTGATGATCGACAACTCGTCGGCGTTCCGCATGGAGGACGACGTTCCCCTCGTCGTGCCCGAGGTGAACCCGGAGGACGTCGCGTGGCACTCCGGCGTCATCGCGAACCCCAACTGCTCGACCATCCAGATGGTGGTCGCGCTCAAGCCCCTGGCCGACCTTGCGCCGATGAAGCGTGTCGTCGTCTCGACCTACCAGGCGGCGTCGGGCGCCGGCCAGGCGGCGATGGACGAGTTGTACGACCAGACGCTGCTGTTCCTGGAAGGCAAGGAGCTCGAACCCAAGGCCTTCGCCCACCGCATCGCGTTCAACTGCATCCCGCAGATCGACGTCTTCCTCGACGACCGCTCCACGAAAGAGGAGTGGAAGATGGTGGTCGAGACGAGGAAGATCATGCACCTGCCCGACCTGGCGGTGGCCGCCACGTGTGTGCGCGTCCCGGTGCTGCGCTGCCACTCGGAGTCCGTGAACGTCGAGTTCTCGGCCCCCGTGGACCTCGCGCAGGCGAGGGCCGTGCTCGCCGCGTCGCCCGGGATCCGCGTCGACGACGAGCCGGCCGAGAGCCGCTACCCCACGCCGGCGATGCTCGAAGGCACGGACGACACGTACGTCGGCAGGTTGCGCCGCGATCCCTCGGTGGAGCACGGGCTGGCGTTCTGGGTGGTGGCCGATCAGCTCCGCAAGGGAGCGGCCCTCAACGCGGTGCAGATAGCGGAAGCGCTCCTCGGCAGGTAACATCCGTGATAGAGGCGAGGATCTCGTCGGGGCGCGTAGAGTGAGGCCGGAGCCCGGCGGCGGCGAGGACGATCTCCGGGAGGCTTTGATGAGCGAAGCAGACATCATGATCGTGGAGGACGACGCGACGATCGCCCGGTTCGTCGAGCTGGAGCTGACGCACGCGGGCTACGGGGTGCGGCGGACCGACAACGGCGCCGATGCGTTGGAGATGTTCGGCGAGAAGCAGCCGGACCTCGTCATCCTCGACCTGATGCTCCCCGGCATCGACGGTCTGGACGTGGCGCGCGCGATACGGCAGCGGGGGTCGAACGCTCCCATCCTGATGCTGACCGCTCGCGCCACCACGGAGGACGCGGTCAACGGCTTCGACGCCGGGGCCGACGACTACCTCCGGAAGCCCTTCGAGATCCCCGAGCTGCTCTCTCGCGTGCGCGCTCTTCTCAAGCGCACGAACCGGGACCGTCCGACGACCACGTTCGCCGCTTCAGGCATCGAGGTGGACACCGACAAGCGCCAGGCGGTGGCGGAGGGCGGTGTCCTCGACCTCACCGCCAAGGAATTCGACCTGCTCGCCTATCTCATCAGCAATGCGGGCCGGGTGGTACCGCGCGACGAGATACTCAACGCCGTGTGGGGGAGCCAGAGGCCCAGCGACAGCAACGTCATCGAGGTCTTCGTCTGTCATCTTCGCAGCAAGATCGGCGATCGCGACAATCGGGTGATCCAGACCATCCGGGGGGTCGGGTACTTCTTCGCCAGGGGCTAGATGCGTCTCACATCCTTCCGAACCCGCGTACTCGTTCTCGCGATCGCCTTCTCGGTGCTCCTCATCGGGTCGGTCCTCATCACGGCGTATTTCGTCGTGTCCGGCGGCATGTCCCGCGTGGCCGAGGATACCGTGCTCAGCCTCTCCCGGCAGGCCGTCAAGCTGGCGCGGGACAAGGTCGTCAGCGTCCAGAAGACGTCGCTCGCCGAGATCCCCGAAGTCGACGCGGCATCGCAGCGCCGCCGCCTGACGCGCGCGCAGAACCTCTTCCAGGCAGCGCTGCCCGAGCTGTTCCGGACGGGGATGTCGGAGGGGGAATTCGCCTTCTACGCGCCCGCAGACCTCAGCACACCCGAGTGGTCGACGGACCGGCGCGTCGACACTCGCAACGAAGCGGCCGCGCGCGAGAAGGCGCTCAGGCTAATGGCGTCGAACGTCACCGTGCGCGGCAGCGGGAGCGGCATCTCCGGGCTGTTCAGCAGGGCGCAGCTCGGCCTCTACACGGTTCACGTCCCGATCGACGTACCCGACGGGAGCCGGTGGGTCCTCGACGTGACGTACGTGCCGTTCCGCGAGGAGCAGACGATCGACGCGATCCGGGCTCCCATGCTCGTGCTAGCGCTGGTGGGCACAGCGCTCGCGATCGCGATGATGCAGATGTCGATGGGCTGGGTGCTGAAGCTCGTCGACGACCTGCGTCTCGCCGCCGACTCCGTGGATGCCGGCCAGCTGGACGTGCACCTTCCCGACGAGGGGCAGCATGAGATCGGCGACCTGGCGCGGTCCCTCAATCACCTGATCGACCGCCTGCGCCGTCGCGCGGATTCCCAGACGAGGTTCATCGCGGACGCGAGCCACGAGCTCGCCACGCCCGTCGCGGGGATCCGGGGGTACGTGAACATCCTGCGAGCGTGGGGCGGGGAGGACGAGGCGGTGCGCGAGGAGGCCGTGCGTGCCATCGACCGGGAATCGCGGCGAATGGCTCGGCTCACCACCGAGCTGCTGTCCCTGATCCGCAGCGACCACGACACCTCGTGCCGCCGCGTCCGGGTGGACGTGAACGCCTTGTCGCGAGAGGCGCTCGCCGCCGCGGCGACCAGGTATCTCGACAAGGGCCTCGAGTTCGAGGGGCCCGAGGAGGGTCCTCTCATCGCGATGAACGACCCCGACAAGATCGAGGAGTTCATGCACATCCTCGTCGACAACGCCGCGAAGTACACGCCGTCCGGGGGCACGGTCCGCGTGCAGACGTGGCGGCGCCGGGACATGGTGGTGGTCGAGGTGTCGGACACCGGCATGGGCATCCCGGAGAAGGACCTCCCCAACATCTTCGACCGCTTCTACCGGAGCGACATCTCGCGCAGTAAGGAGACGGGCGGTTTCGGCCTCGGCCTCGCCATCGCCAAGCGGATGGTCGAGGTGTGCGGCGGGACCATCGAGGTCAGGAGCGTGGAAGGCGAGGGAACGTCGTTCACGATCCGCATCCCGCGCGAGACCTCCTGAGGTCGACGCAGTCGTGACCCGCGTCACGACATCCCTAAGGAATCGCCGTTCATCCGCCGATATGCCATACGGAGTCGTCTTCAACGGTGGGAAGCGGGCGGGATGCAGAGGGATGTTCTGGACGCGGTGCTGGCGGGCCGCGTCTGGCAGCGTGATGTCGAGGCGATAGCCGAGTCCACCGGCGCGGTCGTCGCCGTCCTGCATGCGGACGGCAGCGCCGCGGCGACGCAATGTCCCGTTTGTCTCGTCGCGCCGCCGAGCGATCACGCGGGTTCCTCGCCGTGTCTCGAGTGCTTCTCCGCGCATGGACTGCCCGGAGTGGACGAGGCGCTGACATCGTGCCGAGGCGGGATGCCGGCGGTGCTGCTCCGCTTGGGCGGGCCCGAGGACACGCGCATCATGGTCTCCGGCTTCGTGACCTCCGAGGCGGAGCGCCGTGTGCTGCTCGGCCGGCTGCTGGCCGAGGGTCTGCCCGAGAAGCAGGCGCGGGCCGTGGCTCGCGCGACGCCCGTGTTGAGGCGTGACGCCGCGCTCGCCCTCGTGCGGCTCGTCTCGTCGCACCTGGAGGTGCTGCTCGCTTCGCACGGGACGGAGGACGAGCGCGGGCTCGAATACGAGCTGCTGTACGAGATCCGGCGCGGCTTCGACGACTCGCTGGACAGCTACGATCGTCTTCCCGCGCTCATGGCGGGGCACGCGGCGCGTCTCACCTCGGCCGAGGTGACCGCGTTGTACGTCTTGGAGGGCGACATGCTGGAGGCGCTCGCGCATCCCGGCGAGGAGACGTTACTCCCTTCCGGCACGGTGTCCGTCGACGACCCGCTCATCGGTCATGCGTGCCGGACCGGGCGTTCGATCCTGGTCTGCGGGTTCGGGGACGAATCCCGAAGGACGCGCACGTCGTCACTGGCGGTCCCCCTGCGTTCCGAAGGACGCGTCTTCGCCGTGCTCGCGCTCGCCACCACCTCGAGCGGCTCGCCGCTGTCCGGCGCGGACCTGCAGCTCATGGAGCTGTACGCGGAGACCGCCGGCCCCGCGCTCGCGAACGCGCGCCGCTACGCGGACGCCAGTTCCCGGGTGCTCGAGCTCATGCAGCTCAACGAGCTGTCGAGGGCCCTGAACGCCGATGCCGAGATCGACCGCGTGACGTACCTGGTCACCAGCGTGCTCGACAAGGTGCTCGAGTTCGAGGTGGGCGGGCTGCTGCTGACAGGCCGCGAGGAACCGGCTCGTATCGTGATGTGCGCCGACGTTCCCGAGGGCGACCTCCAGGAGTTGCTGTGCGAAGTGACGGGGATGGAGCTCCCCCAGCGATTCCTCGAACGATGCGCCGTGGTGCAGAACGAGGGGACGATCCTGCCCGGCGAGGCAGCCGATCCCGCGCCCAAGTGGTCCCTGCTCGTGCGCGACATATCGACGTCGCGGCCGAACGGCGGCTACCTCTTCGTCGCCTCGAGAGATCCCCTGGCGTTCGACGAGCGGGACGAGCGGCTCCTGGGGGAGCAGGCCGCGCACGCGTCCGTGGCTCTCGAGAAGGCGCGCACGTACGCGCGGCTGCGCGGAGACCTCGACAAGCTCGTGAAGACGCTCTCGGCGATGGCCGACGCGGCCGAACGCACTACGCAGGGGCATGCGGGCCGAGTGATGACGTACGCCGTCGCGGTGGGCGAGCAGATGGAGATGTCCGTCGAGCAGCTCGAGGAGCTGCGCTTCGCCGCCCTGCTGCACGATATCGGCAAGCTCGGCGTCTCGGAGGAGATCATCCTGAAGCCGTCGCGGCTGACCGACGAGGAGATGGCCGAGGTCCGGCGGCACGCCGAGATCGGCGCGCACATCATCGACCAGATGGACTTCCTCGACGCCGTCGTGCCCATCGTGATGCACCATCACGAGCGCTGGGACGGCAAGGGATACCCGAAGGGCCTCAGCGGCGAGGACATCCCGCTCGCCGCGCGGATCCTCGCGATCGCCGACGCCTTCGACGCGATGACCATCGAGCGTGCGTACAGCAAGGCGCTGCCACGCGCGACCGCCTGCGTCGAGTTGCGGCAGCAAGCGGGCAAGCAGTTCGATCCGGCCGTGGTCGAGGCCTTCCTCGCCGTGCTCGAACGCTGGGACGACGCGGCCATGCTCGGCCTCCTCGCCGACAGCGAGGCCGACGGACCGCGACTGCCTGCGTAAGGGCGCGGCCACGGGCGCTGTGATAGAATCCGCGGCACCCGGGGGGCGTGTGCGCCCTTTGCCGAGCGGAGCGACGGCGTGACTAGGACCAGGTACATCGCCCAGGCAGGTGTCATCGCCGCCGTCTATGCGGCACTCACCATCGTAGTGGTGCAGTCCTTCAGTCTCCTCGCGTGGGGACCGATCCAGTTCCGGATCTCCGAGGCCATGACGGTGCTGGCCGTGATCACCCCCGCCGCGGTCCCGGGACTCGCTATCGGATCCGTCGTCGCGAACGCGGTCGGGGCGGCGAGCACGGGCGTCTTCGGGCTGCTCGACGTCGTCTTCGGCAGTCTCGGGACGCTCGCGGGAGCGGCGTGGTCGTGGCACTTCCGGCGCAGCACCGCGTTCGCCCTCCTCGGCCCGGTCGTCGCGAACGCCCTCATCGTCCCCGCTTACCTCCCGATCCTGCTGCAGGGAGCCGGGATCGGCCTCGGCCAGTACCGCTTTCTGGGCGTCGACGCGTCCCACGCGTATCTCGCGATGTACGCCTTCGGCGTCGTCACGGTGGGCATCGGGGAGGCGGTCGTCGTGTACGGACTCGGCCTGCCTCTTCTCGCGGCGCTGCGCCGGCTTGCGCTGCCGTGGCTGACGGGACCGGCGGCCGAGGACAGAGGCTCGCACGATGACTGAGGACGCGATCGGGGGGAGGGCCGTGGACTCGCCGCGCCGCGCCGCGACCGATTCGCCGCCGCTCATCCTCACCGACAAGGGCGCGTGCGTCGAGTGCTGGAGATGCGTACGGTACTGCCCCGCCAAGGCGATCCGCGTCGTCCACGGCCGCAGCGAGGTGGTCGCGGAGAAGTGTGTGGCGTGCGGATTGTGTGTGTCCGAATGCGGGCACGCCGGGCATCGCGTGCGCGACGACAAGCCGAGGGTGTGGGAGCTGCTCGAGTCCGGCCGGCCGGTCGTCGCGGTGCTGGCCTCGGAGTTCGTCGCGGCGATGTACCCGATGCGGCCGGCGGACCTCGAGCGGGCACTCGAGGACATCGGGTTCTTCGCGGTCGAGAGCACCGTGCTCGGGGAGGAGATGGTCGCGCTGGCGTACGCGAACCTGTGCAAGCGCCCCGGCGCCTTCCCGGTCCTGCGTTCCACCTGTCCCGTCACGACGGAGTGGGTGCGCCGGTACCGCCCCGCGCTCGTCCAGGCGCTCGCCCCGGTGGTCCCGCCGTACGTCGCTCAGGCCCGCCTCGTGCGTGCCCTGTACCCCGCCGAGGTCGCGGTGGTCTACGTGAGCCCCTGCTACGCCCGCAAGGACGAGGTCCTCGACCCGGACCTGGCCGGCGCGGTCGACGTCGCGATAGACTTCACCGAGCTCAAGGCGATGATCGACTCCGGCCGGCGTTCCGCGGGCGCGAGGCCGCAAGGATCCGGCGGGGGAGCGCGCCGCCCGTCGCCCATCAAGGAGCTGTCGCTCACCGACGGCTTCCCGCGCGACGTGCTGGCGTCACGCTCCGCCATCGACCCCGACGTTCTCGTCATCCGCGGACTGCGCGCCGTCGACGGGGCGCTGTACGGCATCGAGCACGGAGAGAGCGGGCCGGTGATCGTCGACATGCTCATGTGCGAGGGCTGCATCGACGGGCCCGCCGTCAACCCCGGCCTGCCGCTCTCCGCGAAGCGCAACATCGAGTCGGCCGAGCGGGACGCCCAGGCGCGCTCGGTCGTGAGCAGCCGCGCGCTGCTGCGCCATCTGCCCGACGTCGACACGATGCGCTCCTTCGTCGCGCGGCCGGTGATCGTGCCCGTCCCCTCGGCCGAGGAGATCGACCGCATCCTTGCCGAGGGCGGTTTCGCTTCGCGAGAGCAGGTCATCGACTGCGGAGCGTGCGGCTACGAGACGTGCGTGGAGCAGGCGGTGGCGATCCACCAGGCGAACTCGTCGTGGGACACGTGCTTCCCGCTGCAGCGCAAGATCCTTGAGAGCCGCGTCGAGCAGCTCGAGGAAGACCGCACGCTCGACGAGCTGACGGGTCTGTGGAACCGCCGCATGTTCGCGGAGCGGCTCGTCGACGAGGTCGCGCGGTTCGACCGCTACGGGACCGACGTCTCGCTGCTGATGGTCGACATCGACCACTTCGCCGCGATGCGCGAGGCGGTGGGCGCGCAGGCCGCGGACGAGGTGGTCGCGGCGGTCGGCAAGCACCTCGGCGGAGTGCTCCGCGTGACCGACCTGCCCGCGCGCTACGGGGCTGACCGCTTCGCCGTCATCCTGCCGGGGATGCGCAAGACGGGTGCCTTCGCCGTCGCCGAGAAGGTGCGAGCGGGGATCGCGCAGCTCCAGCCGTCCGTCGGTGCCGAGGGGTATACACAACGCGTGCCGGTGACCGTCTCGGTGGGAGTCGCGTCCGCGGGGCCGGTCCTCACCGACGCGGCGGAGCTGATCGAGGCGGCGGACGGCGCGCTGTACCAGGCGAAGGAGTCCGGGCGGGACCAGGTACGTCTCGCCTGACGGGGGCGAAGGGTATGCACGAGGCGCTGCTGTGGCGTGTCGAGGACGGTCGCGTCCACTGTCACTTGTGCCCGCACTCCTGCCGGATCGCCGACGGGCGCCGGGGCGTGTGCGGTGTGCGCGAGAACCGCGCGGGGAAGCTGTACGCGCTGACGTACGGCCAGGTCAGCTCCATCGCCGTCGACCCGATCGAGAAGAAGCCGGTGTTCCACTACTTCCCGGGCACCACCGCGCTGTCGATCGGGAGCGTCGGCTGCACCATGCGCTGCGAGCACTGCCAGAACTGGCAGATATCGCGCACCAAGCCGGGTGAGGACGGCCTGGCCGAGGGGCTCCAGCACATCGAGCCGGCGACGGTCGTGGACATGGCCGAGAAGTACGGGTGCCTCGGCGTCGCGTTCACCTACAACGAGCCCGTCATCTGGATCGAGTACGTGCTGGACACGGCGAAGGCCGCGCAGGCGGCCGGGCTGTACACGGTGATGGTCACCAACGGCTTCATCACTGCCGAGGGCCTCGACCTCATCGGTCCGCACATCGACGTGTGGCGCGTGGACGTCAAGGGGTTCTCGGACGAGACTTACCGCGGCCTGTGCAAGGTGCCGAGCCTGCAGCCGGTGCTGGACCAGGCCGAGCGCGCGAAGAAGCACTGGCAGATGCACGTCGAGGTCGTGACGAACGTCATCCCGACGATCAACGACGACGAGGAGCAGCTCCGCGGCATCGCCCGATGGATCCGCGAGGACCTCGGCCCGATGACACCATGGCACGTCACGCGGTTCTTCCCGTACCTCGAGCTGTCGCACCTGCCGCCGACGCCGATCGCGACGCTGCGGCGCGCGCGCGAGATCGGACGGGAGGAGGGGCTGGAGTTCGTCTACCTCGGCAACATCGCCGAGCCCGGTGGCGAGGACACCGAGTGCCCGGGATGCGGGCAGACGGCCGTCGCGCGTGACGGATACCGCGTCGTCGAGGCGCGCGTGCGCGAGGGCGCGTGCGCACACTGCGGGAGGCCCCTCGGCATCGTGACCTAGGCGGCGCCCCGTCGGATCCGTACGCCTCGATGCGCACGGCCCATCGCATCGGCTGCCACACGGCCGAGCGCTCGGCTCCTTCTCCGATGGCGGGGATCGTACTGCCCCCCGGACCCGGCGGTTCGTCGCTCTCTGCCGCCTGATTCGGAAAGCGCTATCATTGTCGGCGGTGCCGCGGCCGTTCCGGCGGCGCCTGAAGCCGGCCGAGAAGAGCGTGCGAAGAGTGCAAGCGAGCGACCCCTGCGTCATCATCCCCACGTTCTGGACGAAGCGGCGGGTGCGCACGCGCATGCGCGACCGCCTCATCGACGTGTACGACCACCCCACGCCCCTCGACGAGGACGGCACCCTGCCCGACCTGCTGCGTTCGCTCGAAGCGGTGCGTTTCGGCGGCAAGGTGGCGGTGCTGGTCTCGGCCACCGACGGCACTAACGATCACGAGGCCGAGGACAAGGTCCGCGAGATACTCGACGACTTCCCCGGGCTGGACACGCTCGTCTTCGGTCCCGCCGAGCTCGGCAGCCTGCATCGCCGTCTCGAGCAGCTCGAGTTCGCCGACACCATCCCCGGCATCAGCCTCACGGGCTACGGCGCCGTGCGCAACCTCGGGCTTGTCGTCGCCGCGGTGCTGGGCTGCGAGGCGGTCGTGTTCCTCGACGACGACGCGGTCATCCCGGACCGCGAGTTCTTCGAGCGCGGCATGGAAGGTCTCGGCCAGAGCTTTCCCGACGGCGAGCCGATACTCGCGAAGTCGGGCTACTACGTCGACAAGAAGGGCCGCTACCAGATGCATCACGACCCGCACTGGGCCGACATGCTCTGGCGGCAGGACGACGACTACAACGAGGCGCTCGCCATCGTGGACGCTCCGCCTCGGCTGAGAAGGTCCACGGTGGCGTTCGGCGGATGCCTCGCGCTCCATCGGGACATGTACGTGAACGTGTCGTTCGACCCGTGGGTGGTGCGCGGCGAGGACATGGACTACGTGATCAACGCGCGGATGCACGGCGCCGACGTGTTCCTGGACGGCGAGTGGAAGATCGTCCACCAGCCCCCGGAGGCGCCGAGCGAGGCGATCGCGTTGCGCCAGGACGTCTACCGTTTCATCTACGAGCATCGCAAGCTGGAGTTCGCGAAGTCGCAGGTGGACCTGCGGCAGGTCACGGCGGAGTCCATGCGGCCCTACCCGGGGGACTTCATCGGCGGCTCGATCGAGTGGCGGGCGCTCTTCACGGCGCTGCTGCACGCGCTCGCGGGCAAGGAGGCGGGCAGCTACATGAAGGTGGCGCGCGCCGCGATGAAGGACGCCGCCGCGTACGCCCGCAAGCACTGCGACGACTACTTCGCGTTCCAGCGCCGCTGGCCCGTGCTCATGGAGCGCGTCTGGGAGGACGTTGCGCTCAAGCCGCTGTTCACCGGCGAGCGCCGCGTGGACCGCAGCGCCATCACCGGCCGCTTTCCCCCGGTCCGCGCGGACTGACCCCGCAGCTCATGGCCGCGTTCTGGGTGAAAGCGGCGGTCGTCGGGCTCGTGGCGGGAGTGCTGTCGGGGATGTTCGGCATCGGCGGCGGCATCATCACGACCCCCGCTATCCGTCTGCTGCTGGGCGGCTCCGCCATCGCCGCCGTCGCGTCTTCGCTGCCGGCCATCATCCCCTCGGCGCTCACCGGCGCCTTCAGCTACGCGCGCCGGGGCATCGCCGACGTCCGCGGCGGACTGCAGGTCGGCACGTGGGGCGCGGCGTTCGCGGTGGCGGGCGCCTACCTCACCCGCTTCATCGGCGGCAGCATCCTGCTGATCGTCACCGCGGCGATCATCGGGTACATGGCGGTCGACATGGCGCTCCTGGCGCTGCGCGCGCGCGAGCCGGGCGAGGAGCCGCCGGTGGCGACGTGTGCCGAGGAGGAGGCGATCCTCGCGGCGGAGCGCCCCGCCCCGCGCGTCTTCCGTCCGACGCCGGGGGCGCTGGCGGTCGTCGGTGCCGTCACCGGCCTCTACTCGGGGCTGCTCGGCCTCGGCGGAGGCTTCGTCATCGTGCCGGTGCTCACCCGCTGGTTCGGCTTCTCCGCCAAGCGCGCCATCGGCACGAGCCTGGTCGCGATCGCCATCCTGTCGGTCCCCGCCACCGTCACGCACGCGCTGCTCGGGCACATCGACTGGCGGATCGCTCTCGCGCTGTCGGTCATGGTCGTCCCGGGCTCGCTCATCGGGTCGCGGATCACGGCCGCCGCCTCCGAGCGCGGGGTCCGCGTCGGGTTCGCGGCGCTGCTGGTCGCGGCCGGCCTCGTGCTGGCGGCCAACGAGGTGGCGGTGCTGGTGCGATGAGCGGCATCCTCCGCCCCGCGCAGCCGGCCGACCTGGCGTGGCTCTGGCCGCCGGTGCGTGCCTCGCAGATCTTCGAGCACGCCGACGAGCTCGAGAGGTTCTGGGCCGAGGCCCCCTGGCGCGTCCGTGTGAACGGCCGAGGTGAGGCCGCGGTGCTCGTCCGATGGCGCGAGCACATGGACCTGCTGGCGATCAAAGGGCTGTGGTGCAGCGAGCGGCGTGTGCCGCTGCTGCTCGAGGACTTGCGGGCGGTGGCTCGCGAGCAAGGCTTCGGCAGACTGCTCTCGCCGTTGCTGCCCGAGAGCGCCGCGCGGCCGTACGTCGACGACGGCATGCAGCCGGTGCAGAAGATCGTCGTGATGCGCCTGGACGTGCGACGCCGCCGCCATCTGCTGGAGGCGCGGGACGCGGCAGGCGTGACGCTGCGCATCGGGTCCCTCGCCGACACCGACGCGGTGCTCGCCGTCGACAACGCGGCGTTCGAGACGTTCTGGCGCTACGACCGGCGATTGATGACGCAGTACGTCACCTCCGAACGCCTCGGCGTCGCCGAGGCCGGCGGGAGGGTCGTGGGTTATACTCTGTGCACCGTTCGCCGAGGTGAAGGCAGCATCGGCAGGCTGGCGGTGCGACCGGACCTGCAGGGCCGCGGCATCGGGGCGGTGCTCCTGGAGGACGCGGTCGCGTTCCTGGAGCGCGACCGCGCGGAGCGCGTGACGCTGTGCACGCAGGCCGAGAACCTGCGCTCTCGGAAGCTGTACACGGGCGCGGGCTTCAAGGAGGTCCCCGGTTTGCTGCTGGGACTCGTGTCCGGACCGCTGTGACCCGCTGAGAGACCCGGAAGGCTGGAGCTTAGTTGGCGTCGAGCGACCGCAAGGCGGCAGGCATCGACATCGTGATGATGGGCGTCGTCGCCGTGACCGGCGGGCTCGCGGCCGTCGCGATCTTCTTCGGCTTCGGCCGGCCCATCGTGGCCATCGCCATCCTCGGCCTGACGGCGGTAGCGCTCGACGGCGTGTACGCCAGGATGCGCACCCGGGTCGACCACCTCCAGGCGATGCAGAGCCACCAGATACTCGAGATCGCGAGGGAGAGCGTGGCCTGGCTCCGCCGTGGACTGACGTACGAGACGGCGGGCGCCGTGTGCAGGATCGCCCTGCAGGAGTCGCAGGCGGCCGCGGTCGCGATCACGGACACCGAGAAGGTGCTGGGCTTCGCAGGGGCTGGGGAGGAGCACCACGAGGTGGGCGGCCCGATCCTCACCCGTGCCACGCACGAGGCGATCGAGATGAACGAGAACCGCATCCTGTGGACGCGCGAGGAGATCGGGTGTCCGCGAGCCGAATGTCCCCTCCAGGCCGCGATCGTCGTGCCGCTGGAGCTGCGAGAGGCGCCCATAGGGACGCTGAAGTTCTACTACACGTCGCCTTCCGAGCTCACGGAGACGCAGGTGGCGATGGCGGAGGGCCTGGGCAAGCTGCTGTCGACGCAGCTCGAGCTCTCTGAGCTCGAACGCCAGACCGAGCTCGCTTGTCGCATGGAGCTCAAAGCGCTCCAGGCGCAGATCAACCCGCATTTCCTGTTCAACACCATCAACACGATAGCCGCGCTCATCAGGACCGACCCGCCGAAGGCGCGCGAGCTGCTCAGGGAGTTCGCGGCGTTCTACCGGCGAACGCTGGAGAGCAGCGAGGAGCTGATCCCGCTGCGGACGGAGCTCGAGTACGTGCGCAAGTACGTGCTGTTCGAGCAGGCGCGCTTCGGCGAACGCATCGAGGTGAGAGTGGACATCCCGCCGTACCTGCGGGAGGTGCTGGTGCCCGCGTTCATCCTCCAGCCGATCGTCGAGAACGCCGTGCAGCACGGCCTTCCGCCCAGCGGCACCCTGCACGTCCGCATCTCGGCCGAGACGATCGACGAGCTGCTCCACGTGCTCGTCTCCGACGACGGCGTGGGCATCTCGGCGAGCGATCTGCCCAGGGTGCTCGAGCCGGGCTTCGGGAAGGGGCTTGGCATCGCGCTGAAGAACGTGGACGATAGGCTGAAGGGTTACTTCGGCTCGTGCTGCGGTCTTCGCGTCGACAGCCGGGAGGGACACGGCACCACGGTCACCCTCGCCATCGCGCTTGCTCCGGCGATAAGCAAGTGAGGTCGACGTTATGCTGAAAGCACTGATCTGCGACGACGAGACGCCCGCCCGCGGCGAGCTGCGCTACCTGCTGGGAGAGGCTGGCGGCGTGGAGGTCGCGGGGGAGGCCGGGAGCGCGATCGAGGCGCTCCAGCTCATCAAGGGCTTCCCGTTCGACGTCATCTTCCTCGACATCGACATGCCGGGTCTATCGGGCATGCAGTTGGCCGAGGTGCTCGCGAGCCTGGACCGCCAGCCGGCGGTAGTGTTCGTGACGGCGTACTCCGAGCACGCGGTGAAAGCGTTCGAGGTCGCCGCGACGGACTACCTCGTGAAGCCCGTCGAGCTCTCACGCCTCAAGCAGGCGTTGGAGCGCCTGCGTCCGGCGGATCCCGGGGCGATGCGCATCGAGCGCGTGCCGGTGGAGAAGGCGGGCAAGAAACTGCTCCTGGCCGTCGAGGACATCTACTACGTCATGGCGAAGGACGACTACAGCTATCTCTACACCGACGCCGAGCGCTATCTCTCGACGATCTCCCTGGCGCAGCTCGAGACCAAGCTCGAGTCGCGCGGCTTCTTCCGGGTCCACCGGCGGTTCCTGGTGAACCTCTCGCAGGTCAAGGAGGTCGTGCCGATGTACGGCGGCACCTTGCTGCTGACACTGAAGGACAAGGGCGCGACGCAGGTGCCGGTGTCGCGGAGGCGCGTCCCCAGCCTCAAGAAAGCCCTGGGGTTGTAGCGCGCGGATGCGCCTCGGCGTCATCTCCGACACCCACGGCGTCCTGCCCGACGAGGTCCTCGACGTCTTCGCGGGGGTCGAACGCGTCATCCACGCCGGTGACGCCGGCCCCGGCCAAGTCCTCGAGCTGCTGGAGACCATCGCTCCCGTCGTCGCGGTGCGCGGCAACATGGACGACCCGGCCTCGAATCTCCCCGCGATCGCGAACGTCGCCCTCGGGGGCATGCGGATCCTCGTCGTCCACCGGCCGGCCGACGTGCCTCGGCAGTTGCCGTCGGGGGTGCGCGTGGTGGTCACCGGTCACACGCATGTCCCGCGCGTCCGCGAGACGAACGGCGTGCTTTGGCTGAATCCCGGGTCGCCGTCCCGGGCGCGTTCGGGACATGGGCACACGGTCGCCCTGCTCGAGACCGGCGAGGGCGGGCCGGAGGCCCGCATCGTCCGGCTGCGCTAGCCTTCGCCCTCGCCGCTCACCGCCGTTCCGCCGCCTCTCGCCGAGCGTGAGGCACCGCTGCCGGTGGCCGGCTCAACGCCGGGTACGGCAGTGGGTACGCTGTGAGCAGGGACGAGCGGCGCGATCGTCCCGATATGCGGAGTCCTTCCCCCACGGGCTCCTCGGCACTTGTGCGGCGCCGGCCGATGACCAGAGGCCGGCGCCGCACGTCGTTCGCGGTGCTACGCCTTGATCGCGGAGCGTGCGACGGCCGACAGCGTCTCCGCCACGGGGCGCACGAGGCGCGCCTCGGCGCCGGCGAGGTCCACACGCACCACGCGCCTGCCGTGCGCGGCCAGCGTGGCGAGGTCTCCCTCGGCCTGCGCCCGCCAGAGTGCCGCGACGTCGAACGGCTTGCCGGGTATCGCGAGATCCTCCTCGGCGCGCGCGGTCACCATCAGGAAGACGCCCTCGTCCGGGCCGCCCTTGTGCAGCTGCCCGGTGGAGTGCAGATAGCGCGGGCCGAGCTCGAAGCACACCGCGTGCCCGGTCGCGGTCTCCACGGCGTGTGCCGCCTGGCGCAGCGGCTCGAGGAGGTCGTCGATCTCGGGCAGGTAGACCAGCAGCGCGAGGTAGTCGCCCGCGTTCATCGAGTCGAGGAGCGGGTCGAGCGCCTCGGCCAAGGCGGGGTGTGCGGCGGGAACCCGAAGCGGCCCCCCGTACGTCACCTCGATGCCCCCGTTGACGGTGAACGCAGGCGCGGGAGCGTGTTGACGTCCCTCGAGGATGGCGGTCGTGGCTGCCTTCGCCTCGGCGACGTTGGGCTGGTCGAAGGGGTCTATCCCGAGGAGATGGCCGATCAGCGCGGTCGCCACCTCCCAGCGCACGAACTCGCCGCCGATCTCGACGGGGTCGGTGACCACGATCTCGTGCACCGGCGAGCCTTCGTCGCGCGCGACGGCCGCCCACGACGCGAGCTTGTCGTCGTCCTCGAAGCGGAGCACCACGACGGCGCGGTCCGGGCCGAACCCGGTGGGGATGTCGGGCGCCGTCTCCAGGACGGGCACGATGCCGGTGCCGTGCTTGCCCGTGGACTCCGCGATCAGCTGCTCCACCCACAGCCCGAAAGCCCGCAGGCGGTCCGAGGTGGCCAGTGTGAGCTTGTCGCGTCCGGCCTCGAAGGAGTCGATGGCGAACGCCGCCAGCAAGGCGCCGGGGTTGTCCTTGGACTCCGCGCGACAGCGCGACTCCATCTTGCGCGCCGAGGCGAGCAGCGCCGTCGTGTCCGCCTGCACGAGCTGCGCTGGCACGAGGCCGAACGGCGTGAGCGCGGAATAGCGGCCGCCGACGTCCGGCGGCGCGTGGAACACCGCGCGGAACCCCTCGTCGCGTGCGAGCGCGTCGAGCGGCGAGTCCGCGTCGGTGACCGCGAGGAAGTGGCGGCCCGCCGGCTCGCTGACCACGCGCCCCTCCATCCACTCGCGGAACACGGCGTACAGCGACAGCGGCTCGACGGTGGTGCCCGACTTGCTCGAGACGATCACCCACGTGGAGAGAGGATCGAGCTGCTCGAGTGCGTCCAGCACCGTCGCGGGGGCCGTGGTGTCGAGCACGTGCAGCCGCGGGTGCGCGGGCGCGTCCGCGAGCACCTGCGCGATGACGAGCGGCGCCAGCGAGCTGCCGCCCATCCCGAGCAGGACGAAGTCCTCCACGAGGTTCTGCTCCGCGATGACGGCCAGATCGCGAGCCGCGGTGCCTACGGGATCCTGGGCGGAGGCCAGGCCCAGCCATCCCAGACGTTGCCCGGCCTCGGCCTGCACCGCCGGATCCCCGGAGAACAGCGAACCGTCCTTCGCCCACAATCTGCGGACCGCGTCCGCGGATCCCAGCCGCCGCACCGCGTCCATGATGGAAGCTCCCCCCAGGTCTGTGCCGTGCAGGTATTCTACCCCGCCGGACCGTCCGAGCCCTCACCGTCCGCCTGAGGGACCTCCTGACCGTACCCGGTGCCCATCCCGGCGACCAGCATCCCGCCGGCTACCACCGCTGCGCCGCCCGCGACGATCGCGGGTGTGATCGCCTGATGCAGCACGAGCGCGCCGAACACGACGGCCGAGACGGGCTCGGCGTAGGTGAGGATCGCCGCGTGGTCCGCCCGGACGCGGCGCAGGCCGCTCACGAACAGGAACCCCGTCAGGACGGTGTGCACGATCGCGATCACCGTCATCGCGCCCCACTCGCGCCCGGTGGTGATGCCCGGCAGCAGCAACACGGCGGGCAGCAGGAGCACCGCCGCCGTCGCGTCCTCGACCAGCATGAGCGACACGGTCGAGACTCCGGCTAGCAGGCGCTTGCTGTTGAGTATCAGCAGCGAGTAGGTGACCGCGCTGCCGGCGGCGAGCAGCGCGCCCAGCGGAACGTTCGCGCCGTAGCGTGGTCCGCCGACGGTCGAGGCCAGGATCGCGACGGTGCCGCCGAGCGTGAGGACGAGCGGCAGCACGACGCGCCGGTCGAATGGGACGTGCAGCACGAGTGGTGTCAGCGCCGCGACGAACACGGGGCCCATGTAGCCGAGGATCTCACCGATCGCGACGCCCGCGTACCGCAATCCGGAGAAGAACAGGACCCAGTTCAGTGCGAGCAGCGCGCCGTTGAGCGCGAGAGCGCCGAGCTTGCGGCCGGGCAGGCGGCGAAGCCTGCCGAGGTCGCCGGTGAAGGACGCGACGCCGAGCACTGCCACGCCCGAGAGACAGACGCGCCAGAACACGACGACGGCCGGCGCCACCTTCGGCAGCGCGGCGTAGAAGATCGGGATGCTGCCCCACGTGATCCCCGCCGTGACGATGCGCAGCAGGCCGGAGGCGGTGTCTTGGCGGGTCTCTGCGGTCGAAGGCATGCCGCCGAGTCTAGCAGATGCGGGGCAGCTGCTCTCCGACGAGCATGTCCATGATGCGCTTCGCGCCGAACCCGGTGGCGACGTAGACCTTGCCCGCGGGCCCCTGCGACACCTCGCCGACGATCGCGGCGTCCTCGCCGTAGGGCGCGGTCCGCATCGCCGAGAGAGCCGCCTCGGCCTCCTCGGCCGGAACGACGGCCACCATCTTGCCCTCGTTCGCCACCTGGAAGACGTCGTAGCCGAGCATCTCGCATGCCCCGCGCACCTGATCGTGCACCGGCACCTCGGTCTCGTGGACGGTGATCGACACTCCGGACGCCGTGGCGAGCTCGTTGAGCGTGGAGGACAGGCCTCCACGCGTGGGGTCGCGGAAGCAGCGCACCCCCGGCGCGGCCTCGAGGACGGCCGCGGTGAGCTTGCCCAGCGGGGCGGCGTCCGAGACGATGTCGGTGGAGAACGCGAGGCCCTCGCGCACGGAGATGACGGCGATGCCGTGGTCGCCGAGCGTACCGGAGAGCAGCACCTTGTCGCCGGGCTCGCAGTTCGAGCCGGACAGGTCGACGCCGTCGCGCAGAACGCCTACGCCCGCCGTGTTCACGAACACCCCGTCGCCGTGACCGCGGTCGACCACCTTGGTGTCGCCGGTCACGATGCGGACGCCCGCCTCCTCGGCCGAGGAGGCCATCGTCTCGACGATGCGCCGCAGGTCCTCGACGGCGAACCCCTCTTCCAGCACGAAGCCCACCGTGAGGTACAGCGGGGTCGCGCCGGAGGTGGCGATGTCGTTCACGGTGCCGCAAACGGCCAGGCGGCCGATGTCGCCGCCGGGGAAGAACACCGGCTGCACGACGTACGTGTCGGTGGACATCGCGATCCGCCCGCCAGAGACTTCCAGGGAAGCGGCGTCGTCCATCCTCAACAGCGCGGGGTCCGTGAAGCGACCCATGAACACGTCTTCTATCAGCTCGCGCATCATGGTCCCGCCGGAACCGTGCGCGAGCAGGATCCGATCAGCCCGCATGCGGCTACTCCCCTCGGCCGTAGTCGGTGTATCGGTAGTACGCCGCGCACGAGCCTTCGGAAGACACCATGCACGGACCGATGGGATGCTCCGGCGTGCAGCCACGCCCGAAGAGCTTGCACTCGAACGGCAGCGTGATGCCGCGCAGGACCTCGCCGCACTGGCACCCCGGGATCTCCCGCGGGGGCTCCGGCGTGACCGGCACCCGCTCCAGCGCGTCGAACTGCGCGTACTCCTGGCGGATGCCGAGGCCGGTGCCCGGGATCACGCCGATGCCGCGCCACTCCGCGTCGATCGGGCGGAATACCTGCTCGATCTTCATCTTCGCCGTCGGGTTGCCCTGCGGCATCACGCCGCGCTTGTACGCGATCTCGACCTCCGCCCGCCCCTCCGCCACTTGCTTGGAGAGCATCCAGACGGCCTGCAGCACGTCCACGGGCTCGAAGCCGGCGATGACGGAGGGCACGCCGTACTCCTCGGCGAGGAAGCGGTACGGCTCCAGGCCGATGATGGCCGAGACGTGGCCCGGCAGGATGAAGCCGGTGATCTGCACCTCGGGGTCGTTCACGAGCGCGCGGAGGGCCTCAGGGACGGTCTTGTGCACCGAGTGCACCGAGAAGTTCTCGAGGCCGCGGCGCTGCGCCTCCTGTATCGCCGAAGCGATCGTGGGCGCGGTGGTCTCGAACCCGACGCCGAGGAAGACGACGTGCTTGTCGGGATGCTCCTCGGCCGTCGTGAGCGCGTCGAGCGGAGAGTAGACGACGCGGATGTCGCGGCCGGCCGCCTTCTCCTTCTGCAGAGAGCTGCGGGAGCCGGGGACCTTGATCATGTCGCCGAACGTCGTGAGGATGACGTCGGGCTGGCGGCCGATCTCGATGGCCGTGTCGATGTCGGGGTTGGCCGTCACGCACACGGGACAGCCGGGGCCGGAGAGCAGGGTGATGGTCTCGGGCATCACCTCGCGCAGCCCGTTGCGGGCGATGGCGACGGTGTGGGTGCCGCACACCTCCATGAACTTCACGGGGGTGACCGCCGTCTCGCGGATCTTATCGACGAGATGCTTGGCGACGATCGGGTCGGCGAACGCGGTCGAGTGCTTCATCGCCGATCACGCTTCGGTCTCGAGGATGTCGAGCTCCTTGAGCAGGCGCAGGTTCTCCTCGGCCGCCTCCTCGTCGATCACCTGGATCGCGAAGCCGGCGTGCACGAGCACGTAGTCGCCTTCCTTGGCGTCAGGCACGAGGTCGAGGCTGGCGTGGCGGGACACGCCCATGATGTCGACCTCGGCCATGTTGTTCTCGTTGATGGTCTTCACTCGAGCGGGGATCGCGAGACACATGTCCTGCACGCCTCCTTGATACCGGGCTACGATTCTTCGCGTCGGGCCCAAGCCACGATCGCCTGGCCGTAACTGATGGCTCCGTCGTTCGTCGGCAGCCTGCGATGGGTGAGAGGCCGGAGTCCCGCGGCCGAGAGGCCTCGCACCGCCCCGCCGAGGACGAGCCGGTTGAGGAACACGCCGCCCGCGAGCGCGACGTCGGGGCTGCCGGTCTCCGCCGCTGCGCTGCGAGCGACTCGTACTATAGCGCCGACCACGGCGCGGTGGAAGCGGGAGGATATGGCAGGTGAGGGCACTCCCGATGCGACGTCGTCGAGGAGCGCGCGGAGCACGGGCTCGGGGTCGAGAACGACCGGACCAGAGCCGACGAGCGCGAACTCGTAGCTTCCCTCGGCCGAGGTGTCCGCTATCGCTTCGAGCTCTATGGCGGCCTGCCCCTCGTAGTCGGCGTCCACGCGCACTCCCAGGATCGCGGCGACGGCATCGAACAGCCGCCCCATCGAGGAGGTGAGAGGGCTGTTGAACCCCCGGCCGATCATCGTGAGCATCACGTCGCGTTCGTTCTCGGTGATCCTCGCGAGCAGACTTTGCGTTCCGGGGTGGTTCAACAGCCCTCTGTCTATGCCTGCCAGCAACCCGAGTGCCATCCGTGCCGGACGCCGGATGGCGGCGGAACCTCCGGGCATCGGCACCTCGCGGAGGTGGGCGAAGCGCGTGAAGCCGCGCCAGTCGGCGATGAGGAACTCGCCGCCCCAGATGTGGCCGTCCGTGCCGTACCCGGTGCCGTCGAACGCGACGCCGACGACGGGGTGCCGCACGTCGTGCTCGGCTGTGACGCCGACGATGTGCGCGTGGTGGTGCTGGACGCCCACCTTCATAATGTCGAGGCCGAGGGCGAACTTCGTCGAGAGGTACTCGGGGTGCAGGTCGTACGCCACGACCTCGGGTGTGATGCGGAAGAGGCGCTCGTACAGCGCCAGCGTCTCCCCGTACGCGGCGAGCGTCTCGGCGTTCTCGAGGTCGCCGATGTGCTGGCTCACGAACGCGTAGCCGTCCTTCAGCAGCGTGAACGTGTTCTTCTGCTCGCTGCCCGCGCCGAGTATCGGCACGGGCGTCTCGAACGGCAGCGTCAGCGGGAACGGGGCGTAGCCGCGAGCCCGGCGGACCAGCTCGACGTCCTCGCCGACCACGCGCGTCACGCTGTCGTCGTAGCGGCTGTAGATGCCGCGGTCGTTCAGTAGGAACGCGTCCGCGATGCCGGCCAGGCGCTCGAGCGCTTCGGCGTTGCCGGTCGCGATCGGCTCCTCGGAGAGGTTGCCCGACGTCATCACCAGCGGGACGCTCAGGTCGGCCAGCAGCACGTGCTGCAGAGGCGTGTACGGCAGCATCACGCCGACTTCCGCGAGCGGGCCCGTGACCGAGGGCGCGAGGCGAGTGACGGTAGGGTGCGCGGCGCCGGGCGGGTCCGCCGCGAGTTCTGCAGCCGGGGGAGGCGACGCGGGTGACGGCGGAGCCGTCAGCGGCGCCGAGGGGTCCCCGGCGAAGCCTGTCTGAGCGCCGGACCCGCCCGGCGCCGCGCACCCGGGCCTCCGTAGGCGCAGCAGTACGATCGGCCGCACGGTGCCGGTGAGCAGCTCCTCTTCGGCTGGGCCGACCTCGCCGAGCTCGCGGGCCGTGACGATGTCGGGCACCATCACGGCGAGCGGCTTGCCCTTGCGGTGCTTGCGCTCGCGGAGCGTGCGGACGGCGTCCTCGTTGGTGGCGTCGCAGGCGAGGTGGAAGCCGCCCAGTCCCTTGATCGCCACGATGCGGCCGTCACGCAGCAGGCGTTCGGCCTCGGCGACGATCGCGTCGGTCCGCGCTCGCTCGACGTCCGCGTCGCGGTTGGCGCGGGGCACTGTCTCGACCTCGGGCCGCCAGGCGAAGTCGTCGGGGACGCCGGGCGCGTTGAGGTAGAGGCGCGGTCCGCAGACGGGGCAGGCGTTCGGCTGCGCGTGGAAGCGGCGGTCGGCGGGGTCGAGGTACTCCGCGCCGCAGCTCGGGCACATCGGGAAGTCGCGCATCGTCGTGACCGGGCGGTCGTACGGCACGTCCTCGATGATGGTGAAGCGCGGGCCGCAGTTCGTGCAGTTGATGAACGGGTAGCGGTAGCGCTCGTCGCCCGGGTCGCGCAACTCGGCCTCGCAGGCGGAGCACGTCGCGATGTCGGGGGAGACGAGCGTCATCGCCCCCGGCGCCTCGACGCTCTCGCGGATCTCGAAGTCCGCGAAGCCCGCCGGCTCGACCTCGGTCGCCTCCACCGACTCGACGACCGACATCGGCGGCGCTTCCTCGCGCACGGCGCGCACGAACGCGTCGACCACCTCCGCCTGGCCCTCGGCGCCGATGAAGACGCCCTCGGCCGAGTTCAGCACCCAGCCCCGGACGCCCATGCGGTTCGCGAGGTTGTAGACGAAGGGCCGGAAACCGACGCCCTGCACGACGCCGGTCACGCGGACCGACACGGACTTGGTCACGCTCTCTCCCGTCGGTGCCCGTCGACGACGAAGCGGTTGTTCATGTCGACGAACAGAAGATACGCCTGGTCGAGCAGTAGCATGGCCTGTGCCGCCATCGGCCCGTCGAGCGTCTCGCGCGGCCCGTGGAACGGCGAGTCATGGATGAAGTCGTTGCGCGCCTCGCGCATCTCGCGCCACCGATGCGGGAAGTCGCGGAAGCCCAGCTCCGCCGCGACGTCCTCGAACTCGTGCCCCGTGAGCTGCGGGAACAGCTTCGCGATACGCGTCCCGATGGCACGGTTGCTGTCGAGCACGGCGCGACGCACGGGCAGGTCGGCGCCGTGGCTCACCAGGATGCGGTCGATGATGTCCTCGAGGATCGCCTCGAGGAAGGCGGCCACGAGGATGACGACGATCTCGTTCTCGCCCTCGGCGTGGTAGGCGCGGATGCGGTTGTCGAGGCGCCGCAGCCGGTCGGTGGGGAAGGTGCGCCGCGGGTTGCCCGACGTGCCGCCGCAGAACGGGCACGCCTTCCGCCCCTCGGCAGAGGAGGGATCCTCGAGCAGCCCGTCGCATTCGGGGCATTCCCAGTAGGTGGGCGTCGAGCCCGACGCAGCCGGATTGCGCTTCATGCGACCAATCCTATCACCGGCCGCGTGCGGCGTGCGGCAGCTCCAGACCGTGCGCCTCCAGCAGCGTCGCGTCGGCGAGCAGGTCGGCCGCGGGCCCGTCCGCCACCACACGTCCGCCGTCCACGACCAGCGCGCGGTCGCACAGTTCCGCCGCTACGTCCATGTCGTGCGTGGCCACGAGCAGGGTGGCGTCGAGAGCCCGCAGCAGGTCGACCATCCGCCTGCGCGCGCGCGGGTCGAGGTTGCTGGTCGGCTCGTCGAGGACGAGCACGCTCGGGGACATCGAGAGCACGGTGGCCAGAGCGATGCGCTTCCGCTGCCCGAAGCTCAGGTGCTGCCCCGCGCGGCTCGCCACCTCGGCCAGCCCGACCGCGTGCAGCGCCTCGTGCACGCGGCGGTCCACCTCGGCCTGCGGGAGTCCCATGTTGAGCGGCCCGAAGGCGACGTCGTCGTAGACGTTCGTCATGAACAGCTGGTCGTCCGGGTCCTGGAACACCAGGCCGACCTTCGCTCGGATCTCCCGTACGGTGGCGTCCGACAGCGTGAGGCCGTCGACGACGACCTCTCCTCCGGTGGGCCGGAGCACGCCGTTGAGGTGCAGGATGAGCGTCGACTTGCCCGCGCCGTTCGGGCCGAGGATCGCGACACGCTCACCCGCCTCCACGGCGAGCGAGATCCCGCGCACCGCCTCCGTGCCGTCGGGGTAGCGGTAGCTGACGTCGCGGAGTTCGACGGCGGCGGTCATGCGTGCCTCCCCGCGAGCGCGAGCGCCGCGATCGCGAGCGCCGTGACGAGCAGCAGCAGGCCGTCGCCCGGCTTCAGCGCCAGAGCCTCGGCCGAGGGGATCGTGCCGTCGTAGCCGCGCGAGCGCATGGCGGCGTACACGCGCTCGCCACGCTCGTAGCTTCGCAGGAACATGTTGCCGGCGAGGTGCCCGTAGAGCCGCAGCCGTCCCGAGAAGGTGAGCTCGGGAGCCCTGCTGTCCAGCGCCCGCCGGAGGCTCGAGACCTGGTCGCGCATGGCGCCGACATAGCGGTACATGAAGGCCAGCATCATCAGGATCACGTCCGGGACGTGCAGCCGTTCCAGCCCGCGGAACAGCTTCGGCACCGGCGTGGTGGCCGACAGCAGCACCACGGTGAGCACCGACAGCCAGGCTTTCGACAGGATGGCGTAGGCGACGACCCACCCGCCGTGCGCGTACGACCCGGCGATGCCCGCCCAGTTGAGCGAGCCGCCCGCGCGCGCGAGCGGCGCCAGCAGCGCGATCGTGCCCGCGAAGGGCAGTACGAGTGCCGAGCGCGCCAGCACGTGGCCGAGCGGGAGTCGCGCCAGCGCGGCAGCGGCCAGCAGCAGGGCGGCCGCCGCGGCGAGCGCGAGCGCGGGCAGCGGAGGCGAGAGCACGATCGCGACCACGAGGGCGAGCGTCGCCGCGATCTTCGCCCGCGGGTCGAGCGCGTGCACGGGCGAGAGGATCCACGTGTAGCGCTCCCACTTGAGGTCGTGGGTGTGATCGTGCGCGACCTCGATGCCCTCGTCCTGTCCGGTCCCGACGTGATGGTGCGGATGCGCATGCGCCGGCTCGTCGAGATGGCGGTGGACGTGACGGTGGAACCCGTCGTCGCCCGTTCCCGCGGCGCCGGCGCGTTGTGCCCGCCGCGAGCGCAGAAGCAGCGAGACGCCGCCGTACAGCGCGATCCCGGCCAGCAGTGCCCCCACCAGTCCGGCGAGGATGCCGGCGGCGGTGGTGTCACGGACGCCCGGAAGCGCGTACCCGGCGGCAGGCCCCGCGAAGATGCTCCGCCCCTCGGGAACGCCGAGGCGCCCCGCGACGAACGCGAGCCCGTCGGGGGCGCGCGAGGCCAGGAACGACAGCGAGGCGGCCACGGCGGCAAGCGTCGCGAGGGCGGGGATGCCGCGCCGGCCGTCGGCCGGCGCGTCCTCGGCCGTGACGAGGTCGGGACGCACCGAGAGCACGTAGCCGACGAGACCGGCCGTGATCGCCCCCTCGCCGGCGCCGATGAGCGCGTGCCAGAACGCCATCGAGCCCGCTACGAGCGCGAGCGGCGCGCGCCCGGACAGCGCGATCTCGAGCGCTGCGGCGAGAGCTGCCAGGAACACGGCGACCCAGCCCGCGGCGAAGGATCCCGCGAGCACCCCCCGGCGCCCTCGGAGCAGCCGTGAGACGAGCGCGTACACGTACCAGCCGACGAAGGGCCCGATGATGGCCATGTTGAGGACGTTCGCGCCGAGTGCCGTGACGCCCCCGTCCGCGAACACGAAAGCCTGGATGAGGAGCACGGTGGTCATGATGACGACGGCCGGCCAGGGGCCGAGCAGTATGGCCGCCGCGGCTCCGCCCGCGAAGTGTCCGGACGTGCCGCCCGCGACCGGGAAGTTCAGCATCTGCAAGGCGAATATCAGCGCCGCGAGAACGGACATCAGGACGAGGCGGCCTTCGGAGAGGCGGCGGCGCACCTGCCGCACGGCGTAGGCGACGAAGCCGGCGGATCCGGCCGCGGTGGCGACCCACGTGGTCGTATCGAGCATGCCGTCGGGGATGTGCACGGCCTACAGCCCTCGGCCGGCCGTGGTCGTGACGAGCCCGCCGTGCTTGACGCCTTTCGTTCCCAGCAGAGTGTCCGCGATGGAGCGGACGTCGGCTGCGGAGCCCCGCACGACAAGCACCTCGAGGCATGCGTGGGCATCGAGGTGCACGTGCATGGCCGACACGATCTTGTCGTGGTGGGCGTGCTGGAGCGCGTCCAGCTTGTCGGAAAGGTCGGAGTGGCCGTGTTCGAAGACCATCGTGACGGTGCCGACGCATTCGCCACCGGACTCCTCCCACTCCGCGTCGACGAGGGCGTCGCGCACGAGGTCGCGCACGGCCTCCGAGCGGTTCGCCGCCGCCCCGCGCCGCGCCACGAGGCCGTCGAAGCGCGTCAGCAGCTCCTCATCCATGGCGACACCGAAGCGAACGAGCCTGCCCATCGGGGCTCCTCACGCACTCGTAGCACGAATGCGCGAAGTGTAGCACCTCTGGGACCGGCGAGTCGAGATTAGACGAGCTCAACCTTCACGTGGTCGTGCCCGCCCTTGCCGAGGTCGTCCGTTGCCATGTCGAGCCGCTCTCGCGCCTCGCCGAGCATGACGGTGACCTGCGCGAGGTGACTGCTGGCAGCTTCCTCATGCCCGTGGTCGCACAGGTGGTGCAGCTGCTCGAGCCACTCCTGCGCCATCCCCAGCATCTGATCCACCTGGGCGATGGACAGCTTCATCTGCCCCTGGTTCACGCCGCTCTCGCACATGCCGGTGTGCTCCTTTCCGTGACAACGACGGAGCGGGGACCGCTTCCGGCCCCCGCTCCGTAAGGTTCGTTCGCGTATGCCCGAGCCTACTCCTAGCCGACCCACTCCGCCAGTTCCTCGGCGAGGCGCTTCTTAGGCATCGCACCGACGAGCTTCTTGACGACATGACCGTCGGAGAAGACGAGCAGGGTCGGGATCGAGAGGATGTCGTATTTGGTCGCGGTGGCGGGATTCTCGTCGACGTTCACTTTGCCGACGGTGATCTTGTCGCCCCACTCCGCGGCGGCCTCCTCGAGTACGGGCTCCATCATGCGGCATGGTCCGCACCAGGGCGCCCAGAAGTCCAGGATGACGGGCTTGCCGCTCTTCTCGACGGACTCTTCGAAGTTCGCGTCCGTCACCTGGATCAGGTTCTCGCTCATTGACCCGCTCCTCTCGGATACCCTCGGCCGTATCGGCAAGTGCAACTACTCTAGAGCGTACAGACCTTGCTTTCAACATATCGCGACGCTTCGTACCCGGCTATCGCGCCTTGCGCCGCGGCCGTGACCACCTGCTTGAGCGGCCGGTCCGTCACGTCACCCGCTGCGAACAGGCCGGGCATCGACGTCCTCGACAGGTCGTCCACCTTTATGAACCCGCGTTCGTCGAGGTCGGCCACGCCGCGCACGATCTCGCTCTTGGGATCGACGCCGATGTACTCGAAGATGCCCGAGACGGGCAGGACCTCGTCCGGCTCGCCCTTCGTCGAACGCAGGACCACGGAGGTGACGCGGCCGTCCTCACCCCGGACCTCGGTGGGGATGCGGTTCCAGTGCGTCTGGACCTTCTCGTGTCCGATGCACGCCTCGGCGATGCACTTCGTCGCGCGCAGCTCCTCGCGCCGATGGACGAGATGCACCTTGCTGGCGAAGCGCGTGAGGAACTGCGCCTCCTCGGCGGCCGCGTCCCCGCCCCCGATCACGGCGACCTCCTTGTCGCGGAAGAGCGCGCCGTCGCACGTCGCGCACCAGGAGACTCCGCGCCCCGTGTACTCGTCCTCCCCGGGGATGCCGAGCTTCTTGGGCACGGCTCCGGTCGCGACGATGATGGCGTGCGCGAGGATCTCGCCGCCGTCGAAGGCCACCTTCCAGTCCGTCCGGACGGCCTCCAGCTTCTCGACCGCCTCGAAGGTCCGGAAGAAGGCGCCGAACTTCTCCGCCTGCTGGTGCATGAGCAGGCCTATCTCCGGACCCGAGATCCCCTCGGGGAAGCCGGGGTAGTTCTCGAGCCGGTCGGTCGTGACTATCTGGCCGCCGGGTAGCCCGCTCTCGAACACGACGGTGTTGACGAGCGCGCGCGCCGAGTACAGCGCTGCGGCGAGGCCCGCTGGTCCGCCGCCTACGATCGCCACGTCGATGTGATCCACTACTTGGCCCCTCCGGTCGACGTCGTCCCCGCCGAGCCCGTGCCGGCCTGGGACTCCTCCTTCTTCACGGCCGCAAGCCGTGCCTCCGCGTCCTTGAGGATCTGCGATTGTTGAGGATCGGCCTTCGTGAGCTCGATGACCTTGTTGAACTGCGCCTCGGCCGAGCGAAGGTCATGGCGGCCTTGCCAATAGAAGATACCCAGGTTGAAGTTGGCCTGGAGATGGTCCGGCTTCTTCTGGAGGACGAACACCGTGTCCTGGATCGCCTGGTCCGTCTGGCCCAGAGTGAACTCCATGATCGCCATGTCCGTCCGCACGTCCAGACTGTTGGGCTGCTCCTGCAGGACGTGCTGGTAGTGCTGGACCGCGTACGACGCGTACTGGGCGTTGTTGATGTGGCCGGTCTGCGCGAGATTGAAGTACGTGTTCGCCAGCTTCGTCTCCATGGCCACGTCGCCCGGGTTGCGCTGCAGCGAGATGAGCTGGTCGAGAACGTCGCGTTGACCCGACGTGAGCTGGTCCTTGAACTCCTGAGGTATCTGCTGCTGTCCCGTGGTGAGCGGATTGTAGAGGGACAGCAGGATGATCGCCGCGAAGACCGCAAGGGCGATGGCGAGGATCGCCAGAGGGACCTTGTATCGCTGGAACGGCCGGATGATGAAACGGCGCGCGAACGTGCTCTCGGCGCCGTCGAAGTGACGCTGCACCTCGACGCCGAGCGTCTGCGCCTTCAGCAGCATGTTGAGGTCGTTGGTGACGAGGACCAGCTCGCCGTCACCGTTCCGGAGCTGAAGCGCCACGGCGAGGATGCGGTCGTCCGCGTTCTTCGGCGACAGCTCTTCAGGGAACGAGGTCTCGGTGTCGAGCGGGACCACGCGCAGCTTCCCGCCGTCCGGCAGGGCGACGCCGGCGACGAGGTTGCCCTGCTCGGACAGCTCGAAGAGCAAGCGGCTCACCTCGCGGCCGCGGAAACGCAGGTCCGGGTCGACGCGTGACGTCTTGAGCTTGTCCAGCTCGCTGAGCACGGTCTCCGGGATGACGACCTCGGCGTCGCGGAATGAGAGCAGGACGTCCGGGTCGGAGAGCAGCACGTTCGTGTCGAGCACGACTGTTCGCATAGGGTCCCGATTCGGTATTGGACACGGCGATGCCGCCGCATCCCTCGTGGTCACGGAGAGTATAGCGTTTCCATAGCGAACGGCTTGCCGACGGAGGTTACTGGATCAGCGCCTGGTCGTCCATCTCGACGACGATGGGCGTCTCGGCAGGCTTCTTGTCGATCACGGCTATCGCTCGCGGCGCCACCCACATGCCGGTGACCGGCATCCGGGTCCAGACGTGAGCCCGCTCGTTCGCGACGTCGAAGCCGTAGACGGTCGCCCCGAACTTCTCGGCGAGGACTTCGCCCGCCCGCCAGGACTCGGTGCGATCGCCGCCGAAGCGCCTGTACGCTTCCGCGGAAGCGGTGGCCGCGTCTCGAGTGATGTTGCCCAGCTCGTACTGCGCCTGCAGGTAGCGGCCGCCGTCGTTGACGGTCACCACGAGGATCGCGGCGGGGATGGCTATCTTCAGCAGCCGCTTCAACAGGTCCAGCACTTTGTCCCCCAGATAGGCGAATGCGCCGAAGGGTGCTTCGTGCCCTATGTATCGGCGTCTTTGGTCCGCACCTTACGCCGAATGTAGAACAACAGCACGCCGAGGACGACCACGACCGTCGCGATGAGGGCCAGCCGGTCCAGGTAGGATGCGTGCACGTCCACCGTGGTCGAAGCCAGCGTGACCTTGCCCGACACCACCGCAAGGTGCACCTGGTCGAAGACTCCGCCGGCGCCCAGGTCCACGGGGACGACCACGTAGTTCTCGGCCGGCCGCAGAGTCACCCTGATACGCCTCCCGGCGGGGAAGCGGGTGTTCAGCGCCTGCGCGACTATGTAGACCTGGAGCGTCTTGTCGCTGCCGTTCCTCACCGACAGGGGCACCTTGCCCGTGGCTCCCGAAAGGGTGATTGTCTGCGTCGCCACGGTGACGCTGTCCAGCACGCGCCGGGAAGCTCCGGCCGCGGCGTCCGCGAAGGCCCGGCCGCGACCGGCGTCCGCCCAGTCCCCGTCGGGACCCGCCCACAGCCGGCTCTCCGCGAGGAGCGCGTCATACAGCGCTCGCGCGGCGTCGTCGTCGCGGTCGCTCACCGCCTCGACCAGCGCCTGGGCGTAGCGGCGCGCGTAGGTGACTGCCGTCCAGTACCCCTCCGGCGCGGGCCGTCCCGAGTGCGCGACCGGTCGCAGCCTTCCTCGCCCGAGCGGCTTGCCGCCGGCGGCCTCGGCCGTCGTCTCGAAGCGCACCCAGCCGGTGCCTGCCAGATCGAGGAGCCTCGACTCTAGTGCGCGCGGATCGATCCCGCCCGGACCGATGCGGACGCTCACGACAACCGGCACGTCCCCCTTCGTCGAGGTCATGGTCGCGAACAGATGATCGAGCAGCTCGTCGGAGGAGGCGCGCTCGCCTGCCATCAGCGCCCCCGCGCGTTCGTCGAGGACCATCGCGCGGACCTTGGTGCCGGCCAGCTCGTACACGCCCGGAGCCGCCGTAGCCGTCTTGGAGACGACGACGGCCGAGGGGACGGCGAGGATATGCCCGATGCGCTCGCTCTCGAGGATCGGAAGCGCGCCGTCCGGCACGGAGTCTCCCGCCACGGCGGTCCCCGCCGACGGCGTGGCGCCGAGGGACGCCCTGTACGCCGTGAACGCGCGGTCGTAGTGACGCTGCAGGTCGCTCATGCTTCCCATCGACTGCAGCCCGGCGAGGTCGGGATCCGCGAAGGGCACGTCCAGCACCTCGAGCCGGCCGTCCTGCATCGCGCGTACGAGCGACGCGAGTGCCGAGGCGTACGTTCCGGCCACCGGCGCGTCCTTAGGCACCTCTCGTTCACCCTCGGCGGTCACGAGACGGTAGCCCGAGCCCATCCGGCGCCACTCGTCGAGCATGAGCGGCGGGAGCCCGAGGGACATCCTCAGCCACGGGGACCGGCCCATGACCACCGCGAGCGCGCTCACGTCGTCGCGTGCCACGGTGCTCGTCGCGGGATCGATGACGAACCGGCCGTCGGGCGCGACCATCGGTGTGTAGGCGAGGCGGGCGACGACGACCACCGGAACGGGTCGCCGGTCCTGGCGGATGACGTACAGCCGATCGGTGATCGTGACAGGGGGCAGGCGATCGGCCGCCACGTGCACCTCTACCAGGTAGCGGCCTTCCTTGAGCTCGAGGTCGGAAAGGGGCCGCGAGAACTGCAGCTGCACCGTCCCGGCCTTCACCTTGTAACGCTCCTGCGTCTTCTGGTAGAGCAGCTTGCCCGAGGGCCTGCGGACCCGCGTGCGGACGCTCAGCGTGTCGACCGGGGAGCGCAGGGTCACGGAGACGGTGAGCAGCATCGTTCCCGTGGGTGCGACGGACTGCGCCCTTGCGAGCGATACGGTGATCGAGGTGTTCTGAGAGGACGTGCCGACCCGCGCGGAAGAAGCCGCCGCGGCCGCGACGGCGGTCTCGCGGAGAGCCGTCAGCGGCGGCAAGAGCGACATGGCGAGCGCGGCGAGGATGAGCGCGGCGATGCCTTTGGGCCGCTGTTTCCTTCGTCCGAGCGGACGACGCACGGCGAGACCTCCAGAACGGCGCGTGCCGCGCCGATGTGCGTTCAGAAAGGTGATACGGGTACCATAGCGAACTGTGAGGCAAGGATACCGCATCCGCGGAAAGGACCGCGTTCCATGGCAGACAACGAGACTCCGCGCATCCCGGATGTGCTCCCGCTGATCCCGCTGCGGGACCTGATCCTCTTCCCGAACCTAGTTGTGCCGCTGTTCGTGGGGCGCGAGCGCTCGATCACCGCGCTGGAGGAGGCCATGCGGCAGGACCACATGGTCGCGCTCGTCACCCAGCGGAAGGCCGAGACGCAGGACCCCGAGCGCGAGGACCTCTACGAGATCGGCTGCGTCGCGTCCGTGCTGCAGGAGCTGAAGCTGCCGGACGGCACGGCGAAGGCGCTCGTCGAAGGCCAGCAGAGGATGCGGGTCCTCGAGTTCATCGAGGACGACCCGTACTTCAAGGTGCGAGTGGAGCTCATCCCCGAGGTCTCCGAGGTGGATGTCGAGACCGAGGCGCTGATGCGCAACCTCGTGGCCGATTTCGAGAAGGCGGCTCAGCTCGGCAAGCCGGTGCCGCAAGAGGTGCTGATGGCCGCGGTGAGCATCGAGGAGCCTGGCAGGCTCGCCGACTTCGTCGCGTTCCACCTCAACCTCAAGGTGGAGGAGAAGCAGACCATCCTGGAGGCGCTGGACCCGAAGGAGCGCATCGAGCAGGCATCCGGCTTCCTTCGCAAGGAGCTCGAGATCCTCGAGCTCGGAAGCAAGATCCAGAATCGCGTCAAGGAGCAGATGACCAAGACGCAGCGCGAGTACTTCCTGCGCGAGCAGCTCAAGGCGATCCAGCAGGAGCTCGGTCAATACGACGAGGTCCAGGCCGAGATCGACGAGTACCAGGAGAAGATCAAACAGGCGGGCATGCCTGAAGTGGTCGAGGAGAAGGCGCTGAAGGAGCTGGGGCGTCTCGAGAAGATGCCTCAGGCGGCGGCGGAGACCGCGGTCATACGTACCTACCTGGACTGGCTGACCGGCCTTCCCTGGACTCGGGAGTCGGAGGAGAAGCTCGACCTCGTCGCGGCCCGGGAGATCCTCGATGAGGATCACTACGGGCTCGACAAGGTCAAGGAGCGCGTGCTGGAGTACCTCGCCGTGCACAAGCTCACCAACAAGCAACGCGGGCCGATCCTTTGCTTCGTCGGGCCCCCAGGCACCGGCAAGACCTCGATCGGGAGGTCCATAGCCCGCGCGCTCAACCGCAAGTTCATCCGGATGTCCCTCGGCGGGGTGCGCGACGAAGCGGAGATCCGCGGCCACCGGCGGACGTACGTCGGCGCGCTGCCGGGCCGCATCATCCAGTCGATCTCCACCGTCGACACCAAGAACCCGGTGTTCATGATGGACGAGATCGACAAGGTCGGGATGGACTTCCGAGGCGATCCCACCTCGGCGTTGCTCGAGGTGCTCGACCCGGAGCAGAACTTCGCGTTCCAGGACAACTACCTCGAGGCGCCCTTCGACCTCTCGGACGTCATGTTCATCACCACGGCTAACCTGCTCGACACGATCCCCCCGGCGCTCCAGGACCGCATGGAGGTCATCCACTTCCCCGGCTACACGGAGGACGAGAAACTCCACATCGCGCGGAGGTACCTCGTCCCGAAGCAGCTGAAGGAGCACGGCCTGACCGAGGGCAAGCTCGCTATCGACGACAGCGCGCTGCTCGAGATCGTGCGCCGCTACACACGCGAGGCGGGCGTCCGCAACCTCGAGCGCAACATCGCGGCGATCTGCAGGCAGGTGGCTCGCTCCGTCGTCGAGGGCAAGAAGGGCAAGACGACCGTCACCGCACGGACGCTGCACAAGTACCTCGGCCCGCAGCGGTTCACCTACGGCCTCGCCGAGGAGAAGGACGAGGTCGGAGTGGCCACCGGGCTGGTGTGGACCGAGGTCGGCGGCGACGTCATCTTCATCGAGTCGGGGACGATGAAGGGCAAGGGCAACGTCACGCTAACCGGCCAGCTGGGCGACGTCATGCGGGAGTCGGCCCAGGCGGCGGTCAGCTATATCCGGACGCGCGCGGAGTCGCTCGGCATAGACCCCGACTTCGCCGAGAAGAACGACCTGCACATCCACGTCCCCGCCGCGGCCATCCCCAAGGACGGTCCCTCGGCCGGTATCACGATGGCGACCAGCCTCGCCTCCGCGCTGATCGGATGCCCGGTCCGGCGCGACCTGGCGATGACCGGTGAGATCACGCTGCGCGGGCACGTGCTGCCGATCGGCGGGCTGAAGGAGAAGCTGCTCGCGGCGCATCGGGCGGGCATCAAGACGGTGCTCATACCGAAGGAGAACACGCGCGACCTCGAGCTGCTTCCGGAGCACGTGCTCACGGACATCCACATCGTGCCGGTCGAGAGCATGGACGACGTCCTCACTCGGGCGCTCGTCCGTCCGTGCGCCCCGAAGGCCGTCAGGCCGAGGAAGCGCTCGACCCCGGTGGAGCAGCCTGTACAGCGCCGCTCCGCCGCCGAGGCGGCCGAGTAGGTGCGCGTCCTCGTCACCGGCGGTGCCGGGTTCATCGGCAGCAACCTCACCTTCGCACTGGTCGGCGCGGGGCACGAGGTCGGCGTCGTCGACGACCTGTCCACCGGGCGGATAGAGAACCTGCATCCCGCGGCTTGGTTCCGCAAGCTCGACATCCTGGACGGCTCGTTCGCCGACGTGACCGCCGAGTTCGCGCCGGAGGCGATCGTGCACCTGGCCGCGCAGCCGAGCGTCTCGGCGTCGATCAAGGACCCGGAACGCAACCACGCGGTGAACGTCGAGGGCACGCGCCGCGTCGCGCGCGCCGCGCTGACGGCGAGAGCGCGCCGCGTCGTCTCGGCGTCGTCGGCTGCGGTCTACGGCGAGCCGGCGACGCTCCCGCTGCCCGAGACGGCGCCGAAGTCGCCGGCGAACCCCTACGGCGACTCGAAGCTCGCGGCCGAGCTCGTGCTCATCGAGGAGCTCGGCGCCACCGACGTCGACTTCGGCAGCTTCCGCTTCAGCAACGTCTACGGTCCGCGCCAGGACGCGTTCGGCGAGGGCGGAGTGGTCGCCATATTCGCGGAGCGGATGACCTCCCGGACGCGAGTGACGATCGACGGTGACGGGCGGCAGACGCGCGACTTCATCTTCGTCGGAGACATCGTCTCCGCGATCGCCGATGCGCTCGGCACGGGGGAGCGGCTCGCCGTGGAGGGCATCGACTCGCCCGCGTACAACATCTCGACGGGAGAGGAGGTCTCCGTGCTCGACCTCGCCGGCCGTATGCGCGCGATCACCGGCTACGCCGAGGAGTTCGCGCACGGACCCGCCCGCGGAGGCGACGTCGCCCGCAGCTCCCTCGATCCGACGAAGGCGCGCGAGGTGTTCGGCTGGCAGGCGCACACGTCGCTGGACGCGGGACTGGAGCTGACGCTCGCATGGTTCGCGACGCGGACGAGCTAGAGGATCTCCGCCGCCTCTACGCTGCGAAGGCCCAGGCCGAGCAGCAGGCGGCCGACGCGCTCGTGCCCGGCATACGCGTCCTCGCCTCGGGAGAGGCGACGGCTCGTGTGCTCCTCGTGAAGGGGGACCCGGGCGAGGCCGACCTCGCGGCGGGGGAGGCGCTCGCCGGCCCCGACGGGGACGCCGCGCTCGCCGCGCTCGCCGCCCTGGGCGTGGGAACCGCCAGCGTGCTGGCGCTCGTCACGCGGCCCGCCCCCGGCACCTCGGCCGACGCCGCCGTGGAGCGTCTCGCGCGGTATCTCGAATCCGCCGACCCGGCGGTCGCGGTCGCCCTCGACGGGGTCGCCGCCGGCGACCTGGCCGCCGCGGCCGGGCTCGCCGGCCTGCCGTTCGGCTCGTCCGTGCTCGCGCACGGCCGGGTGCTGCTGGCGGTCGACGGGCTGGAGGCTTCGCTCGCGGACGAGGCGCGCAAGAAGCGGGTGTGGGCGCAGTTCCGCGGGCTGACGAAGTGAAGAAGGGCGCCCTTCTGGCGCCCCTGCTCACCGGTCCATGACGAGGGGAGCTAGTCCTCCTCGACTTCCTCGATCGCGCCCATCGGACACTCCTCCATGCACGTCGCGCACGCCGTGCAGTCCTCTTCGTTCACCGCGCTCGCCTTGTCGTCGACGAGCTCGAGCACCGAGTTCTCGCACGCATCGACACAGATCCCGCATCCGGAGCATTCATCCTCGTTGATGATGGGTCGCGGCATGTCGACTCTCCCTCTCTTTGCTCACGGTCCGGACGTAAGATACACGCGCCCGGAGAGGCGTGTAAAGGGTGGGGAATACGCCTTTCGACGGCCGTCTCGCACTTCCTCCCGGTTAGCGTGTCGGAGGGGCCGGGTACACTTAACGAAGCGCTGTCACAAAACTTGACACGATGGCACTCAGATTGTAGAGTCCCGCTGCAGGTCACCACGCAGAGTAGTGGCCGGAGCGGCGGTATAACGAGACGCCCGCCGGTACGCGGGGGCGCGTGAGACATCGGAAGGAGAAGGACCATGGCGAAGGTGCTGGGCATCGACCTGGGCACGACCTACTCGGCGGTCGCTGTGCTCGAAGGCGGCGAGCCGACCATCATAGTGAACGCCGAGGGCGACCGTACCACCCCGTCGGTCGTCGCGTTCCGCAAGGACGGCGAGCGGGTGGTGGGCAAGGCCGCCAAGAACCAGGCGATCACGAACCCGAACAACACGGTCAGCTCGATCAAGCGCTTCATCGGCCGCCGGTTCGAAGAGACGGAGTCGGAGCGCAAGACGATCGCGTACACGGTCGTGAAGGGCAAGGACGGCCGCGCGGTCGTCGACATCGACGGCAAGAACTACACGCCCGAGGAGATCTCGGCGATGGTGCTGCAGAAGCTGCGGGCGGACGCCGAGGCGTACCTCGGCGAGAAGGTGACGAAGGCCGTCATCACCGTGCCGGCGTACTTCAACGACTCTCAGCGCCAGGCCACGAAGGACGCCGGCAAGATCGCCGGCCTCGAGGTCGAGCGCATCATCAACGAGCCGACGGCAGCCGCGCTGGCGTACGGCCTCGACAAAGGGCACGAGGACCAGACGATCCTCGTCTTCGACCTCGGCGGCGGCACGTTCGACGTGTCGGTGCTCGAGATCGGCGAGGGCGTCTTCGAGGTGAAGTCGACCAACGGCGACAACCACCTCGGCGGCGACGACTGGGACCAGAAGGTCATCGACTGGCTCGCCGACAAGTTCAAGGCCGACCAGGGCATCGACCTTCGCGTCGACAAGATGGCGTTGCAGCGGCTGAAGGAAGCCGCCGAGAAGGCGAAGATCGAGCTGTCGACGACCCAGACCACCACGATCAACCTCCCGTTCGTCACGGCGGACGCTTCCGGCCCGAAGCACCTCGACTACCAGCTGTCGCGCACGGAGTTCCAGCGGATCACGGCGGACCTGCTCGAGCGCTGCAAGGGTCCGGTCGAGAAGGCGATCAAGGACGCGGGCGTCAGCAAGGAAGAGATCAAGCACGTCATCCTCGTCGGCGGCTCCACGCGGATGCCCGCCGTGCAGGAGCTCGTGCAGCGGATCTCCGGCAAGGAGCCGCACAAGGGAGTCAATCCGGACGAGGTCGTCGCCATCGGCGCCGCGATCCAGGGCGGCGTGCTCGCGGGCGAGGTCAAGAACATCCTGCTGCTCGACGTGACGCCGCTGGCGCTCGGAGTCGAGACCAAGGGCGGGATCATGACCAAGCTCATCGAGCGCAACACCACGATCCCGACCCGCAAGTCCGAGGTGTTCACCACCGCCGACGACGGCCAGACCTCGGTGGAGATCCACGTGCTGCAGGGCGAGCGCGAGCTGGCGGCGTACAACAAGACGCTGGGCAAGTTCACGCTGGCCAACATCCCACCGGCGCCGCGCGGCATCCCGCAGATCGAGGTGACGTTCGACATCGACGCCAACGGCATCGTGAACGTCTCGGCGAAGGACCGCGGCACCGGCCAGGAGCAGACGATCACCATCTCCGGCAGCACTGCGCTTTCGGACGAAGAGGTCGACCGCATGGTCAAGGACGCCGACTCCCACGCGGCGGAGGACGCCGCGAAGAAGGAGGAGGCCGAGGTCCGCAACAACGCCGACAACCTCATCTACGGCACGGAGAAGACGCTGAAGGACCTGGGCGACAAGGTGCCGGCGGACGTGCGCACCGAGCTCGAGGGCGAGATCGCGGAGCTCCGCAAGACGCTCGAGGGCGACGACGTCGAGGCGGTCAAGGCCGGGACCGAGAAGCTCATGCAGGCGAGCTACAAGCTCGGCGAGATCGCGTACCAGACGGCGGCTCCCGAGGGAGGCGCCGAGGGCGAGACCGCCGAGGGCGGCGCGGCGGAAGAAGAGGAAGTGGCGGACTACGAGGTCGTCGACGAAGAGAACAAGTAGGCGGGGATCGAGATGACCGCTACCAGACAGCATAAGGACGAGGACGGCGCCCGGAAGCCCGGGCGCCACACCTCAGCATCGCCGGCGGCGGACCCGGGAACCCCGGAGCTGCATCCGGACGAGGCCGCGGCGGGCGGGGCTGCGTACGGCGACGAGCAGCTCGAGGGCGACCTCGGCGCCGAGCTCGAGCTTGCGCAGCGCCAGGCCACGGAGCACCTGCAGCTCGCCCAGCGCGTGCAGGCGGAGTTCGAGAACTACCGCAAGCGCATGCAGCGCGAGCAGACCGACGCGATCGCTCGCGCGGGCCAGCGCATCATCGAGGAGCTGCTGCCCGTGCTCGACAACCTCGAGCGCGCGATCGACCACACCACCGCGGGCGGCGACATCGCCGACCTCCTGAAAGGCGTGGAGCTGGTGCACTCGCAGTTCCTGGACGTCTTCGGCAAGGAGGGCGTCGAGGTGGACGACCCCTTCGGCGGGCCGTTCGACCCGGCCAAGGAGCAGGCGGTCGGCCAGCGCGAGGACCCCGAGGTGCCCGACGGCACCGTGGTCGACGTGTACCAGAAGGGTTACGTCATGCACGGGAAGGTCATCCGGCCCGCCATGGTGGTCGTCAGCACCGGAGGTCCGCACAGGACTTAGGGAGTGGCCGTGGCCGGCAAGGACTTCTACGACATACTCGGCGTGGCTCGCAGCGCGAGCACCGATGAGATCAAGAAAGCGTTCCGCCGTCTCGCTCGGAAGCACCATCCCGACGCGGGCGGCTCCGAGGAGAAGTTCAAGGAGATCAACGAGGCGTACGAGGTGCTCTCGGACGCCGACAAGCGCAAGCAATACGACCAGTTCGGACAGTACTACGGCGAGGGATCCAGCCCCGGCGCCGCCGGTGCCGGGCCGTTCGGCGGAGCGGGTCCGGGCGGCTACCAGTACCAGCAGGTGAACTTCGAGGACATCGGCGACGTGTTCGGCTCGATGTTCGGAGGGGGCGGCGGTTTCGGCGCACGGGCTCAGCAGCGCCAGCCGCATCGCGGCCGGGACCTGCAGTACGACGTGACGCTCACCTTCGACGAGGCGCTGAGCGGCGTCTCGACCAAGGTAGACGTCCAGCGCGCCGAGAGATGCGCCGCGTGCGCGGGCACCGGAGCCAAGCCGGGCACGTCCCGGACTCAGTGCACCACCTGCGGCGGGAGCGGCGCGGTCTCGCAGGGCCAGGGGCTGTTCGGCTTCTCGCGCCCGTGCCCCCGTTGTGCCGGAGAGGGGACCGTCGTCGAGCAGCCTTGCACCGCGTGCCGCGGGCGAGGCACGGTGACGAAGGTGAAGCCGCTCACCGTCAACATCCCCGCCGGCGTCACGGACGGCGGCAAGATCCGCTTCAAGGGCAAAGGCGAGGCGGGCGAGGCCGGCGGCCCTCGCGGCGACCTGTACGTGGTGACGCACGTCAAGCCGCACGAGTTCTTCAAGCGGGACGGTGCGGACATCGTGCTGAATCTCCCGATAACGATCGCCGAGGCGGCCCTGGGGGCGGAGGTCACCGTGCCGACCACGGACGGCAAGGTGAGGCTGAAGGTCGCGCCGGGCACCCAGGACGGCAAGGTGTTCCGCTTGCCCGGAAAGGGCGCGCCCAAGCTCAAGGGGAGCGGGCGCGGGGACATGAGAGTCAGGGCGCAAGTGGTCGTCCCGAAGGACCTGAACGCGGAGCAGAAGGAGCTCCTCAAGCGTTTCGAGTCCGCTCGCAAGGACGATGTCCGCGCGGATCTGCGCGTCTAGGAAGAGGCCGAAGATGGGACGGGCGAAGGACGACAAGGACCGGCCGCTGTTCATGATCAGTGTGGCCGCGGAGCTTGCGGGTATGCATCCTCAGACACTGCGCATCTATGAGAGGCGCTGCCTGATCAACCCGAAGCGGTCGGCCGGCAACACTCGGCTGTACTCGCAGGCGGACATCGAGCGTTTGCGCTTCATCCAGAGGCTGACACAGGAAGAAGGCATCAACCTGGCGGGCACCGCGCGCATCATGGAGCTGATGAACGACCTCGATCGTGCCCGGCGTGAAGCCGAGGAAGCTCGTGCGGCGGCCGAGGAGGCCGGCCGGAGGCTCGTGGAGGAGACGGAGCGCGTCCGTCGCAGCTACAAAGCGGAGATCGTGCTCGTGCGCCGTGGAGGACTGAGCCGGAGGCGGGAGGACTGACATGGGCGGAATCACGACCAGCGCGCCTCGGCGCGTTCTCGCGCTGCTGGCCGCGGCGCTGCTGGCGGCCGCGCTCGCCGGATGCGCGACGGCGAGGAGCGGCAGTACCGTCCACGCCGGAGGCGTCTCGGCCGACACGTACACCGCTGTGGTGCGCGCGCTCGAGGCCAACGGCATCAAGGTGACGAGCGAGTCGAGCCTGCGGATGACCTACGGGGCCGACCGCGATCACGTCACCGTCACCGGCGGCGGGATGCAGCAGGCGAAAGCGGCGCCTCAGCAGCAGCCGAGCGTCGCCTCGGTGCAGATGCGCCGCGTCGGCGGGAAGTGGCAGATAGCCAGCGTCACAGGGCAGTACTAGCGAAGCGTGCGGAGGCGACGGGAGGACGGGATGGACCGCAGCGAGATCATCGAACGCGTCCGGCAGGTCGAGCCGTGGCAGTGGGCGATCGCGGCCGCGATCGTGGCGGTCGTGGCCGCCGTGTTCGCACTGACCGCCCCGTCGTTCCTCCCGAAGCCGAGACCGGTGCCTCAGGAGGTCCCGCAGACGCCGACGCAGACCCCGCAGGTCAGCGCAGTGCCTAGCGCCGTCCCGACCGAGACTCGCGACGCCGTGCTCGCCGCGGTGGAGAGGGACGGCATCGTCGTCACGAACCCGGACTCCGTGAAGGTCAACTACGCGAGCGACAAGACGCACGTGCGGGTGTACGGCCAGTTCGGCGGAAAGTTCCGGACGTACCGCTACGTCCAGAAGGACGGAGCCTGGCAGCGGCAGTGACGCCGCGGGGCCACGGAGGATGACCAGATGAGACTCGACAAGCTCACCGTGAAGGCGCAGGAGGTCCTGCAGCTCACGGGGGTCTACGCGACCGAGGCCGACCAGCAGGTCATCGAGCCCGAGCACCTGCTGAAGGCGCTGCTCGACCAAGAGGACGGCGTCGTCCGTCCGATCGTGGCGAAGGTGGGCGGTGACGCCGACGCCATGTCCGCCGAGGTGAATGCCGCCGTGGCGAAGCTGCCTGTCGTCAAGGGCACCGCCGCGCAGGCCCCCCAGCCCTCGGGCCGGCTCAACACGGTGCTGAACGCCGCCGGAACGTACGCGGACAAGCTCAAGGACAGCTACATCTCCACTGAGCACCTGCTGATGGGTGTGGCGGACGACGCGGGCGAGGCGGGGCGTGTCATGGAGCGCCAGGGACTCACCTCGGCGCGGCTGCTCGACGCGCTCACGGAGCTGCGGCGCGGCGCCAAGATCACCGACCCGAACGCGGAGGAGCAGCTGCAGGCGCTCGAGCGGTTCAGCCGCAATCTCACGGACCTGGCCCGCGATGGGAAGCTCGACCCTGTCATCGGCCGCGACGAGGAGATCCGCCGCGTCATCCAGGTGCTCTCGCGGCGCACTAAGAACAACCCCGTGCTCATCGGCGAGCCCGGGACGGGCAAGACGGCGATCGTCGACGGACTCGCGCAGCGTATCGTGGCCGGCGACGTCCCGACGTCGCTGAAGGACAAGGACGTCGTCGCGCTCGACCTCGGCGCGATGGTGGCGGGCGCGAAGTATCGCGGCGAGTTCGAGGACCGCCTGAAGGCGGTGCTGCGCGAGATCGAACAGGCCGAGGGGCGGCTCGTCGTGTTCATCGACGAGCTGCACACGATCGTCGGCGCGGGAGCGGCCGAGGGCGCGATGGACGCGAGCAACATGCTGAAGCCCGCGCTCGCGCGGGGAGAGCTGCGCGCGGTGGGAGCGACCACTCTCGACGAGTATCGCGAGCACATCGAGAAGGACGCCGCCCTCGAGCGGCGGTTCCAGCCGATCTACGTCGACGAGCCGGACGTGGAGGACACCATCGCGATCCTGCGGGGCTTGAAGGAGCGCTATGAGGTTCACCACGGCGTGCGCATCACCGATCCGGCGATAGTGGCCGCGGCGACGCTGTCGGACCGCTACATCACCGACCGCTTCCTGCCCGACAAGGCGATCGACCTCATCGACGAGGCGGCCTCGCGGCTTCGCATCGAGATCGACTCGATGCCTACGGAGATCGACGTCGTGGACCGCCAGATCCGTCAGCTGCAGATCGAGGAAGCCGCGCTCGAGAAGGAGTCGGATCCCGCCTCGGCCGAGAGGCTCGAAGGCGTGCGCGCGGAGATGGCGGTGCTCAACGAGGAGTTCTCGGGCCTCAAGGCCCAGTGGCTTTCCGAGAAGGAGCTCATCAACGACGTGCAACGCCTGAACGCCGAGCTGGACCAGGCGCGGGGCGACAGCGATCGGGCCGAGCGGGACGGCGACCTGCAGCGCGCGGCGGAGATACGGTACGGGCGTATACCTGAGCTCGAGCGACAGCTCGAGGCGGCGAGCATCAGGCTCAAGGAGATGCAGAGCGGCAGCGCCATGCTGAAGGAAGAGGTCACCGAGGAGGAGATCGCGCAGGTGGTCGGCAGCTGGACGGGCATCCCCGTCGCCAAGCTGCTGCAGGGCGAGATGACGAAGCTCGCGCACCTGGAGGTGCTGCTCCACGAGCGCATCGTCGGGCAGGACGAGGCCGTGTCTGCCGTCTCGGCGGCGATCCGGCGTTCGCGTGCCGGCCTCTCCGAGCCTAACCGGCCGATCGGGTCGTTCATCTTCCTCGGCCCGACGGGCGTGGGCAAGACGGAACTCGCGAAGGCGCTCGCCGAGTTCCTCTTCGACGACGAGCGCAACATGGTGCGCATAGACATGTCGGAGTACATGGAGAAGCACACGGTCTCGCGGCTCATCGGCGCGCCTCCGGGCTACATCGGGTTCGAGGAGGGCGGCCAGCTCACGGAGGCCGTCCGACGCCGGCCGTACTCCGTGGTGCTGCTCGACGAGATCGAGAAGGCCCACCCCGACGTTTTCAACATCCTGCTGCAGGTGCTGGATGAGGGGCGGCTCACCGACGGCCACGGACGGACCGTGAGCTTCCGCAACACGACCGTCATCATGACGAGCAACGTCGGCAGCATCTGGCTGCAGCGCGCCGCGGAGACCGGCGACGACACCGGCGTGGAGATGCAGGTGATGGAGGCGCTGCGCGAGACGTTCCGCCCCGAGTTCCTCAACCGGGTGGACGACGTGGTGCTGTTCAAGGCGCTCACGCTCGAGCAGATCGGCGAGATCGTGGAGCTGCAGCTCGAGCAGGTGCGGCACAGGCTGATGGAGCGCAAGATCACCCTCGAGGTGACCCCCGCGGCTATCGACCGCATCGGGCTCGAGGGATACGACCCGCTGTACGGGGCGCGTCCACTCAAGCGCGTGATCGCCAAGGAGGTGGTGGACCGCGTCGCCAAGGAGATAGTCGAGGGTCGCGTCCACGACGGCCAAGAGGTGACGGTCGACGTCGTGGGCGACGAGCTGGCGATAAGGTGACCGGCGCGCCGGAGACCATCCCGCTGTTCCGCCGCTTCCCCTCGCTCGCCGGGCGCGTCCCGCACGTCGCGCTCGTGCGCCGCCCCACGCCCGTCCAGCGCTTCGAGATCGGGGGCGCCGAGACGTGGGTGAAGCGCGACGACCTCTCGGCCGAGCCGTACGGCGGCAACAAGGTTCGCAAGCTGGAGTTCCTTCTCGCCGAGGCGCTCGCGCAGGGCGCGACCGAGACGGTGACGTTCGGCGCCGCCGGCAGCAACCACGCGCTGGCGACGGCCGTATACGCCCGCTCCCTCGGGCTGCGCCCCATATCGCTTCTGGCGCCGCAGCCGAACGCCGCCTACGTCCGCCGGAACCTCCTCGCGCAGCTGGCGGTCGGAGCGGACGTCCGCCTCTTCCACGACGGCGAGAGCCGCGAGCGCGCGGCGGTGCGCCTCCTGCGGGAACGCGAGGCCGAGACCGGACGGCGGCCGTTCGTCGTGGCCATGGGCGGCAGCTCCCCGCTGGGGACGCTCGGGTTCGTCGACGCGGCACTGGAGCTGGCCGAGCAGATCGAGGCGGGCGAGCTTCCCCTTCCGGATCTGCTCTACGTCCCGCTGGGTTCGATGGGCACGGCGGCCGGGCTCATCCTCGGCCTGCGAGTGGCGGGCCTGCCCACTCGCGTCGTGGCGGTGCGGGTCACGCCTCTCGAGTGGGCCGACGAGGCGAAGCTCGCGGCGCTGGTCGCCGAGACGGCGAAGCTGCTGCGCGCGGCCGGAGCCGAGCTCGCCGAGGTGCCCGCACTCGCGTGGGAGGTGCGTCACGACCTCTTCGGCGAGGAGTACGCGCGGTTCACCTCGGCCGGGATGGCCGGCGTGGAGGCGGCGAGGACCGCCGGGATGCACCTCGAGGGAACGTACACCGGCAAGACGATGGCGGCCCTGCTCGCGGACGCGCGGTCGGGCGCGCTCGGGGGATCGGGCACGCTGTTCTGGGACACTTACAGCTCGCGCGACCTCGGCTTTCTCACAGCGGCGGCGGACTGGCGCGATCTGCCCGAGGGCTGCCGCGCGTACTTCACCGAGCCGCTCCAGGAGCTCGACAGCTGAAGCCGCGTGAGGGCGGGGTGCCTGCTACGTCATCCGCGGCTGCTCGAAGGCGGTCGCGGCCGCTGCTGGCTCGACGAGCGGGCGCGACAGGACGAGGGTCATCGCCCCGAGTCCGAAGACGACCTCGGCGAAGCGGACGAGCAGGCCCAGTATCGGCACCGACTCGGCGAGCGTCAGGACGAGCAAGCCCACTAGCAGCGCGAGCAGTACGTGGGGATCGGGATCCCCGGCTATGCCAAGCAGCCATCTCCCGATGAACACGGCGCTGACTATCGTGGCCACCGCGATGGCGATCACGTACAGCGACAGCGCCATCAGCGAGATCCACCACCCGCCGGCGATGACCCCGACGATGAGCGCGAAGGTCGCCGCCGGGGGCACGCCGAACAGGACCGCGAGACCGAGGCCCAGGGCAGGCAGAGGCCGTGTGGCGATGCCGTCGGCGGCCCTGCGAGTGAACAGCGGGAACACGAGCGCCACGATGAGCCCGAACAGCAGCAGCCCGATGAGACGCCGGATCCAGGCGACGAACGCGCCCACCACGCGCGCCGCCACCGACGGTTCCCGCTCCTGCCGTGGCCTGGTGCGCGTGACCCTGCCTCCGACGGTGGCGCCCTTCGCGATGCCCGCCTCGTTGTTGCTCGTGTACCGCAGGTTCCCCCGGACCGATGCACCGTCGGCCAGCGTGAGGCGCTCGACCCCAGCGTTGACGTCCCCGCCTACGGAGCCTGAGATCACGAGGTCACTCGCTCCCGCGAACAGGTTGCGTTCCACGCTCCCCGCCACCGACACGGTGTTGCCCGCCAGCGCGGCATCCCGTCCGCCGGTGAGCCCGGGGGAGAGCACGACGGTGTTGCCGGCGGCGGTGACGTCGCCGCGGGTCCTGCCGCCTATCGAGACCTCGTCCCCCGCCGCGTGGACGCTCCGGCCGACTTCGCCGCCGACGCGCACGGAGTTGCCGGCGGCCCACACGTCGCCGGACACGGAGCCCTCGACGGACACGCTGTTGCCTACCGCGAAGACCGTTCCGCGGACCGTGCCGCGGACCTCGACGGTGTTCCCGAAGACGTAGAGGTCGTCGTCGATCGTCTCGTTCGACCCTATGACGACGTTCCCGCCGCTCGGGCCCTGCCTGAAAGTCATCGCGTGCGCCGTGCCCGGAACGGCCAGCACTACGACCGCGACGAGCGCCGCGGTGAGTGAGCGTGCGATCCGCTGCCGCATCACCCGAGACCCCCTTCGGCCGAGGGCACCTGCCAGCAGCGTTCCTACCCGAACGCGGGCACGCCCTCGCGCACCGCCTGCTCGTAGCGCTCGACGTGCGGCAGCTCGGCCTCCCGCGCGAGCCGCACCGTCTCGTCCACGTCGTAGCCGACGCGCACGACCTCCATGTCGACGCCCTCGCCCGACGTCGTCAGCATCCCGTAGCACGCTCGCGGGTCGCCGTCGAACGGCATCCCCACGCTGCCGACGTTGAAAGCCGCCACACCACCCGCACCGCCGAGGAAGGGCAGGTGCGTGTGGCCGCACACGACGATGTCCTCCGCCACTCCCGCGAGCGGCTCGTCGAGCGGCGTGTCCGGGAAGAGGTTCTCGTCCTGCCTCCTGGGCGAGCCGTGGACGCACAGCACGGACGTCCCGTCGAGCCGCGTAGAGGCGGTACGGGGAAGCTCGGCGAGGAACACCCGCTGGGGCCTGGTCAGGCGCGCGTGCCCGAAAGCCACGTAGCCCCCCACCTCGCGCTCGGGAACCTCGGCGAGGTACCACTCGTCGGTGTTGCCCAGGATCCAAGCGACCGGCTCGAGGGACGCCATGAGCTCTATGCAGCCTGCGGGGTCGGGGCCGCGGAAGACGATGTCGCCGAGGTAGGCCACGGAGTCCGCGCGACGGGTGCGGAGGTCGTCGATGACGGCGGCGAGGGCCGGGCTGTTCGCGTGGACGTCGGATAGCACGGCGAGCCGGGTCATGCGGCACCTCCCTGAGGGGTTCCTACCCCTCCGACGCTGCTGCCGCCTGCTCGCGATATCCGGATGCGTGCCGGCGTTCCGAGACGTGGACGCTGCCCGGGATCGTCTTCGCGCGGTGCTTGAGCTCGGTCACCGTGTCCACCATCTCGAGCGACGTCTCGAAGTCGCGGTCCGTGCTGTCGACGCTGGCGATGGAGATGGACATCAAGGGGACCCGGTAGTGGTTCCCGCGACGGTCCACCGAGTCGAACCAGCCTCGGGCGCGCGTGTCGTCGTCGTAGAACTCGCCGACCGCCTCGTCGAACATCTTCGCGACACGTGCGGCTATGAGAGGTATGCGCTCCGGTTCGGTCAGCACCACGAAGTCGTCGCCTCCGATGTGCCCGACGAAGTCGCCGGCACCGCCCGCCGCGTCCACCGCGCTGGTGATGATGCCGCCCGCGAGCAGGATGACGCCGTCGCCACGCTGATAGCCGTAGTGGTCGTTGTAGGCCTTGAAGTCGTCGAGGTCGATGTAGGCGAGGCACATCGGCCGTCCGGACATGAAACGCTCGGCCAGCCTCTGTTCGATCAGCACGTTGCCCGGCAGCCCCGTGAGAGGGTTGCTGCTCCGCTCCCGCTCCGAGCGCTTGATGTGCATCTGCAGCCGGGCCTCGAGCACGCGCGGTTGCGGCGGCTTCGGGATGAAGTCGTCCGCGCCCGCCTCGATCGCGGCCAGCTCGGACTCGGTCCCACCCATCGACGTCAGGACCAGGACGGGGATGTGGTACGTGCGCGGATCCCGCTTGATCCGGCGGCACACGGTGTAGCCGTCGAGATCGGGCAGGTTTATGTCGAGAAGGATGGCGCTCGGGGTCTGGGACTCGAGGACGTGCAGGGCCTGGAGGGCCGACGACGCGAAGAGCGGATCGTAGCCCGCGGCACGCAGCTGATTGCCGATGACGGCGCGGATGGTCTCCGAGTCGTCGATCAGCAGGATTCTCCCCTTGAGGGACGTCTCCATCAGGTCCGGCTCTCGTCGTCGTGCGGGTCCGTGCAGTAAGTATCGGTCGTGTGCCGTTCGTCCTGAATATCGGCCGACGAACGACGGGATCGCCTGGGGATCGGCTCGCCGATCGCACAAGCCCCGACCTCGCCGTTGACCCCCACGAACCGCGCCTTCGGCCCGGTGCTTGCTTGACGGCGACCGGTCGGACGTGTAGTAGCCTTCAAGGCGGAGGCAGCCGATGGAGCCGAAACGTGTCCTCGTCGTCGACGACGAGGAATCGATGCTGAAGATCATCAGGTACGCCCTCGAGGAAGCGGGCTTCAGGGTGGAGACCGCGGAGGACGCGGAGACGGCGGAGCGTGTCCTGCCGTCCTTCCACCCCGACCTCATCGTGCTGGACGTCATGCTGCCGGGAGCGTCCGGGCTGGAGTTCACGCGGGATCTTCGCACGAAGTCGTCGGTCCCCGTGCTCATGCTCTCGGCGAAGTCAGAGGAGATCGACAAGATCCTCGGCCTCGAGCTGGGCGCGGACGACTACGTCACGAAGCCGTTCTCGCCGCGCGAGCTGGTCAGCCGCGTGCGCGCGCACCTTCGCCGCGCCGCCGCCCCCACCTCGGCGTCGAACGGGCACACGGTGGGCGATCTGCGGATCGATCCAGACAGTCATCAGGTCTACATGCGAGGCGTGAACATCCACCTCACCACGACCGAGTTCCAGATCCTCGAGGTGCTCTCGCGCTCGCCCGGCAAGGTCTTCTCCCGCGCCGCCATCCTGGACAGTCTTTGGGGCGGGGGGTTCGTGGGCGACGAACGCGCCGTGGACGTGCACGTCCACAACATCCGCGAGAAGATCGAGCGGGACCCCGCGGAGCCCGATTACCTCCTGACCGTACGCGGGATCGGCTATCGCCTGCGTGAGGCGTGAGCCCGCGTGCGCAGACTCCTATCGATCCGCGTCCAGCAGACCGCGCTGTTCGCGTTCGTCGTCCTCGTCGCCATCACCCTTCTCTCCACCTGGATCTTCGGCGCGCTCTCCTCTGAGATCGCCGACTCTGTGAGGAACCAGCAGCTGAAGGACGCGACGGCCATCGCCGACGTGCTCGGCGCGTACTTCCCGCCCTCGGCCGAGAACCTGGGGGAGCTGCGGTCGCATGTGAAGCAATTCGGGGACACGTTCGACGACGACATACGTGTCTACGACGCGTCCCTGTCGCTCGTCGAGAGCCACGTCACGGTGAACCTGGGGGGCAGCGAGCTCAAGAGAGCGCGCGCCGCGGGCCTGGACGGCACCGAACCGTACGCGAGCGTGGACTTCGGCGACGGGGGCCTGGTGGTCGCCGCGGCTCCCATCTTCGACCGTGCCGGCGGCAAGGAGGGGGTCGTCGTCGTATCGAACCCCGCGACGGAGGCGAGGGGCACGCTCGCGCTCGCTCGGAGCCAGCTGACGGTCGCGGCGCTCGTCACGCTGGTGGTCGCCGGCCTGATCGGCTTCGTCTTCTCCGACTTCATCGCGCGTCAGTCCAGGCGCCTTCTGAAGGCCGCCGACGACATCGCCGCCGGCGATTTCTCGGCGCGGCTGCCGCGAGGGCCCTTCCCGGGCGAGATACGGGAGCTCGTCGTGGCGTTCAACCGGATGGCCGAGCAGCTCGGCGACGCGTTCGAGACGCTGCGGGGACAGGAGCAGGCGCAGCGGCAGTTCGTGTCGAACGCGAGCCACGAGCTGCGCACGCCCATCGCCGCGCTCAAGGGCGCCATCGAGATCCTCGAGACCGGCGGCAAGGACAAGCCCGACGTCCGCGACGAGTTCCTCGCCACGATGCGCGTGGAGGCGAACCGGCTGCAGCGGCTCGTCGACAACCTGTTCACGCTGGCGCAGGTCGATTCCGGACGGCTGCGCCTGCAATTGGAGACGGTGCCCGCGGACGAGATCGCGTGGGTCGTCGCCTCCGCGATGCGCCCTCTCGCTAACGAGGCCGGTGTCGCCCTGCACGCGGACATCCCCGCGGAGGACCTTCGGGTGCTCGCCGATCGCGACCGCGTCACGCAGGTGCTTCTGGGCTTCGTCGACAACGCCGTGAAGCACAGCCGGCCCGGAGACGTCGTGACGGTCGCGCTCCGCGGCGAGGGCCCGCGCGTCCGCTTCTCCGTGTCCGACACCGGCCAGGGCATACCCGCCGACGTGTTGCCGCACATATTCGACCGCTTCTACACGCAGCGCAGGGGCGCCGAGGGTCAGCGCAAGGGATCCGGACTCGGACTCGCCATCGCCGACGAGATCATCGAGGCGCACGGCAGCAGCATCCACGTGGTCAGCGAGGAAGGCGCGGGTTCGAGCTTCAGTTTCGAGCTGCCCCGCGGGCCGGAGCTAACACAACCTTAATCCGGCACACACCCGTTCTACAGACTGTGAGCGCATATTGAAGACGGCGTCCCCGGGGACGCCGTCTTCAGGCTTACAGGAGGTGCGACGTGGACGAGAAGGGCGGGGACGTCCTGCAGGACGACACGACCCGCGCCCGGGAGATGTCCCGGAGGGACTTCTTCCAGTGGGCCGCCGGTCTTTCGATCGGCGCGACCTGCGCGCTGGGGGCCGTGACCGCCGCGTCGGCGGTGAACCCGCCCGGGCGTTCTATCGACGGCAAGACGAAGATGGGCCCCACCGCCCTGGTGGCGGTGAAGGACCTGCTGCCGGACAAGCCTCGACTGTTCGAGTACGGCGACGATTCCGTGTTCATCACGAAGCTCGCCGGCGACAAGATCGTCGCCTTGAACGCGGCGTGCCCTCACGTCAAGTGCATCCTTCACTGGGACGAGAAGCTGGGCGAGTACGCCTGCCCGTGCCACGCGAGCTTCTTCAAGCCTGACGGCGCGCGCATCTCGGGTCCGGCCCCCCGGGGGATGGACCCGGCGATCTTCGCCGTCCAGAACGGTCAGGTAGTCGTATCGGGATTCGGGACCGGGGCGTAAGGAGGTCGACATGTCCAGAGTGCTCGCCGCCATAGCCCGCCCGTTCGACGAGCGGTTCGACCTCACCGACCGGCTGCATCGCAGCCTCTTCGACAAGCCCGTGCCGCTGCATGCACGCCGTTTCTGGTTCTGCTTCGGCGGTCTGACGTTCTTCGTGTTCATGCTGCAGGCCATGACCGGGATCTTCCTGACGTTCTACTACGTCCCGAGCATCGACCAAGCGTACAGCTCCGTGTACTACATCACCCACTACGTGAGCTACGGCTGGCTCATCCGCTCGACCCACCTGTGGGGCGCGCACCTCATGGTGATCTTCATAGTCACGCACATGCTTCGCGTCTTCTGGACGGCCAGCTACAAGCACCCGCGTGAGTTCAACTGGGTCGCAGGCGTCGTGCTGTTCGCGCTCACGATGGCCTTCGGGCTGACGGGCTACCTGCTGCCGTGGGACAACAAGGCGTACTGGGGCTCGACGGTCGCTACCTCGCTCATGGGCCAGGTGCCGCTTCTGGGGCCGACGATCCAGCGCGTCATGCTCGGCGGGGAGGTCATCGGAGGCCCCACCATCACCCGCTTCTTCTCGCTCCACGTGTTCCTGCTGCCTGCGGGGCTCGTGGCGATGATGGTCCTTCACTTCTGGATGATCCGTAAGCAGGGCATCTCCGGCCCGCTGTAGGAAGGACGGCGCACCATGGGAGTCAACGAGATGCCGCTGCATCCCGCCGAGGTGCCGGCTCCGCGGCGCGGCACGGCTTCGCCTGCCATGGAGGAAGTCGCGGAGAAGGCGTACGAGCCCGTGTGGACGACTGTGACCATCCGCGAGCTCGATCACGAAGCGGAGTGGGGCCACGACCAGCCCACGATGCGGTTCTTCCCGGATCACTTCCTTTCCGAGGGCGCGGCCATGCTCCTGCTGCTCGCGGTCTACGCCGTGTTGTGCATCTTCATGCCCGCGGGGCTGGAGATAAAGGCGAACCCGCTCGTCACGCCCGCGGGCATCAAACCCGAGTGGTACTTCCTGTTCCTCTACGCGTTCCTGCACTTCGTCCCGCCGATCGTCGGCATCCTCGGGTCCCTCGGCGGGATCGTGTTCCTCGGGGCGATCCCGTGGATCGACCGGAACCCATCGCGCAAGCCGCACAAGAGGATCCTCGCGATCGGTCTGAGCATCCTTCTGCTGATCGCCATCGTAGGACTCAGCATCAACGGGCTCATGGACTGACGGGAGGAACCCTGATGGACCGCGAACGCAAGAAGTTCCTCCACAAGCAGTGGATCAAGGTCCTCCTCGCCTCGCTGCTGCTCAACACGCTCATCCTCGCGGGGATGCTCACGAGTTCGCCGACCGTGAGCCCGGCCAGCACGTGGATGACGGCCGTCGATACCGCCGTGTACAAGGTGCGTCCTGTCAGCGGCGGGCAGGCGCTCGCCGACCTTCACGCGCGCGCCTCGCAGCTCAGCAAGGAACAGTGCATGGCGTGCCACGGCACGATGATCGCGAGCAAGTTCACCATCCACCGGCTCCATCTGACCAGCGAGCTCCTGCCGGGCCTGGTGTGCCACGACTGCCACAAGAAGATCAGTCTCGAGAAGCGCAGCAACACGCACGTCGTGCGGCTGGTGGACGTCGGTGTGTGCAAGAAGTGCCATTCGCCGTTCCCGGGCCTGCAGCCCACCTCGCCGATGAAGCCCGCGGACTTCAAGGCCGACTGCACCACGTGCCACTCGGGTAAGCACGCCTACCGCCACGACCAGCCGTACCTCTCGCACGTCATCGCCCCCCGGGAGTGCGCCGGCTGTCACGGCGGACGTGTGCTGCCATGGACCGCGGCGCACGAGAAGGACGACTGGGTCGCGAAGCACGGCAAGATCGCGCTCGTCGTCGGCAAGAGCACCTGCATGAAGTGCCACGAGCTCGGGTTCGCCTTCTGCAACGACTGCCACAGCAAGAAGCCGCCGAGCCACCAGCCGCGTGAGATGTGGCTCCTGCAGCATCAGACCGCGGCGAAGAGCAGCACGCCGTCGTGCTTCACGTGCCACAAGCCGGACTTCTGCAAGAAGTGCCACGTCAACCACACGGCGAACTGGAGGAACGAGCACTTCAAGTTCGTCATCAAGAACGGCGCGGACGCCTGCCTGAACTGCCACTCGGCGACCTTCTGCGAGACGTGCCACGTCTCGGGCAAGCAGATGCTCGCGCCTACGCTGGCGCCGCAACCCTCGATACCGGCTAGCGAGATGCCGGCCGGATTCACGACCGGGACGGCCGAGGTGACGAGCACACCGTGAGGACAGCGAGCGGGCGCGCCGCCGGCACGGCGCGCCCGCCGCGTATACCCGCTGGGGTGTTCATGCAACCTTAACGGGGCGCCAATCCGGCGCTAACCCTCCCCGGATAGTATCTAGGTGTTCCGCTGGCAGTCGCCGGCATGGTGCCGGCGTGAAGGAGGAGACCGATCATGGCGAAGATGCCTGTGTGCCACGAGGTCGGGCTAGGGCTCGAGCGCCTTTTCGCTCGCGCGTTCGTCGTCGCCGGAGGCCTGTTCTGGGTCGCCGCGTCGTTCGCGGCGGAGTACGGGTTCCGCGCGAACACCCCGCTCGTGTCGGCCCGCAACGCGCTCCTCCCGCTGACGCTGACGGTCGTCGTGTTCGTGCTCGGCATGTACAACGAGAGCATAACGGCGGCGTTGCTCGCGGCCGCCACCGTCGCGATCGTCGGATGGGGCGTCGTCGCCGGGTGGGAGACGGGCGTGTGGGTCCTGATGGGCCTCACCCTCATCGGCCCGATCGCCACGGCGGGTGTCCTGTACTTCCTCGCGGCTCGTATGCAGATGGTGTGCTCGCTGGTGGAGCAGGGAGCTGCGGCGGACGCCGCCGCGTGAGCGTTCCCACATCCGGCTTCGAGGAAGGGGCTGCCATGGGGCGGCCCCTTCCTCGCTACTTGGGCTCCGCCCCCGGCGTGAGCGAGCTCACCTCGATGAAGATCCGCTTGATCTCGGGATAGCGGGCGGTCACCGCGTCCTCGATGCGGCGGACCGCCGCCTGCACGTCGTCGGCCGAGATCCCCGCGCGAAACTCCACCTCGAGATTGAGCAGCAGGTCCTGCGGGCCGTTGTACATCGACAGGATCGGTCCCACCTCGGCGACCTGGGGGTCCGCGCGGACGATGCTCTGCAGGTCCTCGATCATCGGCGCCTCGGCGCCCTCGCCGACGAGGAGCCCCTTACTCTCGTACGCGAGCCACAGAGCCACGGTCGCCAGGATGAGGCCGATGACGACCGACGCCGCCCCGTCGAGCCACGGCAGGTGGAAGTAGTGGCTCGCGAACACGCCGGCGAACGCGACGGCGAGGCCGGCCATCGCGGCGGAATCCTCGAACACCACGGTGAACAAGCTCGGATCCTTGCCGGTGCGGATCGCCTCCAGGCTGCTGAGCGGTCCCTTGGCCTTGCGGAACTCGCGGAACGCGACGAGGAAGCTCCACCCCTCGATCAGCGCGGACAAGACGAGCACGACGTATGCGAGCGTCGCGTCCTCGACGGCCGTGGGGTGCGCGATGTGCACGATCCCCTCGTACACCGACATCCCGCCGCCGATCCCGAAGATGCTGATCGCGACGATCAGGCTCCAGAAGTAGAGCTCCTTGCCGTGGCCGAACGGATGCATCTCGTCGGCCGGCACCTCGGACTTTCGCATGCCGAAGAAGAGCAGGCCGCCGTTGCCCATGTCCACGACGGAGTGGATGCCCTCGGAGATCATCGCGGAACTGCCGGTGAGCGCCGCCGCGATGAACTTCACGACCGCGATCGTGAAGTTGCCCGCGATCGCTGCGAAGACCGCCTTCCTCGATTCGCCAGCCACCGATCTCCCCCCGACGGATGTCACAGCCGAGCGAAAGCATAGCCTCCGGGGTCGGGACGGACAAACGAGGGTCGCGGAAGGACCCGAGGATCCGCCGACGTGCGGGCCGTCACTTTCCTCAAGACGGCGAACATGAATGCCGATTAACCGGGCAGGGACGATGCGCCCCTCGGCTGTGCGCCCGAAAGAAGCCGCGGGGCCCGGATTTGGGGGCGATGAAGACGAGCGCGCGCGAACGTGCGGGGAAGCGAACGGTCGGGGACGGATCGAAAGCACCGTGCGCCTGGTCCCTGCTCGAGGGCGCGTCATATCCCGCGGCCGTGTGGTCGGGCTCGCGACTCCAATTCACCTGGGCCAACCGGCGCTTCCTCGAGATGCTGTGGGAGGCGCAGTCGCGATTCGACAGGCTCGGCATGCCGATGCGAGGCTTCCTCTCCGACGCCGACATGGCCGTGCGCTTCCAGGACGCCGCGTACACCGGCGAGCCCTACACGGACGTCGCCTACCCGTACCGGACGCCCACCGGCCTCCAGACCTACTGGCGGCTGTCCCTGCTGCCGGTGCCCGGTCGCCTGGGCGATCCCTACGACGTGCTTTTGACCGCCGTCGACGTGACGGCCGAGCATACCGCCGGGCAGCACCGGAGACGGCGCGACGCCGATCTCGCCTCGGCGGATGGGCTCATCCAGCGGACCATCCTCTCGACGCTCGACGCCGACGAGATCTTGCAACGCGCGCTCGTCGAGGCCACGGAGGCGTACGGGGCGGACTGGGGCTGGATCGCCCTGCGCGAGATCGACTCGTGGGTGTTCCGCAACGTTCACGGCTGGCCCGCCGAGAGCATCGGTAGGTCGTTCCTCGACTCCGACCTGTCGCTCCCCCGGCTTGCCGCCGAGGCCAACGGCGTCGTCATGGCGGCCTCCCCCTCGGTCGCCGACGATCGGGAGCGCGAACTCATGGCGCGGCACGACCTCGGAGCGTTCCTGCTGGTCCCGCTCTACGCCAAGGGCGAGGTCCGCGGCGTGATGGGATTCTGCTGGAGCGACCCCGAGCCGCTCGACGAGGCGCATCGCGACCTCGGCGAGAAGCTCTCGCTCTCCACGACGCTGGCGCTCGAGAACGCTCGCGCGTACGGCCGCGAGCGGCACATCGCGAAGACGCTCCAGTCGGCGTTCTTCGCCGTTCCGGAGCATGTGCCCGGCGTGGAGTTCTCGCACCTGTACCACTCCGCCACGGGCGGCGCGAGCGTCGGCGGTGACTTCTACGACATCGTCGAGGTCACCCCGGGCCGCATAGGCATGCTCATCGGCGACGTCAGCGGCCACGGAGTGGACGTCTCCGCGCTGGCCACGCTCGTGCGCAGCTCGATGCACGTGCACGCGCTGCAGGCGCCCTCGCCGCAGCGGGTCCTCGCGGCCACGAACGACGTCATCATGCGCTCGATGTTCGGCGGCTACGCCTCGGCGTTCTTCGGCCTCCTCGACACTTCCGACGGCTCCCTGGCCTACTGCTCGGCGGGCCACCCCGAGCCCGTCCTCGTTCCGGCGGCGGAGCGTCCCCGGTTCCTGCGCGCGCCGCAACTCGTGCTCGGCGTCGAGTCCGAGGCGGCGTACGCGAACGACGTCACCTCGCTGGCGGTCGGCGACACGCTGCTGCTCTACACCGACGGCCTGACCGAGGTCCGCGACCCGCGGGGACGGCAGTTCGGGGCCGATCGCCTCCTGCGAGCCGTGGAACGGGCCGCCGCCGAACCGCTCGAGAAGATGCCGGAATCGGTGTTCCTGGACGCGTTCTCGTTCGCCGAGGGCAGGTTGTCCGACGACATCGCCATCCTCGCCGTGTGCCGCGCCGACCCGTCCGCGTCGGGGCAGGAGCGTCTCGCGATCGACGCCGCGTAGAGAGCTGCTCCGCCGTCCCGCCGGGTATGAGTGATGGCGGAGGCGCACATGTCCGAGGCTCGGCGGGCCCATCTCGAGGAAGAACGCGGCGTCTGGGCTGAGCGCGGCGACGACCTCACCCGGCTCCTGCAGTTCAGCGACGGCGTGTTCGCCATCGCCGCTACGCTGCTGGCCCTCGAGATCCGCATCCCGGACTTCCCCAGGACGGCCCTGCCCCAGGTGCTGCTGCTGGCGATCGTGAAGCTGGTCCCGCGCGTCCTGGTGTACGGGCTCACCTTCCTGAACATCGCCGTGCTGTGGCTCTCGCATCATCGTGCGTTCACCCACATCAACGGCTACGACACGCCGCTGCTGTGGATGAACGCCTTCTTCCTGATGCTCGTGGCGTTCGTCCCGGTAGCCAGCTCCACCCTGGGGAGGTACCCGGACAACGTGGGCGCCGTCGTGTTCTATTCGGGCCTCCTGCTGGCGACCACCCTGGCCGAAATGCAGATGTGGCTGTACTCGACGTCCAAACGCCGCCTCGTGGACGACGACATCGACCCGCGCATCGTCCGCTACATAACCCTCCGCGGCGCATTCCCGGCGGTCGTCTTCCTGACGGCCATCCCGCTCTCTTTCGCGAGCACGCTCCTTGCCGAGGTGCTCATCCTCGGCATCTTCTTCGTGAGCAGCATCCTGGGCCGCGTGTACAGCCCCGTGCTCGCGCACGTCGTGTCGCATCCCCGGGGGAAGAAGAGGGCGGCCCCGGGGGACCGCCCTTCCCGCTCCAGCTGAAGCCGCGGTGGCTACTTCTTCTTGTCGTTGATGATCGCGTTGATCCTCACCTTGCCGTCCGCTGACGAGTCGCTGCCGATCGTGACGACCGCCTCCATCGTGTTCTTCTTTGCCGAGAGGCTCGCGGACTGCTTGCCGTCGACGGTGACGGTCGCGGAGTTCTCGATCGACCAGCCGTTGCCCGCAAGCTCCTTCTTGTACCAGCCGAACACGTCCGCGACCTTGTCGGTCGTGACGACGGCGAGCGTGAAGGTGGAGCCTTCGTTGGAAGCCGCCGAGGCGCCGCCTTCCGGTGTGCCGGCGTAGACGGGGAAGTCCTTCGGCAGGTTGTCGGGCAGCTTCTTGTCGCCGCCGGTGAACGTGACCGCCTTGCCGTCCTTACCGGTGACTGTCACCTGGTTCGACTTCTCGTCGACCTTGACGCCCGTGGCCTTCTCCACGGCTCCTCGAGCCGCGTTCTCGGCGATCCTCGCGCAGCCGGCGGAAAGCGCCAGCGCCAGGAGCAGGCCTGCGCAGATGGCCGTCCGGATACCCCTCTTCAAGTCCCCGCTCCCTCCTACGTGCGGCCCCCTGCGGGCCGCCCTTCCTTCCATTCTCTCACAGGCGCTGGCGGGTCCGCGTTAGCCTCGAGCGCTGGCGGGTAACGACCTCGACGAAGGAGGAATGGATGTGAACACCGGGACGGCGACCAGACCCGAGCGCCTTCGCGACAAGGCCGCGATCTCGAGCCACTACGACCTTCCGCCGGAGTTCTTCGCGAGCTTCCTCGGCCCCCGCATGGCGTACTCGTGCGCGTACTTCCGCTCCGAGGACACGCCGCTCGCGCAGGCGGAGGAGGACAAGCTGACGTTGACCGCCGAGAAGCTGTGCCTCGAGCCCGGCGATCGGGTGCTCGACATCGGCTGCGGGTGGGGCAGCTTCATCCACTTCGCGGCCGAGCGCTACGGCGTCACGTGCGTCGGGATCACGCTCGCCGAGGAGCAGGCGCGTGCCGTCGAGCGCCGGGCGGCCCGGGAGGGGACGCGGGAGCGGGTGCGGGCGGATGTGGTGCACGCGTACGACATGGACTACGGCGCCGGCGCATTCGACAAGATCGTCACGATCGGCGCGATAGAGCACATGGAGGACCTCGGCCGAGTGTTCGGCAGGTGTTCCGAGATGCTCGCGGACGACGGACTCATGCTCGTCCACGGGATGACGCAGCCCTGGCGCAGCCGCCGACGCCTGATGCGCGGCGAGACGGACGAGGCCACTCGGCTGCTGTACGAGCACTTCGGCGTGGGCCACTGGCACTCCCTGTGGGAGGTGGTCGAGGGCCTGGAGAAGAACGGCTTCGAGATCCTCGACGTGGAGAACATCTCGCAGCACTACAAGCTCACGGTGGAGCGCTGGCTCGACAACCTTCTGGCGAACGAGGACCGCATCGTCGGCGAGGGTATCCTGCCCGACGAGAAGGTCCGGGAGTTCATCGCCTTCTTCGCCGCGTACGTCGTCAGCTTCGAGATGAGCGAGACGATCTGCAGCCAGGTGCTGGCGCGCAAGACCCTGGAGGGGCGGCTGCGAGACCCGTACCCGCTTACGCGCGAACGGATGATGATGCCGCCTCCCTCGGCCGAGGAGGGGTGAGACGTGGAACGTCCCGCGGCGGAGCGGGTGTTCGAGGAGCTGGCTCCTCGCTTCATCGAACAGAACCCGGGGTTCCCGGCGATGGTCGGTGCCGTCGTGTGCGTCGACGTCTCCGGATGCGGTGCGTGGACGGTCGACCTCACCGACCGGCCGGGCGTGCGCCGCGGTCTGTGCGAGAACGCCCGCTGCACCCTTCGTATATCGGCCGAGGACTTCGACTCGCTGTTCGCCGGCGGTAGCATCCGGGATTGGCTCGACGCCTTCACCGGGCGCAGGATCGAGTTCTCCGGGCACCTGCCGACCGCGATCAAGCTGCAGCGGCTGTTCGCGGCGGTGGCGGAGGATCCCGAGCTGCAGGCGCGGCTGGTGTTCCCCGACGGGTAGGTACCCGCCGGGAGGTGGCGATGCCTGGAAGCTGGGTCCCTAGCGACTTCGACCCCGACTGCCCGTTCTGCGCGATCACGCACGGGGAGGATGCCGCGGACATCGTCTACGCGGACGAACTCGCGGTCGCCTTCCTCGACCGGAGGCCGTTGTTCCCCGGGCACGTGCTGCTGGCCCCGCGGGCGCACGTCCCGACGCTCGCCGACCTGCCCGACGACATGGTCGCGCCGCTGTTCACGCTCGCGCGGGCGATGTCGGCCGCCGTTCGGATCGCGATGGAGGGGGACGGGTCGTTCCTCGCCGTGAACGACCACGTGAGCCAGAGCGTGCCGCATCTGCACGTGCACGTCGTCCCGCGCCGCTATCATGACGGGCTCCGCGGGTTCTTCTGGCCTCGGCATGCGTACGCCTCCGACGCGGAGCGGGAGACGGTGCGACTCGCCGTCGCGGAGGCGGTGCGGACCGTCCTCGGCCGTTCCGGCTGACGGCGGCGCGACCGCCCTTGGCGGATGCTTCCTCGCGGGCCTAGGGTAGATACACTGCCGCCCGTGCAGGTGAGATGAGGGAAGGGCTGATGCGGCATGCCTGCGAAGTGCGCGATCAACGGCTTCGGCAGGATCGGGAGGGCGTGCTTCAAGATCGCGCTCGACCACCCCGATCTGGAACTCGTCGCGGTGAACGACCTCGCCGACATCGAGAACATGGCCTACCTGCTGAAGCACGACACGGTGTACGGCACGTACGAGAAGGACGTGCGCATCGACGGCACCGACTTCGTGATCGACGGGCAGCGCTACCGGTACCTGTCCGAGAAGGACCCGGCGAAGCTGCCCTGGCGTGACCTCGGCGTCGGGATCGTCTTCGAGTGCACGGGCCTGTTCACGAAGCGCTCCGACCTCGAGAAGCACCTGCAGGCCGGCGCGCGCTTCGCCATCCTCTCCGCCCCGAGCAAGGGCACGGAGATGCCGACCGTCGTCTACGGCGTGAACCAGCCCGACGGCGAGGAGCGCATCATCAGCTGCGCGAGCTGCACCACCAACAGCATCGCGCCGGTCATCGAGATCCTGGGCAGGCGCGTCGGCGTGCGGAAGGCGACGATGGTCACCGTGCACGCGTACACCGCGAGCCAGGCGCTCGTGGACGGCCCGGACGCCAAGGAGTGGCGACGGGGGCGCGCGGGCGCGGCCAACCTAGTGCCCGGATCCACGGGGGCGGCGGTCGCCACGACGCGCGCCGTGCCCGAGTACGAGGGCAGGTTCGGCGGCACCGCCGTTCGCGCGCCGGTGGACTGCGGTTCGATCAGCGTCGTGACGCTGCTCACCGAGCGCGCCACCTCGGCCGAGGAGGTCAACGGCATCCTGGGCGAGGAGGCGGGGACCGAACGCTACCGCGACGTGGTGGGGATCGGCACGGAGCCGCTCGTGAGCTCCGACATCGTCAAGGACTCCCGCGCGTCGATAGTGGACGCGGAGATGACGCAGGTCGTCGACGGCGATCTGGTCACGGTCATGGCCTGGTACGACAACGAGTGGGGCTACACGAACCAGATGGTGCGCGCGGCGGCCCGCATCGCGCGGACGTCGCCGCTGCTCGAGACCGCCGGGGTGTAGAGGCGGTAGCGGGAGGTGGACCGATGGCTACGCTGCGAGAATCCTCGCTGGCGAGCGCGGTGCTCATCCGCGGCGACGGGTTCGAGCCGCGGATCGTCGAGGTGCCGCCCGGCGTGCCGGTGACGTGGAGGAACGAGGACGCGCATCCGCACACGATCTCCTCGGCAGAGATCGAGAGCGGCGACATCCTTCCCGGGGACAGCTTCACATACGCGTTCGACCGGCCGGGACACTACCGGTACTTCTGCATGATCCACCCGCGCAACGTCGGCGAGGTCTTCGTGCGGTGAAGCGCTATCGCCCGCCGACCGGAGCCTCCAGGCGCTTCTCGCAGTACTCGAGGTGGCGCTGCTCGTCGGTGTAGAAGCGCGCGAGCACCTCCCGGAGCATGGGCGCGGTCTCCCAGCTCTGCGCTTCGCGATACCTCCGGTTGTGATAGCGCTCGGCGGTGCGCATGGCCGCCACGGCGCCCTCGGTGCCGCGTGTCGCGCGGATGGCCGTCACGAGCTCGGCGAACTCGCCCGCGAGGTCCTCGCGGGCCTCCGGGGCTTCCTGTCCGAGAGCGCGGATCTCCGCCGCGAGCACGGTGGCGTGGTAGTCGTGCTCGTTGCGGAAGTTCGTGAAGTGCCGGCGCGCGTCGTCGTCGGTGACGTGCTCGAGCGCCTCGGCATAGACGTGAGTGGCGTCGACGTCCATGTGGAACAGCGAGGCGAGACGTCCCGCCAATACCTCCGGATCCATGGCCTCCCCTCCCTGACGGCTACCGGCCGAGCATTCCCCGGGGAGGGACCGGGGAAACGGGTACAGTCCGAACGTGAGGTCTGGAAGAAGGAGGATGCGATGGCGCGCGTCGTGCACTTCGAGATCGCGGCGGACGACCCCGAGCGAGCGGTCCGATTCTACTCACAGGCGTTCGGCTGGTTCGTAGAGAAGTGGCAGGGACCCGAGGAGTACTGGACGGTCTCGACGGGCGAGGAGGACGAGATGGGGATCAACGGCGCGATCATGCGCCGGCCGCAGACGCTCGTCGATGGCGGTACGATCAACACCATCGGGGTCGGGGACCTGGACGAAGCGGTCGCCGCGGTGGTGGAGGCGGGCGGCGAGGTCGTGCAGGAGCGGCGCACCATCCCTCACGTCGGGATCCACGCGTACTGCCGAGACACCGAGGGCAACGTGTTCGGGCTTCTTCAGCCGGACATGGAGGCGCGGCCTTAGCGGCTACGGCCGCGCGGGCGTCCCCGTGGCCGCCAGCATCTCTTCGATAGCAGACAGGTGCCGCTGCTCGTCGGCGTCGTTGCGCGCGAGCAGGTCGTGCACCTGCAGCCCGACCCCCCACCCGCGCGCGTTGGCGTACTCGTGCGCTAGCACCTGCTCGTTCATGCGCATGGCGTGCAGGACGTCGTCATCCGCCGACCCGTTCTTGAGCGCCGACATCGCCGGCGCGAAGAGCCGCTCCACTTCCGGAGTGGGCCCGGGAGCCGGCTCGCCCATCTCGCGCAGGAGCTCGGTGATGTCGATGACGTGCCGCTCGTGGTCGTCCCGCATCCCCTCGAGGTGCCGGCGCCGGCCCTCGTCGCGGATGCGCTCGATGGCGCCGTCGTAGGCGCTCACCGCGTGCACCTCCACGTGCAGCAGGCGGCCGAGGTGCTCGATCTGCAGTCGCTTGTCCATCTCCGCCTCTCCCCGTCGTCACGGCCCGGTCGTTCTTTCCCCGGCCCATCGAGGCTCAAGCCACCGTCCGTCGCGCTGAGCCTGAGGCCTCGGCGCTCCAGGGAATCATCGGTGCATGGGAGGCCCGATCGCGGCAAGGAGGCGCTCATGAAGACGCAGACGCTGGTCCCGGTCGAGGACCATCGTTTCGAGATGGAAGTCGTAGGGGACGCGATGCGGCGACTCCTCGAGCAAGACGGCGTGAAGCGCGTGAGCGTTCGCGACACGCGCGGGCACACCGTCTTCGAGGTGCCGGTGCGTGCGGACGAGGTGGCGTTCGTGATGGAGCCGATCGTCGCCGCGACGAACGCCGTCTCGCAGGTCGTGGGCGATATGGTGCTGCGTGTCGAGACGGAGGGTGAGCTGCCGGCCGAGGGGGGCACGAGGGCGAGCATGCGCGAGCGGGAGCGGGCGGACGCACAGAGGCAGGCGACCGGCACGGAGATGCAGAACGGCGTGACGCCCGACGAGCTCGCGCTCGGGGACACCGGCATCCCGCCGGAGGTGCGGCGGCGCTGACGGCGTGTGCTAGGCTCGAAAGCGACTCCGAGCCGAAGGGACACGCATGAGCGAGACGCGCCGCGCGCTGGCGTCGGACAACTGGGCGGGGGTCCATCCGCAAGTCCTCGCCGAGATCGCCGAGGCCGGCGCCGGGCACGTGCCCGCGTACGGCTATGACGAGTGGACGGAGCGCGCCGTCGCCCGGTTCCGCGAACACTTCGGCGAGACGGCCGAGGTGTTCTGGGCGTTCAACGGCACCGGCGCGAACGTGACGGCGCTGCAGGCGTGCGTGAAGCCGTTCGGCGCCGTGATCTGCCCAGCCACGGCGCACGTCAACACCGACGAGTGCGGCGCGCCGGAGCGGTTCTTGGGCGGCGGCAAGCTTCTCGCGGTGGAGACGCCGGACGGCAAGCTCACCCCCGAGCTGGTGGAGCCGCGGCTCGCCGGCCTCGGCAACGAGCATCACAACCAGCCGCAGGCGATCTCGATCACGCAGTCGACCGAGCTCGGCACCGTCTACACTCCAGCCGAGGTCGGCGCGCTCGCCGGGCAGGCGCACGCGCACGGCATGCGGCTGCACGTCGACGGCGCGCGCATCGCGAACGCGGCGGCGCACCTCGGCGTGCCCGTGCGCGCCTTCACGACGGACGCCGGCGTCGACGCGCTGTCCTTCGGCGGCACCAAGAACGGCGCGATGCTGGCCGAGGCGGTCGTCCTGTTCGACCCCGAGCTCGCGCGCGACTTCCGCTTCATCCGCAAGCAGTCCGGCCAGCTTGCCAGCAAGTCGCGCTTCATCGCCGCGCAGTTCCTCGCGCTGTTCGAGGACGATCTGTGGCTGCGGAGCGCGGAGCACAGCAACGCGATGGCGGCGCGGCTGGCCGACGGGCTGCGGCGCCTCGGCATCGAGCTCACGCAGCAGCCGCAGGCCAACGAGGTCTTCGCGGTCCTCCCCGCCGAGGTGATCGAGCCGCTGCAGGAAACGTGCGCGTTCTACGTGTGGGACGAGGGGCGCTCCGAGGTGCGCCTCGTCACCTCCTGGGACACGGCCGAGGCGGACGTCGACGGGTTCCTCGCGGCGCTGGAGCGGTTGCTGCGCGCGTAGCGGTTGCGGCGGGGGCGGTCCGGGTGTTCACTCACCAAAGGTGGAAATCTCTGGGGAGGAGACCCGGCATGCGTAGGGGAAGTCTCGGGAAGCTCGTTTGTCTGACGCTCGTGTTCGTCCTGTTGGCCGCACAGTCCGCGTTCGCCGTGGTGGCGACGGGCGGCATCCAAGGGACGCTCCGCATTAGCGGCGGCAGCCTGTCCACGTACTCGAGCGTCGAAGTGCGGGCCGCCGCAGACGATGCTGCGGTCACATCGGGTTGGACGGGGAACACGGGGACTTGGTCGGTGAGCGTCCCGGCGGGGACGTACAAGGTCTACGCGCACGGAATGAACGTGGCCTACGCGCCGGGCTACTGGCGGAGCGGCGCGAACCTCACGCCCTTCCAGGCGCTAGGCACTACGATCACGGTCTCCGACGGCGCGACCCAGTCTTGCGACGCGACCGTGCCGTACGCGGCGTCCCTGTCTGGGACGATCACGTGCGGGGGCCTTCCGGCCGCGACGGATGTGGACACGTACATCTGGAACACCGTGTCGAGCGCGTGGGAGAGCTATCGCGCAGGCACGAGTGGCGCCAACGGCGCCTACTCCCAATGGGAGCTTATGCCGGGCTACTTGTACACGTTCAAGTTCGGCGGCACGGGCGGCTACGCGCCGCTGTACTACATCAACAAGACTTCACTCGCTGCAGCCGACTCCGTGAACATCTCGGCCGCGCTCAAGTACAACTTCTCGCCTATCCTGCAAGCAGCCGGCGGCAGCGGCATCCACGGCGTCGTGCATCGCACCGACGGGTCCCCGGCAGCGAACACGTATCAGTACTTCTACACGGCCACGGGCGGCAGAGCCGGCAGCTTCGTGGGCATGAAGATGACCGCGAGCGACGGCACGTTCGACGCGACGCTGACGCCTGGCACGTACAAAGTCTTCGTCCGTGGCGGCAACCCCTACGCTGGCGGCTGGTGGGCGCCCGTCGGCCCTGACTCGTTGGCGTCGAGGGGAGAGACGGTCACGGTCAGCGAGGGGACGACCCAGACGATCGAGGCAACCTTGCCGGTCGCCGCGACGATCGCCGGCGCAATTCGTGCTCGGGCGACGGGTTCGCCGATCCCCACAGCTGCTGTCACGCCGTATGTCCTCAATGCCGGGACCGGCCAGTGGGAGGCGATGTTCGGGACCAGCGCCTACGGCGGCGCGTACAGCCTCGCCGAACTCCTGCCGAACACCTATCGACTTCTGTACGAAGCACAGGACGCGCGGTACGCCACACAGTTCTGGAACGGCAAGCCGGTCTTGGCCTCGGCCGATGGGATCTCACTCACGGTGGGTCAGCACCTGACGGGCTACGACGTCTCGCTGAACGCGATAGTCACGAGCGAAACCGTCGCCGGTCTCGGCCGCATCGATACTGCGATCGACGCGTCGAAGAAGATGTATCCGGACGCCACGACGCACGCTGACGCCGTCATCATCACTAACGGCTACAACTGGCCGGACGCCCTAGGCGGCTCCGCGCTCGCGGGGGCGGCGAACGCGCCGGTCCTGCTCAACGGCGCGCCGCCGGCGGCGATGAACACCGTGCTTGACGCGGAAGTGCTGCGTCTGAAGAACAACGGTGCGACGGACGCGTACATACTGGGCGATGCGAACGCGGTAAGCGCCGCAGTAGAGACGCGCCTGGCCACGATCTTCGGCGGCGCGGCGAAAGTCCATCGCCTCGGGGCCACCGGCCACTCTCGCTACGCCACGTCGCTCGATATCGCGAACAAGGTGCAGACGCTGAAGGGCGCGGGGGTCACCGTGTTCCTCGCAAAGGGCCTCGACTACCCCGACGCTCTCGCCGCATCGCCGCTGGCCGCCAAGAAGGGCTGGCCGATCCTGCTCGCCGAGACCGACGCGAGCGGCGCACTGTCCGCGCGGATGCGGTCGTTCCTCGATGCCAACGCGAATCACGTGATCATCCTCGGCAGCACGAACGCCGTCTCTTCGAAGGTCGCGTCGTCCACGGAGCTGGAGGTCGGCGCGGGGAACGTCGAGCGCTGGTCGGGCGCGGACCGGATCGCGACGGCGATCGACATCGCCGATCACTCGGTCGCGAACGGGATGAGCTACGACGGCATCGGCATCGCGACCGGCTACGGCTTCGCGGATGCCTTGTGCGGCGGGGCGTACCTCGCCAAGCAGAACAACCCGCTGCTGCTCTCGGCGAACGCGCTACCGCTGCGTCCGGCGCTCGGCGCGAAGCTGACGGCGCTGTCGCCCGAGGTCGCCACCGTGCGGTTCCTCGGCGGCACTCCCGCGATCAGGCAGCCGGTGCGCGACGCGATCGTCGACAACCTGCGGTAGCGGCTGCCGACACGCGCGAACGACGGGGCGCCCTTCGGAGCGCCCCGTCGCGTCACTCGTAGGCGATGGCCTCGGCCACAGAGACGCGTGCGGCGCGGTACGCGGGGAGAAGGCTCGCCCACACCGAGATGACGATGACGAAGACCAGCCACGCCAGAACGCCGCCGGGCGAGAACGCGAAGGTGAGCGGGAAGCTGATCGCCGCTTGCAGCGCGGCGGTCAGCCCCATGGCGAGGGGGATGGCGATCAGCGCGCCGAGGAACCAGCTGATGAGCCCGACCACCACGCCCTCGGTGATGAAGACCTGGTAGAGGGAGCCGTTGCTCGCGCCGATCGCGCGCATGACGCCGATCTCGCGGGTCGACTCCATGACGTTGATGCTCATCGTGCCGGACAGACCGATGCCGCCCACCGCGGCGAGCAGGGCCGCCATGATGACGAGGAACACGACGAGGATCGACAGCGAGCCGGCGATGGTGTCCATGAGATGGCGCACCGTCTCGGTCTCGGTGACCTTTAGGCCCTTCTTCTCGAGATGGTCCGAGACCTGGTCGGCTACGGCCTTCGTTCCCGCGGTGTCGTGCACGCCCGTGCGCACGACGATCGTTTTGCCGGCTCCTCGCGTGTTCAGCACCTTGTCCAGGTAGTCTCGGCTCACTCGCGCCGAGGCGCCCATGAAGTCACCTCGGATGAGTCCGACGATCCTCCAGTCCTTCTCCACCTCGCCGATCTTGAGCCGGATCGTCCCGCCCACCTTCAGGTCGGGCTCGGCCCTGGTCATGCCGGTGTCCATCACGATCGCGTTCGTGTCGTCCGGCCTAAGCCAGCGGCCGTCCAGCAGTTCGGGGCTGAAGAAGTCGCTGCTCGGCGGCTGCCCCACGACGTCGATCATGGTGCTCTCGGTGCCGTCCGGCCGCTGCCGCGTGGCTGCGCGCTCCTGCCACGTCTCCGCGCCGGTCACGCCGCGCACCGCGAGCGTCTCGCGCTCCAGCAGCGCGCGCGGCTTGCTGTCCTGCAGGTTCACCCACAGGTCGTAGGGCCGGTGCGCCGCCACGCGGTTGACGGTGGCGTCGATCGACGTGTTCACGCTGGCGACGGCCATGAAGACGCCGGCCGCCAGCGTGAGGGTGATGAGCGTGAGCGCGAGGCGGCCCTTCCGGAGGAACGTGTTGCGCAGCGACAGCGCGATCGGCCGAGGCAGGCCTTTGAGGCTGCCGAGGATCCGGTCGATGATGCCGTGGCCGAACTCGGCGCCGGCGATGTTGTTCGAGTCGTAGAGGGCCTGCCGCACGCTGATGCGCATGCCGGAGAGCACCGGGACCGCCGCGGCGACGAGCGGCACGAAGATGCCCACGCCGATCTCCAGCGCCAGGATCGGCATCGGCGTGGAGTAGTCGCGGATGAGGAAGTTCAGCTTGCTCGACCCGTAGTCGACGAACGCGTTCTGCGCCCACGCGCCGAGCGGGATGGCGAGCACGACGCCGAGGATGCCGTAGAGCAGCACCATCGCGAAGTACATCCCTACGAGCTGCCTCGGCCGCGCGCCGACCGCCTTCATCACGCCGATCTGCCGCAGCTGCTGGGTGACGAGCGATGAGACCGTGTTCACCACCAGGAACCCGGACAGCAGCAGCGTCAGCACGCCGACCGCGACGAGCAGCAGTGACACGCCCTTGAAGATGTCGCCGAGGTAGTGCTTGCCCGGCTTGTGCGGCAGGGTCGAGAGCACCTTCACGCCGTGCTGCTCGATCACGTCGTCGCGCAGGGCCGCCGCCAGCCGGCTCACGTCCGACTCCGTCCTCAGCCGAGGCGAGACCGCTACCTGCAGGTCGTTGCTGTAGGGCGCCTCGCCGAGCGCGTTCAGCGAGTCGTAGCCGACGTAGGCCACGCCGCTGATCGACATGAGCGGTGTCATCGCGTTGAGGTCGTGCACGAAGCCGATGACGCGCAGCCGCACGGTCTTGTCGCCGGAGCTCTTCACCTCGATCTCGTCGCCCGGCTGCGCGCCGATGAACTCCCTCGATGCGCGTTCGATGAGGACCTCGCCCCGCTTCGGCCACGGCGTGTTCGGATCGCGGTCGAGCTTGCCCACCTTCACGTGGTCGAAGTCCTCGATCGCGGTGAGGCTCACGTTCCGCCACTCCCGCTCACCGGCGAGGCGGAACTTCAGCTGCGCCTGGTGCCGTCCCTCGGCCGCCACCACGTCCGCATGGCGCTCGACCGCCTTCACGAGCAGGTTGTCGAAAGGCATCGTGTAGAAGGTGATGCCCGATGGGTCGCTCGCCGGGAACGAGGTCTCGAGCGAGCGCAGCAGCACGGCGCGGCCGCCGAGCATCACCGCGGCCGCGAAGATGCCGACCGCGATCGAGAGCGTCACGAGGAGCGTGCGCACCTTGTGTGCGGTCAGGTCGCGGAAGACCTTCCTCCAGCGCGGCGGCATCGCGCTACCGCTCGATCGACGGGCGCCGGTTGCGGATCTCGTCGACGATCTCGCCGTCCGCCACCAGCAGCGCGCGGTGGACACGCTTGATGAGGTCGCTGTCGTGCGTGACCATCAGGATAGTCTTGCCCGCGGCGACCAGGTCCTCGAAGAGCTCGAAGACCTGCTCGGCCGTCTTGGAGTCGAGGTTGCCGGTGGGCTCGTCGGCTACGATGATCGGCGGGTCGTTCGCGAGCGCTCTCGCGATGGCGACCCGCTGTTGCTGCCCGCCGGAGAGCGCCGCGGGCAGCTTGCCGGCCTGGTCCGCCATGTCGACGGAGGCAAGGATCTCCAGCGCCTTGCCGTATCGCTCGCGCGGCGCGTAGACGTTGCAGAAGTCCATCGGCAGCATGACGTTCTCGGCCACCGTGAGTGTGGGCAGCAGCTGGAAGAACTGGAAGACCACGCCGAGCGCCCGTCCGCGCCAGATCGCCATCTGGTTCTCGGAGAGCGTGTGCACGGCGGTGTCCCCGACGAGCACCTCGCCTGCGGTGGGGCGGTCGATGCCGGTCACCATGTTGACGAGCGTCGTCTTGCCGGAGCCCGATTTCCCGATCAGCCCGACGAACTCACCGGCGCCCATCTCCAGGTCGATGCCCTTGAGCGCCCTGAACCGCAGCGCCCCGGTCTCGTACACCTTCTCGACGCGCTCGAGGTGGATCAGCGACCCGTTGGAGGCGGAAGCCCTCGACGATCCGTTGCCGCGCTCATCCTTCGGCGGACGCATCGGCCGCCCCCTCACCTTGCGCGGCCTTCAGCGCGGCCTTGAGCCTCTCCAGCTTCGGTACCACCACGGCGATGTCCTCGGCCGAGAGCACGTCGGAGACTATCGCGTACGCGTCCCAGACGATCGGCTGGGCCCGCGCGATGGTCTCACGCCCCAGCGGCGTGAGGAACACGCGCTTGGCGCGCCGGTCGGAAGGGTCGGGCCGCCGCTCGGCCCAGCCGTGACGCTCGAGCGAGTCGCAGATCACCGAGACGGTGGTACGGTCGATCTGCAGCATCTCGCCGAGCTCGCGTTGCGTCATCCCTTCCTGCCCGAGAAGCGCGAGCAGCACACCGAACTGCGGATACGTCATCGACAGCGGGCGCAGGGCCGTTTCGAGGCACCGCTGGGTGGTCGTCCAGATGCCCGCGGTCAGCTCGAACACGTGGCGCATGTCTTCGGCGGGGAACAGCACGGCGAGTACTCCTAGCCGGGATAGTCACAAGTAGGAGGAGTTTAGCCCGCCGCACACCGGGGGGTCAACGCGGGAGCGACGGGCGGTTACCGCTCCCGCGGCGGTGGAAAGGAACAGTCGGAGGATCGATGAGGAGGCGCGCCATGGCTAAGGACATCCGCCAGTCGATCGGCAAGACCACGCACGCCTCGGAGATGGGCCACCGCATCCCGCCGGAGGACGAATGGCATCCCCGCGGGCAGGAGCCCTACGCCGGGCCGAAGGACGCCGAACGCGGGCCGCGCAAGGACCGTCCGGTGGCGATCGTCGGCGCCTCGGCCGACCGCGGCAAGTTCGGCAACAAGGCGGTGCGCGCGTACCTCGCCGACGGCTACACGGTGTGGCCCGTGAACCCGCGCGGAGGGAGGATCGAGGGCCTCGACGTGTATCGCAGCCTCGCCGAGCTGCCGGGCCTGCCCTGGGAGGTCGCCGTGTACGTCCACGAGGATCAGGCGCTCGACGCTCTCGCGGCGGTCGCCGACCTCGAGCAGGCGAAGGGCGACCAGGTGGCGGTCGTCTACCTGCCGCCGGGCGCCGACACCGCCGAGGTGGTCGACCAGGCGCGCACGCTCGGCCTCTACGCCGTCAACACCTGCCCGATCCAGGCGATCGGCCACGATCCGCGCGAGTACCCCGACAGCTGACGTCGCGTCGGCGGACTGTCGATACCCCCTGGGACGCCCGTCTAGCGGGCGGTGTCCAAGTAACGCATCGCCGCGAGAAGAGAGGTGCCCGCGTGTTCGGGCGCGAACTCCTCGAGCTTGTGGAATTGCGGCAGCGCGGCGCCGGCCCACTCCAGGTAGCCCTGCTCGCCCGTCAGCGCGTGCAGACGCAGCGCGTTCTCGACGAGCGTCGCGGGACCGGACGGAGTCGGCGTGTCGCCCTGCTCCCTCGGCCGGACGGGTAGCTCCGTGTCCGCCTCCGTCATGTACAGCAACCCGCCGTCCTCGAACCGCTCCACCGCCGAGGACTGCAGGCGCTCGGCGTCGGCGAGGAAGGACTCCTCGCCGAGCGTCTCGTAGGCGGTCAGGCAGGCGGCGACGAGCGCGGCGTGGTCTTCGAGCAGCCGCACGCCGCCGCGTTCACTCGACTCCCGCGGCACCTCCGCGTCCGACACGGCGTCGAGCAGCGTCCGAACGACGGCGACGCCGAGGCCGGTCATCTCGCGGTCGCCGATGGCACCTCCGGCCTCCATCAGCCCGCGCGCCGCAAGCGCGTTCCACGACGTGAGCACCTTGGTGTCGACGTCGGGCTGCGGCCTGCCGCTCCGCGCCTGCAGTATGCGCTCGAGCACCCGGTCGACGGCCTCCGGCTCCTCCTCGCGGCCTTCTCGGCGCGTCAGGATGTTGGTGCCCTCCCAGTTCCCCTCACGCGTGACGCCGAGGTGCCGCTCGGCCGTCTGGAGCTCCTCGGCCGTGAGTATCTCCGCGAGCTCCTCGTAGCGCCACACGTACGTCGCGCCCTCAACGCCGTCCGTGTCGGCGGAGAGCGCGGCGTAGAAGCCGCCGCCGGGCGCGGCGAGGTCGCGCTGCAGGAACGCGGCCGTCTGCCTCGCCGCGTGCGCGTACTCGTCCTGTTGCGCCAGGGCGTAGAGCCTGCCGAGGACCGACAGGAGCAGGCCGTTGTCGTACAGCATCTTCTCGAAGTGCGGCACGAGCCACGCTTCGTCCGTGGCGTATCGCGCGATCCCGCCCCCCGCCTGGTCGAAGATGCCGCCGCCGAGCATCGCCTGGACCGCGCTCTCGGTCTGGTACAGCACCTCGGGGTCCCCGGTCCGCTGGGCGTAGGCGAGCAGGAACAGCAGGACCGGCGCCTGCGGGAACTTCGGGGCGTCGCCGAAACCGCCGTGGACCTGGTCGCTGCCTCGCAGCATCGACTCGGCGGCATAGTCGATAAGCGGCGGGGTAGGCGGTTCCGCCGCTTTCGGCGCGACCTGCTCGGCGAGGAAGGCCAGCGCTGCCTGCCCGGCCTTCTCGGCAGAGGCGCGGTCGTTCTGCCAGACGTCGCGAACCGTCAGCACGACCTCGCGGAACGCCGGTGTCCTGGGCAGCGGGGTCTTCGGGAAGTACGTGCCGCCGAGGAGGGGCAGGCCCTCCGGGGACAGGAACACCGACATCGGCCACCCGCCGTGTCCTGTCGTGGCCACGACGTAGTCCATGTAGACGGAGTCGACGTCAGGACGCAGCTCGCGGTCCACCTTCACCGGCACGAACGACTCGTTGAGGATCTCCGCGATCTCCGGATCCGTGAAGGAGTCGCGGTGCATGACGTGGCACCAGTGGCAGGCGGAGTAGCCGCTCGAGAGGAAGATGGGGCGCTGCGTCTCCCGCGCGAAGGCCAGCGCCTCCTTTCCCCACGGGCGCCAGTCGATAGGGTCCTCGGCGTGCATCAGCAGGTAGGGTGAGCGGGAACCTGCAAGCCTGTTCGGTGACATCTCAGCGCTCCTCGTCGGGCCGAGGTCTCGTTCCGGTCACGACCAGTATCGCATCGCTCACGCTTCCTTACCCGAACGCGTGTTACCGCGCTGGGGCTAGTGGAACATAGCCGAGGTCGGCGCCCGGCTCTGCGCCTCGGATGAGGCGGTCGGCCGTTCGAGCGTGACGGTTCGGCGTCTGCGGATTGCGGTCCGCCTCGGCTGCGGATATGGTGGGGGGCCATGAGCGAGCGAACGAGCCAGACGGGGCGCGGCACGGGCGGTGGCAGCCCGTCGACGCGGCCCGGCCACCGCAAGGGCAGGCAACCCTTCGCGCTGTACATCGCGGGCGTGGCCGTCGTGCTGATCCTCGGGGCGGCGGTCTTGTGGGCGACCGGAGCGCTGAAAGGCCTGGTCGGCCAGGCACCGCGTCAGGCCGCGAGGCCGGTCGCCACGACCACGTCCACGCCGGCTACCGGCACCCCGTCCGCGGCACCGAGCGCTACCCCGCTCCCCGCTACCGCGTCGGCGGAGTCGGCCGCGGCCGTCAAGGCGGCGGCTCTGCCGTATCCCAACCCACCCGCGGTCACTCCCGAGACCATCCGCAAGACGACCCCGAGCCGGAAGCTCGTGGCCATCACGCTGGACGACGGCATCCCGTTCAACACGAAGATCCTCGACCTGCTCGAGAGCAACAACGTCCGCTGTACGACCTTCCTCCTCGGCCAGGCGGTCAAGGAGCACCCCGACCTCGTCGAGCGGCTGAACAAGGACGGGTTCGAGATCGCGAACCACACCTGGGACCACAAGACGCTGACGAAGCTGTCGGACTCTCAGATCCGCGACGAGCTGTCGAAGACGCAAGCTGCGATCAGCGCGATCACGGGCAACCAGGCGCCGTACATGCGTCCGCCGGGCGGGGGCACCAACAAGCGCGTGGAGCGCGTGGCCGCCTCGATGGGGTACCGCGTGGTGCTGTGGAACAAGTCGTTCGCCGACACGAGCAAGTACGCCACGCCCGAGAAGCTCTACCACAACATCATCGACACCTTGCAGCCGGGTGACATCATCCTGTGTCACTGGGGCGCACCGTCGAAGACGGGCGGTCCGGGAAACAACACGTACGAGGCGCTGAAGCTGATCCTGCCGGAGCTGCAGCGCCGCGGGTTCACGCCCGTCACGCTCTCCGAACTGCTCAAGTACTCGTCGACCTCGGCCGGCACGGCGGCGGTGCAAGGGCAGGGGGGCGCCGGTACACCCGCACCGACCGCCGAGGCGACCGTCCCCGGCGCGCCGGGAGCCGCCGCTCGCAGGCGGACCACCTCGGCGGCCGTCTTCCAGAAGTAGGCGGCCCGCGGCAAGCCGTGACCGCCGTCCCGGTGGCGACGAGCGGCGGCCGAGGCGTACCATAGCCGAATGCGCTTCCTGGTAGACGGCTACAACGTGACGATGGCCGACGACGCCACCCGTCGCCTGCCGCCCGAGGACCAGCGGCTGGCGCTGGTCCGCAGGCTGGCCGCGCGCGGGCGCGAGCTGCTGGGCTCGGGACGGATCACCGTCGTGTTCGACAAAGGCCACGTCGCGGACGACCCGGAGGTGCACGGCGTAGAGGTGATCTTCAGCCGCGACCGCACCGCCGACGACGTGATAGCCGACCTCGCCGAGGCCGAGGCGGGGGAGGTCTCGGTGGTGACGTCGGACCGCGAGCTGAGGTCGCGTGTGCGCGGGCGCGCGGGCAGGCGGACGAAGGTCTTGCCGAGCTCCACGTTGTGGGATTCCGCCACGGCGACGAAGGCCCGGCGCAGGCCGAGGAGGCAGCACCCGCATGGCGGGCTGCCCGCGGGGCACGAGAAGATAACGCGCGAGCTCGAGGCGGAGTGGCTGACCGGCGAGGAGGAGTAGCAGGCGTGCCTGGTACCGGCGTGATAGTCAACATACTGACCGTGCTCGTCGGCTCCGCCCTCGGCATGATGTTCGGGAAGCTGATCTCGGAGCGCTTCCGCAAGATCACGTTCGCGGCGCTGGGGCTGTCCACCGCGTCGATAGGCGCGAGCATGGTCATCGGCGGCCTGGCCGCGGCGGACAGGGCCGGGGCGCGCTACGCGGTCCTCGTCCTGGTCGGCTCGCTCGTCCTCGGAGGGCTTCTCGGCGAGGCGATCGGTGTCGAGGCCGGGCTCGAGCGCTTCGGCGGGTGGCTCCGCGACACCGTCTACCGGCTCCCGTTCCTCAACGCGCCCGGCGAGGGCCAGCACCAGATGGTCGAGGGTTTCGTCGTGGCGAGCTTGCTGTATTGCGTGGGGACGATGACGGTCGTGGGATCGATCCAGGACGGTCTCGGCAAGCCGGACCTGCTCGTGCTGAAGGCGCTGCTCGACGGTGTCGCCTCGATCGCGCTCGCCTCGGCGCTGGGTGTCGGCGTCGCGTTCTCGGTGATCCCGATCCTGCTCGTGCAGGGCGGGATCGCCCTCGGCGCCCATTGGGTGGGTCCCTACCTGACGGCCGACGTCATCCGCGAGATGTCCACGGTCGGCGGCACGCTCATCTTCGCGATCGGCCTCGACCTCATGGACGTCAAGCGCCTGCCCGTCGGCAACCTCATGCCCGCCGTGTTCGTCGCCGCGCTGCTCGGCGCGTTCTTCAGGTAGCCTTCGCCCGCCCGTCCCTAAGGCGGTGTTGCGCGCTGGTATTCTAGTGGTAGGATAGAAGCATGACGAACGCGGAACTTGCCGTGCTGAGCCTCGTCGCTGAGGCGCCCCGGCACGGCTACGAGATCGAGCAGGTCATCGCCGAGCGCGACATGCGCGACTGGACCGACATCGGCTTCTCGTCGATCTACTACCTCCTCGGCAAGATGCAGAAGCGCGGGTGGGTGGAGGCGCGCGAGGAGCCGGGCGAGCGCGGGCCGGGCCGCAAGGTATACGCAGCGACGGCCGAGGGGTACGCGGCGTGCGGCGCAGCGTCGCTGGAGGCGCTGTCGACGCTCGGCGGCGCGAGCCCGTTCTTCCTCGGCCTCAACAACCTGCCGGGGCTCGACCCGGCGGACGCGCTCGCCGCGCTGCGGAGGTATCGCGGGGAGCTCGAGGCGCGGCTCGCGCACGTCGAGGTGAAGCACGCCTCGGCGGGGGAGGTGCCGTGGAGCGTCGACGCGCTGTTCGACTACGGCGAGGTCATGCTGAAGGCCGAGCGCGGCTGGGTCGCGGGGCTGATACGGAAGCTGGAGCGTGAGCGGAAGGGGGAGACGGCCATGGCGATGAAGCCGAACGTGCCGCAGATCGTGGAGCTGCCGGCGCGCACGATGGCGGTGGTGAAGACCACGGGCGACCCGAACGAGGTGGGGCGGCAGGTGTTCCCCGCTCTGTACGGCGCGGTGTACACGCTGAAGTTCGCGCTGAAGAAGCAGGGCGTGGAGTACAAGATGGAGGCGCCGCGCGCGCGATGGTTCAACGGGCCCGACTGGAAGAGCGTCCCCCGAGACCAGTGGCGCGCGGAGTGGGCGATCCCGGTGCCGGACGGTACGGCGGAGCTCGCGCAGAAGGTCTCGGACGTGCCCGTGGAGGTCGAGACGTGGGAGTACGGGACGGTGGCGCAGGTCCTCTACGCCGGCAGCTACGCCGAGGAGGAACCGGCCATCGTGGCGCTCCACGAGTTCATCGCCGAGCAGGGGTACGAGATCGCCGGCGCGCACGAGGAGGAGTACCTCTCGCGCCCCGAGGCGAAGAACCCCAAGACCGTCATCCGGTACCAGGTGCGCAAGAAGAAGTGCGGACGGGGCTAGGGGCTCTCGCGCCATCCGGTGATCTTGAACGCGCTGGGGCAGACGTCGTTGAGGACGCAGATCCCGCAGACCGGCCGCTTGGCGGTGCATACCTTCCGCCCGTGGTCGATGAAGCGGTAGTTCACGTGGAACCACTCGCCGCGCGGCCAGAGCTTCATCAGGTCCTGCTCGACCTTGTTCGGGTCGTCGGCCTGCGAGAGATCCAGCCGGTGCGAGAGCCGGAAGACGTGAGTGTCGACGGCGATGCCCTCGATCTTGCCGTAGGCGTTGGAGATGACGATGTTCGCCGTCTTGCGCGCCACGCCGGGCAGCGACATCAGGTCCTCCATCGTGTCCGGGACCTTGCCGCCGAACTCCGTGAGGACGCACCGGGCCGCTCCCATGATCGACTTCGTCTTGTTGTGGTAGAAGCCGGTGGGCTTCACGATCGCCTCGACGTCCCCGACCCTCGCCTCCGCCAGCTCCTTCGGCCCGGGGTACCTCTCGAACAGCACAGGCGTGACCTTGTTGACGCCCACGTCGGTGGTCTGTGCGGAGAGGATGACCGCAACCAGCAGGTGCCAGGGCGAGTCGTAGTCGAGCGCGATTTGCGCGTGCGGGAACTCCTCGGCGAGGCGGTCCATCACGATGCGCGCGCGCTGCTTGCGGTCCATGCACGGCTCCTTCCGACAGGTGGATGGTAACCGAACGGCCCTTGCTTGCGTGAAGCCGTCACCGCTGCTTTGATGTCGCTACCGCATGTCAGCCCGCGAGGCACCCAGCGGCGACCGGCGCCCTTCTTGAAGGAGTCAGGATGCCGCTGTTCGCTCACGGTCCCGTGGTCGCGCCGCCCGGCGTCTCCCTCGCCGGCTGGCTGTCCTGCCTCCGCGGGCGGGCGCCTCTCGTGCTCGCGCCGTCATCCGCGGCGGGCTGGTTCGGCGGAACCCCGATCGTGGCGTGCGACCCGGTCTCGTTCGACACGCTCCCAGCGGACGTGCGTGTCCCGTACCGGCTCACGCCCTCACTGGCTCGCGCGGGCGCCTGCCTCGATGCAGGGATCCGAGGCGAGTGCCTTTCCGTAGCCCTTCTCGGCTATGACGGGTCCGGAGCCGCCGCGCGCTACCGCCGAGGCCTTCTCTTGGCGAAGGGCGGGTGGCGGACGTGGGGCGAGTGGGGAGGCGCGCTACTGCCGCAGCCGGGGGAGATTGCGCCCCTCCCCGCGGGGCGACGGCTGCTCGGCGCTCCGTCCAGCGATCTCGACGAGAAGGCGTACGGCTCTCTGGTTCGCCGCGTCGCTGCCGCCATCGGAGCGGGTGACGTCTACGTCCTCAACCTGACGCGCCGCCTGCGGGGGCACGCGCTCGCGGACGAGGCCGTCACGTTCGCGACGTTGAGTGCGAGGACGGAAGCGACGATGGGAGCAGCATGGGAGCTGCCCGGTGGAACCGTCGTCTCGGCATCGCCGGAGCGCTTCCTCGAGCTTCGCGGGCGTCTCGCACTGATCTCGCCCGTGAAGGGCACGCGCGCTCGCGGTCGGACCGCCGACGAAGACGGCGCGCTACGGGTCGGCCTGCTCGGCTGCGAGAAGGAGCGCGCGGAGCACGTGATGGTCGTCGATCTCGAGCGGAACGACCTCGGACGCATCTGCGAGCCCGGCTCCGTCCAAGTCTCGCCGCTGATGAGCGTGGAGACGACGCTCTACTGCCACCAGCTGGTCTCGCGCGTCGGAGGCATCCTGGCCGAAGGCATCGGCTGCGCCGACGTCCTCGCCGCGACCTTCCCGTGCGGCTCCGTCACCGGGGCCCCGAAGCGGGCAGCGATGCGCCTCATCTCCCGGCTCGAGGCATCCGCCCGGGGCGTCTACACGGGCTCGCTCATGGTCGCGACCAACGGACGTCTCGACTCCTCCGTTCTCATCCGCACGGCCGTGATGCAAAGCGGGCTGCTGACCTACGGCACGGGCTGCGGCATCACCATCGAATCGGATCCCGCTTTCGAGTGGCGGGAGAGCGTGCTGAAGACGTCGCCGTTGACGAAGTAACAAAACGTTGTTACGATACACGCGGAGGTGGCTCGCATGGAACCCGACCTGATCTCGAAGAAGGACCTGCTGGCGGCGTGCGGCATCAGCTACGGCCAGCTGTACCGGTGGAAGCGCAAGGGCCTCATCCCCGAGGAGTGGTTCGAGCGCCGCTCGACGTTCACGGGTACCGAGACGTTCTTCCCGCGCGAGCGGATGCTCGCCAGGGTCGAGAAGATCAAGAGCATGAAGGACGAGGACCTCTCCCTCGACGACATCGCCGAGGAGTTCTCGCCCGACCTCAGCCACGTCGCATTGACGGCCGAGGATGTCGTCGCGCGAGGTATCGCGTCCCGCCCGGCGCTCGAGCTCTTCGCCGAGGAGCACGGCGCGTCCGGCACGCTCGTGTTCGACGAGGTGCTCGCCGTGCGCGTCCTCGATCGGTTGCTGAGCGGCGGTGACGTCACCGCGGACGAAGGGCGAGCCCTGGTGGGGATGCTGGAGGAGGCGTGGCCGAAGGCGGCCGGACGCGATACCGACGCCCTGCTCCTGCGGAAGCTCGGCTTCTCGGCATGGCTGCTGGTGCCGGCCGGCTGCGAGTTGGCGTATGAGGGCAGCGTGCGGGTTGTGGCGCGGGTGAACATGACGGCCGGCGTCGAGGAGCTGAAGGCGGCGCTGAGATGACGAGAGGGACGGACATGGAGCAGACGAGGAGCGATCTTAAGATGTCGGGCGCCGGCAGCGTGGGCGGCGGCGTGTTCCGCAACGTGGTGATCAGCGGGACCGGCAACGTCAGCGGCGACATCGACTGCGTGAGCTTCACCAGCAGCGGCGTGTCCAACGTTTCGGGGTCGCTCAAGGCCGAACAGGTGCGGATATCGGGAACGAGCCGCGTCGACGGGAAGGTGGACGCCGGCGAGGTAGTGGTCAGTGGGGCATCGGAGTTCGGCGGAGGCGTCCACGCGAAGAAGTTCACGGTGTCCGGGGCGAGCACCGTGCGCGGCAACGTCAATGCCGAGGACGTCGGGCTGCGTGGCGGCTTGAAGGTGTCGGGAGATTGCGAGGCGGAGCGGTTCGACGCGAAGGGCGGGTTCTCGATCGACGGGCTCCTCTCGGCGCAGAGCATCGAGATCCGGCTCTACGCGCAGTGCACAGCCCGTGAGATCGGCGGCGGCAAAGTCAGCGTGCGCGAGGACACCAGCGGCTGGAAGCGGTTCGTGCAGGACCTCGGCCTGCTGCCGGAGCGGCTGTTGCGCGCGGAGTCCATCGAGGCGGACGACGTCTACCTCGAGTCCACCTCGGCGAAGGTAGTGCGCGGCGGCACCGTCCGCCTCGGGCCGAAGTGCGAGATCGACCTCGTGGAGTACACGGGCGAGTACGTGGCGGATCCGAGCGCGAAGGTCACCGCGTCGCGCAAGGTCGAGGCGTCGTAGGGGTCTCGGCCGCCCGCCTTCGCTTCTCGCTCTGATTGACCGGTGCGCGAAGCGGCGATACTCTTCGTCGACGGCGGACTGGAGCCGCGTCGACGCGAGGCGGTTCGAGTAGACTCGCTTCGCTCGCAGCTCAACCGCCCCATACGCCCCCGCCTCCACACCGGATGCGGGGCCGTCGTGCTGTCCGCGCCCCGCGAGGAGTCACCTTTGTCGCTGCTCACAGAGCTCTCCGCCCGCCTGCAGCTCGCGCCCGTCTACGCCCGGGCGCTCGCTACGCTGGGCGAAGGCGGCGACGTGACCCTTGCGGTGCCCTCGCTGCTGCGCCCACTGCTCGTGGCGGCGCAGTTCTCGGCCGCACCTCGGCCGACGCTGGTCGTGGTGTCGGGCGAGGAGGAGGCGGCGCGGTTCGCCCGCCAGCTCGACGCGTACCTGCCGAAGACGGAGGTGCTGCGCTTCCCGCTGCGGCGCGAGCAGCCGTGGAGCCGGGAGCCGGCGGACGCGGAGTCGGTGGGACGACGTGCGCGAGCGGTGCACGCTCTCCAGCGCGCGTGCGACTGCGTGGTCGTGGCCTCGGCGCGCTCGCTGCTGCGCAAGCTGCCACCGTCGGGCGGGCAGGTGTTCGACCCGCTCGTGCTCGAGGCCGGCGGAGCGCTCGATCTGACGGAAGCCGCCGAGCGTCTCGCGCGGATGGGCTACGAGCATACCGATGCGGCGAGCGAGCGCTCGACCTTCGCCGTTAGGGGAGGAGTGCTGGACATCTTCCCGTCCGACGCCGTCTTCCCGGTGCGCGCCGAGCTCTTCGGCGACGAGATCGAGAGCCTGCGGCGCTACGTGCCGTCGACGGGCCAGTCCACCGGCGAGGTCGAAGGCGGCCGCGCGGAGGTCTTCCCCTGCCGCGAGGTCCGCCTCGGCAAGCGCGCGGCGTCCAACGCGCGCAAGCAACTCGGCGACAAGGCGATCGGGGACGCCGTCGTCGGCCGGGACCTCGAGCTCATCGAGCAGGGCGTCTACTTCCCCGGCGTGGAGGAGTACCTGCCCGTCTTCTACCAGTCGCCCGAGACGCTCACCGACTACCTGCACCCCAGCGCGCTCATCGTGGTGATGGAGCCGCGCTCTCTGTTCGACGACGCGGCGCGCTACTACGACGAGGTCACCGCGCTGGCCGAGGCGGTCTTCCGCGACCCGGCGCGCCTCTACATCCCGCCCGCGAAACTCGACCTCGGCGGACGGCAGCGTCTCACGCTGCTGTCGCTCCTGCGCGCGGGCGGGGCGACCGACGGCGAGATCGTCGCGCGACGCCCCGACGTCTCGGGCGGGGAGGACAAGCTCGCGGCGGGCCTGCGTTCGCTGCTGGATGTCGACTACCGCGTGGTACTCGCGGCGCGCGACCGCGACAGCCGCGTGAAGGTCGCGCGTACGCTCGTCGACCACGGGCTGACGGTGACCGAGCGCGGCTGGGAGTCCTCGCCGCTGGGCTCGGAGGAGGTCGAAGACGGGCATCTCGGCCGAGGTGTCGTCGCAGTGACGGTGGCCGACATCCCGGCGGGATACGTGGTGCCGGACGCCAGGCTCGCGGTCGTGTCCGTCGACGACGTGTATCCGCGCACCGGCCGGCGCGACTACCGGGGCGCCGACGTGGCACGCAGCCTGTCCTTCGACTTCAAGCCCGGCGACTACGTGGTGCACGCGACCCACGGCGTCGCCCTGTTCCGCGAGATGACACGCAAGGCGGTCCTGGGCGCGGAGCGCGACTACCTGCTGCTGGAGTACGCGAAGGGCGACAAACTGTACGTGCCGGTCGAGCAGCTCGACCGCGTGACGCGCTATGTGGGACCGGACCAGGCGGCTCCGCGGGTCACGCGGCTGAACACCGCGGACTGGAGCAAGGCCACGGGCAAGGCGCGCAAGGCGGCGAAGCAGCTCGCGTTCGACCTGGTCGACCTGTACGCGCGACGCAGCACCGTGAGCGGCTTCACGTACGGTCCCGACACCGAGATGCAGCGGGAGATGGAGGCGCTGTTCCCCTTCGAGGAGACACCGGACCAGCTCGCCGCGATCGCGGACGTGAAGGCGGACATGGAGTCGGGCGAGCCCATGGACCGGCTCGTGTGCGGCGACGTCGGCTACGGCAAGACCGAGGTGGCGATCCGCGCGGTGTTCAAGGCCACGCAGGACGGCAAGCAGGTGATGGTCCTGTGCCCGACCACCATCCTCGCGCAGCAGCACTTCACCACCTTCTCCGAGCGGTACGCGCCGTTCCCCGTGCGCGTCGAGGTGCTCTCGCGTTTCCGTAGCAAGGCACAGCAGGAAGAGGCCCTTGCCGGCTTCGCGGCCGGCACGGTGGACGTCCTCATCGGGACGCACCGGCTGCTCTCGCGAGACGTCACCCCACACGACCTCGGCCTCGTGGTCGTCGATGAGGAGCAGCGTTTCGGCGTGGAGCACAAGGAGCACCTGAAGAACCTGCGCGAGCAGGTGGACGTGCTCACGCTCACCGCCACGCCGATCCCGCGCACCCTGCAGATGTCGCTGTCGGGAGTGCGTGACATGTCCATCATCGACACCCCGCCGCCCAACCGCTTCCCGGTGAAGGTGCACGTGGGCGAGTACGACCCGGAGGTCGTGGGCGGCGCCATCAGGCGCGAGCTGGAGCGCGGTGGTCAGGTCTACTACATAAGTAACCGCGTCAAGTCGATCGACACCGCCAGCAAGCGCGTGCACGACGCCGTGCCGGAGGCGCGGGTGGCGGTGGCCCACGGCCAGATGTCGGAGCACCAGCTCGAGCGCGAGATGGAGCGTTTCTCCGCAGGTGAGGTCGACGTGCTCGTCTCGACCACCATCATCGAGAGCGGCATCGACAACCCGCACACGAACACGCTGGTGATCGAGGACAGCGAGCGTCTCGGCCTGGCACAGCTCTACCAGCTGAAGGGCCGCGTCGGCCGAAGCCACGTCCGCGCGTTCGCGTACTTCCTGTTCCCCGCGAACCGGGCGCTCACGGAACAGGCGATCGAGCGCCTGACCGCGATCGGCGAGGCGACCGAGCTCGGCGGCGGCTTGAAGGTGGCGATGAGAGACCTCGAGATCCGCGGAGCCGGCAGCCTGCTCGGCGCCGAGCAGCACGGGCAGATGTCGGCCGTGGGATTCGAACTTTACGCGCAGATGCTGCGCGAGGCGGTGGCCGAAGTCCGCGGCGAGCCCGCCGTCGCCTTCCCCGAGATCCGCGTCGACCTGCCGGTGCCGGCGTTCCTGCCCGCCGAGTACGTCCCGGACGTCGACGACCGCGTGCGCTACTACCGGCGCCTCGCCGGCTCCGTCACGCCGGAGGGCGTCGCGAAGGTCGCGGAGGACCTGCGCGCCCGGTTCGGCGCGATGCCGGAGGCGGCACGTAACCTCGCCGCCGCGGCGCGGATCAAGGCGATAGCCGCCGAGGTGGGCGCGACGAGCGTCGCCGTCGTCCGGGGTCGCGTCACGGTGGCACCACTCTCGCTGACATCGGAACAGCGTGGACGCCTCGGGGTGACCGGGGCGATCTACAACGAGCGGGACAGGAAGGCGACGTTCCCGGCGCAGCCGGGGCAGACCCTCGTCGAAGCCACACTGTCGGCGCTTGATGCTATACTCACCGCTGTCGATACCAGCACGGCTCCTGTAGGAGGAAATCCCTGATGAAGCGCGTTCTTCGCATCCTGCCGTTCGCCCTCGCGGGCGTGCTGCTGCTGACGGTGACGGGTTGCAGCACCGCGGATATCGCGGCCAAGGTCAACGGGAAGGTCATCAAGAAGTCCGACATCACAAGCCAGCTCGAGCAGCTGAAGAAGCAGTACCCCAACATGTTCCAGGGCAAGGACGGTCAGGCGCGCTCGGACGAGTTCTACGGGCGGCTGCTGGACCAGGAGATCAACAAGGTGCTCGTCGAGCAGGAGGCCGAGAAGCAGGGCGTGGCCGTCAGCGACGCCGACATCACGAAGGCCATAGACCAGCTCAAGAAAGGCTTCCCGAGCGAGCAGGCGTTCAGCGACGCCCTGAAGCAGAACAACATGACGCTGGACAAGCTCAAGGAGCAGGAGAAGATCCAGCTCGAGTCCCAGAAGCTGCTCGACAAGATGACCAAGAACCTGAAGATCACAGACGCCGACATGAAGGACTACTACGAGAAGAACAAGGCCTCGCTATTCACTGAGAAGGCCGCCGTGCACGCGGCGCACATCCTGTTCGACGCGAAGGACCAGGCCACGGCGCAGAAGACGCTCGACGACCTGAAGAAGAACCCGGGCAAGTTCGCGGAGCTGGCGAAGACGCTCAGCAAGGACCCGGGCTCCGCGGCCAAGGGCGGCGACCTCGGCTGGCCCACCTCTCCGTACGTGCCGGAGTTCCAGAAGGCGCTCGAGTCCCTGAAGCCCGGCCAGCTCGACCAGAGCCTCGTCAAGACCCAGTTCGGCTGGCACATCATCAAGGTGGTGGAGAAGCGCGGCGACTCGGTCCAGGCCTACGACAAGGTCAAGGACCAGATCAAGCAGATCCTCACCCAGCAGAAGCAAGCGGACGCGTTCCAGAAGCTGCTGGACGAGCTCAAGAAGAACGCGAAGATCGAGTACCCGAACGGCAAGCCGGGCAGCACGCCCAGCACCGGCACCGGCAAATAGCGCCGAACCGCCGGGGGGAGGCGCGCGTGGGGTCGATCGCGATAGTCGGCCTTCGTGAGGATGCAGAGACCTTGCCGGGACCCGCGCTCGAGCGGGTGAGGCAGGCGGACACGGTGATCGTGCCGTCGCCCGAAGGGGCGGCGGCACGACTCGCTGTAGCGGCGGGTGTCACCCCGGTCAGCTACGCGGAGCTGGGCTTGCCGCCGGAGGTCTCGGCCGAACAGCTCGTCTCGGCCGTCAGCACCGCGGCGTCTTCGGGCGACGTGGTCCTGCTGTCCGCGAGCTTCCCGCTGATGCGCGGGGGAGTCGTGTCGGGTCTCCTGGAGCGGCTCGGCGGCGACGTGGACGTGCTGCCGGTGGTCTCCCCGCTCGAGGTGCTGCTGCTCGCGTTCGACGGCGACCTCACCGCGGACGTCGACATCGTCGATGCGCACGGCCTGCGCAACTGGCACCCCCAGCGCGGCACCCACCTCGTCGTGACCGGGGTGGAGAACCGGATGCTCGCGCGGGCCGTGTCCGGCCGCCTCGGCGAGGCGTTCTCCCCCGAGCACCGAGTCGTCCTGGCCGACCGCCGCGAGAGTGGCGGTTTCGACCTGGCCGCCACCACCGTCGCCGGACTTGCCGAGGTGGAGGAGGCGTGCCGCGACCGCGCGGTGTACGTGCCGCCGTCGCACGTCCCGCCGCCCGACGGCTTCTACGAGCTCGTGCGGATCATGTCGATCCTGCGCGATCCCGAGGGCGGGTGCCCGTGGGACCTCGAGCAGACGCACATGTCGATCCGCGGCCACCTCATCGAGGAGGCGTACGAAGCAGTCACGGCGATCGAAGAGCTCGACGACGCCTCGCTCGCGGACGAGCTCGGCGACATCCTGCTCCAGGTCGTCTTCCACGCGCAGATGGCGGCCGAGGCCGGGAGCTTCACGATCGACGACGCCACCGCGGGCATAGTCGCGAAGCTGCGCAGGCGCCATCCGCACATCTTCGGCAGCGGGCAGGCGACCACACCGGCCGAGGTGCTGCACCAGTGGGAGGCGATCAAGCGCGAGGAGAAGCCGGGCGTCAGCGTGCTGGCGAGCGTGCCTCACGCGCTCCCCGCGCTGCTGCGCGCGCAGAAGATCAGCAAGAAGGCGGCGGCCACGGGCTTCGACTGGGAGACCGTCGAGGACGTCTGGGAGAAGGTCCACGAGGAGATCGAGGAGCTGAAGGCTACGGATCCCGGGACGCAGGAGGCCGCCGACGAGGTCGGCGACGTCCTGTTCTCGGTGGTGAACGTCGCCCGCAAGCTCGGGGTGGACGCCGAGAGCGCGCTGAGGGTGACGTGCGACCGGTTCTCCGCGCGGTTCAGCCACATGGAGGCGGCCGCCGCGGCATCGGGTAGGAACCTTGCCGACATGGACATCGACGCCATGGAGGCGTTGTGGCGGCAGGCGAAGGCCGCTGGGAGGGGCCAAGGCCCTCTCAGCGAGGCTGCATCCAGCAGACCGCCTGACGGCGGCAGCTGATGCAGCCTGCCGAGCGGGGTCACGCCCACAGCCAGTTGACCGAATAGCGACCAAGGGGAGAGATCATGAGCTACATCACCGACGTCCTCGGCCGAGAGATCCTCGACTCGCGGGGCAATCCGACGGTGGAGGTCGAGGTGCTGCTGGACGACGGGAGTCACGGCCTCGCCGCGGTGCCGTCAGGCGCGTCCACGGGGCGGTTCGAGGCGGTGGAGCTGCGGGACGGCGACGGGGAGCGCTACGGCGGCAAGGGCGTGCTCGGCGCGGTCGCCAACGTGAACGACATAATCGGGCCCGAGCTGACGGGCATGGAGGCCACGGACCAGCGCGCGATCGACATCACGATGCTCGAGCTGGACGGAACCTCCAACAAGGAGCGGCTGGGCGCCAACGCCGTCCTCGGCACCTCACTCGCCGTCGCCAAAGCGGCGGCCGCGTCGACCGAGTTGACGCTGTGGAGCTACCTCGGCGGGGTGAACGCGCACGTGCTTCCCGTGCCGATGATGAACATCATGAACGGGGGCGCGCACGCGGACAACAACGTCGACCTGCAGGAGTTCATGGTCATGCCGGTCGGGGCGCCGAGCTTCGCCGAGGCCCTGCGCTACTGCGCGGAGATCTACCACACGCTCAAGGGCGTGCTCAAGGGCAAGGGGCTCTCGACGGGTGTCGGCGACGAGGGCGGCTTCGCGCCGAACCTGCACTCCAACGAAGAGGCGCTGGAGGTCATAGCCGAGGCGGTCGAGAAGGCGGGATATGCGCTCGGCCGCGACATCTGGCTCGCGCTCGACCCGGCGGCCACCGAGTTCTTCGAGGACGGCGTCTACAACCTTGCCGGTGAAGGGCGCAAGCTGAACCGCGAGCAGATGGTGCAGTTCTGGGTGGACCTCGCCGACCGCTACCCGATCGTGAGCATCGAGGACGGCATGGCCGAGGAGGACTGGGACGGCTGGAAGCTGCTCACCGACGCCGTCGGCGACCGCGTGCAGCTGGTGGGCGACGACCTCTTCGTCACGAACACGCAGCGCCTGGCGCGCGGGATCGAACTCGGCGTCGGCAACGCGATCCTCATCAAGCTCAACCAGATCGGCTCGCTCACCGAGACGCTGGACTGCATCGAGATGGCGAAGCGCGCGGGCTATGGATGCGTCATCTCTCACCGCTCCGGCGAGACGGCCGACACCACGATCGCCGACGTCGCCGTCGCGACCAACGCGGGCCAGATCAAGACGGGAGCGCCCGCTCGGTCGGATCGCGTCGCGAAGTACAATCAGCTCCTGCGGATCGAGGAGGAGCTCGGCGATTCGGGCGACTTCGCCGGAGCGCAGGCGTTCTACAACGTCAAGAGGCTCAAGGTCTAGCCGAGAGGTCGCCACACGCACGTGGAGGAGCAGCGCAAGCGGCGGGAGCGCGCGTACCGTTACCTCGGGACCGAGTTCGAGTCGGAGGTCGCGCGGCGCGAGCGCCTTGCGGACAACTACGACATCGAGTTCGGGCAGGAGCGTGTCTTCCCCGAGCTTGTGACGGCGATGCTCGAGCGCGTCCCGGAGGGCTCGAGGGTCCTCGAGGTGGGGGCGGCGACCGGTCTGTTGACGCGGCCGCTGCTCGAGCGGGCGTCGAAGCTCACGGCTATGGAGCCCTCGGCCGGGCTGTTGCGCCGTCTGCTCTCCACCGACGTGGCGGAGGACCCGAGGCTCGTGACGATGGCCGGCGTCGTCGAGGAGCTGGCCCCGCGTGTGGCGTTCGACGTGGCGGTGGTCACGTTCACGCCCCGACGCGGCTACGCGCTGGTCCGATTGCTGCACGAGCTCGCCATCCGCGTCTCCGACCGCGTGGTCATCCTGCTCGCCGTGGCCGGCACGATGGACTGGGCTTACCTCGCCCGCAGCGCCGTCCTCCGCGGCTTCGGCGTCGAGATGGAGCTCATCCCGCGCGAGGATCGCAGGAACCCCGGCGTGGTGATGACCGTGAGGATCTCGGGCTGGAAGCCCGGGGCGCTGATGAACGACGAGTGGGCGGTGGACGTGCGGCAGGTCGACGTCCCGTACCCCTCGCCGAGAGGTGCCGCGACCCGCCTCATCCGCTACTTCCTGTCCCGCGGCGACCGGGTGCTCGCGATCGCGACGGACGCGAGGGGCGCCGACCGCCTCTACGGCAACCTGCGGACGGCGGCGCATCGCGTCGGCGGGGACGAGGTGAGCGTGCGCCGGCAGGGGGACGTCATCCAGCTCGTCCGGCTGCCCAGGCGTGACGGCGCCGGCCGAGGCTCGGGCGACGACTTCACCGAGTGACCTCCGCGGGGCCGCGGGGTATGCTGTCGTGACCATCGGCGGAAGCGGAGAGGTCATGAGGCACACGAAGATCGTCGCGACCATCGGACCGGCCAGCGGCACACCCGAGGTTCTCGACGCGATGCTCGCGGCGGGTGTGGACGTCGCGCGACTCAATGCCAGCCACGGCGACCCCTCGACCCTGGCGCCCGCGCTCGATGCCGTCCGCGCCGCGGCGGCCCGCGCCGGCCGGGAGATCGCCGTCATGCTCGACCTCGGCGGCCCGAAGCTGAGGATAGGCGCGATGCCGGAAGGCGTGGTGCTGTCGCCGGGGCAGCGGTTCGAGCTGCTCGGCCGGTCGTGCACCGGCGGCACGGACCACGCGTGCCTGACGTACGACCTCGCGCAGGACCTGCACGCGGGTGACACCGTGCTGCTGAACGACGGGGCGATCCAGCTGTGCGTGCGCGAGATCTCGGGCGACCGCGTCATCACGGAGGTCGAGGTGGGCGGGCCGCTGACCAGCCAGAAGGGCGTCAACGTCCCGGGAGTCACCCTCGGCCTGGAGACGATCACCGAGAAGGACCGGCGCGACCTGGCTTGGGGCCTCGAGGCCGGCGTCGACCTCGTCGCGCTCTCGTTCGTGCGTTCGGCCGAGGACGTCGCGCGGCTCCGCGAGCTGATGGGCGCTCGCCGGGTGCCGATCGTGGCGAAGGTCGAGAAGCACGAGGCCGTGGACCGCATGGACGACATCGTCGCGATCTCGGACGTCGTAATGGTCGCGCGCGGGGACCTCGGCGTGGAGACGTCGCCCGAGGCGGTGCCGGTGATCCAAAGGCGGCTGATCGAGACGTGCCGCGAGCGCGGCAAGCCCGTCATCATCGCCACGCAGATGCTCGAGTCGATGATCTCGGCGCCCCGCCCCACCCGCGCGGAGGCCTCGGACGTGGCGAACGCCATCTTCTCGGGAGCGGACGCGGTGATGCTCTCCGGCGAGACGGCGGTCGGTCAGTACCCGGCCGAGGTGGTTCGGACGATGGCGAGGATCGCCGTCACCGCGGAGTCCTCGATGGAGTTCTCGTCGCCGCCCGAGGCGCACCGGCACAGCGCGGACGTGACCGAGGCCGTCAGCGCGGCAGTCGTCGAGCTCGCGGACGACCTCGGCGTTCGCGCGATCATCACGTCCACGCAGTCGGGGTCCACGGCGCTGTCGGTGGCGAAGTACCGTCCCTCGGCGCCCATCGTCGCGATCACTCCTTCGGTGGAGGTGGCGAGGCGTCTTCGCGTGGCGTGGGGCGTGCAGCCTGTGACGGTGCGGGCTTCCAAGTCGATCGAGGACATGATCGCTCTCGCGGTGGACGCGGCGCGCGAACAGCGGCTGGTCGACGCCGGCGACCTCGTGGCGATCACGGCGGGCGTGGCGGTCAACCAGCCCGGCTCCACGAACCTCATCCAGGTGCGGACCGTCACCTAGCCGGCGCGGGCGGCAGACGAGTCTGTCGGCGGCGGGGGGTGTCCCGGCACCCGGTGTCACCCGCGGTGTCACCAGTGGTGTCGGAGTGGTATCGCCGGCGATACCGCGCATGACACCACTTCTCGGCCGACCCTCTCCACCGTGCCGCTTATCGCCGATACAGTCGCTACCTTGACTTGAGGTAGAGACTTCCTCCGGTTGTGGTAGAATCGCCGCAGGACTTTCGCTGGCCTACTCATAGACAAGTCGCAGCAGATGGCAACAGCCGTAAGGACGCGGAACGGGGCTTCAGCGAGAGCGGGCAGGTCGTCTTCGGCAAGGAAGGCGCCCGCGAAGCGCGTGCCCGCTCGTGCTTCGTCGACGCCCGTCCGGAGCGCTCCATCCCCTCGCAAGAAGACGTCTCGCGCGCCCGCGCACAAGCGTGCCGGGGGCATACCCGTACTTCCGGTCGCGATCGTGATGGGGATGGCCCTCCTCGGATGGTTCATGTATCCGATGGCGCGTCTGCACTACGTCGAGCAGCGCAAGGTCGCGCGGTTGGAGTCCCAGCTCGCGTCGATCCAGAAGCGCAACGGCAGGCTCAAGGCCGAGGTCGAGAGGCTCAAGACGCCGCAGGGCGTGGAAGACGCGGCGCACGAGCTCGGGCTCGCGCGGCCGGGCGAGCAGGTGTGGGTGACCGTGCAGGGCGGCAAGGTCGGCTCCGCGCCCGCCACGGCGTCGCCGGTGCTCACGGCCGAGGTGACCCCGGACACATGGACGCGAGTGCTCGACACCGTCTTCGGCGTGGGGCCGTGAGCCCCGCCTTCGGCGCCTCGGCCTCGGACGAGCGGGAGGTGACCGCCCAGCTCGGCAGGCCTCCGAGGCGACCGTGGCGGGTCCTGCTCCGCTGTCCTCACGGCCGTCCGCGAGTCATCGCGTCGCCGTCGCGCCTGGCCGACGGCTCGCCCTTCCCGACGACGTTCTGGCTGACGTGCCCGGTCTACATCGAGACCGTGGCCGAGGTCGAATCCGCGGGCGGCGTCTGCGACTGGGAGTCGCGGTTGCGCGACGACCCGATGCTCGCGCTCCGCGCGCGGGCGGCGACGGGCGCGTACGTGACGATGCGCGAGATAGAGAGCGGCGGCGCGGACGCTTGCGGCGGCGCCGGCATCGGCGGTGTGCGGCGGGAGGGCTCGGTGAAGTGCCTGCACGCCCGCGTCGCCGCCTTCCTCGCCGGGATCGACGACCCCGTCGGCGAGGGAGTCGCGGCGTCCCTGCCCGACGCGTGCGACGACGAGAGGTGCCGCGAGCTCGCGGCGCTGTGGAAGGAGCTCGAAACGTGACCGACTCCGGAGTGCGCTGCGCCGCCATCGACATCGGGACCGTCTCGACGCGCCTGCTCATCGCGGACGTTCGCGAGGGCGAGGTCGCCGAGGTGCTGCGCCGCACGATCATCACCCACCTCGGCGAGGGGCTGACGGAGACAGGCGCGCTCTCCGGCGAGGCGATCGCGCGCGTGGCGGGCACCGTGCAGGGTTTCCTGCGGGACTGCGCCGAGGCCGGTGTCGAGCGGACGATGGCCGTCGCCACCTCCGCGTCGCGCGACGCGGAGAACGGCGAGGAGCTGCTCGACGCGCTGGACCGCCTCGGCCTGAGGCCGGAGATCATCACGGGCGGCCGGGAGGCGTCGCTGAGCTTCCTCGGCGCGACTTACGGTCTTGACGACGAAGACATCCTCGTCGCCGACATCGGCGGCGGGAGCACCGAGCTCATCCTCGGCTCCGCCGAGGACGGCGACGGGGAGCGCACGATCGACGTCGACTCGGCGCGCTCCATCGACGTGGGGTCGCGCCGCGCCACCGAGCTCTTCCTGCGGTCCGACCCGCCCACAAGACAGGAGCGCGACGCGGCGACGGCTTGGATGGCGGATGAGCTGCGCCCGTTCTTCGACGGCCTGCGCGAACGGCCGAGGTGCCTGATAGCGTTGGCGGGCACGGCCACCAGCCTGTCCGCTATCCACCTCGGCTTGAGGGAGTACGACCAGACGGCCGTTCACGGAAGCAAGCTGTCCGGAGGCGACCTCGTGTCGCTCAAGGACGAGCTCGCCGCGATGACGGTCGAGGAGCGCAAGGCGATACCGTCGCTGGACCCGGGACGGGCGGGGGTGATCGTCGCCGGCGCGATGATCCTCGAGACGGTGCTCGCGCTGGCCGGCCTCGACCAGGTGACGGTGAGCGAGCACGACATCCTCTACGGGATGGTGCTCACGGCGGCGGCGGAGTAGTGCCGGGGAGGCGGTCCAGGTGCACACACTTCCCGCTCGCTCCGCTATGCTTAGCCTCGGCGGTGTATCCGAATCGGCACAGGAAGCGGCCTTAAAAGCCGTCGCCCGCAAGGGTATGTGGGTTCGACTCCCACCACCGCCACCATCGGAATGATGCGCGACGGTTTCGAAGGAGGGGAAGTGCCGGCAGCCGAGGGGGTGGTCGAGCGGCTGTACCGCTCGTTCGCGGAGAAGGACCCCGCCGGGGCGATCGCCGCCATCGAGGAGGCGAAGGCCGCGGGGACCCCGCATGCCGAGCTCTTCTCCGCCGTCTTCGTCCCGGCGCTCGCCATGCTCGGCGAGAAGTGGGCGGCGGGTGAGATCGACGAGCTCGCGTTCACCGAGGCGGCCGTCGTCGCGGAGCAGGTCACGAGCTTCGTCGTGCCTCCCGCCACGTCGCCGGACCGCGGGATCACCGTGGTCGTCGGGTGCATGGAGGGCGACCGCCACGACCTGCGCAAGAACGTCTTCGCGGCGGCGCTGAAGACCGCCGGCTACCGGGTGCTCGACCTCGGCGTGGACACCTCGCCGTCGGAGTTCCTCGCGGGCATCGACGAGACCGGCGCCCGCATCGTGCTCGCGTTCGCGGAGATGGTCGCGACCGCCTCGGCAGTGCGGCGGGTGCGCGACATGCTGGACGCGGCTGGGCGGGACGACGTCGTGCTGCTCGTCGTGGGCGGGCCTTTCGAGGCGGACCCGGACGTCGCGCGCGTGCTGGGCGCGAACGGCGTCGCGAACAGCGCGCAGAGCGTGCTGCGCATCGTCGACCGCGTGGCTGGCGAGCGGCTGGGGGCGGGCTAGCTTTCTTGCAATTTCAACGCACGTTGTTGAGATTGCACCTGAATCCCCGTGCAGCGTCTGCTCCAGCAAAGTGAGCTATACCAAAGCCGGTGAGTTTGGTATAGTGCACTTGCCATGAACGCCGACATCCTCAGCGCATACAACCCCTGGTGGACAACGGGACAAGCGCCGGACCGGTTCGCCCGAACCGTGCCCCGGGAAGTGCTGCCTTCGGCTATGAGCCTCCTCTCTCCCGAGCGCGTTCTCGAGGTCCTCGGCATCAGGCGCTGCGGCAAGACCGTCCTGCTGCACCAGATGATCTCGCAGTTGTTGGGATCGGACGTCGATCCGCGCTCAGTCGTCTACTTCTCAGCCGACGACGTTCTTCTGGGCGACCCTCGCTCGCTCGTGCCTGATGTGCTCGCGTTCCACCGAGAGCGGGTTCGCCCTGATTCGGACGGCCCCACCTACGTCTTCGTCGACGAGATCCACGCGATCACCGACTGGCCCCTGCTGCTGAAGCGCTACGTCGACCTCGCGGAAGCGTACGTCTGGATCGCGAGCTCCTCGGCGGGCGTGCTGATGCACAGGGGCAGCACCGAGTCCCTCGCCGGACGCGCGCAGGCGGTGAGGCTGTATCCGTTCTCGCTGGCCGAATACGCATCCTGCGTCGAGAGTCCCCTGGCGGCGCTCGTTGCGAGTGCCTCCGACGTGTGGCGCGGTGCGGACGCGTCCGCACCGCGGACTCGGGCGGAGCAGCTCGATGAGCTCGAGCGGGCCGCGCTCGGTCGCACGGCGGATCTGGTCTCGCTCACGCGAAGCTACCTGAGGGACGGCGGATTCCCGGAGGCGCTCTCGTTGCCGTCGGGCCAGCGTCCGCGCTACTTCTCGGAGACGGTCATCGAAAGGCTCGTGCTGCTGGACGTCCCGGCCATCGCGGAGATCCGCAACCCGAGCATGATGGCGGCGCTCGTCCGCCGTCTGGTCGCGTCCGGACCGACGCTCATAAACATCAGCGACATCGCGAGGGATCTCGAAACGACGAAGGTCACGCTGTCCGACTACCTATCGGTGATCGACGCAGCGATGGTCGACTTCATCCTGGATCGCTATGCCGGGAACATCGTCGGTCGGCAGCGCGGCATGAAGAAATCGGTGCCGCTCGATCCGGGCATGACCGCGGCACTCGGCGGATGGGACATGCAGGGTCCGTCGGCACCAGGGAACGAGGGCCGGTTGGCCGAGATCGCCGTCCACTCGTGGCTGCTCCGCCGCGACTCAGAGGTAGACGTCACGCACTGGCGCCAAGAGGACAAAGAGGTCGATTTCGTCGCCTCTACGCCCCGGAATGTGCTGCCGATCGAGGTGAAATGGCGGGACGGGAGCAAAACGCGCGGACTCTCGGGTCTCGACGTGTTCCGCAAGCGATTCGAGCCTGCCGATACGCTCATCGTGACACGCGACGCCTTCGAAGTCCGCGAGAGTGAGATGGCGGTGCCGCTGTGGATGCTGGGATGACGGCGATCGGATCGGGCGTCCGCTCGGCCGATGATAGAGTTGGCGGAGGACGAGTGGTGCGGGAAGGGGCGACGGTGGCAACGGACGCCATGACGGTCGGCGGGAGCGCGGACTGATGCCCCGCACCCGCTCGCAACACGTAGCCGCCGCCGAGCAGCTCGCCCGCGAGGGCCGCTACGCGAAGGCGGCCGTCGAGGCATGGGACGCTTTGGCCGACCGCAACGACCCGCTGCCGCGCATCATCCTCGCCGAGGTCATGCTCGCCGACGACTTCTACGAGCCGGCCATCCGCTTCGCTACCGAGGCCATCGAGCTCGACCCCGATTGCGCGCCCGCCTACCTCGCCCTCGGCCTGGCGTACGACCGCCGAGGCGGGATGTGGGACCAGTCTATCCTCGTGTGGCACGAGCTCGCCGAGGTCGTCCCGGACCTGGTGACCGCCCACGTGCAGCTCGGCGAGGCGCTGGCCACGGCCAACTTCGACGAGGAGGCCATCGACGCGTGGAAGACTGCGCTCGCGCTCGACCCTCGCGAGCCGCGTGCGATGTACGACCTCGCAGTGGCGGCGCTCAAGCGGGAAGGCGTGGCGACGGCGCTCCCTGGCTTCCGCAAGGCCGGCGAGCTCGACCCCTCCGGCGACGAGCTCTTCCTCGCCATGCTGCAGGGTGCGGTGGGCAGCGCCGCGGTGCCGGGGCGCGGAGACCCGAAGACGCGCGGCGAGAAGCTTCGCGCCGCGCTCGACAAGGCGTGGTACGAGGACCTGTTCGGCGCGATGGACTACGTGCGCTCCGTCCTGGACGCGGACCACGAGGACGCCGAGGCGCTCGCGCTGGCGGCGTGGATCTACCTGAAGCAGGAGGCCGTCAACGAGGCGGTGGCCTGTGCCGCCCGCGCGCTCGCCCTGGCGCCCGACGAGCCTCCCGCGCTCTACGTCCTGGGCGTCGCGTACGCGAAACGCCCCGGTCTCGCCGCGCAGGCGGCCGAGGTGTTCTCACGACTCGCGGCCGCCGTCCCGAACTCGGCGCTACCGCACGTTCTGCTGGCCGAGACGCTCCTCGGTCTGCAGCTGTACGCGCAGGCCGGCCGCAGCTTCCGCCGCGCGGTGACGCTCGACCCGACGTGCGTGCGCGCGCGCTTCGGCCTCGCCACCGCCTACCTCACCGAGGGGCGGCACGCGGACGCGAACTGGGAGATGCGACGCGCGGCCTACTACGACACACGCCGCAAGGGCCACTTCTGGCGGCTGTACGACGCGTACGTAGGGGGAGGTGACGAGGAGTGACCGCGCGCAAGAAGAAAGCGGTCGCGGCGGCGGCCGAGGCGCTGGCCGCGGACCCGGCTGAAGACGCCGAGGCCGTCGAGCGCGAGCCCGTGCGGGTGCCGGTCTTCCCCGTCGGCGTGAACTACTACCCGCTCATCCAGGAGCGCGAGAGCTGGTCGGACTGGTACGACCGCGATGTCGAGACGGACTTCGCGCAGCTCGCAAGGGCCGGCTTCTCGCTCGTGCGCGTCTTCGTCAGCTGGAAGTACTTCGAGCAGCAGGTCGGCCAGTACGCCGACGACGCCGACGACAGGCTGGCCCGGCTGGTCGCGGCGGCGCGCGACAACAAGCTCAAGCTCATCGTGACCTTCTTCGCGGACGACGGCTTCTCCGAGCTCGTGGACGTGCCGTGGGCGAAGGGGCGGGACCCTCGCACCGACGCGTATCTGGTCGACCGCGAGACCGCGCTCGTGCAGCGGATCGTGATGGCGCTGCGCCGCGAGGAGGCGATCTTCGCCTGGGACCTCGGCAACGAGCCTTTCCTCGCCAGGTTCGAGTCCGCCGAGGCGCTGCGCGTCTGGGCCGCCAAGCTGCGCGACGCGATCCGCGAGATCGACAAGGAGCGGCCGGTCACGATCGGTATCGACGCCGAGACGTTCCAACTGGCCACTGGCATCGACGCGCGGACCGCGCTCGACGACTTCGGCTTCGTGGTCAGCCACCCCACCGCCGCGTACCGCATCTACGCCACGGAAGGGCCGATGACCTCGCGGTCCGGCACCTACCTCGACAGCTTCCTGCTGCACGTGGCGCGCGGAGCGCTGCCCGTGCTCCTCGACGACGTCGGCGTGTTCTCGCTCGACTACTCCGCGTTCGAGGAGGCCGCCCACACGCGCCTCGCTCTGTACTCGGCGGTCATGAACGGCGCCGCCGGGGCGGTGCTGCGCCGGTTCCGCGACGCCCAGACCGAGAACCGCGAGCCGTACTTCCGCGACCCGTACGAGGTGCTCGTCGGCGTCGAGGACAGCGACGGCATCGGCAAGCCGAGCTTCGCGGAGGCACGGCGCTTCGCGAAGGTGGCGCTCCGCCTCGGCCGAGGGGGGTACGCCCTGCCGCGAGAACGGGTGGCCGTCGTGATGCCGGCCGAGCGCTGGGAGCCGCTGCCGTCGCTCGCGGGACTGCACGCGCCGCGCAGCTGCCTGCAGGCGTACGTGTCCGCGAAGGAAGCGCACGTGCCGGTGACCGTCGTGCACGAGGACGAGGACCTGGGCGCGTACCGCATGCTCGTCGTTCCCTCGGCGTTCAAGCTCTCCGCCGAGACGTGGGAGCGCATCGAGGCGTTCGTGCAGGGCGGCGGGTCGCTGTTCGCGAGTTACGGCGGCGGCGACGCGGAGCCTGGAGCGCGGCAGCTGTTCGGCATGGAGTTCCTCGGCGACGACGGCCCGCGGCGAGCCGTGAGCTGCCGCGTGGCGCAGCCGGGGATGCTGGGTGACCTCACCAGCTTCGACGCGGCGCTGCCTGTGGAGCACTACGCCCTTCTCGGCCGAGGTGACGCGATCGTGGTGGCCACGGACGCGACGGGCAACCCGCTGCTCACCATGAACCGCTTCGGGCAGGGGCAGGCGGTGTTCCTGGCGGTGCCCGCCGAGCGCGGGCTCGCCCAGCCCGACACGTGGGGAGCGCTCTCGCCCGTGCGCGACCTCCTGCGGGCCGTCTACGGCTCTCAGGCCGCCGCCGCCGGCGCCGCGGCGCCGCTCGCGTGCGACCGCCCGGAAGCCGAGGTCGTCCTCGCGTCGGGCGACGACGGCGACGTGCTGATGGTGCTCAACCATTCGGGCGAGCGCGTGACGGCGAACCTCACGTTCGAGCGGCGCGTCGCTTCCGTCGGCGACATCCGCGGCGGCGCTCCGGTACCCGTCACCGGACCCTCTTTCGCGACCGTTCTCGCCCCGTTCGGAGCCGCTGTGCTACGTGTCACCTACGTCTGAACCACGGCTCCGGTTGATGCTAGACTCTGTCTGACCGACGGAGATCCGGGGGTGTCGTATGGAGGGGCGCAACCAGCCTGAGGACCAGCTCCTCGAGTCCTGGCTCGAGTTGCGCGACGCCGTCGACTCGCACCCCGAGATGAAGCGGCTGCTGTTCGACCCCGTCACCGGCCTCCCGACCACCCCGCTGCTCTTCCCGCGCATCGAGGCGCTGCTCGAGGACCGCGGCGAGGTGTCGATCCTGTGCATGAACGTGGTGCGCTACAGCAAGATCGAGGAGATCTATGGCTGGAAGGTCTTCGACGGCGTCATGCGGGACATCGCCGCCTCCCTGGTCGCGATCACCGGCACGTACATGCGCGATTCCGACATCGTCGCCGAGCTCATGGTCGCGGGCAACGCGTTCGTGATCGTGCTCTCGCCTCCGCGCAACACGCTTCACGTCGAGCCGGAGTCGCTGCGGATGCTGGCGGACCGCGTCGAGACGCGTGTGCGCGAGTACCTCGCCGAGTCGATCGACCCGGCCATCTACCGCAAGTTCGGCTGCTACACCGGTGCCGCCACCATCGTCGCCTCGGCGGGCAAGCGCGTCGAGCGGCTCGTGTACAACGGCCTCGAGACCGCGCTTTCCGATTCGCACGTGCGCGAGCAGGTGGACGGTGCCGATCGCAAGAGGCGGCTGCGCGACATCATCGAGGCCGAGGAAGTCCGCACGCTCGTGCATCCCGTCATGGACCTCGAGGACTTTTCCGTCATCGGGTACGAGGCGCTGTCGCGCGGACCGGAGGGTGGGGAGTTCGAGCGTCCGGACAAGCTTTTCAAGGTCGCTTACGACGCGGACCTCGTGATGGAGCTCGAGCGGCTGTGCCGGCGCAAGGCGATCGAGGTGGCACGCGACCTGCCGGCCGGGCGGCTGCTCTTCATCAACATCGAGCCGGAGTCGGTGTCCGACCCGGAGCTGCGAGAGGCGGTGTTCGGCGCGCTCATCGCGGAATCGGGGATGGAGCCGGACCGCTTCGTGCTCGAGATAACGGAGCGGACCGCGATCGTCGACTTCTGCGCGTTCCGCAGCACCCTCGAGTACCTGAGGGCGTTGGGCTTCTCCGTGGCCGTCGACGACGCGGGTGCGGGTTACGGCTCCCTGCAGTGCCTCGCCGAGGTGCGTCCCCAGTGGCTCAAGATCGACATCTCGCTCATACGGGGCATCGATCACGATCGGGTGCGATACCAGCTGGTGAAGAGCCTCGCCACGTTCGCCGAGGAGATGGGCGTCAGCCTCATCGCCGAGGGCATCGAGACGGCCGAGGAGCTCGCAGCGGTCAAGGAGCTGGGCGTCCGCTACGGGCAAGGCTTCTTCTTCTGCCTGCCGCTCCCCCCGTTCCCGCCCGACCCCGTCGTCTCCGTCTGAACGCCGGACCGCCATGGCTGAGGGCGGCCGGTCCCCGCATCCCGAACTCGATCCGTTCGTCGAGCGCTACCTGGTCTCCTTCGCCGCCTGGGACCTGCTGGTCCTGCTGCACTCGCAGCCGGGACTACGCGACAGCGCGGAGGGCTTCGCGTACCGCCTCGGCAGGAACCCCGTCGCCATCGCGGAGGCCCTGGGAGTGATGCTGGCGGGAGGACTCGTGACCGCCCTGGGGTCCGGGGAAGGGGAACTGTACTTCCTGGCGCCGGAGTCGAGGCCGTTGCTCGACCGTTTCGCCGAGGCATCGGCCAACAGGGAGTGGCGGCTGGATCTCGTCCGCAGCGTGCTCGCTCGGATGGGCACGAAGTGATACCAGGTATCATTTCCGTTTATACTCATTCTCGTGCCGTGGAGAGGAGGATGGCCGCATGACGGAGAAGATCAGGCTCACGCAGTACTCGACGAAGTCCGGTTGAGCCGCCAAGTACGGTCCGGCGGACCTGAAGGCCATCCTTGAAACGCTCGCTCCCGGCCACAGCGACTCCCTCATGGTCGGGTTCGAGACCTCCGACGACGCGGCGGTCTACCGCATCTCGGACGACACCGCGCTGCTGCTGACCGTCGACTTCTTCACGCCGATCGTGGACGACCCGTACGATTTCGGCCGCATCACGGCGGCCAACGCGCTCTCCGACATCTACGCGATGGGCGGCAAGCCGCTCGCCGCGATGAACCTGCTGGCGTTCCCGTGCAAGATGGACCCCGAGGTGATAGCCGAGGTGCTGCGCGGCGGCGCCGAGACCGTGATCGCCGCGGGCGCCGTCACCGTGGGGGGCCACACGATCGACGACGCCGAGCCGAAGTACGGCCTGTCGGTGCTGGGAACCGTGCGGCCCGACCGTGTGGTGCGGAACAGCGCCGCTCGCCCGGGAGACGTGCTCTTCCTGACGAAGCCCCTCGGCACGGGCCTCGTCGCGACCGCAATCAAGCGCGGCGTCGCCACCGAGGTGGAGAAGAGGGCCGCCATCGAGTCGATGTCGCGCCTCAATCGCCTAGCCGCCGAGGCGATGATCGAGGTGGGCGTGGACGCGGCGACCGACGTCACCGGATTCGGCGTCCTCGGTCACCTTCACGAGATGGCCGAGGCCTCGGGATGCGCCGCGAAGCTGCGGACCGACATGCTGCCGGTGCTCCCCGGGGCGTTCGCGTACGCCGAGGCAGGCGTGAAGCCCGGGCGGACGGCAGACGTCGTGGAGTACGCCCGGTCCTTCACCGAATGGCAGGCGAGCAGCGAGTGGTGGGACGTGGTGTGCGACCCGCAGACCTCCGGCGGACTGCTGATAGCCGTGCGCGGCGACCATGCCGACGCGCTCGCCGCCGCGCTCGAGGAGCGCGGCGAGCTGGCCGCGAAGGTGGGAAGACTCTTCGACGGGAAGCCCGGGAGGGTGACCGTGGTCTAGGGGGAGGAGCGCCGGCGTGGGCAAGGTCGTGTTCATCGAGTCCGACCGCATGGGCAGCCAGAGCGAGGAGCTCGGCCGCATCCTGATGCGCAACTTCCTCTACTCGCTCGCCCGGGCGGCCGCGAAGCCCCGACTGGTGTTCTTCGTGAACGACGGCGTGAGGCTCGCGTGCGAGGGATCGGAGTCCCTCGACGACCTCTTCCTCCTCGTCGAGGACGGCGTCCCCGTGTACGCGTGCGGCACGTGCCTCGACTACCTCGGGCTGAAGGACCGCCTCGCCGTGGGCGCGGTCGGGGCGATGCCCGACCTCGTGACGCAGATGCTCGACTCCGGGGACGTCGTCACGGTGGCGTGAGCCCCTTCGGCTAGAATGGGTCCATGGACGCACAGACGCGGCTCCGCAAGCTTCCGAAGGTCGACGAGCTCCTGAAGCGCGACGACGTGGCCGCGCTGCTGGAGTCGCACCCTCGCGTGCTCGTGCTCGACGCGGTGCGCGAGGCCGTCGAGTCCGCGCGCGCCGAGGTGCTCCGCGGCTCGCCGCTCGAGCCGGACGCGACCGGCATCGCCGCGGACGCGGCGAGGCGGACAGCCGAGAAGGCGCGGCAGTCGCTGCGCCGCGTCATCAACGCGACCGGCATCGTGCTGCACACCAACCTCGGCAGGGCACCGCTCGCCACGGCGGCCATGGACGCCGTGGTCCAGGCCGCGGCCGGTTACTCGACGCTCGAGTACGACGTCGCGTCGGGCGAGCGCGGCTCTCGGCAGGCGCACGTCGAGGAGCTGCTGGTGAAGCTCACCGGCGCCGAGGCGGCGATGGCGGTCAACAACAACGCCTCGGCCGTGCTGCTCGGACTGGCGGGGCTCGCCTCCGGCAAGGAGGCGATCGTCTCGCGGGGGCAGCTGGTGGAGATCGGCGGCAGCTTCCGCATCCCCGACATCATGCGCGAGTCCGGGGCGACCATGGTCGAGGTGGGCACGACCAACAAGACGCACCCGGCCGACTACGAGCGGGCGATCGGGCCGGACACCGGCCTGCTGCTGAAAGTGCACACCAGCAACTTCCGCATGGTGGGATTCACCGAGGAGGTCCCGGTCGCGGAGCTCGTGCATCTGGGCGGCGATCATGGCATCCCCGTGTTCGAGGACCAGGGCAGCGGAGTGCTGATCGATCTCGCGCCGTTCGGCCTCCCGGGCGAGCCGACGATCGCCTCGGCCGTCGCTTCCGGCGCGGACCTGGTCTCCGCCTCCGGCGACAAGCTCCTGGGCGGGCCGCAGGCGGGAATCCTGGTCGGGAAGTGGCACGTCATAGACCGGCTGCGGAGGCATCCGCTCGCCCGCGCGCTGCGGCTCGACAAGATGACGCTCGCGGCGCTCGAGGCGACGCTGCGCCTCTACCTCGATCCCGAGCGCGCGGTCCGCGAGATCCCGGTCCTGCGGATGCTCACCGCGCCTGCCGAGGAGATGCGCGAGCGCGCCGGTCGCATGGCCTGCGGCATCTCCGATGCTTGCGGGGACGCCGTCGGCGTAACGGTGGCCGATGACGTCTCGCGGGCCGGCGGCGGCGCGCTGCCGATGGCCGATGTGCCCACGCACGTCGTGGCCGTCACGCCGCATGACGTGGGGGTGGTGGAGCTCGAGCAGCGCCTGCGCCTCGGCGAGCCTTGCGTGGTCGCCCGCATCTCCGAGGACCGCCTCCTGCTCGACCCGCGGACGCTCACCGAAGCCGAGGAGCTCGAGGTCGTCTCGGCAGTCGCGCGTGCCGTCTGCGGGGTGTAGCGCGTGGCGGCGCCCTCGCTCGTCCTCGGCACCGCCGGCCATATCGACCACGGCAAGTCCGCGCTCGTCAAAGCGCTCACCGGTACCGACCCCGACCGCCTGCCGGAGGAGAAGGAGCGCGGAGTCACCATCGAGCTGGGCTTCGCGCGGCTCGCGCTGCCGTCGGGGCGGGTGCTCGGCGTCGTCGACGTGCCCGGGCACGAGCGCTTCATCCGCCAGATGGTGGCCGGCGCCACCGGCATCGACGTCGTGCTGCTGGTGGTGGCCGCGGACGACGGTGTCATGCCGCAGACTCGGGAGCACCTCGCGATCATCGACCTGCTCGGCATCGACCGGGGGGTCGTGGCGATCACGAAAGCGGACCTCGCCGATCCGGAGTGGCTGGCGATGGTGACCGACGACGTCCGCGAGCTGCTGCGAGGCACGTCGATCGAAGGCGCGCCGGTCGTGCAGGTATCGGCGAAGACGGGGCAGGGGCTCGATGAGCTGCGCGCCGCGCTCGACTCCGTGGCGGCCGAGACGCACGCCCGCCAGGCGGAGCTGCCGTTCCGGCTGCCGGTGGACCGCGTCTTCACGATCGCCGGTGCCGGGACGGTCGTCACGGGCACGCTGTGGAGCGGCAGCGTCAAGCGGGACGACCCCGTCGAGCTGTACCCGTCGCACCGGACCGCGCGCGTCCGATCGGTGCAGGTGCACTCCTCGGCCGTCGAGAAGGCGAGCGCGGGGCAGCGTGTGGCGCTCAACCTCGCCGGCGTCGACGTGGACGAGATCGGGCGCGGCGACATCGCGGCGGTGCCCGGCTCGCTGACAGTGACGGACCGGTTCGACGCGCGGTTCACGTACCTGCCCGGCAACGAGAAGCCGTTCTCGTCCGGCGCGCGGGTGCACGTGCACCACGGCACGCGCGAGGTCCTCGGCCGGGTGCTGCTGATGGACGCCGAGGAGCTCGCGCCGGGGCAGAGCGGATACGCGCAGGTGCGGCTCGAGGAGTCGCTGGCGCCGCGCTACGACGACCGCTTCATCGTGCGCAGCTACTCCCCGATGATGACGATCGGCGGCGGCGTGGTCCTCGACGTGCTCCCGCCGCGGCGCACGCGCTTGAAGCCGTCCGAGCGCGAGACGATCGCCGCGCTCGCGGCGCACGACGTGGACGCGGCCGCGGTCGGCCTGCTCGCGAGCCGCGACATGCCGATGACGTCGGCCGAGGTGGCCGCCTCGCTGGGCGTTCAGCGCTCGGTCGTCGCGGACGCGCTCAACCGCTCCGCGCTGGAGCGGCTGAAGGCCGGCAGCGAGACGTACTTCGCGCCGGCGGCGGTGCTCGACGAGCTCGTCGAGGCGATCCGCGAGCAGCTGCTCGCGTTCCACGCGGAGAACCCGAAGGCCACCGGCGTCGCGGCGCTGGCGCTGCGCGACCGGGTGCGGCGCGGCCTGCAGGAGCGCGTCTTCGACGCCGTGCTCGCGCTCGCGGTCGAGCGCGGGGCGGCGGCGGTCGAGCGCGGGATCGTGCGGCATCCGCAGGCGGCGGCGTCCGCGGTCGCGGGCGAGGAAGCCGCGATGGCCGCGCTGTTGCCGCTCCTGCGCGCGCAGGGGCTGGCGCCCGTGGGGCTTCCGGAGCTGGCGGCCGAGGCTGGCGTGGACGCGCAGGTGGCGCGACGCGCCCTCGGCAAGCTGACGGCCGAGGGGAAGGTCGTGCGCCTCGGCGGCGAGCTGCATTTCGCGCGGGAGGCGCTGGACGCGGCGCGCGAGGTGCTCGTGGCCTACCTGCGGGAGCACGGGACGCTGCTCGCGAAGGACGCGCGCGACGTGCTGGGCACCTCGCGGAAGTACGTGGTCCCGCTGCTCGAATGGCTGGACGCGCAGGGCGTGACGAAGCGCGTGGGCGACGAGCGCGTGCTGAAGCGCTAGCGGCGCTAGGCTGCGTCGCGCGGGGCGGCGACGGTCGGCAGCTCGATGCGGAACAGCGCGCCGCCCTCGTCGCGGTTGCGCGCGGTGATCGTCCCTCCGTGGAGCTCGACGAGGCGCAGGGTGATCGCCAGCCCGAGCCCGCTGCCGCCGCTGTCCGAGCGACGGGGGCCGTGCGCCCGGTAGAAGCGGTCGAAGATGCGGGGCAGGTCCGCCGGCCGGATCCCGGGCCCGGTGTCCGCCACCTCGATCACCGCGCGGCCGCCCTGCCGGTGCGCGGCGACGGTGATGCTCCCGTCGGGGGGAGTAACGGCGGCCGCGTTCTTCACGAGGTTCAGCACGGCCTGCATCAGCCCGTCGGGATCGCCGTCGACCCATACCGGCCGAGGCGCGTCCGTGTCGACGCGGCAGTCGCACAGCGCGCTTGCGCGGGCGGCCGCTTCGGTCACCAGCGTCGCCAGCTCCATCGCCTGGGGCTCCCGCATGCCGCCGGCGTCGAGCCGCGCGAGCGCGAGCAGGTCGTCCACGAGGCGGTTCATGCGGTCCAGCTCCGCGAACGCGACTCGCAGGGCGTGAGCGCGGTCCTCGGCCGAGAGGGATGCCCCGGACAGCAGCTCGAGGTGGCCGCGCACGATGGCGAGGGGGGTGCGCAGCTCGTGGCTCGCGTCCGCCACGAAATGGCGCTGCTCGTCGAAGGAGGCCTCGAGGCGTCCGAGCATCGCGTTCAGTGCCCCGACCATGCGGCCGACCTCGTCGTCGGCGCCGTCGTAGTCCATGCGCCTCCCGAGCGACGACATCGTGACCTCGCCCGCCGTGCGGGCGGCCCGCCGCAGCGGCCGGAGCGAGGCCTGCGCGACGAACGCCGAGAACGCCGCCCCGAGGAGCACGATCGCGAGACCCGCGCCGAAGAGCGTCCAGGCGAGCTGGGTCGCCACCTGCTCCGCCGGCTGCTTGGAGAGCGCCGCCTGGAAGACCGCGACCACCCGTCCCTCGGGGTCGGACACCGGGATCACAGCGACCCGATATCGCAGCCTGCCCAGCGCCACGTCGGCGAACCGCCGCCCCGAGGACGACGCGTCGAGCAGGCGAGCGTCGGCGGGGGCGGACTCGAGCGCGATCTCGCTGTTGCTCAGCACCTTGCCGGACGCGAACTTCACGAGCAGGACGGGGCGATTCTCGCTCTCGGCGCCGGTGCGCGCCCGAATGTACTCGCGAGACAGCGACACGAGGTCGTTCGTCCTGCGGGTGGCCGAGGGACCGATCGCCGCGGCGTATGCCTCGGCCTCCCTGGAGAGCGCGCGGTCCACGTCCGCCGCCAAGCGCCTCGAGACGCCGACGTACGCGACGAGCGAGAGCGCGACGACGCCCAGGACGAGGACGCTCGTCACGCCGAGGGCAACGCGGCCCGACGTAGGGATCCGGCTAGGCAGGGACACGATAGCCCGCTCCGCGCACGGTCTCGATCACGGAAGGCGACCCGGGCTCGTCGAGCTTTCGCCGCAGGTAGCCGACGTACACGTCGACCACGTTGCTGCCCGGGTCGAAGGTGAATCCCCACACAGCGTCGAGCAGCTGCTGCCGCGTTATCACCTGCCCCGCGTGACGCATCAGGTACTCGAGCAGCGCGAACTCCTTGCTCGGCAGGTCGGCGGAGCGGCTGCCGTGCCTCGCCACGCGCGTCTTGGTGTCGAGGGTGAGGTCGCCGGCGGAGAGCTGACGTGAGTTCGCCTTGCCCTGGCGAGCGTTCGCCCGCACGCGCGCGGACAGCTCCGCGAAGGCGAACGGTTTCGTGAGATAGTCGTCGGCGCCGAGATCGAGCAGGTCGACCTTGTCGTCCACCTCGCCGAGGGCGGACACCACGATGACGGGAAGCTCCGGAGTCCGGACGCGGATCTGCGCGAGGACGTCGCGACCGTGGCCGTCGGGAAGGACGAGGTCGAGCAGCACGAGCTCGTACTCGCGGCTCGCCGCGAGCCCGGCTCCCTCGGCGGCTCCCGCGGCGCGGTCGACGCAGTGACCCTCGGCGGTCAGGCCCTTGGTCACGAACGAGGCGATCCCGTCCTCGTCCTCGATGAGTAGGATCCGCACGGCGCCTCCTCGCTCCGCGGGTGCTTCGATGCAGAGTTGGTAGCAGCTGCCGTGCCGACGCCCTCGGATCCCTGCGCCCGCACCTCAGGATGCCGGCCGGAGCGGTACCCCAGGGCGGAGAGCGGCGTCGCGGCGGAGGGCGGAGCGGCCTTCGGGCGCTCGGACTCCTCGCGGACGTCGGGGTGCACGACCTCGCGACTGTCCGGGCGCGTCGTCGGCGGCTTCGCCGCGGGAGCCACGCGTGGCGGCGCCGGGCGCGGTGACGTGCGAGGCACGGACGCCGCCGGTGCGGGGAGGACGGCTGCAGCGGTGCGGGTCCCGGGGGTCGACGCGGCGGGCGGCGATGCCGTGGCCGCCGGCGACGGCGGCGACGCCTCGACGGGCCGCGCGGTGACGACGGAGGGGAGCGCGGGGGTCTCTCCCGGGACGGGGAAGCCGGAGGTGGCGAACGCGACCGCCGTCGCGAGCAGGAGCCCCGCCGCGGCCATGACCGCCGTCCAGAAGCGCCTATCGTGCGTCAGTCTCATCCGTGTCCGTCCGATCGCCCTCGACGAGGAGCCATTCTACCTGCAGATATGATGCCGAAGTCCGTCATTGCGGGTCTCAGCCCCCACTCGGCCCGGTGCTGCCGCCGCCGTGGCACGTGCAGCCCACCCTCGGCGGACCGCTCGGGTGGCAGTTCGCGCACGCCATGCTGCGCCAGTCGTGGTGCGTGGAAGGGTGAGCGAACGAGGCGCCGGTCCATGCGCGGCCCGGCGAGTGGCAGCCCGCGCAGTTCGAGCCGAAGTGGCTCGCGGGCGGCCTGTGGCAGCTCGCACACGCCGAGGAGCCCGGGTGGCTGAACGCCCAGCTGCGCCCCGGTCGCCTGTGGCACGTGTAGCAGGTGCCGGAGCGGTGGCCGCCCGGCCGAGAGTGGCAGGACTGGCAGGTCGTGGAGGTCGGGTGCCTCCACGTGGTCTGCGCGAAGGGGACGCTCGGCGAATGGCAGCTCGCGCAGGCGCCGCTGAAGTGGCCGGCGGGCCGGCGATGGCAGTCCGCGCAGGCCGAGGAGGCCGGATGGCCGAAGACCCAGCTCACCCCCGTCTTCCGGTGACAGGTGGAGCACTCGAGCGCCGTAGCGGCGTGCCCCGCCAGCGTGATGTGGCAGGTCGAGCACACGGCCGAGGTGTGCCTGAAGGCAGTGTTCGCGAAAGGCGTCTTGAGGTCGTGGCAGCTGACACAGGTACCCGTGAAGTGGTTCTTCGGCACCTCGTGACAAGTGGTGCACGTCGCGGCCGTGTCGGGGTGCGCGAACGTCCAGCGAACGCCCGCGGCGTGGCATGTGGGACAACCGCCTCGCGGCTTGTGCGGCGCGGTGTGGCACGTCGCGCATACGGTCTTAGCGAGGTCGTGGCAGCGACTGCAATCGACCTTCACGTGCACGCCGCCCGATGTCTCCGCCGAGGCCGAGTCGGACGCGGTCAGGATCCCCGCGGCGAGCAGGCCCGCCTTCCGCAGCGTGTCGGGCGAGACTCTGTGGCCCGTCGTCGAGTGGCAGCCGACGCAGGCCGCTTCCTTGACGTGCTGAGCGTGGGGGAACCCTGACTTGGTGCGCGCGGGCAGGTCGCCGTGGCAGGCGAGGCACCGGGAGTTCGGAACGGCCACGCCGCCTCCTGGGAACTTCGGCGAGGTCGCGTAGTGGTCGAACACCTCCTTCAGCGCCGAGACCTTGTGAGTCAGCTGAGCCGGCGCTCCGGGGTCCACGTGGCAGGCGACGCAGCTGACGCCCTTGTGCGGCCCCGCCTTCCAAGCGTCGTGGTACGGCGTCATCTCGTGGCAGGTCGCGCAGAACGACGGCTTCTCCGTCGCCTTGACTGCGGCTACGGTGCCGCCGCTGAGGGCGACCACCGCGGCCAGCACGATCGCGGGGACTACCGTCGTGTAGATGCGTGCCTTGCTCATCGGGCAACCTCCTCCAACGGACGCTGCAAGCTCGTGAGCAGGGCGAATGCCAAACAGGTCAGGATGAGGAAAGTCTCACCGCGCGCGAAGGCGGTGCGAGGACGCTACAATACGCGGCGGAGGCGAATGGTCCCTGGTGGGGCCCGCGGTCTTCAAAACCGTTGTGGGGCGTGAAGAGCGTCCCGGGTGTGTTCGATTCGCACGCGCCTCCGCCATAGCTACTACCAGCGGAAACGCTGTTCAGACGGGTTCTGCGGCTGCCGCCCGACGAAGGCGCTGATTCCGTTCTTGCCGCAAATCTGCCGAAAGCGACGGCCGTAAGCGGGTGTTCTCGGGGATGCTCTGGCACGCGTATGTGGACGAAAGCGGGGACCGGGGATGGGCGCCTTGCCCCGCCGAGACCGCTTACCCCTGCTTGCCATCCTCAGGATGACGGGAAGAGGTAGAGGATGGAAAGGTTTCGGTAAGACCGATAGCGACGATTGCTCGGTGTTGGCGGAGTGCGGGAAGTAGCGGCCACGATTTGACATCTCGCTCGGCCAGCAGTACCAACGTCTTGCGCCGCAAAGGTTGTCCCGATAAGCGGGGGTTTATCGGGCACGGCCAGTCCCCCTCCAGGGGGATGGGGGCGGAGAGGGGCGAGTATGAAAAGACGCCTGCTACTCCTTCTTGCGATTGCTGCAGTCCTCGCGATTCCTGTTTCGATTCCCGCGCAAGCCTACGGCTGGGGCTACCTTACCTACTGCTACAGCTTCAACTACAGCGCAGCTCCTTTCTACGGCACTGATCAGGATGTGAGGCCGGCCGGGCAATACGCCGCCCAGAACCTGACGTACGGTTCGCTCCTTGAAGCGCCCCGGGTTTGACGGAGGCTCCGTTTCCAGGATTATCGCATCCTGGAGGAAGGAGTCTGTTACCCGTGGGAAGACCGAAGTTCTCTCTTGAGTTCAAGGAGCGCGCCGTCCGCGTAGCGCGTGAGTCCGAGCGT
>DASXUP010000019.1:0-69385 GCA_036504755.1 Coriobacteriia bacterium
ACCCGCACCGGCGACACTCGTCGCTCGGCTACCGCAGCCCGATGGAGTACGAGAAGATGTGGGCGGAGGACGCCGAAATGGCGGCTTCCGTTCGAAGCTAAGGTGTCAACGAGAGCGGGGCAACCCCAACCCCAACCCCACTACTCGGCGTGCCGCCTCTACGACATGCCCCACTACCAGGTCGGCCGGTACAAGCGCTTCTCGAGGTCGGATGTGCTCGTCTGGCTGGAGGATACCGGCATCACCCTCGGTAACGACTAATCGAATGGAGGTGCGCAGTGGCGCACATCATCACTAGGAAGCTGGCGGATGGGAAGAAGCGGTACCTCGGGAAGGTCTTCAATCCGTCGACCGGCAGAGACGTGTACACGCACACGTGGCCCACGAAGAAGGATGCGCTCAGGGAGGCGGAGGAGATCCGCCGGCGCATCATCCTGGGAGAGGATCCGAAGCCGCGGATCGTCACGTTCCGGGAGTACGTGAACACCGACTTCCTGTGCTCGATCAACCATCTGGCTGATTCCACACAGGAGGACTACCGGCTAACATGCCGGCGGCTCATGGACTTCTTCGGCGACATGCCGTTGAAGAACATCACCACGAGGGACTGTGAGCGTCACCTCGCCGAGCTCGTCGCGGGCGGGCACTCGCCGTACACCGTGCGCAAGTCCCTCACGCGCCTGCGTCAGATCCTGCGTCGGGCTGTCCGTGACGGCCTGATCAGCCGCTCCCCCGCCGACGACGTAGCCTACAAGCACCACGGCGAGCTGCGGCAGAAGGAGATCGTAGTCCTCGACAAGGAGCAGATCCTGAAGTTCATCGACCTCGCACCGACCGAGTCCAAGTCGATGTTCACCGTCTGGTTCGCCACGGGCCTACGGTTCGGGGAGCTGGCAGGGCTGACGTGGCAGGCGGTGGACTGGCGGAACAGCCAGATCCTCGTGCGGACGCAGATCCAGGATGGAAGACTGCTGCCCCACCTGAAGAGCAAGACGAGCCGCAGGCAGGTACCCGTCAGTGCAGGTGTCCTCGACGTCCTGCGTGCCCATCGCGAGGTCTGCCCGCCGAGCGAGTTCGAGCTCGTCTTCCCGACTATGCACGGTCATCCGCAGCACCGCAGCAACATCCACCGGCTGTTCACGCCCATCGTGGAAGAGATGGGCCTCACCCGCTTCACGCCGCACTGCATCAGGCACACGTTCGCCACGGTGCTCTTGTCTGAGGGACTGAACCCGAAGGCCGTCGCGGTCCTGCTCGGACACTCGCCTGGCAGTGGAGACCTGATCATGTCGACGTACGGGCACCTCCTGCCCAGTGACGTTGACCGCGCGGCACAGACCATGGGCGACATCCTCATCAGGGAGGACGGGCCAGCCGACAAGGGCGTCGTGGTCGACCTGGATGGGTGGAGGCAGGGCCGTGAGTCGGATACCATGTACGAGCGCCAGACGAGGCTGTTCCAGGTGGTGTGCCAAGCCTGACAGTGGCTATACAGTTACTCGGACGGAGCGCAGCACGGCCGGCAGTAGGCCTACAAGTCACTGACCTGCCGGAATGCACGACAAGCCCTCGTAGCTCAGGGGATAGAGCACAGGTTTCCTAAACCTGGTGTCGCAGGTTCGATTCCTGCCGGGGGCACCAACAACGCCGAAGGCCGGCTCTCGAGAGCCGGCCTTCGTTGCATCTTCGGGGCGGGGAGGATGGCGGTGCGATCAGGGCTGGTGCGAGGGGAGAGTCTGCTGCTGGGATGTAGACTTCATGTATGAGTTCGTGTGAGCGTCTCCTGATGCGCTTCCAGATGATGGAAGATTCGCCGCCACCCTCCTTCCAGGTATTAGTCGAACGGTTCGCGTTCGTACTGTCTCCCTGGCTGTGGATTTCGGCACGAAGGTGCCTCGGCTGAAGGGCTTTTCGCTCAGCGGGCGACGCGCGTCCACGGCGTCAGCCACCGCTCGGCGGCTTCGAGCAGCTCGTAGAGCACGACGCCCAGCAGCGCGAGCCCGAGGATGCCCGCGAACATGTCCGAGTACGCGATCCGCCCCCACGCGTCCATGATGTAGAAGCCGAGGCCGGACGTCCCAGCCACCGTCTCGGAGAGGAACAGCACGGCGATGGCGGTGCCGGACGCGATGCGCAGCGCCGTGAAGATGTCGGGCAGCGCCGCGGGCACGACGACGTGGCGGAACACCTGCAGCCGTGTCGCGCCCAGCGAGCGGACGGAGAGCACCGACGCCGGCGGGATGGCCCGCGCGGCGTCGCGCGACGTCACGAGGATCTGGAAGAAGACGATGACGGTGATGAGCGCGACCTTAGGCGCGTTGCCGATGCCGAGCAGCACGAGGAACACCGGCAGCATCACGACCCACGGCACCGGGTACAGCAGGAAGACGACCGGCGCGAACACCGCGTCCGCCCTCGGCGTCCTGCCCAGCACGAGGCCGAGCGGCACGGCCAGCACCGTCCCGATCGCGACGGCCGCGAGCACCCTGCCCGCGCTCGCGAACAGGTGCGGCAGCAGCTCGGGCACGAACAGCCGCGCGAACCCGGCCAGCGCGACCACCGGCGACGGCAGCGCCGGCGAGCCGATCGCGAGCGATCCCAGCTCCCACGCGAGCAGCACGATCGCGACCGCTCCGCCGTAGCCGAGCACGCGGCGTGTCAGCCCGCGCTTCACGGCCGGCCCCCCTCCTCGGCAGAGACCGCGAACGCGCCCTCGGCGGCGAGCAGGCGGCGCAGCTCCGCGCACCGCGCGTAGAACGCCTCCGTGTCGCGGTAGCCTTCCGCGCCCATCCGCGGGTTCTCGACGACGGCGGACACGCGTCCCGGCCGAGGCGTCAGCACCACGATCCGCCTGCCGAGGTACACCGCCTCCTCGATCGAGTGCGTCACCAGCACCTGCGTGTGCCCGCGCGAGCGCCACAGCTCGAGCAGCAGCCCCTGCAGGTCCTCGCGGGTCAGGGCGTCGAGCGCGGAGAGCGGCTCGTCCATCAGCACGAGGTCGGCGTCGAGCGCGAGCGCGCGGGCGAGCGCGAGCCGCTGCCGCATCCCGCCGGACAGCTCGGCGGGGTAGCTGTGCGCGAACTCCCCGAGTCCGACACGGCCGAGGGCGTCGGCCGCTCGCCGCAACCGCTCGGGCCGCGGGACGCGACGCACCTCGAGGCCGAGCGCTGCGTTGCGCAGCGCCGTCTTCCACGGCAGCAGGCCGAAGTCCTGCAGGATAAGCGCCGTACGGAGTCGCGGACCGGTCACCGGCTCCCCGGCGACCTCGACCGCGCCGTCGGTGACCGGCAGCAGGCCCGCTATCGCCAGCAGCAGCGTCGACTTGCCGCAGCCGCTGGGGCCGATGACCGCCACGGGCTCGCCGTCGGCTAGCGAGAGCGAGACGCCGTCGAGGGCGCGGACCTCACGGCCCACGCCCTCGTACGTCACGCCCGCATCGCGCATCTCGACGGCAGCCATGCCCTCGCGGTCGCCTCCTACGGCGTCGTAGGTGCGGACGACGCCGGCTCGCTCGCCGGATTGGACGGCTCGACCGTCTGCCCCGGCGCCCACGTCAGGTCGGCGTAGGTGAGCATCGACTTCGTGAGCCCCTTCTCCGCCAGCCATGCAGTGACGGCCGAGACCTCGGCTTCGGTGGGGAGCTGATTCTTCGGGTAGGCGTTGATCCGGTAGCTCGAGGCCACCGGCTGCGGGAGCCGGGCCTTGTCGACCAGCAACTGCCTGAACGCGTTCGGATCCGCGTTCACGGCGGCCGCCCCCTCGTCCCACACGCCGAGCAGCCGCTCGACGGCCTCGGCGCCCTCCGGCTTGGCGAGGAAGTCCTGCGAGAACGCCAGCACCGTCTGCGACAGGTTGGCGCCCTTGGTGTCGTCGGCGACCAGGTGCGCGCCCTGCTTCACCGCGAGCGACAGGAACGGCTCGGGCAGCGCCGCGGCCTTGATGGCGTTGTTCATCAGCAGCTCGAAGCGCACCGGCACCTTCTTGATCTCTTCCTTCTTCACGTCGGCTGCGGGGATCCCGGCCTCGGCCATGAGGCCGTCGAGGACGTACTCCTGGATGGTCCCGGACGACGTGCCCACCGGGACGTTCGCCAGCTGCTCGATCTTCCGGATGCCGCTGTCGGGCGCGCTCACGAGGCCGAAACGGCCCTCGGCCGGCGTGGCGCCGAGGCAGACCGTCACCACGCGCGTCTTGAACCTCGCGTCGTCCAGCTCGCCCACGGCGATCAGGTCGCCCATGAAGCCGTCGATCGCGCCCGCGGTGAACGCGGCGTCGCGCTCCTGCGCCGACTGGAACGGGACGATCTGCAGCTGAACGCCCGCCTTGGCGAGCATGCCCTTCTTCTGCGCGGCCCACAGCGGCAGGATGTCCTCGGTCGGGAGGTTGCCGAGGCGGATGGCCGCGGGCTCGGGTGCCTTGGGCGCCGAGGTGGCCTCGGCCGAGGGCTTGGGCGCCTCGGCCGGCTTGGGTGCGCACGCGGAGACCACGGAGGCCCCGAGCGCGAGTGCCAGCACCGCCGCGATCCACCGGGATGTGCGCATGGGGGTGGCCGTCCTCTCGACGAAGGGTTACCGGGCCGGCGCCGGACGGCGCAGCCGGATCTCGTCGCGCACGGGGATGCGCGCGAAACCGGTCAGCACCGCGCCGTGGTGGTCCACCATCGTGCCGGCCGCGATCTCGTAGATGGCGAAGCCGTGGCGCTGATAGAAGTAGAGCGCGGGGATGTCGTCGTTGGTGGTCGCAGCCTTCACGAGGGGCAGCCTCCGCTCCTGTGCGCGCGTGACGGCGGCCTCGAGTAGCGAGCTGCCGATGCCCGAGCCCTGGTAGTCCGGGTAGACCGACAGCATGACGATCGCGAGGTCGCCGCGGTCGATGGCGAGAGAGACGAGGCCGGCGAACTCGCCGTCCACCTCGGCGACGATGTTGTCGGCCGCCAGCACGTCGAACGTGCGGCCGAAAGCGTCGATGTCGGTCTCGCCCCAGACGCGGTCGCATATCTCCTCGACCGCCGCGCGGTCCGAAGGTTGCGCGTCGCGGATCGCCGCGTCGACCTTGCGGCCGGGCGCCCCGTGCTCGGCGCAAGTCACGGTGATCCGGGCCTCGGTGAGCGGCAGCTCCGTGCCGCAGGCCGGGCATTCGTAATGCGGGTACGGCAGGTCGACTTCCGCCGCTTCGGGGCTGTCCACTGCGGGTCCCTTCACGCGTCTTGACGGCATGGGAACATCATCCTACACCCGCGCCTGCTCGGCCATCGCCTCGCGCAGCTGCCCCGCTGCGTCGTCCGGGTCGATGACGTTGAGGAACTGCCCGGTCCCCCATTCGAATCCGGCCTGATCGCTCGTGCGAAGGATGAACTGGACGTGCCAGTGGTAAGGAACCGCGCCCAGTTGCGCGATCCGGAACGGCGCAAGGTGGAGGATCACGTTGAACGCCGGGTCGCCGAACAGGCCCTTGAGGGTGCGCGCGGTCGCCACCAGCGCGCGGCCGAGCGAGTCGCGCTCCTCCGAGGTGAGGTCGAGTATCGACGGTGCGTGCCGCCGCTGAGAGAGCCGCAGCGAGTAGGGGATCGGCGCCGCCCACGGCGATTGCACCAGCGTGACCCCGTCGTCGAACACCGTGCGGCCGCCCTCGTCGTCCGCCTGCTGAGCCGCGCACAGCACGCAACGGCCGTGCGTCTGCTCGGCGTAGGTGAGGAAGTTGCCCATCTCCCGCCCCACGGCGTCGGGGATGCGCGGCAGGGCCGCCAGCTGCATGTGCGCGTGCGCCAGCGAAGCGCCGGCCTTCTGCCCCCAGTTGCGGAAGACCAGCACGTGCGCCACCCGCCCGTCGTCGCGCCAGAACCTCACCCGCTCCACCAGCGTGTCTACGAGCACCCGCGCATGAGCCGCAGAGTAGTCCGCGAGCCCCTCGCCGTGCCTCGGCGTCTCGACGATGACCTCGTGCCCGCCGAAGCCGGTCGTGCCGCGATACGGCGGAGGAGCGGACACGTCCTCGGCACCGAAGGAACCCGCGGGTGCGGTGAGCGCCGGGAACTTGTTGTCCACCACGCGAGTCACCCAACCGTCCACGTCGGGCAGGGTGCCGAGGTAGACGGTCGGCGGCGTCATGTGCTCGTGCCCGGCGCAGAGCGGGCAGTGCTCGGGGTCGGCCGCCTCGTCGGGAGCGCGGCTGAAGTCCTTAGGACGGCCGGCACGCGCCGGCGCGACGAGCGTCCACACCCCCGTCACCGGGTCCTGCCGGAACTCCGACATCCGCTCGCCTCCCCTTTCGGTGCTCCTATAGCACATGAGACGACAACCTCTCATGTGCTATAGGAGCTGCCGCACACACTCCTAGAGTACGCTATCGCTCACTGATACCCCGGTAGCCGGCCGGAGGCCCGCGGCCGCCATCCTGGCACGCACCTCGCAGCCGGCAGGGGCGCGGCACCCGACGAAACGAAGGCCGACGTGAGCGACGCGACGCGCTTCTGGGACATCTACAGCCACACCTACGATGCGGTCCGCTTCGCGATCCCGTACGGGCAACTGCTGGACGCCCTCGCCGAGGCGCTCGCCCTCGAAGACGGCATGACCGTGCTCGACCTCGGCTGTGCTACCGGGAACGTGGAGGAGCGGCTGGCGGAAGATCAGGCCGGCATCTGCGTGACGGGCGTCGACTACTCCGAGAGCATGTTGCGGCGCGCCCGGCGCAAGTGCGAGCGCTTCCCTAAGGTCGGGTTCGTCCGCGCGGACCTGGCGGAGCCGCTGCCCTTCCCCGACGCCAGCTTCGACCGCGTGCTGGCGAACAACGTCCTGTACGCGCTGCCCGGCCGCTCCGCCCTGCTCGCCGAGGCGCGGCGCGTGCTGAGGCCCGGCGGCCTGCTCGTGCTGTCGGACCCGAAGGCGGGCGCCAGCATCCGCGAGCTCGTGCGCGCCCACTTCGCCGCCATCGCTTCGATGACGCCCGGCCGCCGCCTGATCGCCCTCGCGAAGGCCTTCGTCACGCTGCCCCTTATGGGGCTCGCGCCCATCATGCTCATCACGTCATCCGTCGCGGCCAAGACGCGGGAGGGCGAGTACCGCTTCTCGACCGGCGCCGAGCTGGTCGAGCTGCTCTCGGACTTCGCCGACGTGCGTGTGACCGAAGCGTATGCCGGCCAGAACTGGCTCGCCGTCGCTCACGAACCCGCAGTCCCATCGAGACGCACGGCGAGCAGCGCCATGTCGTCCGACAGCTCGTTGCCGGTGAACGACATCACGTCGTCGTAGATCCGGTCGACCACGCGGATCGGCTCATGCGCCGGCTCCTCGGCCAGCAGCTCTACCAGCCGATCCTCGCCGAACTGCTTCCCGCCGCGGCCGCGCGCCTCGATCACGCCGTCCGTGTAGAGGACCAGGACGTCGTCCGGCGCCAGGCGCGCTTCCCCCTGCGGGTACACGATGTCCGGGAGCACGCCGAGGACGGTCGAGTGCTCCGTCAGCTCGATCACCTCGCCCGCACCCGTCTTGATGAGCGTAGGAGGGTGACCGGCGTTGCAGTACGACAGTCTGCCCGTCGCGCGGTCGAGCACGCTGAAGCAGGCCGTCGCGAACAGCCCCGGCTCCATCTGTCTGCGCACGATCTCGTTCGTCCGCCCCATCACTTCCGCCGGGGAGGAATCGTCGAGGGCGTGCGCGCGGATCGTGTTCTTCACGAGGGACGTAGCCACCGCCGCCTCTATCCCGTGTCCCGCGATGTCGCCGATGAGCACGGCGATCCTGCCGTCCTCGAGATCGAACAGGTCGTAGAAGTCGCCGCCCACCCGCGCAGCCTCGGTCGCAGACCGGTAGCAGTGCGCGAAGTCGATCCCCGCGACCGACTGCGGCATGCTCAGCATGCTTTCCTGCAGCGTCTCGGCGATCCGGCGCTCGCCTTCGTACACGCGCCGGTTCTCCATGACCGCCGTGACGATCGAGGCGAACCGCTGCGCGAAGTCCATCTGCACCCGGCCGAAGTGCCGCGGCCTCGATCCGTCGACGAAGGCGACGGCACCCACCGCCCCCTTCTCGAACAGCAGCGGCACGACGAGCGCCGCGCGCACGCCGAGCGTGCGCATCAGCGACGGCGTCACGCGGTCGTCGGCCGAGGCGTCCTCGATCGTGGCCGTGCGCGCGCGGTGCAACGCGAGTGCGATGTGCTGGTACACGTCGGCGTCGAACGGCTCCCAGTGCACCTCGGTCCGGCCGCAGCCCTGCATCATCCGCCACCCGTGCTCGTTGCGGAGCACCATGGTCGCCGTCTCGCAGCCGAGGCGTTCGCTCGCCTCGGAGACGGTGTCGCAGAGCGTGCTGTCGGAGGCGAAGCCGGCGTGAAGGCTGACGCTCAACGTGTCGAGCGCGTTGCTCAGGTCGCGCGCCAGCACCTCGTCCGTGACGTCGACGAGCGACAGGACGAATCCCTCGATCTCGCCTCGGCCGTCACGCTTCACAGGGGAGAGCGACCAGTTCCAGTACGAGACGTCGCGCCCGGACCGGTCGCGCAGCATCGTCGGGTCCGCCTTGCGCTCGGTCGGTACCCCCGTGCGCTTCACGGCGTCGAAGGTGAGGCGGTGGGACGGGTCGGGGAATAGCGCGAAGTAGTTCCTGCCGACGAGTTCCGCCTCGATGTGGCCGGATCGTTCGAGGAACGCCGAGTTGACCGAGACGAAATGAAAGTCGGCGTCGAGGTACGCGAGCGGTGCGTCGGTGTTCTCCATGATCGACGACAGCGTCGAGAGCGGGACGATGCTCGCCAGGCCGCTGCGCACGATCTGATACGCGAGCGCGAGGCTCAGCACGGCGAACAGCCCGGGCGTCGGGTTCACGCGCAGTGGCGCGCCGATCGCCATGCGATATGCGTACAGCACCCCGCCGGTGAGCAGCACGAGCGGCGCGAGCGCGAGCATGAGCGCCTGACGGCGTCCGGCCGTGGTGCCGGAGGCGAGCGCGTGGCGGACGAGGAGCCACGTCCCGGCGACCACGAACCCGTAGGTGAGCGCGTAGTACGGGACAGCGAGCGGCCCGGGGACGAGCTTGCCTTCCGCGTTCGTCGTGAGGAAGAGATGGGTCCACGGGTTCGTGAGGCCGACCACGATGGTGTACGCCAGCGGCACGTGCGCGAGAACGAGGCCCGGCCGGCTGAGCCAGAATCGCAGATGCGAGTCCGCGGCCGCGAAGAGGAACCAGTACGTCGGCGCCGCCGAGACGCTGAGTGCGGTGAACACGAGCAGCAGCGAATCGGGCCTGCCCCAGGGGGCGAGCGCGGGATCCGCGAAGTGCCCCCAGTTGATCTGCACGAAGTACGTCAGCGTCCACACCGCCGTGGCGACGTTGAAGAGGGTGAAGAACAGAATGGCGGGCGTCCGGCGCAGGGGCACGAGGGCCGCCATCGCGGCGAGCATGGCAGCGAGGATACCGGCGGCCAGCGGCAGCAGTGACGGCTGCGTGACCACCGAGCACCCCCTTTCGGATCCCAGGCGGCGATCCGAGAGGAGGCTCGCCGCTACAGGACGTACTTCCGCTTAATCTTCCCGACGTCCTCGGCGAAAGGGCCTCCACCCGTCGGATATACGTGTACGACCGGTTCCGCGAGTTCCGGAGCGACCTCGCGCAGCCGCCGGTACTCGGCGTTGTCGCGCGCGATGCCGTCGGCGACGGCAGGCAGGTAGTGCTCGGCGAGACTCGCTCGCTCGGCGTCCGACAGCGATCCGGCCTCGTACTCCACGAGCACCAGCAGCCGCTGCGTGAATCCGTCGTCCGCCATCGTCGTCGCGAGCTTGTAGCCCAGCACGCTCGGGTCATCGAGGCTCGAGAGCGCCGTTGAGACGTTCTCCGGATACACGTTCACACCGCCGACGAACACCACGCCGTCCGTCCGGCCGAGGCAGTAGAAGAACGGCAGCCTCCACAGGTCGCCACGCTCGTAGCCCAGCTCGGCGAGTCTCGCCTGGAGGTCGTAGCCGTGGTCCTCCAGCGTCGACGCCATCTTGCCGAACGGGATCACGCCTCCGCGGTCGCCGATCGCGTACCGCACGAGCGGGATGCCCGACACCACGCTGAACACGAGTTGCCCGCCCACCGCCTCGATGTGCGTGCCGGACGGGCTGTACTGGAAGAGGTTCGGCACCTCCCCCTCGCCGAAGAGGTCACGCGCGAGCGCGGTGTCCGCCGCTGCGAGCTGACGGATGAGCACGGTGGCGGGATACTCCCGGCCCACGCTCGCACCGAGGTCCGCGGCTCCGAATCCGCTCGAGACCGCCAGCAGGTCGCGCGTGGTGTCGTGCCCGAGCTTGGCGCCGAGGTGCGCGCGCCACTCCTCGGAGAAGCCCTCACCGCCGACGGCGAGGCGCACGTTGAGGGCCTTCCAGTCGATCCCGCGACGGATCCCCTCGTCGATGAGGAGCTTCGCGAACGGCGGATAGGCGACGATGACGGTCTGCTCGTATGAGGGCGACAAGTCACGCACGGTTTCGAGGATCTCGTCGAGGTTGATGCCCGGGGTGATGACCGTCAGCGGGTACTTCCCTGTCGCCGCGACTTCGCGCAGCGCCTGGGACATCTTCATCCCCGCGGTCCAGGTGCCGAGAGCCATCCCCATGACGAGCAGGGTGGACCGCAGGTCGAGGCGGTAGAACTGCCGGAACGCGAACTCCATGTAGCTCGGGATGAGAGCGTCCTCCTCGGGAGTACGGAGCCAGTAGTTCGTCACGCCCGAGTAGCCGGAGCTCTTCTCTATCGTGTATGCGCTCGTGAGCTTGCCGTCCAAGACCCGGTCGCGAAGCGGATAGCGCTCCACGTACGATTTCTTGTCGATGAGCGGGAGCTCGCCGAACATCTCCGGACGCAGCGCCTGCTCCGGGTCGACGCCGTTCTCGATCAGGACCGCGGGGTACGCGTTGGTGCGCTTGATGGCGGCTTCGACGGCACGGGCGGCGGTGCGCCGGCCCCCGTTCTCGTGCACGGACTCGGCTGCGCGCGACATGAACAGCGTCGCCAGCGCCGGCTTCGACATGACCAGACTCTGGATGGACATCTTCTGGCTCCTTCCCCCCGTCAGGGAGGGACCGCTCGGCACTACTCCCAACGGCGGTGCAACGCCCGTGCCTCATCGCGAAAGGGCAGGTCGCGGAGGGTGATGAACGGGAGCAGCGCGGCGGCACACTTAGGGGTACGCTTATCGCCATGAATGCCAGTCCGCCACGCCTTTCCGCCAGCCCCGACGCCCACCTCGTGCTCGGCCGCGCGAAGGTGCTCTACACCGACCTCGACGGCACGCTCCTCGGCCGAGGAGGATCGCTGCTGACGGACGTCGAGGGACGGCCGGATGCCACCGCCGCGAAAGCCGTCGCCATGCTGAACGCCGAGACACTCCCGGTTATCGCCATCTCCGGCCGGAACCTGAAGCAGCTGCGCGAGCTGGCGCGCCTGCTGGGCTGGCACGACTTCATCGCCGAGGTGGGCACGCTGCGCGTTCGGGAGCGCGGCACCGAGGTCCGCTACGAGCTCGGCGACTGGACACCGGGGCTCGTGGAAGAGACCGGGCTGACGCCGTACGAGGTCATCGAGCGCGCGGGGGCGGTCGCCGCGCTGCTCGGCGCGTTCCCCGGCAAGCTCGAGTACCACGCGCCGTACCACACTGACCGCCTCGTCACGCACGCGCTGCGTGGCGAGGTCGACCTCGCCGCCGCGCAGACGGTGCTCGACACCTTCGAGCTGCCGCTCGCCATCGTCGACAACGGCGTCATCCGGCCCCTGCGGCACACGCTCGTTGACATCCGCCACATACACGCGTACCACGTGATGCCAAGAGGTGTGACGAAGGTGCACGCCATCGAGGCGGACCTCGCGGAACGCGGCCGCGTGCGTGAGGACGCGATCGCGATCGGCGATTCGGTCACCGACGTCGCCATGGCGCCGGCTGTCGGGCTGCTCGTGCTCGTCGCCAACGCCCTCGAGCAGGCGGAGGTGGGCGAGGCGGCCGCCATACATGACAACATCGTCGTCACCGCGGGAGCGGCCGGGCACGGCTGGGCCGAGCTCGCCGGAGCTTGGATCAGGGCCCGCGCCGAGGCGAGCTGCGCTGTGGACGCCGGCGACCCCAGCGGCTAGAAGGCGTTGGGTATATCTGCCACACGGGGTGAAAGGGTTCGTTCGTGAGTGGTGGTGCAGAACGAGGGTCTTCGAGCGGACGTGGCCGCGGTGCCTGCCCGGTCGTAGGCGTGGGCGCGTCCGCCGGAGGACTGAAGGCCTTCAAGGCGTTCTTCCGCGCCGTTCCGGCAGAGAGCAAGCTCGCGTATATCGTGGTCCAACACCTCGACCCCACGCACGAGAGCAAGCTGCCCGAGCTCATACAGGCCGAGAGCGCACTCCCCGTCGTCCGCGCCGCGAACGGCGGGACGCCTGAGCCGGGCAAGGTCTATGTCGTTCCCGAAGGTCGCGTCGCCACGATCGAGGATGGCGTCGTCCGACTGCGCCGCCGCAAGGCCGAGTGCGAACAAGCCATCGACGCGCTGTTCTCCTCGCTCGCCGTCTCGCCGGCGAGTGCATGCGGCGTCCTGCTCTCCGGCTACGGCGCGGACGGCGTGCAGGGCCTGCGCGAGATAGCCGCCACCGGCGGTCTGACGTTCGTCCAGGACCCCTCGACGGCCGAGCATCCCGAGATGCCCGCCGCCGCCATCGAGGCCGATGCTGCGGACTTCGTCGGATCGCCGGAGGAGATCGCGAAGCGGCTGAACGAGATCGCCGTGCACCTCGGCGGCGGGGCGGTCAAGCCCGTCATGCCTGCCGGGGAGTCCGTCGAGGAAGTGCGCGCGGCAACAGCGATCCTCGGCGTCGTCGAGAAGGAGACCGGCGTCGACTTCCGGCACTACAAGCCGTCGACGGTGCGCCGGCGCATCGGCCGTCGCGCCGTGCTTCGAGACGCCGAGACGCTCGGCGACTACCTCGAGATGCTGCGCGCGGACCCTGCCGAGGTGCGCGCGCTGCTGGCCGACCTGCTGATCAACGTGACCCGGTTCTTCCGGGACGACGAGGTCTTCGCGGCGCTGCGCGCACGCGTCTTCCCCGACATCGTGAAGAGGAAGACCCCGGGTGAGCCGATCCGCATCTGGGTCCCCGGATGCTCGACGGGCGAGGAGGTCTACAGCCTCCTCATGACCCTGCTGGAAGTGCTGGACGACGTCGAGCCGAAGCCGTCGGTCACGGTCTTCGGAACGGACCTTGGCGAGGCGGCGCTGCAGCGTGCTCGTGCTGGCGTCTACGCCGCGGACACGTGCGGCTTCGTGTCGTCCGAGCGTCTCGAACGGTTCTTCCACCAGCGCGAGCACGGATTCGAGATCGACAAGTCGCTGCGCGAGATGTGCGTCTTCGCGAGGCAGGACATCACGCGGGACACGCCCTTCTCGCGCCTCGACCTCGTGAGTCTCCGCAACGTGCTCATCTACATGGACCAGCACCTCCAGCGCACGGTCCTGGCTGTCGCGCACTATGCGCTCGTTCCCGACGGCTTCCTCGTCCTCGGCACCTCCGAGACGACGGAGAGCGACTCGCGGCTCTTCCGCACCTGCGACAAACGCCGCCATATCTACGAGCGCGCGGACGTCCCGTCCCGCCTGCCGATGGAAGTCACGGGAGGCGGACGCGCGTTCGAGCCGCTGCCGGCACCGCTCTCGCCCGCCCCCCAAGGGGTCTTCGACCTTCGCGCCGCAGCTGAGGCGACGACTCTGGCCGCCTTCGCGCCGCCGCGCGTCGTGATCGATGCGAACGGGCAGATCGCGCACTTCTTCGGCGACACCACGCCCTACCTCGGGCATCCGGAGGGCCGTGCGACGCTCGACGCCGTCGAGATGGCGGTCCCCGGCCTCACGCTCGACCTTCGCGACGCGATAGCCGAGGCCGAGACATCGCACGTCGTCGTTGAGCGCGAGGCAGTGTTCGCCGAGGAGGGCCGCGAACGGCGAGTGGCGATCATCGTCGAGCCGCTCGCCGCACCCGATGGCCGCTTCTACACGCTTGTGGCGTTCCAGGAGCTGCCGTCTCCCGTCGCCGAGGGGACCCCGCACGCCGACGTCGTCCAGCTCTACGAGGCGCGCGAGGAACGGCTGCGGCGGGAGGTCGCCTCGCTGAGAGGGCGCGCGCGGTCGGTCTCGGACGAGAAGGACGAGGCGAACGAGGAGCTCCGCGCCGCGAACGAGGAGATCCAGTCCAGCAACGAGGAGCTCCAGAGCGTCAACGAGGAGCTCGAGACGGCGAAGGAGGAGCTCCAGTCCGCCAACGAGGAGCTCATCACCGTCAACGAGGAGCTGCGTCAGCGCAACTTCGATCTCGTGCTGACGAACGACGACCTCACGAACTTCATGACGAGCACGGGGATCCCCGTGATCATGCTCGACCGCGAGCTGCGCGTGCGGCGACACACGCCGGAGGCGGGGCGGGTCGCGCACATCGGCCCCTCGGACGACGGGCGTGAACTCGCCCACCTCCGCTTGCGCGTGCACATCCCCGACCTCGAGGAAGTCGTGAGGGGCGTCATCGAGCATCTCGACGTGTGCGAGCGCGAGGTCCGCGACGACTCCGGCCGCTGGTACTCGATGGAGGTCCGCCCCTATCGTACCGGCAAGGACCAGGTCGACGGGGCCGTGCTCAGCTTCTTCGACATCGACGAGCTCAAGCACACGTTGGACCGCGTGGCGAAACGTGCGCGGCTGAGCGAGGCGCTGAGCGCCATCGATGCCGAGATCGCCTCGACGATGAAGTTCGACGAGATCATGCAGCGCGCGCTCGAGCAAGGCGTCGCAGCGCTCGCAGCGGACGCCGGCAGCATCGAGATGCGCGGCGACGGAGACTGGGAGATCCGCTACCAGTGCGGGCTCGGGGGCGCCGGCGAGGTCGGACTTCGGCCGTCGGATGCCGAGGCTCCGATCGCGCTGCGTGCCGCTGAGTCACGTCAGCCCGTCATGGTGGCCGACACCGCCGCAGAGCCTGAGGTCGACGTCGGGTTCGTCAAGACGCGCGGCGTGCGGACCGTCCTCGCAGCACCGCTGGTGGTCCGCGACACGGTCATCGGGTGCCTGCTCTTCCACCGGCTCGACATCCCTCGGCCGTTCGGGCGCGCGGACGTCGACTTCGCCGCGCGTCTCGCAGCATCGACGTCCCTGGCCGTCGAGAACGCACGACTGTTCGCGGAGGAGCTGCGCGCGACGCAGACCGCCGAGTCGCTCAGCAAGGTGAACCAGATCCTCCTTTCGGCGCTCACCCCCGACGACGTCCTCGCACGCCTGGTGACGGAGGTGTCCAAGGTAGCCGGCGCGGACAAGTGCCTGGTCGTCGACGTCCGCGACGGGACGTACACGGTCACGCACGTACGCAACGTAGCGGACGGCCTCCTCGGCGTCGCGAAGGATGCGTCGTTCTACCCCGCCTTCGCCCTCACCGCCGAGCTGGGACGACCCGTGTTGATGGGCGACACCTGGAACGATCCGCGCACCAACAAGGAGTTCGTGATCCCGTACGGGCTCCACGCATTCCAACTGATGCCGCTCATCGTCGAAGACGCCGTCGTCGGAGTGCTCGCGTTCGCGTACGACGCGCCTCGCACCTTCGACGATCAGGACGCCCGGTTCGCGGATCGCATGTCGTTCGCGATGTCTCTCGCGATGAGGAACGCGCGGCTCTACGAGCGCGAGCGCGCTCGGGCGCGCCTCGGGTCCGCCCTGGCCGAGATCGACGCCGCGGTGCACTCCTCGCTCGACTTCGACGAAGTGGTGCGCCAGGCGATGGCCGAGGGAGCGAAGGCACTCTCGGCCAACACAGCTGCCGTGACGATCCACGAGGACAACGCGTTCCGCGTGGCCTACTCGTACGGCTTCGACAGCGACATCACCGGGGAGATGCTACCCGACGAGCTCGAGCCGCACTCCCTCATCGCGCTGGAGACACGGCGGACGGTCGCCATCGAGGACTCCGCCACCGATCGGCGCGTCATCCCCGAGCACATGGCGGAGTACGGGGTCGGCGCCGTCCTCGTCGTTCCCCTCATCGTTCGAGGGGAGGCCATCGGCAACCTCTTCTTCAACTACTTGCAGCCGCGTGCCTTCGGTGAAGCGGAGATCGAGTTTGTCACGCGGCTCGGGTCGTCGATGTCGGCGGCGATCGGGAACGCTCGGCTGTTCGAGGCCGAGATCCGGACCAGCGAGCGCCTCACCGACGTCCTCGACAACATGACCGACGGATTCGTGGCTGTGGACCGCGAATGGCGCTACACGCTCGTGAACCCGCGAGCGGAGGAGATGATGGGGCGACCGGCGGCCGAGCTGCTCGGGAGGTCGATGGAGGACCTGTTCCCCGACATGTTCGGCTGGCCGCATTACCGGAAGGTTATGGCGGAGCGGGCACCGGAGACGTTCGAGGTCTGGTCGAAGCCGCTCGAGAGGTGGCTCGAGACCCACGTCTACCCGACCGCGGAGGGCCTCTCGATACTGTTCGCCGACGTGTCCAAGCGCAAGGCGGCCGAGGCCGCCCTCGCCGAGAGCCGCGCGAGCGCCGACGAAATGGCGTCGATGCTCGAGGCTTCGTCCCAGCCGTTCGCCGTCGGAGGACTGGACGGTGAGCTCCTCCTGTTCAACCACGCTTTCGAGGAGCTGACCGGCTACACGGGCGAGGAGCTGCGGTCGCTCGGCTGGGCGACCCAGCTGACCCCGCCCGAGTATCTCGAGATGGAAGCGGAGAAGCTCGCCGAGCTGGTGCGCACGGGCCAGCCGGTGCGCTACGAGAAGGAGTACGCCCGCAAGGACGGCAGGCGCGTCCCGATCGAACTGCTCGTCGGCATCCGCTACGACGAGCGCGGCGAGCCACAGGAGTATTACAGCTTCCTCACCGACCTCACGGAGCGCAAGGCCGCGGAAGAGGCGCTGCGGGAGAGCGCAGAGCAGTTCCGCACCCTCGCCGAGTCCATCCCCAACCTCGCGTGGTGGGCGAACGGCGACGGCTACATCACGTGGTACAACCGCCGCTGGTACGAGTACACCGGCACGACGCCCGAGGAGATGGAAGGTTGGGGCTGGCAGAGCGTTCACGATCCCGAGTTCCTGCCGATGGTACTGGAGCGCTGGAGGGCGTCGATCGCTACCGGTGAGCCGTTCGAGATGGAGTTCCCGCTCCGCGGGGCCGACGGGGTATTCCGCACCTTCCTGACGCGCGTCCAACCGCTGAAGGATCCGGCCGGCCGGGTCATCCGCTGGTTCGGCACGAACACCGACATCTCCGCGATGAAGAGAGCGGAAGAGGCCCTGCGGGACAGCGAGAGCCGCGTCCGGCGCAAGCTCGACGCGATCCTCACGCCCGAGGGCGACATCGGCGAGCTGGAGCTCGAGGATCTGGTGGACGCTCCCGCTGTCCAATCCATGATGGAGGACTTCAACGCGATCAGCGGGATCCCCATGGCGATGATCGACACGAGCGGCAAGGTCATCGTCGGTGTGGGCTGGCAGCAGGTCTGCACGAGGTTCCACCGGGCGAACCACGAGTCCTGCAAGCACTGCATAGAGAGCGACGTCGAACTGACGCGCGACGTCCCGGCCGGTGAGGCCAAGCTCTATCGCTGCAAGAACGGCATGTGGGACATGGCGTCGCCGGTCTTCGTCGGCGGCCACCAAGTCGGCAACGTGTTCACCGGACAGTTCTTCTTCGAGGACGAGCCCGTGGACTACGACTTCTTCCGCGGGCAGGCGGGTCACTACGGGTTCGACGAGGAGGCCTACCTCGCGGCGATAGACGCCGCCCCTCGGCTGTCCCGCGAAGTGGTCGAGACGGCGATGGAGTTCCTGCGGAAGCTCGCCGACACGCTGTCGAAGCTCGGCTACAGCGCGGTTCAGCTGGCTCACTCGGTCAGTGAGCGCGAGCGCAACGAGCAACGCATCCGGGAGCACGCGGCAACGATGGAGGGCATCGGGAGGATCCTTCACGCCGCGCTCAACACCGCGACGGAGGAGGAGCTCGGCCAGACCTGCCTCGACGTGGCGCAGTCGCTCACCTCCAGCGCCTTCGGTTTCATCGATGAGATCGGGCCCGACGGCCTGCTGCACGACATCGCCCTGAGCGACCCAGGGTGGGCGCAGTGTGCGATGGAGGACAAGAGCGGCCACAAGAGGCTGCCCGGCTGCTTCGAGATCCGCGGGCTGTACGGGAAGGTCTTCGCCGAGGGCAAGTCGTTCTTCACGAACACGCCGGCAGAGCACCCAGACAGCATTGGGACGCCGAACGGCCACCCCGACCTGACAGCCTTCCTCGGCGTCCCGCTCGTGGGCGAAGGCGGGACGATCGGGACGATGGCGCTCGCCAACCGCCCGGGCGGCTACACCCAGAACGAGCTCGAGATCCTCGAGGGGGTCGCCCCGGTGGTCGTCGAGGCGTTCGAGCGCAAGCGAGCCGAACACGCGTCCGCGCGGGCGAAGGCGCTCCTCGACGCACACATCGACAACTCACCGCTCGCGGTCATCGAGTTCGACAACGAGTTCCGCGTCACCCGCTGGTCGGACGAGGCCGAGAAGATGTTCGGCTGGAAGGCCGACGAGGTGCTCGGCAAGGCCATGGGGGAGTTCCGTTGGATCTACGAGGAGGATTCCAATCTCGTCGATGCCGAACAACGCAACCTCCTCACCGCCGCCAATCCGCGCAGCCTCAACGTGAACCGCAACTACCGCAAGGACGGCAAGGTCATCTGGTGCGAGTGGTACGACTCCGCGGTGCACGACGCGGACGGGGAGCTCGTCTCCATCCTGTCGCAGGTCCTCGAGATCACCGCTCGGAAGGAATCCGACGAGGCGCTGCGTGCTAGCGAGCAGCGATTCCGCCTGCTCTTCGCGAACATGTTGGACGGGTTCGCGTACTGCCAGATGATCTACAACGACGCGGGCGAGCCGATCGACTTCGAGTACCTCGACGTCAACAGCTCCTTCTCGCGCCTGACGGGTCTCGAGGACGTGGCGGGCAAATGCGTGACCGAAGTCATCCCGGGCATCCGGGAATCCAACCCCGAGCTGCTCGAGATCTACGGGAGAGTCGCGGTCGGCGGCGAGCCCGAGCGGTTCGAGACCCAGGTGGAGCAGCTCGGGGTCGCGTTCTCGATCAGCGTGTACTGCCCGCAGCGCGGGTACTTCGTGGCGATCTTCCACAACATCACCGAGGAGAGGGAGCGTCAGCGATTCGACGCGGCATTGGACAACATCCGCAGCGCGGTCGGCGGAACGCTCGACGTCGAGGAGATCGTGCACGAGATAGCGACGAAGGCGCTCGAGACGCTCCAGGTCGATACGGTGATGATCGCCCGGCGAAGGGGCGAACAGTGGGTCGTGACCGACGCGCACGGCGTGCGGGCGGAAGTCGGACAGTCGTTCACTGACGATCAACTGCCGATGGCGCGCTCCGCCGTTTCCGAGCGGCGCGTCGTCTGGGAGGTTGACGAGGGGTCGGGCACGAGCAAGCGGCGCGCGGCGATGCGACGGCTGGGTGTGCGGAGCGTCCTCGTCGTCCCGCTCATCGCGCAAGGGCGCGGCCTCGGGATGGTGGGGTTCGGGCGTGTGTCGGACGCCAGACCCTTCTCGGAGCTCGAGACCTACTTCGCGACGCGGCTCGTGAGCACTGCCACGCTGGCGCTCGACAACGCGCTGGCGTACGAACGCGAGCGCGCGATTGCCGACACGCTCCAGGAAGCGGTCCTCGCGCCGCCGCCGACGATCAGCGGCATCGAGACAGCGTACCTCTATCGCGCCGCCTCGGCCGAGGCCGCCGTCGGCGGGGACTTCTACGACGTGTTCGAGCTGGACGGCGGCAAGGTAGGTATCGTCGTCGGCGACGTGTCCGGCAAGGGGCTCGAGGCCGCGCGGCTGACATCGCTCGTGCGGGACGGGATCCGCGCGTACGCGCTCGAGAAAGACGACCCCGCCTGGGTGCTCGGCCGCGTGAACTCTCTCATGTACCGCTCCTCGCCGGTCGAGTCGTTCGCGACGCTCTTCTTCGGCGTGCTCGACATCTTGTCAGGGCAGATGCGTTACACAGCGGCGGGTCATCCGCCCGCGGTGCTCTGCGGTTCCTCGGAGCCTCGCTATCTCGAGGACACGCCCTCGGCGCTCGTCGGCGCATTCGACGGGGCCGCCTTCACGGCGCGGAAGGTCAAGGTCGGCAAGGACGACGTGCTCGTGCTCTACACCGACGGGGTGCTCGAGGCGCGTCGCGACGGCGAGATGTACGGCGACGCGCGCCTGGTGGAGGCCCTGGAGAGGCTGAAGACGACGTCGTTCGCGTTGCTGCCGCAGGCGCTCCTCGATGACGTGCTCGCCTTCACCGGCGGCAGCCTGCGGGACGACACGGTCATCATGTGCATCAAGCGCTCGCTCGACGACTGACGCAACGCCTTGCCGTTCGTCGCGAGACGGCCGCCGGAGCGGATGGTACGTTCGATCTTCGCAAGACGCTTTTCGGCGGCTCACGACGAACAGGGATGCACCGATGTTGCCGGACGTCCATCTCACGCGATGGCGAGCTGCCGCGGTCGCGCTCGCGCTCGTCGTCTCGCTCGCTGCGACAGGAGTGCTCGACGGCGTCACCGGCGTCGCACCCGACCTCACGATCCTCTACCTGCTCCCGCTGCTCGCCGCGACGTACTTCTTCGGCTTGCGGACCGGGCTGACGGCTGCGCTCGGAGCGTGGCTCACGCAGATGTCCGCCTCGCTTCTCGGCGGCACACTGCCGGCGCCCCGAGCACTGCTCGACAGCGTCCTTCACGCCCTCGTCTTCGCGCTCGTCGTGGTAGGGACTCACCGCGCCCTCGAGGAGCTTCGAACGATCCGGCGGCTGGAGGGGTTGCGCGACCTCGACCTCGAGATCGCCCGCCGCGCACACGCGAAGGTGATCGGCGACGTGCTCACCGAGCGGAGGGACATCGACGTGGGGTCCCGCCTGCGCTTCGTGAGTGAGGTGGGAGGCGACTACTACTGGTTCGACGACCTCGATCCCACGCGCTCGTTCCTGTGCGTCGCGGACATCTCGGGCAAGGGCATCGTGGCGGCGCTGTTCACCGCCCTGCTCGATCAATCGGTGCGGCACGCCGCGCAGCACTCGTGCGACGTCACCGATATCGTCCGCCGAGTGAACAGGCGGGTCTGCGACGTCCTGCCGTCGAACATGTTCGTCACACTCTTCGCCGCTGTCGTCGCCGACGGGCGGCTGACGTGGTTGAACGCCGGCCACGAGCCCGCGCTGTTGTGGAGGCGCAGGACGGGTCTCGTCGAGACGCTGCAGACGGATCGCTGCCTCCCCCTCGGCGTGCAAGAGCACCTCGAGGGCGAGGCGGGATCGCTGACGCTCGACGAGGGCGACGTGCTGCTCGCACTCACCGACGGCGTCACCGAAAGCCACCACTTCCGGTCGGCGGGGCGCGAGGCGCTGGAGGACGTGCTGCACGCCACCGCAGCCGCGGGCCACACGGCCGAAGGGATCATCGAGGCGGTGTGCAGGGAGGCCGCGGACGAGGACGCGACGGACGACATCGCCGTCGTATGTCTGCGCTACCTCGGGGAGGAGCGCGGGACGGCAGACGAAGCTCCGCTCGCTGGATAGCCGCCCCCAGTCCAGCCGCTCGCGTAGCGGACGAACGGAAACGGTGCTAGTCTCGACTCCTCGGCCGCACCGGCGAGGTCAGACCGCGGCCGAACGGTAAGGAGGCACGCATGGGAATCCTCAGCCCCACGCACCTGATCATCATCCTGGTCATCGTGCTCATCATCTTCGGGCCCTCCCAGCTCCCGAAGCTCGGCGCGTCACTCGGCAAGACGATGCGCTCGGTCAAGGAAGGCATGGAGACGCTGGACCCGAAGCCCGAGAAGGACGCCGACGAGGCGTAGCGCCTCCCGCGCTTCCGCTCCTCCAGCTTCCCACCGCCGTCGGGCGACGGCGGCTTTCGCGCGCCCTTGATCGAAAGTCCCCACTTGACGTTGGCATTCAGCTCGCTTAAGCTCCTTGTGATGACATTCACACATTCGCACATGCTGATAGGAGCATGACGGCGATGCCGGATCCCGACTTCTACTGCCTCCATTCCGAGATGTGCAAGACGCTCGCGAACGCGAAGCGTCAGCAGATCCTCGACGCGCTGCGCGACGGCGAGGTGACCGTCGGACAGATAGCGGAGCGCACCGGGATGGCTCAGGCCAACGCCTCCCAGCACCTCGCCTTGATGCGCTCCAAGGGGGTCGTCAACTCCCGCCGCGACGGGGCACATGTCTATTACTCCATCGCCAACCCGAAGATCCTCCAGGCGTTCGACCTCATCACCGAGGCGATGCGCGAGTCGATGGACGCACGGAATCAGGCGGTCGGTATCGCCGACCGTGAAACGGAAGAAGGAGGCAGGCGATGACCGACGACATGGCCGCGATGGCCGAGCAGGTCGCGGCGATACCCGAGCCCGCGCAGAAGAAGCTGACGATGGTGGTCATGTCGGGTGACATGGACCGGCTCTTCGGCGCGTTCATCATCGCGACAGGCGCGGCCGCGATGGGGATGGACGTGGTGATGTTCTTCACGTTCTGGGGACTGCGTGCCATCAAGAAGCCGGTGGGCACGGGCAAGACCTTCTTCGGGAGGATGCTCGGGATGATGTACGGCGGAGACATATCGAAGTCGCACCCCAGCAAGTTCGCCTTCGGGGGCATGGGACGCTGGATGTTCGGGAAGATGATGGGTGCGCACAACGTCGCGACCCTACCCCAGCTGCGGGACATGGCCGTGGAACTCGGTGTCGGCCTGTACCCGTGCCAGATGTCGATGGACGTCATGGAGATCCCGGCCGAGACGTTCATCGAAGGCGCCAAGGATCCCGTGGGGGTCGGCTTCATGCTCATGGAAGCCCAGGAGTCCCAGGTAACGTTCTTCATCTAGCGGCGCGCCGCCGCTCGACAAGCCGAGGAGGCAGTAGATGTCCGACGTCACACCCGATCTCGAGCTCGATCTGAAGGGCCTGCTCTGCCCGCTGCCGATGGTCAAGGTCTCGCAGAACATCAACAAGGTGCCGGTGGGCGGCGTCATCCGCGCCACAGCTACCGACCCCGGCTCGATGGCCGACATCCCCGCGTGGGCGAAGTCGACCGGCAACGAGGTCCTCTCGGCCGAGAAGGCCGACGGTGAGTTCGTCTTCCTCGTCAAGCGTGTGAAGTAGCCCGGCGTGGATACCTTCTCCCTGCTCGTGTCCGGGTGGGGGGTGCTCTTCGCCATAGCCGTGTTCGTGGGCGGGATGGCGTGGCGCATCTACACGTGGACACGCACCCCCAAGAGCCCCGTGCGTCTCGGGCTGTTCCCGAAGCCCACGACCGGCCTCGGCCGCTTCGGCAAGCTGCTGAAGGACACGTTCGTCGCACCGCAGTCGGCCGAGATCGAGCCGGCGCTGTGGGTGTTCGCGATGCTGTTCCACGTGGCGGCGCTGGCGGCTTTCTTCGGGCACCTGCGGCTGGTGCACGAGTTCACGCCGCTGGTGGACCGCTTCGGTATCGAGTGGATGAACGCATTCGCCGGCCTCGCCGGGGGGATCGCCGGCATCGCGATGCTCGTCGGCGTGCTGTTCTGGCTGTCCCGTCGCACGTTCGGCATGTACAAGAACCTGTCCGTGCCCGAGGACTACCTGCTGCTCGTGCTGCTGCTGCTCATCGTGGTCATGGGCGACCACATGCGGTTCTTCGGCAACCTTCACGGGCCGACGTACATCGCGTGGTTCCAGTCGCTCCTCGCCTTCCGGCCGGCCTTCCCGCCGGAGCTGGCGTCGTCGAGCATGCGCTGGTCCCTCGATGCCCACATGCTGTTCGTCGACGCGTTCCTGATCTACTTCCCGTTCAGCAAGCTCACACACACCGTAGGCTCGTTCGCCCTCAACCTCGTTCGGAGCTCTGAGTAGCCGTGGAGAAGCAACAGGTCGACACGCTGGTGGGTGTGCTCGACAAGCGCATGAACCGCCAGCTCAAGGAGTACCTCGACACCTGCGTGCGCTGCGCGATCTGCAAGGACGCGTGCCATCAGCTAGTAGGGACCGGGGACTTCAAGTACCTGCCGGCGAGGCGAGCCGAGCTCATCCGGCAGGTGTACCGCAAGTACTTCACTAAGGCGGGCGAGTTCGTGCCGGCGCTGTACGAGGCGCGCGACCCGGACGAGAACCTGCTCGACGAGCTGTACGAGTCCACCTACGCATGCACCGGCTGCCGCCGCTGCATGTACTACTGCCCGTTCTCGATCGACACGCAGTGGGTCATCTCGGTCGCGAAAGCGATGCTGATAGCGGCGGGGCGCGGCAACGAGATGCTCGGGCAGCTCGCCGACGCCGCCCTCTTCAAGGGCGACAACCTCGAGATGTTCCGGGACGTGCTCGTGAGCGGCTTCAAGGACATCGAAGCCGAGGTGCGCGCCGAGACCGGCGACCCAGCCGCGGAGATCCCGGTCGACAAGCAGGGCGCCGACATCCTGTATGTCGCGCTGGCGGGAGCACATTCGATCAAGCCGGCGGCGATCATCTTCAACGAGGCCAAGGCCTCCTGGACATTGTCGCTCTTCGAGTCGGCCAACTACGGCTTCTTCTTCGGCGACCCGGAGAAGGCGCGGCTCATCGCGAAGCGCTACATGGACGAGGCGAAGCGCCTCGGCGTGAAGGAAGTCGTGATCACCGAGTGCGGGCACGCGTACCGCGTCGCGGAACTCTTCTACGAGGCGTGGGCGAAGGAGAAGATGCCCTTCCGCGTCCGCCACATCCTCGAGGTCATCGACGAGTACATCGCCGACGGGCGCATACACGTGGACCCGAAAGCGATCAAAGAGCGCGTGACGTATCACGACCCCTGCCAGATAGGCCGCAACGGCGGCATCTACGAACAGCCGAGGCGGATCGTGCGGTCGATAGCGCCCGACTTCGCGGACATGACGCCGAACCGCGAGAAGCAGTGGTGCTGCGGCGGGGGCGGAGGCATAGTCGCGATGGAGGAGTTCACCGACGTCCGCCTCAAGTCGGGTGCGAAGAAAGTCGAGCAGATCCGCGCCACCGGCGCCACCGTGCTGGCGTGCCCGTGCGAGAACTGCCGGCTGCAGATCGGCGAGCTCAACGAGGTGCACTCGCTCGGGCTGAGGGTGGTCCCGGTGATGGATCTCGTAGTGGAAGCGATGGGTTACGGCCGCGCCGAGGGCACGACGGGCGACGACAGGGACACCGCGGAGGCGGAGGCGTAGAGTCGTGCCGGACGCGGCGTTTGCGCCCGACACAGGGTGCGCTATACAATCGCTGGTGCTGATACGCCTCGGCGTATGCAGCTTTGACAACACGAAGCAGGCTCCGTCCGTTAGGTGCGGCTCCTGTCCGAACACAGGCCACTGCCCGGAAATGTCGAGAGACGCCAATGGGTAGAGCAGCCCTCGCCGGCTTAAGGCGGGGGATAAGGTGGCTGCCCCCGCGCGGGGCTCACGTCGGACAGTGCTCAATCCCAGACGAGGGAGGAGCGTGGATGCGGCAGGCAGCCCAAGGGCGGCCTCTCCGCTTCGTCGCGCGCCCCTCGTCCGTCCGCGGACCGAGGGGCTTTTTCGTGCGGTCGGAGGGGGTTGAGCTGCGAGCGGAGCGAGTCGGCTCGAACCGCCTCGATGATGGCGGCGAAGTCCGCCATCAGCAATGTTGCCGGAAGAAGAGGACCAAGTGACTCCATCAAGTCCCTAGGTCCCGCGCTCCCGATCGTGTCGGGCGCGGGGCCCTGACCGAACCCTCGGAGAGATCCGAAGGGAGGGAGCGACATGCTCTACCTGTCCCGCATGCTGGGCAAGCCGGTCGTCGACGCCACGGGCGAAGAGATCGGCACCGTCTACGATATCGCCATCGCCACGGGCGAGATCTTCCCGCGCGTCACCGCGCTGGCCTTCCTCGGCCCCGGAAAGACGCCGTTCATGCTGTCCTGGCGCAAGTACGTCGAGGCCTTCGACGACGAGCGGATCACCTTGAACGCCGCCCGCGACGCGCTGCGCTTCAGTTACCTGCAGCCCGACGAGGTCCTGCTCCACCGCGACCTGCTGAACAAGCAGATCGTCGACACGCAGGGCATGAAGGTCGTGCGCGTCAACGACCTCAAGCTGTCGGAGAGCAAGAACCAGCTCCGGCTGCTCGGTGCCGAGGTAGGCGTGCGCGGGGTGCTGCGCGGCATCTCGCCGGCGCTGGAGTCCGCCGTCGGGTGGCTGGCCGCGCGACTCGGCGCGCCGCTGGGAGAGAACCTCATCGCGTGGAACTACATGGACCTGCTCGACCGCGACTTGGGCCACGTCAAGCTGTCCGTCACGCACAAGCGCCTTCACGAGCTGCACCCGGCCGACGTCGCGGACATCCTCGAGCGCCTCAACCCCACCCAGCGCGGCAACGTCTTCGACCACCTCGACAACGCGCTCGCGGCCGAGGCGATCTCGGAGATGGAGGACGAGTACCAAGCGGACGTCGTCGGCGACCTCACCAACCAGCGTGCCTCCGACATCCTCGAGCTGATGGACCCGGACGACGCAGCGGACATCATCGGCGACCTGCCGTACGACACCGCCGAACGGCTGCTGCGCCTGATGGGCCTCAAGGAACAGCGGGCGATCCGCAAGCTCCTCGGCTACAAGGACAAGACGGCGGGCGGCATCATGACGCCCGAGTTCACGACGGTGACGGAGGAGATGACGGCCGAGCAGGTCATCGAGCACCTGCGCAGCGAGGCCGCCGAGAGCGAGACCATCTACTACATCTACGTGATCGACGACGACGGCACTCTCGCCGGCGTCATCTCGCTGCGCGACCTCATCCTCGCGCGGGCGGACACGAAGGTCGAGGCGATCGTCGAGCGCGACGTCATGAGCGTAGACGTCGACGACGACCAGGAGAAGGTCGCCGACCTCATGAGCAAGTACGACCTCCTCGCCGTGCCCGTCGTCGACGAGACCGGGAAGATCCTCGGCATCGTCACGGTCGACGACGCGCTCGACGTCATGGAGCAGGAGTCGGCCGAGGACCTCGCGCTGGCCACCGGGGCGCGCCGGCGCTTCGACACCAGCGGTGTCTGGAGCTGGATCGGTCATCGTTCCAGCTGGCTAACGGTGTGGATCGTGCTCGGGATAGCAGGGGCGCTCGTGCTGCGCGCGTTCGCGGGCCTGCTCTCGACGTTCGTGGTCGCCGCGTTCTTCATACCGCTCGTGCTGCGCCTCTCCGAGGAGATCGCGAACCACGCACTCGGCGTGCTCATCGAGGGTGACGAGACCCCGGTGTCCTTCGCGCGCCGCCTCGGGCTGGACGCGATCGTCGGCCTCGGTCTGGGGATCGTCTCCGGGCTGATCGCCCTCGCCGTTCTGCAAGGCGTCCGCGAGCCCCTGGCGTCGTCCCTCGCGGTCGCCGCGGCCCTGGCGCTCACGATATTCGCCATGACGCTCGTCTCGGCCACGTTCCCGGCGCTCTTGCGTCGTGCGGAAGGCGACGGGTGGCGTGCCTCTTCATCCCTCGTCACGACGGCGATGGCCGCCGCCGGCGTCGCCGTGTACCTCGGCCTCGCTCTCGTCCTCGTGCGCGCCGCCGGAAGCTGATCCCGATGATGGAGCGACTCAAGAGGATCAACCCCAGGTGGGCCGCGGTCCTAGCCTTCCTCGCGGTCATAGGGCCCGGCATCATCACCGCCAACGTCGACAACGACGCGGGCGGCATCGCCACGTATTCCATCGCCGGCGCGAGCTTCGGCTACACGCTGCTGTGGTCGCTCATCCCGATCACGATCGCGCTCATCGTCGTGCAGGAGATGGCCTCGCGATTGGGCGTCATGACGGGGAAGGGATTCGCCGACCTCATCCGTGAGAAGTGGGGCATCCGCGTCACCTTCTACCTGATGATCGCGCTGCTGTTCGTCAACCTGAGCAACACGATGGCGGAGTTCGCGGGCTGGGCGGGGTCCATGGAGATCTTCGGCGTCAGCAAGTTCGTATCGGTGCCGATCGCCGCTCTCGTGGTCTGGCTGCTGGTGGTCCGCGGCAGCTACAACTCCGTGGAGAAGATCTTCCTGTTCTTCACGGTCATCTACGTCACGTACGTCATCTCGGGCTTCCTCGCGAGGCCGGACTGGGGACTCGCATTGCACCAGACGCTGGTGCCGCCCATAAGCTTCAAGGTGACATACTGGGTGACGCTGGTGGGCGTCATCGGCACCACGATCGCCCCCTGGATGCAGTTCTACCTGCAGTCCGCCGTGGTGGAGAAGGGCATCAAGCCGAAGGACTACACCGCCTCGGCCACCGACGTCATCGTCGGTTGCATCATCACCGACGTGGTGGCGATGTTCATCATCGTGGCGTGCGCGGCGACGCTCAACAAGCACGGCATCACCGTCAGCAGCGCGGAGAACGCCGCGCTGGCGCTCGAGCCGCTCGCCGGGAAGTACGCGTCGGTGCTGTTCGCCATCGGGTTCGCGAACGCGTCGCTCTTCGCCGCGTCGATCCTCCCCCTGTCGACCGCCTACACCGTGGCGGAGGGACTCGGCTGGGAGAGCGGCGTCAACCGGACGTTCGGCGAGGCACCGCAGTTCAACTGGATCTACACGGGGATGATCTTCCTCGGCGCGTCGGCGATCATCCTCATCCCGCAGAGACTCCTCATCCCCGTCATCTTCGGGTCGCAGGTGCTGAACGGGGTGCTCGTACCTGTGACGGCGTTCTTCGCCCTCCGGCTCGTCAACGACCGCAGCCTGCTGGGCGAGCACGTCAACGGACGCTGGTACAACTACCTCGCGTGGGCGTCCGTCCTCGCTTGCTCGGCCGCCGCGATCTTCATGATGATCACCGCCCTGTTCCCGGGCCTGATGCCGAGCTAGCGCGAGGGGGTACCAATGCCCGTCCACGCCGGCGCCATGCTGCTCGAGCTCTTCGTCGTGTTCCTCGCGGCGAAGCTGGCCGACGAGCTCTTCTCGCGCCTGCGTCTGCCGGGCGTGGTCGGCGAGGTGCTCGTGGGCGTCGCGCTCGGACCGTCGCTCCTCGGCTGGATCCGCCCCGACGTCACGCTCGAGACCGTCGCGACTCTCGGGATCGTCGTGCTGCTCTTCGGCGTCGGCCTCGACACGCCGGTGGCGTCGCTGCTGCGCGTGGGCCGGACCGCCGCGCTCGTCGCGATCGGCGGCGTCCTGCTCCCTCTCGCCGCGGGCTGGGCGGTGCTCGCCGCCTACGGCTACTCGACGGCGGCAGCGCTCTTCGGCGGCACCGCACTCGTCGCCACCTCCGTGGCGATCACGGCGCGAGTCCTGTCCGACGAGGACCTCGCCTCCACCCGCGAGGCGCGGATCGTGCTGGCGGCCGCGGTCGTGGACGACGTCCTCGGGCTGCTGCTGCTGGCCGTCGTCACCGGCCTCGGCCGAGGAGCCTTCGACCTGTTGCGCCTCGGAGTGGTCATCGCCGAAGCGGTCGCGTTCATCGCGTTCCAGATGTTCGTCGCGCCGAGGCTCGTGAAGCACGGCGCCCCGTTCGTCAGGCGCCTCAGGATCGCGGATCCGACGCTCGTCGTGCCGCTCGTGATCCTGCTGGGCCTTTCCGCGCTGGCGCAGGTGATGGGCCTGGCGGCCATAGTCGGCGCCTTCTTCGCCGGCATGGCGTTCGCCGGAACGTCCGACCGCTGGAGCCTCGACGAGGCGGTACGCCCGCTGTCCGGCTTCCTCGTCCCGTTCTTCTTCGTGCTGGCGGGCGCACGAGTGGACCTCCGCCTTCTCGCGAGCCCGAAGGCGCTGGCACCCGGCTTGGTGCTGCTCGCGGTGGCCGTCCTGACGAAGGTGGCCGGCTGCGGCCTCGGCGCTCTCGATCAGGGCTGGCAGCGCGCCGTGGCGATCGGTGTCGCGATGGTGCCTCGCGGCGAGGTGGGGCTCATCGTCGCGACGATCGGCCTTTCGATGGGGGTGCTTCCCGCTCCCGTGTATGCGATGGTCGTGCTGGTGGCGGTGGGCACCACGATCCTGGCACCGCCCGTGTTGCCGCCGCTGTTCCGCTTCGCGCGTGCGTGCGTGCGAGGTCCCGCGCGCGCGGAAGGAGGCGTCGTGAGCGAGAAGCATCACCTGCGGGCGCGTGCTCGCGAGGCGCGCAAGGCGCTGTCGGCCGAGGAACGGCGCGACGCCTCCACCGCTATCGCCAGCCGAGCGCTCGAGCTGCTCGAAGGCCGGCGCGTGGAGGCGGTGCTCGGCTACACCGCGACGGCGGAGGAGGCGGATCCCGAACCGCTGCTGGAGGCGCTGCGCATCCGCGGCGCACGGGTGGCGCTGCCGCGCGTGACTGGCCCGATGCGCCTGGCACTGCATTGGGTGACGGCCTCTGACGAGCTCGTCGCCGGCGCCTTCGGGATCTTCGAGCCCGCAGACGACCTGCCGCCGGCCGACCCCTCGGAGATCGACCTCGCACTCGTGCCGGGCGTCGCGTTCGACGCCTCGTGCAACCGCATCGGATACGGCGGGTGCTTCTACGACAACCTGCTGCCGCTGCTGCCGCCCGGCGCGCTGAAGTTGGGACTCGCGTTCGACGTCCAGCTCGTGGACGCGATCCCGAGCGAGGAGCACGACGTTCCGCTCGACCACGTGGTGACGCCCGCCGCCGTCTTCACGGCCGAGGAGTGAGATCGGCTACCCCATCCTCGTGGGCAGGTTGGCGATCCCGTCGAGCGTGACGAACTGGTAGCCTCTCGCCTTCAGGCCCTCGATGATCGCGGGCAGGGCCTTGATGGTGTTGCTGCGATCCCCGCCGCCGTCGTGCATGAGGACCACCGAGCCCGGGCGGACCCCGTTCAGCACGCGCGAGACTATCGTCGCGGGCGCGGGCTTCCGCCAGTCGGTCGTGTCGATGTCCCACTGCACGAGGCGCAGGTCCATCTTCTTCACCTCGGCCCACACTGCGGGACTCACGTTGCCGCCCGGGGGCCGGAAGTAGCGCGGATGCTGCCCCGACGCCCGTTCGATGTTCGCCTCGGCCTGCTCCAGCTCACGGGCGACGCGATCGGGCGTGCACCTCGCGAGGTTCGGGTGCGTCTCACTGTGATTGCCCAGCATCATCCCGGCGTCCGCCAGCATCTTCGTCAGCTTCGGACGTCCCCGCGCCTGCGCGCCGATCTGGAAGAACGTCGCCTTGATGCCGTACTTCTGGAGTATCGCCAGGACGGCTTCGGTCTGACCGGGCCAGGGGCCGTCGTCGAAGGTCAGCGCGACGACCTTGGCGCCGGGAGCCGGGACCTCCCGCTTGACCAGCTTGGCCACGGGCTCCAGCGTGATGCGTCCGCGCACGACCTGCTTCGAGATCGTGCCGTAGGTGACCTCGCGAACGCCGGGTCTGCCCTCCGTCACCACGGTCTCGAGCGGACCCGTGCCCTCGTAGCGCACCGGCGGAGGGACGTCCTCGTCGCGCGTCGCCAGAGGCTCGACCGTGTCGGAGCCGTTCATGCTCTTCACGACGTCGGATGCGTAGAGCTGCTCGTCGGATGCAGCGCGCTTGCCGTTGACGAGAAGATACGGCGCCTCGCCACCGCCGGCCTTCAGTACGCTGTGGTCCTTCGCAGCGACCAGGTCTCCACGCCGGCCGTGGACCTTGCCGTCGGCGTAGAGGTCCGCCACTCGGGTCCCGACCACTAGACGCGCATCGCCTCCGTCGATGTTGACGGGGATGGTCAGGAAGACGCGATACGCGACGGCCATGAGGATGAGACCCGTGACCACACCGGCCACGAGGTACAGGATCGGCGAGCGCTTGCCCGCTAGCGTCTTGACGTAACCCCTGCTCATGCCCCTGCCTCAATGCGATATGCGTGCCATCCGTCCGCCGCTGACCACGAGCAGCTCGGCGAGGCTCAATGGTATCACCGAGTTCGGTGTCCCGGCCGCACTGTAAACGAGCCGGAACCGCTCCAGCGACTCGTCGACCAGCACCGGGAGTCCCGACGGCAGGTCGAACGGCGACACGCCGCCTATCGCGTAGCCGGTCGTGGCGCGCACCTCGTCGGCATCCGCCATCCGCACGTTCGTCATGCCGGTCGCGGCGCCTATCGCTTCGAGGTCGCCTCGGCGGTCTCCCGCAACGAGCGCGACGGCGGCGCGGCCGCCCTCGCCGACGGCCACCAGCGACTTCACTATCTGCCCCAGCTCGCACGCCACCGCATCCGCGGCCATCTGCGCCGTCTTCGTCGACTCGGCGAAGGCGATGACGCGGTCGGCCAGGCCGTGCTCGGCGAGGCAGGTGCGCACGCGATCGGCGGAACCGGCCTTGCGCGGGCCGGCGGGAAGCCGGTCTGTCATGCTCGTCCTCCTGAGTCGGGGTCAGCGGGGGGTCGGGGCCGGCACGTTGCTGCCGACGCGCAGCGGGAGCCCCAGCGATTCGAGCACCGCCTCGAGGTTCTCCGTCCACGTAGCGAGCGACTTGAGCTCGAGACGCAGCAGCGGGAACTCGGCGTGCGGGCGGGCGACGGTGAAGCCCTGCTTCAAGAGGAAGTCGACGCTGACGACGGGCAACTCCTTGCCGTCGCCCGGATTGTGCGCCGCGTACGCCTCGACGGCGCGCTCACCTCGGCCGGCAAGGTCACGCAGCGCGGCGTGCAGCAGCACCTTGCCGAGGCCGAAGTGCCGCGTCTCGGGGCTGACGTGCAGGCAGGCGAGCAGCACGGCGTCGTCGTCGGGCACGCCGGTCGGGAAGTTCCTGACCTGCGGGAAGTACGCCGGCGGCGCGTACTTCACGAAGCCCAGCACTGTGTCTCCTTCATACGCGACGCGGCCGCACTCGCCCCACTGGGCGCGGACGTAGTCGATCCAGCCCTCGAGCGATCCGGGGTCGCAGCTCGACCCGCACCGCTTCGGGAGAGGCTCCGGCGACTCCCAGAAGACGCATCCCGCACAGCGCGACGGGAGCCCGCGTACCCTGACGGCGTCCAGCGGTTTGAACCGGCGGGCCACCCCTACTCCTCGCCGTCGATCGCCTTGCGGGCACGCTTGCCCGCCTTGCGGAGTCCCTGCAACGCCTTTCGGCCGAGGCCGGCGCGGAAGCTCTTCTCGACCATGCCGAGGCCTACGATCCCCGCCGCGAGCGCCGCGTCCGCCGCCTTCTCGGCGCCGTGCTTGGCGTACGCCGCGCCCTTGCCCGAGACGCCCGCCAGCCCCCCGGAGGACGGGGCGGCCTTGCGGTACGCCTCGTCGATCGTGACCGCCTCGCCGTCGAAGCCCTCGATCATCTCGCCGGGAACCTCGCGCTTGCCCACCGCGAAATCGGCGAGCGACCCCTCCGACAGGCGCAGCCTCAGCACGCGGCCGGTCTTGCGCGAGTACACCACGTCGTCCACGTAGCCGGCGAGCGGACCGCTCGACAAGCGTACCTGCATGTTGCGCCAGATGACCGTCTCGTCGATCGCGGCGCCTATCTCCTTCTCGACCGCGGCCTTCGTCGGCAGCCTCTTGTCGTCCCAACCCACCACCGGGACGTCGCCGCACTGCGCCATCATCCCGGGCCGTATCGGCAGGAACCGGGGCTTGCGCTCGATGACGACCGCGAGGTTCGGCGGGATGACCTGCAGCGCCACGGCCCGCGGCTCGCGCGGGTGGAAGAGCACGTGCTGGACGACGCCCAGCTCGTTCCCGTCCGGGTCGGCCACGGGAAGTCCTTCGACGTCTCTTATCGCGGGCATGCGGTCTCTTCCGATGCGGACGGGCCGCCCGACAGCGCGGCGGCCCATCGCGAGGTGCTGTTCAGGCGGATGCTACGCCGGTCCGGAACCCTTGTCCTCGCCGGGGATGTCCATCTGCTCGGTCTTCTCCTCGACCTTGACGGTGGCCTCTTCCGCCTTCTCCGCCGCCTTGTCGATCCCGGCCTGAGTCTTGGAGGTCGTGGTGCCCAACTTCTCCTGCGCCATCTGCGAGGCCTGGCCGACCTGCTCCTTCAGGCGCTCCCGGGTCTCCTCGATCTTCGTGCGGAGCTCGGCGGTCTTCTCCGTCGCGGACTCGCGGCCGGTCTCGTACATCTCGGTCACGCGCTCGCGGCCGGTCTCGTACATCTGCTTGCCCTCGTCGAGATAGTCCTGGCCCTTCTGCTGCAGCATGTCCCGCGTCTCCCTGCCGGAGCGCGGCGCGAACAACAGGCCCAGCACGGCGCCGATCATACCGCCGAGCAGGAACGCCATGAACGTACCGCCACCGCCGCCATGCCTGTCGTCGTAGTAAGCCATCCCGCAACACCTCCGATTGCATTCGGCCGGAAAAGACCAGATGGACGCGGGCGAACGCCCCCCGCGGACCGTTACGGTATGTACCCTACTTTACTCCAAGGGGCGCCGGGCGAGTAATGCCGTACAGAGCCGTCCTCGCACCGTTCTAGGCGCCCCTGCCCGGGAGTGCGTCGGCTGCCGCGAACGCCCGGTAGAGCTCCAACCGGTCCTCGAGCACCTCGGCGAGCCGCCGGATGCCTTCGCGGATCTCGACCGGGCGGGCGTAGCAGAACGCCAGGCGCATGCAGTTGCGCCCGCGGCCGTCGGCGTAGAAGGCGTCGCCCGGAGTGAACGTCACGCCTCGGCCGACCGCTTCGGGCAGCACGGTGGACGTGTCGACGAAGGCGGGCAGCTCGACCCAGATGAAGAAGCCGCCCTCCGGGTGCGTCCAGCGCGCCTCGGCGGGGAAGTGCTCCGCGAGCGCCTCGAGCATGGCGTCCCGCCTCTCGGCGTAGCTCTCCACGAGGCCGCGCAGCACCTTGCGCCAGCGCGTCCCGGCGAAGTAGCGCTCCGCGACCGACTGCGCGAAGTTCGAGCCGCACAGGTCCGCGGCCTGCTTCGCGAGTACCACCTTCGCCAATATCGGCCGAGGCGCCGCCATCCAGCCGAGCCTCAGGCCCGGCGCGAAGATCTTGCTGAACGTGCCGAGGTAGATGACTTCCTCGTCGAGCGCCCGCAGCGGCTTGACGTGCCCGCCCTCGAAACGCAGCCGGCCGTACGGGTCGTCCTCCACCACCGGGACGTCGTACCGCCTGGCGAGCTCGAGCAGCTTGCGGCGGCGCTCGGGAAGCATGGTGACGCCGGCCGGGTTCTGGAAGTTCGGGATCGTGTAGATGAACTTCGCACCTCGAGGCCCGAGGTGCCTCAGCAGCGTGGCGAGCTCGTCGACCTTCATCCCGCCGTCGTCCATCGGCACGGCCAGCACGCGCGGGCCGTACGCCGAGAACGCCTGCAGCGCGCCCACGTACGTGGGGCCCTCGACGATGATCACGTCGCCGGGGTCTAGGAAGACCTTCGCCAGCAGGTCGAGCCCCTGTTGCGCCCCGGCGGTGAGGATGAGCTCGTCGGGCTTGAGCCGGACGCCGGATTCGGCCATCAGCTCGGTGACGAGCACGCGCAGGTCGGGCATCCCGTCCGAGCTGCCGTACTGGAGCGCCATCGCGCCTTCGTGCCGCAGCGCCTCCCGCGTAGCCGAGGCGACAGCCTCGGCCGGCACCTGTCCCACGTCCGGCATCCCGCCGGAGAACGAGATCATGTCCGGGCGGGAAGCCGCGGCGAACAGATCTCGCACGGCCGAGGAGCGTATGCCGCTCATCCGCTCGGCATAGCGGCCGTCCCACTTGTCGAAGATCACTCTCGCGGTACCCATGTCCGGTTCCTCTCGGGAGCCCAAGAAGACAAGACGCTCCCACCCGATAGGGCGAGGGAGCGTCGCGGTACCACCTATCTTCGCCTGGGAAGCACGCGGCTTGCCTCAGGCCTCTAGACCCCGGTCCGATAACGGCTCGGGTCGCCGTCCCGCTTCCCTCGGCAGACGGAAGGCTGCCGCATTGGCGGGGGACATGCGGAGGGGTGGCTGGACGCATGCCGCGTCCTCTTCCCTCACGTCCACGTTCTCGCTATGGCTTTCGGCGGATGATACCCACCACGGGCACCGATGGCAAGCCGGGTGCCGAGCGATCGTCTACGCGGCGCTCCATCCCGCGTCCGCCGGGATGATCGCGCCGTTGATCATCTTCGACTCGTCCGAGGCCAGGAACAGCGCCAGGTTCGCGATGTCCAACGGCTTCAGCTGGCCCGGGATCGCGGCATACCAGGTGTTGAAGCGGGCGGAGCCCTTCGGGTCCATCTTCGTGGGGTCGATGCTCTGCATGATGTTGGTCTCGACAGCGCCCGCGGCGATCGCGTTGCAGCGCACGCCGTCCTGGGTGTAGACGAACGCCGTGTTGCGCGTAAGCCCGATGACCGCGTGCTTGGAGACCGTGTACGCCGCGCCCGCCGCTCCGCCGCCGAGGCCCGCGAGCGACGCCGTGTTGACGATGGAGCCGCCGCCCTGCCCGATCATGATCGGCACGGCCTTGCGCGACAGGTACATCGGACCGTATAGGTTGATGCCGAGGACCCGCTCCCACATCTCGTCGGTCAGCTCGGCGACACCCTGGTTGACGTCCATGACGCCGGCGTTGTTGCACAGCACGTCGAGGCGTCCGTACGCCTGCACCGCGGTGTCTATGATCCTGCCGCAGTCCGCCTCGACCGCGACGTTGCCCTGGACACCGGTAATCTCCCCGCCCGCCGCCTTGACCTCGGCGACGACCTCCGCGAGCGTCGCATCGTTCCACTCCGCGGCGACGACCTTCGCCCCTTCGGCGGCGAACAGGTTCGCCATCGCGCGCCCCATTCCCGAACCGGCACCCGTGATGACCGCGACCTTACCCTCGAGCCTCATTTGACTCCCCCCGATCCCCTCGACTCCTACGTTACTCGCGCCCCTCCGGCTTCACCGTCACGTCGACGTTCGCCCGTTGGGCCGCTTCCTCCAGTTCGACGCGCCAGTCCGGCTCCGCGAGCTCCGGCGGCACGAGGACGAGCGTTGTCATCGAGAACAGGGGCGTGGCGCTGACGGGCGCCTGCTTCGTCTCCGTCTCGGCGGACTCGATGTTGATGCCGCGGCGCGACAGACCGTGCGCTATCCGGTGGATGATGCCTTCGTGGTCCGCGCCCATGACCTCGATGCGGTACGGCAGCCAGCCGGCGTGCTCGTCCGGCCGCTCTTCCGTCCGGCTCGCCGTCACCTTGTAGCCCGCGCCGGTGAGGTGCGCGAGCGACGCGTCGAGCTTCGCCAGCTCCACGTCCGGCAGCGACACCAGCATGAGCATCGCGAACTCGCCGCCGAGACGCATCATGCGGCTCGTCTCGACGTTCCCGCCGAGGTCGAGCAAGAGCTCCGTCACCTCGTCGACGAGCCCGACGCGGTCGGGGCCGGTCAGCGTGAAGACGATCTGCGCAGCCATCATGGCGCCCTTCTCGCGAAACCTTCGCAAGTCAGTCTACCTGAGTGCGGTCAGGCGGCACAGCACTCTCCGCAGGACTACCTCCGCCGCGCCTCGCGCAGCCGATCGACCGTCGTCGTCACGTCCGGCGGCTCCTCGCCCGAGGCCAGCGCGCCGACGATCCCCGCCGCGGACTTGAGGGCCCCGAGAGCGACCAGGTCGTCGTCGAACTGCAGCGTCACTCGGAAGACGCCTCGGCCGTCGCGGGCGAAGTCCCAGGCGGTCTCGCCGCGCAACGTGCGAGGCGAGCCCGCGAGAGCCATCAGCTCGCAAGCCACGTGCTCGAGAAGGTGCGCGATCTCCGTGTCGCGTGCCTCGGCCGAGAAGACCGAGCCTTCCGTGTTGTCGCAATAGTGGCGCGCGAGACCGGGCAGGAGCGAGAGCGCACGCGAAGCGAGCGCGGGATCCGTACGCAGGGGCTCGGCGGGGTCGAAGCGCACGAGCGCGGTCACGGAACGCTCGGCGACGTCGACGGAGACGAGGCGCACCTACTCGGGCGCGGTCGAGCGCGCGGCGACTCTCCGCCGACCCGCGCGGGTGCCGAGGTAGTACGCCACTCCGACCGCGACGGCGACACCCGCGGCGGCGTAGATGACGACCCGGGTCCGGTCGGCGCGGATCACGTGCTGCACGTCGTCCCGTGCCACCTCCTGGATGCGCTCCGCCTTCCGGCGGATATCCTCGACGGTGAGCTTCTTCGGCTGCACGGTGCTGGCCTTCATCTTCGGGCCTGCCGGCTGGGCGCTCATCGCACCATGCTCCTCGACTTGACGTACAAGAAGATCGCGGCGCCGATCAGGAACACCGCGCCTATGAGCCCGAGCGCCCCGGGCCACGTGAGGAACTTGGCGAGGATGAGCAGCAGGGCGATCGCGACGAAGATCAGGCCCACCACCAGCAGGCAACCCGCGGCGAAGGCCGAGCCGATCGTGACGCCGACCCGCTGCAACGGTACCGCGACCTTGTCGTGGACGGCGTCGCCGAGCTCCTGCCGGACCCAGTCGCGGACGGTCTCGAGCAGGTCGATGACGGCGTCGATAAGCTTGGGACGTGCAGGGGGCGGGGGGGTCTCGGGCGCGGGACCCTCGGGCGGGGGACCGCCGGCGTTCGGCACGGACGGCTCTGCCACGCTGACCTCCCCCAACGGCGACGGGACGTCACTAAGATACCCGAAACGGCCACGCCCGCGCTGGCACCCGTGACGCGAACAGGCCGCCTGAGGGGAGGCGGCCTGTTCGGATGCGCATGATGTCGGGTGTCAGTAGACGAGCCGGTACGAGACTTGGTCGACCCCGTCGAAACGCAGAGCCGCCGCCGTGCCCGGGCCCAGGTCGAACTCGCGTCCTCCCACGTACGGGCCGCGATCCATCACGACGGCGATGCAGCTGCGGCCGCGGTAGCTGAACTGGATGCGGGTGCCGAACGGCAAGGTCTTGTGCGCGACGATCATCATCCCGGGTCGCAGGTACCCGCCGCCAGCCAGGCCTTGGGGCTCGTTGTACCAGGAGCACAACGCCGTGCGCCATGGACCGTAGCTGACGGCCGGGGCGAGCCTTCGCGGCGCGGGACGGGTCTTTCGGGCGAGATTGGCGATCCGGTACGCCGCCCTCGCGATCCTGGCGGGCGGCCTCGACGGGGTCGCGGATCCGGTCGCGCCGATGGTCGGCGCGGTCGGTCGCGTGTTCAGCGTCATCGAAGCCGCGCCGGCGACAGCCGGGACGGCCGCCGACGCCAGCAGCATTGTTGCCGCGGCTATCGACGTGACGACGAACGACCAGGGTCTTCTACCTCTACTCACATTGCCTCCTAGTGCCGGGAACAGGACAGGCGGCGACCCGGGCACGGGAAGAGAACAGGAGTAGACAGCGAGGTGGAGAACTCGAGGATGAGCGGCTGTCTCGTACCCGGCACCGGGGCGCCCTCTCGAGGAGGGCTTTGCCGCCTTGTGCCGAAGGAGCACGAGCTATGCTCTTTGGCTTGGACCGAGCGTCTCTACGCTTTGACGGGCGAGCGTCGCGTTCTTGTGCTGCGCCTGATGCGATACCGATTGCCGCGTACGCCCGTGCATCTCACTTCGAGACTTCACGTCCACACCGCCGGTCCGTGCGGCCCTTTCCCAGCGGCCGCGCGGCGTGGACGCCTTCCGTGCAGGCACAACGTTGCAGGACTCTAGCACACTCTGCCAGCTTTGTCTCGGTTCAAGGCCCCTCCGGGCGGCCCGGGGCATTCGCAGCGCCCGTCACACCACTCCCCTTCACGGCCGAGACGAAGCGGTGTTTGCCCGAGAGGCTGGATGCCGAAACCTGGAAGGAAAGCCCAGGTCACGCGGCTCCTATGGTTTCGCCGTCCCCGTCGCCGGAGGCGACTGCGCCGCCAGCTTCCCGAGCACGTCGCCCAGCTGGCCGATGAGCTTGCCGTACGAGGCCCAGTCGCCGGCCCGCTGCGCGGCAAGGGCGCGGTCGTACAGGTCGCGCGCCTGCGCCAGCTCGGCGGAAACGCTCGCCGGTGCGACACTCGTCGGCGGTGCGATCGTGCCGGTCGCCTGCGCACCCGAGGGCGCCGCGGGCTGCGTGCCCTGTGCGAAGCCGAACGCCTGCGTGAGCGCCGAGGCGAGGTCGGGCTGCATGGAGAGCCGGTTGCCGTACGCCACGACGACCCGCACGAGCTGCGGGATCGCCGTCTGCTCGGCCTGCAGGTACAGCGGCTGGACGTAGATGATGGAGTCCTTGATCGGCAGCACGAGAAGGTTGCCGAAGAGCACCCGGCTGCCCCGCTGGTTCCACAGGCTGAGCTGCTGGCTGATGGTCGGCTCCTGGTTGATCCTTGCCCGCACCTGCTCCGGCCCGAGGATGAGCTTCTGCTTCGGGAACTGGAACACGAGCCGCTGCCCGTAGTTCCCGGGGTCGGATCGCGCGGCCATCCAGCCGATCATGTTGGCCTTGCTCCTCGGCGTGAACGGCAGCATCAGCACGAAATCCTCGGACGACTCCTCGGGCAGGCGCATGAGCACGTAGAACGGCCGCATCTCGGCGCCGTCCTGGTCCTTCGGGATGTTCCAGCTGTCCTCTTTGTTGTAGAAGACCGTCGGATCGAGCATGTGGTAGTTCTGGTAGACCTCGGCCTGCAGGGTGAAGAAGTCCTCCGGGTACCGGAAGTGCGCGCGGACCGCGGCGGGGATGGCCGAGGCGTCCTCGACCAGGCCGGGGAACACCTTGCGCCACGTGGCGAGCACAGGGTCCTTCTCGTCGAACGCGTAGAGGTGGACCGTGCCGTCGTAGGCGTCGACGGTGGCCTTGACCGAATTGCGCTGGTAGTTGACGCCGTTGGCGGCACGTTGCGAATACGGATAGTCGGCCGAGGTGGTGTATCCGTCGAGTATCCAGACGATCCTTCCGCCGACGATCGCCGGGTACGGGTCGCGGTCGAGCGTGAGGAACGGCGCGAGGCGGGAGACGCGGTCGGTGATCCCCCGGACGTAGAGCACGCGGCTCTCCGGGGTGATGTAAGCGGACAGCAGGATGTCGGTGGAACCGTAGCGCAGCGCGAACGCGAGCCGCCGCAGCGCACCGCCCACCGGCACGCCCGTCTTGCCCCGGTAGTTCGTGGTGGCGTTCTCCGCGCCCTTCGGGTAGTCGAACTCTTTCAGGGACGGGCTGCCGACGACCACGTACGTGTTCGTCTCCTCGCCGAAGTAGATGGCCGGCTGCGTGATCTTGAGGTCGCTCGCGGTGGACGGCGGGATGTCGCGAACGACGAAAGCGGGGGTGCCGTCAGAAGCGACGTCGTTCACGGGGCTGACGACCGCGCCGTAGCCGTGCGTGTAGACGAGGTGCTGGTTAAGCCATGTCTTCGCCTGGTCCGCGAGCTGCGACACGTTCATCTCACGCACCGAGGAGAGCACTTCCGTGCGCCTGCCGCTGATCGTGTACCGGTCGATGTCGACGTCGTTGAAGTCGTAGTACGGCCGGATCTCCTGCAGCTGTTTGTACGTCGTCTTCATCACGTTCGGGTCCCACAGCCGCACGTTGTCGACGGTCACTGCATCCGCGGTCACGTCCGCGGGCGTAAGGTCGGCGTTCGCGGCGAAGGGGCGCGTCTCGACCGAGTCGAGTTGGAACGCGTGGCGCGTCGCCATGATGTTCCGCTTGATGTACGGCGACTCCAGCGCGATCTCGTTGGGCGCGACGCGGAGCTGCTGGACCAGCGCCGGATAGACGCCGCCCACCAGCACCGCAGTGGCTATCCACACGCCGAGAGCTATCGCCGGCAGGCGCCAGCCCTGGAAGCGGATGTTGACCAGCAGGATGAAGCCGGAGATGAGCGCGATCACGATGAGGATGTAGAGAGCGGGCAGCTGCGCGTTCACGTCGGTGTAACTCGCGCCGAGGACTTGACCGCGCGGCGAGAAGTCCAGCTCGAACGTCTGCAGCCAGTAGTCGAACGCCTTGCTCGCGACGATGAGACCGCCGATCACCGAGAGATGTGCCTTCACGTGGGGCGCGAAGCCGCGCAGGCGCTCCCACGGACGGATGGCGCCGTCGAAGACATGCACGGCCGCCGTGAGGACGAGCGCGATCACGAGAGTGGAGGTCAGCCAGTCCGACACAGCGCGCAGCGCGGGCAGGGAGAACACGTAGAACGAGACGTCCTTGCCGAACTGGGCGTCCGCGATGCCGAACAGGGTCGGGTGCAGCGCGAGCTGGTAGAGCTGCCAGTTCGCCGCCATCGCCACACCCGTACCGGCGGCCACCAGCAGGCTCAGACCGATCAGCACCCAGCGCATGACCGGCTCGAGCGCCGTCTTGAGCTGAACGAGGCCCTGCTGGAACTGCTCGGGCACGCCCCCCGCGAGGGTGAGGAACGCCCGTGGGGCCATCCGGCGGGCCACCACCATGTTCACGTACACGATGACGAACGTGACCGCGCCGAACACGAGCGCCGCGGCCCCGGCGCTGGCGAGCTGCGTCCACATCACGTTGACGTGGCCGAGGTCGGTGAACCACAGGACGTCGGTGTAGAACGTGGCGACCGATCGCGCCGCTGACACAAGGACGAACGCGACCGCAACGAACACCCACAGACCGATCCGCCTACGCTGCGCTGCCACAGCAGACCTCCCCCTCCGGCACCGGCACCTCGGCAGGTGCGCCGGTGCCAGTATTCCCCTAGCGGGGGGCGAATGAAAGCCGGGCGCCTATTTCAGGAAGTCCTCGACGTCCACGTTGAGCCCAGCCGCGTCTAGGCAGCGCTCCACCCCTCGGCCCGATGCAGCGACGGCATCCATGAGGTCGACGTCGCGGGGGTCGATCACGGCGCCGGTCGAGTCGGCGAACACGCGCACCAGCGGCCGAGCCGGCTCACCGGTGTTCGGGCGCAGGACGACGGCCACCTCGCCTGAAGTCAGACGCACGACGGAGCGCGGGGGATAGCAGCCCATGGTGTCGACGAACAGCCGGACCAGCCGCGGGTCGAACGCGCTCCCCGAGTTCTTCGCGAGGATCGAGATCGCCTCGTCGGGAAGGCGCGCGGCGCTGTAGCTTCGCCTCGAGGTCATGGCGTCGTACGCGTCGGCGACCGCGACGATCCGGCTCGCCAGGTGCTGCTGTCGCACCGGAAAGCGCTCGGGGTAGCCGCAGGTGTCGTAGCGCATGTGGTGCTCGAGGATCACCACGACGGACGCCTTGTCGAGCCCCGGCGTGCGCGCAGCCTGCTCGGCGCCGTGCAGCGGGTGCTTTCGCACCGCCGCCCACTCCTCGGCGTCCAGGGCTCCCGGCTTGTTCAGGGTGTCCACGTCGATGACGATCTTGCCGATGTCGTGCATGAGCGCGCCGACGCCCAGCGTCGCCAGGAAGCGCGTGTCCCGCGTGATCCCGGCGCCGAGGGCGAGCGAGAGGATCGTCACGTTCACTGAGTGGTAGAACGTGTATTCGTCGTAGTCTCGCAGCCCGGTGAGCTCCAGCATCGCGTACCGGTTGTTGAGCACGTTGTCGAGCAGGTTGCGCACGACGCCCCTGACGGACCCGGCGTAGACCGTGCCCGTGCTCTTCAGCACGCGCTCGAGGTCGCGCATGAGATCCAGGCCGAGCCGGTAGCTCTGCCGCGCGGCGTCTCGCTCCTCGCCTTTCGGGGGCGGTTCGTCGCGGTGGGCGACGGTGACCGCGGCCACTTGGACGTGCGGGAGCCCTGCGAGGGCCACCGCCGCGTCGAGCCCGCCAGCGTCCACTACCCCCTGCGGCTCGGCGGACAGGACGTGCATCGCACGTCCCAGCTCCTCGGCATCCAGGCCTCGCAGGAAGACCACGCTGCCGGCGCCGATCGCCGACATGTCGCGGATGAGCTGGTCGAAGAGCACGCTCTCCTCTGCGAGCAACTGCTCCCCGAGGAGCAGTTCGTCCTCGAAGAAGGTCAGCACGAGGTCGACGCCCTCGCCGAAGTACTCGTCCATGAGCTCGAAGAGCCCGTCCACGGCGTCCTCGATCGCGGGATGGCCCGCCGGATAGAAGCGCCAAGCGCGGCGCGCTCCGTAGAAGCGGGCGAGCAGCTCGCGCGCGCGCCGCAGCTGGTTGAACGAGTAGGTGACCGAGGGGACGGCGGTTCCTTCGCTCACGCGACGCCCCCTCCTGCCTGCCGGATCGCCGCGAGAGCGCTCTCGGCCGCCGACCGCAGCTCGCGCGTGCGGCCGGCGCGTATGGTGCGCTGCTTCGCGATCTGCTCGAGCGCGGGCACCGCGTCCGGCCCGCCGATGCGCCCGAGCGCCTCGATCGCGTCGATCCGCGTCTCGGCGTCGCGGTTGCCTCGGCCGTCACCCCGGGCGACCTCGGTCAGCGCGGGGACGGCGCCGCGCAGACGATGCGATCCGAGGTAGCGCGCGGAGAGCTGGACGATGCCGGCGTCCTCGTCGGAGAGCGCGGCGATCAGCATCTCGCCGGCGAGCGCGTCCTTGACGCCGGTGATGGCACGCAGCGTCTCGCGGCGCACACGCGCGTCCGGATGGCGCAGCGTCCGCGCCAGGTAAGGCAGCACCTTCGGATCGTGCGTCCCGCCCAGGATCCCCACCACGTTGCGCACGAAGTACCAGCGGCTGTCGCCGACGCGCTCCCCGAGCTCGGGGATGAACCGGTCGGCGATCGCGGAGACCATGTCGACCAGCGCCTTCCGGTTCGACATGTCCTTCTCCTCCGCCAGGACCTCGAGCAGCGGAGATACGGTGTTCTCGCCGAGGACGGTCAGAAGCCTCCTGCAAGCCTCGTGCTCGCGGCTGTCCGAGCGGTGCAGCCGCATCGCGCTCGTGATGATACGCATGTGCCCGGGCTCGGCCAGCTGGGCGACGGCGTGCCGGAGGCGTTTGCGCTGGTCGTCCGAGAGACCCGCGCGCTGTTCCGCCTGCACCAGCGCCTCGGCTGCGTCCGCCGCGACGTCGAAGTCGTGCCTCTCGATGAGCAGGCCGAGGTTGTCCTCGAGCATCGCCATTATCGACGCGAACGGGGCGGGGCGGTCCTCGAGGGTCACGATCGTGACCAGCGCCCCGAATATGTCGCCGTCGCTTATGCCGCCCGCGGCCTCGCGCGCCAGCTCGGCCGTGTCCAGCTCTCCGCCCGCTCCGCGCGCGATGTTGTTCGCGGCGACGTCGAGCAGCTGCAGCACGACGTCCACGGGCCGCTCGTTCGAGGCGGGGCGCTCGCGGATGCGCAGGCGTGAGGGCGTGATGTCGTCGAGCACGGCCGAGGTGAAGGTCTCGTCCGCGCCGGCTTCGGCGAGAGCGCTGCCGACGGCGTCGAGCGTGGCCTGTCGCGGCGCGAGACCGAGGGACACGAGGTTGCGCACGGTCCGCACGAACTCCTCGCGCTCGTGGACGTCGAACGACGCTCCCCCGATGAGGTTCGCCGCCACGTCATCGAGTTCCATCGCGCGGACGATGGACGCGAGGCTTTCGTCGTGCCGCGCTTCGGCCAGCACGCGAGCGAGGACCTCACGGAGGATCGACGTGTCCAGCGTGCCCACGGCATCGGCCAGCCGCTCGTGAAGGGCATTCGTCCGCCCCGGGTCCTCGCCGCGTCCGATGCGCGCGAGCGCCGAGAGCCGATGCGTGACGACCGCCGGCGAGGTGACGTCGCCGGGCCCCGGCGCCTGCAGGTATCGCGAGAGCGCCTCACGGTCCGCGACCAGCCGCGTGAGCAGCCGCTCCGCCCGCGGCCTCCTGCCGAACGCCTCGGCGAGGATGTCGTCGATGAGCTTGGAAGACGGCGGCCAATCTTCGGCCGGCTCCTCCTCGGCGTCGTCGGTCTCCACGATGCGCGTCGAGACCTCCTTCACCGAGATGCTGTTCACTCCGAGCTCCCAAAGCCGCGCCTCGAAACCGCCCGACTGGGTGATCTCCGTGGGGAGCACGTCGAGGAGCGACAGGAAGCGCAGCAGCTCCTCGATGGTGGTGCCCGCGTGGAATCGCACCTCGGCGAGGCCGCGGTTGTAGAACTCGCGGGCGAACGCCATGAACGCCGGCTGACCCGGGTAGACCGGGAGCGACTCGAAGAAGAGGCCGTCCTTCGCCACCTCGAGGCGCACCTCGGGGAAGCGCTTGAGGATGTCGTGCAAGACCTCGAGGGCGACGCGCGCGTTGTCGCGCGGGATGTTGCTCGACAGCGGGTAGAGCTTCACCGCCTTGAAGGTGATGTTGAGCTGCTTCACGAACCGCTCGACGAACGCGGGCGCGACACCGTTTGTGTGCGGTCCTGCGGCCAACTCTTTCAGTCCCCCGTGCTCGCGGACTACATCCACACGATTATGCCGTCTCGCGCCCGGCGGTGCTATCATGCGCCCGATGGCCGGGAAACCGCACACGCTGCTCCTATGCTCCGCATCCCCGAGGCGACGCCGCCTCATCGAGCTGTACGGCGTGCCGTATCGCGCGACCTCGGTGGATCTCGAGGAGGACCTCGGCCAGCCGCTCGCCCCTCCGCTGCTCGCGCGACGCATCGCCGCCGAGAAGGCGGTGGCTGCCCGTACGGCCGAGGGGAAGGCCGGCCTGGTCCTGACCTTCGACACGATCGTGGTGCTCGACGGTGACGTTCTCGGCAAGCCCGGCGACCTCGACGACGCGAGGCGGATGCTGCGGGCGCTCTCAGCGCGCGAGCACGAGGTCGTCACCGGCGTCGCGCTCCTGCCGCCCGGCGAGCGCGCGCCGTTCACGTTCGCTGTGGTGACGAAGGTGCGGATGCGCGAGCTGTCCGAGGCGGACATCGAGGGGTGGGCGGCTCGCGGCGAGCTGCTCGGCTGCGCGGGCGCCTACAACATCGAGAGCCACCTGGCCACGGTGGAGGCGGACGAGTGCTTCCAGAACGTCGCCGGTCTCCCGTTGTGTCACCTGTGGCGGGCGCTCGCGTCCGGCGCGTTCGGCGGCGTCGAGGGGCTCACGCCTCCTTGCGGCGCGTGCGAGAAGGCGCGCGGCGTGGCCTGCGAGCTCGGGCGGGACCTTACGGCCTGACTTCGAGGCCGGCTCCTCGCGACGCTACGCGCAGAACACGCGGACGTGGTCGCCGTCCTTGGCCTCCACGTTGACCTCCATCTCGCCAAGGCTCGCGATGATGTCCTCGACATCCTCGGGCTTGAGGTTGTTGAAGTCGATAGACATGCCGGCCTCGCTCATGGACTCGTTGATCTGATCCATCGCCTGTTTCGGGATGAGCGACGTGAGCTTCAGACCGGTCCGCAGCAGTGCCAGCGGGATCTTCACGTCGACCTTGTCTTCCCCGGTCACCTTCACGTACATGAACTTCGGCGTCCCGCCTTCCGAAGGTCCCGACGGCCAGTCCGCCGAAGGCGCCTTGACGGGTGCAGGCACCTCGGCCGAAGACTCAAGCGCGTCGAGCAGGGTCTCGGCCTCGGCCGCGGTGATCTTGCCGTCGGCCAGCATGCCGAGGATGCGCGTGCGATCTCCACTCATGGTTCTCAGCTCCTATCAGTAGATGTCGAGGTTGACGAACGTGGTGGCGCTGTCGACGCGCACCTGCGTGCCACGCAGATCGGCGAGCACGTGCATCGCGCCGAGCAGCAGTCGTGTGTAGTGGCGGTAGCGCGACCCAGCGAGCAGCAGCGCGAGGTCGACCACGAGCGAGACGACGAGCGCGAAGCCGACGAGGATGAAGAGGAGCGGCCAGAGCACGACGAACGGGAACCAGATGCGGAAGCTCCGGGAGCCGCGCTCGCGCACGTGCACGTCGATGACGAGTGGCGGAAGGATCATCCGCTATCGCCTGAGCCTCTCCGCAGCCTCTTCCGCCGTGATCTCGCCGCGATCGAGAAGGTCGAGGACCTCGTCGCTCGAGTCTCCCGCCGGCTCGACGTCCACCTGCACGAGCTGGAGCTGCGAGGCGATGCGGTTGAGCCGGTTCTTGATCGTCGGGTAGCTCACGCCGAACGCCTTCTCCATCTGCTTGATCGACCCGTGTGAGCGCACGAACTCCCCGACGAAGACCTGGTCCTCATAGCGCAGGCGGGCGAGCGGGGGCAGTTCGAACTCGCTGTCGATCGTGATCCCGCTGCCCTTGAGACGAACGCCGGTGACGACGAAGTCGCGGTCTCCCGTCAGGTCCGTCAGGTCGTGCCACTCATTCGGCATCTCGGTCCCTTTCCTGATTAATCGCACACATCATGCAGGGTCCGGATGAAGAAAGTCAAGTGGTGACTTAAGAAAATCAAGTCTGCCTATGAGACGAACCTCGCGATACGGAGTACCGGCTGGCGGGCCCGTCGTGCCGCCGTGAGCGTTCCCTCACCCCGCGCACGTGTAGCGGATGCGCCGCGCCGCCACCTCCACCACGCGGTGCTGTCCCGCGAGCGACAGTCCCAGCCGGTGGAGCTCCGCCCGCGGGTCGCCGTATCCGCCGAGGAACCCGTTCACCCTGGCGGCCGCCGTCGAATCCACGAACGCTTCGTCGCTCGCGTACATCGCGTGGAACTCGGCAGCGAGCTCGCGGTCGCCGCGCAGGTAGTATTTCTGGTGGTAGTCCTCCGCGGACCAGAAGGTGACCGCGGGCTCGATGCTCACCTGCAGCTCATCGCCGCTCTCGGCCTCGAGGCGCCGCTTGTATGCCTCAGCCGCGCGGCGCTGCTCCTCGCCGTGCACGAAGATCGCGTTGCGGTACTGCGTCCCCCAGCTGCGGTGCTTCGGCCGGAATCCCGCCCAGTACACGTCGAGGAGCTGCTCGTAGGCCACCTGCACTGGGTCGTAGCGCACCTGCAGGGTCTCGGCCTGGTCGCCGAGGTCGTGGTAGGTCGGGTGCTGCTTGCTCCCGCCCGAGTACCCCACGCGGGTGTGGACGACCCCTGGAACGACGCCGAACCTGGCGTCGGGACCCCAGAATCAACCCTTCGCGAAGGTGGCGACGGCGAGATCGCCGTGCGGCTCGGTATCGATGGTCGGAACGGGCATGATCGGCCTCCCTCGGCGAGAAGGGTCTCCCGATACATACCCGGGCGAGCGCAACAACTCCGTGTCGGTCGATTCGCGCCGGCGAGTCTCGTCCTACAATCGGCCGAGCCCGTTTGCCCGGCGCGCGAATCGAAGGTCGAAGAAGGGACGCTCATGCAGCGCAGCAAGCTCATCCTCGCCGTGATCGCAGTCTCGGCGCTCCTGCTCCTGCCGGGATGCCATCGCCTCGGCCTCGTCAAGACGCCCAAGAAAGCAGCGAAGACGGCCGAGGCGACCGCCACCGCGAGCGCTCCGGCGAGCACGACCACCGACGTGTCCGCCGTCGTCCTGACGGTGGAGAACGGAGGCGGCGTCAAGGGCCGCGGTGCGGCTATGGTCGCCAAGCTCCAGGCCCTGGGGTACACGGTGCCCAAGGCGACCAACGCGAAGCTGCGCTACCCCACCACGCTCATCTACTTCAAGCCCGGCCATGACGCCGAGGCCGCCCAGGTGCGGAACGCGATCGGGATCGGTGTGGCGAAGCCCGCGACCGCGAAGATCACCTTCACCTCGGACGTGATGGTCATCGTCGGCAAGGACTTCTGAGAGCGGCTACGCCCCCAGCTCGTTGGCCAGCTGCTCGAGGAAGAGGCCGACGTCGGTGACGATCCCGATCGTCTGCCAGCTGCCGCGGTCGGCGAGCTTCGTGACCACCGCTGGGTTGATGTCCACGCACACGGTGGTGACGGCCGCGGGCAGCATGTTGCCGGTCGCGATCGAGTGCAGCATCGTCGAGAGCATCAGGCACGCGCCTGTCCGCTGGCACCACTCGCGCATCGCACGCTGTGCCTCGATGACGTCCGTCATCACCTCGGGCAGCGGCCCGTCGTCGCGGATCGAGCCCGCCAAGACATATGGCGTGCCCGATCGGACCAGCGTGTGCATCAGCCCACGGGTGAGCACGCCGCTCTCCACCGCGGCAGCGATCCCGCCCGCCGCGCGGATGCGGTTGATCGCACGCAGGTGATGCTCGTGCCCGCCGGGCACCGGCGTCCCCGTCTCCATGTCGATGCCGAGCGAGGTGCCGAACAGCGCCCACTCGATGTCGTGCGTGGCCACCGCGTTCCCGCCGAAGAGCACGCCGACGAAGCCCGCCTCGACCAGCCGTGCCAGGTGACTCGCCGCGCCCGTGTGGACCACCGCAGGTCCGACGACCGCGATCGTCGGCCGGCCCGCGTCCCGCTCCTCGCGCAGCAGCTCCGCCACGCGCGCGATGATCTGCGCCTTGGGCTTCTCCGAGCTGACGGCCGAGTTCATGAACTCGAACGCCTGCTTCTCGCGCGGCCGCTCCTGAGGCGCGACGCGCAGCCCCGCGCGCCCGACCACGTACAGCTCGCCCGCACGCACGTCGGACAGCGCGACCCCCTCGGCAGTGCACGGCTTGGGATCCACGCGCACGCCGAGGTCCATCTCCGGGTGCCCGACGCGCACCCAGCCGCCGGCGAGGCGCACGAACGTCTCGAGGTTGGTGGTGGAGTAGAAGCCTTCGGGGAAGACGCCGTCGGCCGGCGCGGGCTCGAAGGCGGCGTCTTCCGGATGCAGCGGCACGACGCCGTGCTCCTGGATCGCCTTCAGTATCTCGCCGAGGTGGGTCTCGTCTCGGCCGAACACGCGCAGGACGACTCGAGAGCGGTCCTCGTTCGTGCGTCCGACGTCCAGGTCGAGCGTCTCGAACTCCCCTCCGAGGTCCATCACGTCGTCCATGATCTCCGACAGGATCCCGGAATCGATCAGGTGACCTTCGGCGGCGACGTCCTCGTACGGTCCGTGCGGCATCTTGGTGAGCCCTTTCAGCGCGTGAGTATGCAGAAGTCTACACATTCTACGCGGAACGCGACCTGTCGTCCGCGTTACGTGCCGCCGACGCCCAGGCCACGCTTCCTTCCGGCCACCGTCCTTTAGGGGGACGATGGACGCGGGACTAAGACGGAGGGAGTCTCGCATGCGAGTGAAGCTGGTCCTGCCCGCGCTGGCGGAAGCCACCGACCCCGCTTTCCGCCCCATCAAGTACGCGCTGTTCCCGCCGCTGGGGCTCATGACGCTCGCGGCGCATCTCGACCCGGACGACGAGGCGACCATCGAGGACGAGCACGTGCGCCCGATCCGGCTGGACGACACACCCGACGTCGTAGCCATCGAGGTGTACGTCACCTCCGCGCGACGAGCGTACGCGCTCGCCGACCACTACCGCGCGCAGGGGGCGCACGTCTGCCTCGGCGGGCTGCATGTCACCGCGCGGCCCGGCGAGGCCGCCCGGCACGCGGACAGCGTCTTCGTAGGTCCCGCCGACGAGAGTTGGCCGAGGTTCCTCACGGACTTCCGCGCCGGCGAGCCGCAGCGCCTCTACCGGTCGGGCGCGCGCTTCCTGCACGGCACGCCCGCGCCCCGCCGCGACCTCGTCGACCGCCGCCGGTACCTCGCGCCGAACTCGCTGGTGGTCTCTCGCGGCTGCCCGCACGCCTGCGACTTCTGCTACAAGGCCGCGTTCTACGCGGGCGGCCGCTCCTTCTACCATCGCCGCGTGGACGAGGCCCTGGCGGAGATCGACACCTTGCCCGGCCGCCACCTCTTCTTCCTCGACGACCACCTCTTCGGCGACGAGGAGTTCGCGCTGGCGCTCTTCGAGGGCATGCGCGGTTCGAACCGAGTGTGGCAGGCCGCCGGAACCGTCGAGTCCGTCCTGAAGCCGGGACTGATGGAGCGCGCTGCCGAGGCAGGGCTGCGGAGCCTGTTCGTGGGCTTCGAGACGCTGTCGCAGACCGGCTTGGCGTCGCAGAACAAGGCGCACAACCTCGGCAGAGACTACGCGGCGGCGGTGCGCAGGCTGCACGACCTCGGCGTGATGGTGAACGCGAGCTTCGTGTTCGGCATGGACGGCGACGGGCGGGACGTCTTCGACCGGACCTCCGAGTGGGCGGTCGCCAACGGCATCGAGACGGCGACGTTCCACGTGCTGACGCCGTACCCAGGCACCGCGCTCTTCCGTCGTCTGGCGGGCGAGGGCCGCATCACGAGCGTCGACTGGGACCTCTACGACACCCGCCACGCCGTCTTCCGCCCGGCCCGGATGTCAGCCGAGGACCTGGAGGCCGGGTACGCGCGGGCGCGCCGCACCTTCTACGGGTGGCCCGCCATCCTCGAAGCGGCAGCGGCACACGAGGGGTGGGGGCCGCGGTTGCGGCACCTCGCTTACGCGGGCGGCTGGAAGAAGGCCGAGCCGATCTGGGACGTGCTGATCCGCCTTCGGCAGGTGGGAGCGTGCATGCCGCTGCTGGAGGACCTGCTGGACGCCGCGCGGCCTTCCCGGCGCGCCGTGCGCGCCGCGAGCGCGACCTCGGCTACCGCACGATCTTCGTGATCGGCATCTCGAGTATGTCCTCCGCGCCGGCACCTTTGAGCTTCGGGATGAGGACGTTCACGCCGAGCTTGTCCACGACGGTCGTCAGCTCGACGTAGTCGCTGCCGTAGAGGCGGTTCACCGTCGGGCGCTTCATCGCGGGGAGCACACCGACGACCTCGTCGAGCCGCGCCTCCGGTACGTTCATCATCAGCAGCACCCGCCCGCGCGCCTCGATGACGCCTAGCAGCAGCGTGCGGATCTCCTCGATGGCTCGGCGCTTGTCGCGGTCCTCCCACGACGCCTTGTTCGCCACCAGCCTCGTGGTGGACTCCAGCACGACGTCGACGATCTTGAGCCCGTTGCGGCGCAGGGTCTCGCCGGTCTCGGTGAGGTCGACCAGCGCGTCCACCAGCTCGGGCACCTTCGCCTCGGTGGCGCCGTAGCTGAACTCCACCTCCACCGGGATGCCGAGCTTCTCGAAGAACGACCGCGTGACGTTCGGGAACTCGGTGGCGATGCGGCTGCCCGGCTTGATGTCGCGCGACGTGGTGATCGGCGAGGTGTCCGGCACGGCGAGCACCATCTTGACGACACCGGCCCCCGTCTTCGCGTACGGCAGCTCCGCCACCTCGACGACGTCCGCGCCCGACTCGCGCACCCAGTCGTGCCCCGAGATGCCTAGGTCGAAGTGCCCGTCGGTCACGTAGAGCGGGATCTCCTGGGGCCGGAGGATCTTCACCCGGCCGAGGCGGGGGTCGTCGATGCGCACGTTGTAACCGCGTCCGCCGCCCTTCACCTCGAGATCGGCCTCGGCGAAGAGCTTCAGGGTCTGCTCCTGCAGACTCCCTTTCGGCAATGCGAGCGACAACATGGCTACCTCCGGTACGACGGCGTACAGCTAGTCTATCACACTGGAGTGACAGAGAGCAGGAGCGTTCGCGCGCGGGTATGCTAGGGTGTGCCGATGACCGCTGCCCTCACATACTTCGCCACCTGCCCGAAGGGCGTGGAAGCGCTGCTGGCGGCGGAGCTGCGCGCGCTCGGGTGCGAGGACGTGCGTGAGGCGCGCGCGGGCGTCGCGTTCGCGGGCCCGCTCGTGACCGGATACCGCGCGTGCCTGTGGTCGCGGCTCGCGTCGCGGGTACTCCTCGCCCTCGCGACGTTCCCCGCCGCCACCGCGGACGAGCTGTACGACGGTGTCCACGGGATGCCGTGGGAGGAGCACCTGACCTCGGCCGAGACGATCGCCGTTGACGCGGTATCGTCGAGCTCGGCACTGACGCACACGCACTTCGTGGCGCTCAAGGTGAAGGACGCGATCGTGGACCGCCTGCGCGAGCGCACAGGCGAACGGCCGAGCGTGTCCGTGGAGCGCCCGGACGTGCGGGTGAACGTCGCGTTGCGGCGCGACGTCGCGTACGTGTCGCTCGACCTTTCCGGCGAGTCCTTGCACCGCCGCGGCTATCGCGAGCCCGGCGTTCAGGCGACGGCACCCCTGAAGGAGTCGCTCGCCGCCGCCATCCTCATCCACGCGGACTGGCCGAAGACGGCCGAGGCGGGCGGCGCCTTCGTCGACCCGCTTTGCGGATCCGGCACGCTGCCGATCGAAGCCGCGCTCATCGCCGGCGACGTCGCGCCCGGATCGCTGCGGGCGCACTTCGGGTTCCTCGGCTGGCGCGGGCACGACTCCCGGTCCTGGGAGGCCCTTCTCGCCGAGGCCGAGGATCGGCGCGAGCGCGGCCTGGCGCAGCTGCCGCCGATCGCCGGGTACGACTCCGACGCGCGCGCGATCGGGCTCGCGCGCGACAGCGCGGAGCGCGCCGGCCTCGGCGGACGCGTGCGTTTCGAGCGCCGGGAGCTGGCGGCCCTGCAGCCGCCGGCAGGAGCCGCACCCGGCCTCATAGCCACGAACCCGCCGTACGGGCTGCGCCTCGGCGACGTGGCGGAGCTCGGCGGGCTCTACTCTCTCCTCGGCAGGACGATGCGCGAGCGCTTCGACGGATGGAGCGCGGCGGTCTTCACGACGGAGCCGGAGCTGGCGAAGCAACTCGGGCTGCGAAGCAAGCGCTGGTATCCGCTCTACAATGGAGCCGTGGAAGCGCGCGTCTACACCTTCGACGTCACACCCGGGTGGTACAAAGCGCCTGTGACGCCGGCGCCGAGAGGGCGGACGCCGGGCGCAGAGATGCTCGCCAACCGGCTGCGCAAGAACCTCGCGCACCTCGGCAAGTGGGCGCGCCGGACGGGCGTGACCTGCTGGCGCGTATACGATGCCGATCTGCCGGAGTACGCGGTGGCGGTCGACCTGTACGTGACCGTCGAGGGTGAGCGCTGGGCGCATGTCGCGGAGTACTCGCCGCCGGCCACCGTGGATCCCGCCCGCGCAGAGGCACGGCTGGCGGATGTCGTGGCCGTGGTTCCCGAGGTGCTGGGGCTGGAGCCTGAACGCCTGGTGCTCAAGCAGCGGCGGAGGCAGCGCGGGACCGCGCAGTACGAACGGCACGCCGAGGCGGGCCGCTTCCTCACCGTCGAAGAAGGCGGGCTGCGATTCCTCGTCAACCTCACCGACTACCTCGACACCGGGCTCTTCCTCGACCACCGCATCACGCGTGGCATCGTGCGCGATCTGGCTTCCGGACGCCGCTTCCTCAACCTGTTCGCGTACACGGGCGCGGCGAGCGTGTACGCGGCGGCAGGCGGAGCGGCGTCGACGACGACCGTCGACATGTCGGCCGCATATCTCGACTGGGCGAAGAACAACATGCGCGCGAACGGATCCGCGGAGGGGCGAGCGCATCGCTTCGTCCGTGCCGACGCGCTGCTGTGGGTGGCCGAGGAGTCGAAGAGGGCCGCGGGCGGCTACGACCTCGTGTTCCTCGACCCGCCGACGTTCAGCAACAGCAAGCGCATGGGCGACCGGACCTTCGACGTGCAGCGCGACCACGTCTCTCTTCTGGCACAGGTCGCGCGCTTGCTCGCGCCCGGTGGAGAGATCGTCTTCTCGACCAACAACCGCCGCTTCCGGCTCGACTCGGAAGGACTCGGGCTGGCAGGCCTCACCGCACGCGACGTGTCACGGGAGACGATCCCGCAGGACTTCGCACGAAACGCGCGGATCCATCACTGCTACCGGATGCTCGAAGCGGGCGAGATGTCGGGCGGCATCGGGAAGTACTGACCGGTCGACGGCGGGCCGGTGGACATCCAGACCTCGATGACCGAGGGCGGGCTCTTCTCGGGCCCGGGGCCGCTGCTCTGCCAGAAGCTCAAGCCACGCGCGGTGGTGGTGCTGGGCGCGTAGACGGTCCGCATCCCGTAGCCCGCGGCCGAGAGCCTGCCGCGCGCCGTGCCCACGCTCACGCCCAGCACGTCCGGAACGCTCGGCCCGCTCCAGCCTACCGACGCGGAGCCGCGCATGCCCGCCCCGGTCGAGACGGTGAGCTCGATGACCGAGCCGGCCGGCAAGAACACGCCGGGGTCCGGGAACTCGTGAACGACCTGGTTCACGGCCATGCCGGACGATGTGAACGACGTCGCGGACGCCAAGCCGACGGCCTCCAGCGCCGCGCGCGCGTCCGCCTCGCTCTTGCCCCTCACGTCCGGCACCAGCACGCCGGTCTCCACGGCGGAGCTCTGAGCCACCCGGGGGCCCGTCTCACTGCCCGTGACCCCGCTGGGTTGGGCGATCGTGTAGTCGACGACCGCGCCCAGCGTCACGCGCATGCCTGCGGGCGGTAGCTGGCCGACGATGCGGCCGGACTCGGTGGTGTCGATCGTGCGCGTGGCGACGACGCCGATCCTGAAACCCGCCTTCTCGATGGCCGCGCGTCCCTGCACCTCGTCCATGCCGATCACCGCCGGAACGGCACCGAACCTCGGCCACAGAAGCCACAACAGGAACAGGGCGATCGCCGCGATAGCGAGCGCGACGCCGAGGCGGCGCGCGGTGCGCGCGCCGTCCTTCTTCTCCTGGCCCTCCCCGCCGACGGTCAAGTCCTCCACGCGGATCCCCTCTGCGCGAACCGAACCCGCGGCAGACCGCGGGCTGCAAGAATCCCACTCACCAGAATGCCATGTCACAACGCGGAGAGCGAGTCCGATGCGCTGCTATGCGCGAATCAGGCGGACCTGCGGGCCTTCGGCGGGAGCAGCATCTTCGGGACCTTGAGTTCCTTCGGCTTGGTTCGCCAGAAGCCCAGCGCCGCGCCCAGCGCCACGAATATCGCCTGGAAGAACCATGCGGTTATCCGAAGGCCGTCCGCCGCCTGCTGGACGTACGGGTTGCCCACGGGCCACGCGATGTGCCCCACCACGGCCGAGGCGAACACGATCACCGTGAGCGCGAGATGGAACGGGCGGTTCCGCACGTTGGTGAGCAGCGTCACGTACGCGCCGACCGCGAGCCCGATCGGTTGGGCGAACAGCATCCAGGCCGCCGCGCCCGTCTGGGACCTCGGCATCAGCATCCATACGAGCGCGAAGGCTGCGAGGACCGCGACCCGGATGAGCCCGTACCAAACGATCGCGACTATGCCGTAGGTGACGACCCCCAGGAAGCGTCGCACGTCGGACGCTTCCCTCGGCGCGGCGTCGACCACCGTCGCTTCGACATGCGTCGTGTCAGCGATGCCGGCGCTGTCAGTCACTGCGTCCCCCTTACCCGTCAGTGCGTTGACCCCGCTATCGTAGCGCGCGGGGCGAAAGCTCGCCTCAGCCCTCCGCCATACGGCGCTTCAGATCCTCGATCCGCTCGCGAAAGCGCGCCTCGGCGACCCCGAGGATCTGCGTCGCGAGGATGGCGGCGTTCTTCCCGCCGTTGATCGCGACGCAGGCTACGGGCACGCCCGTGGGCATCTGCACCATCGACAGCAGCGAGTCCAGCCCGCCGAGGTCCGACGTCTTCATCGGCACGGTGATCACCGGCAGCGGCGTGCACGCCGCGACGACACCGCCGAGGTGGGCGGCCTTGCCGGCGGCCGCGACGATGACCTTGAGCCCGCGGTCCGCGGCCCCGGACGCCCAGTCGTGCACGAGCTGCGGCTGGCGGTGTGCCGAGGCGACCACCATCTCGTAGGGGACGCCGAGCTCATCGAGCTGCCCGGCACACTCCTCCATCACGGGCATGTCCGACTTGCTGCCCATGACGATGCCGACGAGCGGTGCGTCCGCCATGCGTCCTCCCACCTCGAGCGTCCCGACCAGCCTCAGTCTACCGCACGGCCGGCGGCTGGTCCTCGGCCGCCTCCGTCGCCGCTGCCGCGACGGCGGGAGCCGCCTCCGCCCGCACGCATCCTTCGCCGAAGAGCAGCTCGCGCTCCTCCGTCGTGAGTGCCGCCCGCGCCTGGTCGCGCACGTTGTTCACGCCGACGAAGAACTCGCGCATCATCGCGACCATGAGGTAGCGGCCGCGCTCGGTGAGCGTGAGTTCCTCGGCCGTGTCGGTGGCGAAGGCGTTGTTCGCGCGCATGAACAGCATCTCGAACGGAAGCCCGCGCTCGATGGAGACCCCGAAGTCGCGCCGGAAGTCGCGCTTGTCGAGCCGCAGGCCGAACAGCTGCATCAGGAAGCGGTAGCGCATCTTCTCTTTCGGCCCGAACTGCCGCGACGAGGTCACGCTCATCCGGTCCCTGGCGATGAGCGCGCCGTAGTCGCGCAGGCTGAAGGTGTTCACGTAGATGGCGCCGTCGAGGTAGGAGAAGGCGCCCGAGCCGATCCCTACGTACTCCTCGTAGTCGACGATGTACTCGTCGATCATCCCGCCGGCGATCCGCGAGAACGTCCACGCGCTGGCGCTCTCGAACACGTCGGAAAGGCCGCGCGACAGCAGCTTGTAGTACTCGGCCTCGCGGGTGTAGTCCACGCGCCCCACCGTCCTTGCGAGCTGGCGCGACACCGCGGGCGACGCCATCAGCGGGTAGAAGGTGGTCTGGTTGCAGCCGCTCTCCTTGAGCAGGTGCACGTCGCGCGTCAGCATCTCGGCCGTCTGCGACGGGAAGTTGAAGATCATGTCCACGTTGAGCGAGTGGAACGCCCCCGCGATGTCCTTCAGGCGCGCGGAGATCTCCTCGCCCGAACCGTACTTGTCGTAGCGGTCCATCTGCTTGAGCAGCGAGTCGTCGAAGCTCTGCACGCCGACGGAGAAGCGCTGCACGCGCGGCACCAGCTTCTCGACGTAGGCCGGGATGAGGTGGTTGGGGTTGGTCTCGCTCGACACCTCGCGGATGTGGAAGAGCTCGCGGGCGAGGTCGATCGTGTCGCACAGCTCGTCCAGCATGATGGTGGGGGTTCCGCCGCCCACGTACATCGACTCGAAGTCATAGCCGAGGTCCGCCACCATCCGCATCTCACGGCGCAGCGACTCGAAGTACGGGACGGCGCGCTCGGGCGAGAAGGGGAAGCGGTTGAAGCTGCAGTACGGGCAGAGCCGCTGGCAGAAGGGGACGTGCACGTAGAGCATGTACCTCTTGCCGGGCTGGGGTGCCGGAAGGCGAGGCTCACCGAAGGACGACAGCGCGAGGTAGCGGCCGTTCATCCGCCGCATCACGCTGGTCAGAGCACGTTCGGAGAGCAACCTAGTGTCTCGTCCAATCGACCGGACCCTCGGGAAGGGCACGGGTGGCGATGTCGGTCCTGTAGTGCATCCCCTCGAAGCTGATGAGGCTCACGGCGGCGTACGCCCGGTCGCGCGCTTCGGCGATGCTCGCGCCGACGGCGGTGACGTTGAGCACGCGTCCCCCCGTCGTCACGAGGCGGCCGTCATCGTCGACGGCCGTCCCGGCGTGGTACACCGTCACTCCCTCGATGCCCTCGGCCTCGGAGATCCCGGTGATGACCTTGCCCATCTCGTAGCTGCCAGGATAGCCGCCCGAGGCCATCACGACGGTGACGCACGCCCCGTCGCGCCACTCGAGCTCGATCTCATCGAGCTTCCCGTCCGCGACGGCGACGAACACTTCCATGAGATCGGTCTGGAGCATCGGCAGGATGACCTGCGTCTCCGGGTCGCCGAAGCGCGCGTTGTACTCCAGCACCTTGGGGCCTTCGTCGGTCAGAACGAACCCGCCGTAGAGGACGCCTCGGAAGTCGATCCCGTCGGCGTTGAGACCGCCGACGGTGCGCTGGAGCACCTCCACCATCTCGTCCAAGGTCGCGGCGTCGACCGCGGGCACCGGCGTGTACGCGCCCATGCCGCCGGTGTTCGGTCCCGAGTCGTGGTCGAACGCCCGCTTGTGGTCCTGCACCGGGAGCATCGGCCGCACCGTCTTGCCGTCGGTGAACGCGAGCAGCGAGCACTCCGGCCCTTCGAGGTACTCCTCGACCAGGCACACGCGCCCTGCCTCGCCGAAGCGGCCCTCGAGGCACTCGTGAACGGCCTCCTCCGCGGCCGGGAGGTTCATGGCGACCGTGACGCCCTTGCCCGCCGCAAGTCCGTCGGCCTTCACGACGATGGGGGCGCCGACGTCCCGCACGTAGCCGAGGGCGGCGTCGATATCGTCGAAGACGGCGTAGGCGCCCGTGCGGATGCCGGTGCGCTCCATCACGCGCTTCGCGAAGTCCTTGCTGCCCTCCAGGCGAGCCCCGGCCCTCTTCGGGCCGAACACGCGGATGTAGCGTCCGGCGACCTCGTCCGCCACCCCCTCGACCAGGGGGCCTTCGGGGCCGATGACGACGAGGTCCACGGTGAGCGCGAGAGCGAGATCCGCCACCGCCTTCGGGTCCTCGATGTCCACGCCGGCGACGTTCTCGGCGATGGGCGCTGTGCCGCCGTTACCCGGAGCACAGAAGACGCGCTTCACCTGCGGAGACTCGACGAGTTTCCTCACGATGGCGTGCTCGCGGCCTCCGCCGCCCAGGACCAGCACCCGCATGGCTTCTCGCCCCCCAGCCTGTTCCGACCGCCGTCTTCGCCCGGCAGCTCCCGGACGCGCCTCGATTGTAGCCGAAGGGGCCGCGCGGCATGCGCGCCGCCCCGCACTCAGAAGCCGGACGTCAGCACCCAGACCGCCTCGTCGCGCGGACGTTGAGGAAGCACGTTGACGCCGCCGATGAAGGTCAGCGCCGACGGTCGCCGCTCCCAAAGGAACGTGCCCGCGGCGGGCGCCAGCGCATTCGGCGGCGTGAGCAACAGCGCTCCGCCGAGGTGCCCTTGCGCGACACCGCCCGCGAGCGCGTCCGGGAAGTCCCAGCCGGTCGCGAAGGCGAGCGGGCTGTCCGACAGGCCCTTCTCCGCGATGCCGCCGCTGGCGATCTCCGACGCCGTCTCGTACCGCGTCGGCCCAGACCAGCGCGCCGGTGCGGTGCCGATCACGCTCCCGAACTCGTCGGCGACCGCCTCCGGCACGACCTTGAAGCTGCCGACGACGACACCGGACGTCACTTCCAGGTTCCGGCACGCCGCGGCGACGCTCGCGGGCAGTCCCGTCGGCCGCGTGAGGAAGACCGGCTCCTTCGCGTGACTCGAGACGGGCCCGACAGCGAGCGCGTCGGGCCAGTTGAGGCCGGTGGCGAGGAACGCGGAGTGGTGGAACGTCCCTCCGCGCGCGGCTATCTCGCGTACGGTCGCGCCCGCGATGAGCGCGCACGACTCGTACCGGTCGGCACCGCCGATCCTCTCGGCCGAGAAGCCCGCACCCATCTGCGCCTTCAGGGCGTTGACGACGACCGGGTCGATCACCCTCGTGCTGCCGAGCACGTACGCCTTCGTCGCGCCCAGCCGCTTCATCTCCCCGACGAGGCCGCCGGGCAGACTCGTGCGCCGCGTGAGCAGCACCGGCCCGTCGACAGCACCCGCGAGCGACGAACCGCACACGGCGTCCGGCCAATTCTCGCCCGTGGCGAGCACCACGGTGGTGGCCTCGCCCGCGCCCCACGTGTTCCGCGAGACCTCGAGCGCGGTGTCGTAGCGGGTGGATCCCGCCAGCTGGCGCACGGCGACGCGCGCCTCGGCCAGGATGCACCCCCGCGCACCGACCGCGCGGCGTGTCCCGGAGGAGACGTCGACGGCGAGAAGGTCGTCGCTCGTGCCCGAGTCCTGCACGGTCCACGTGGCACCGCCGTCACTCGTGGCGAAGATGGTCCCGCCGTCGCCGGCCGCCCTCCCATCGGACGCGCCGGCGAAGGAGACCGCGTTGAGATCCGCCGCCGGGCCCGAGAGCGGGACCGCCGTCCAGCTCGCCCCGCCGTTCGAGCTGCGCATGACGCAACCGAGGTCGCCGACGGCAACGACAGCATTCGGGGATATCGCCCAGACGCCGCGAAGGGTCCTGCCGCCGGCCCAGGTGCGCTGCGACCACACGCTCCCGTCGAAGACCGCCGCCACTCCGTCGTGACTGCCCGTCGAGCGGCCGCCCACTACATATACGCGGCCGCCGCGCACGGAGATGCCGAAGAGGTGCGTGTTCGGGACGGACGTCGCGGTGGTCCAGCTCGAGCCGCCGTCGGTGGATCTCAGGACGTAGCCGTCCGCGCCCAGATTGCCGCACAGCCATACGGCGGCGGCGTCCGTCGCGGCGATGCTCGTGGGCGCTACCGCCACGCCGCTCGTGCCGCTGACGCTGCCGCCGGTGACTCGGAGCACCGTGCCGCCGCTCGCGGTGACCCAACCCGTGGCCCCGTCCGTGAAGGCGGCCGCCGTCAGGTCGGCAGTGGTCGGCACGCTCACGACGCTGGGCCGGTTCCCGAACGGGTCGCTCCAGCGGATCACGGTCCCGCCGTCGCCGACGGCCCACCCGCCGACGGCCGAGTACCCCCGCAGCCTCTCGAGCGTGACGATGCTCGACTTCTCGGTCCACGAGCCGCTCCACGCGAAGACGCGTCCTCGGCTCCCCACCGCCCACGCCGTGCCGCCGGCGACGCACGTTCCCCGCAGCTCCTCCGCGCACAGCGTTCCCGTGCTCGCCGACGAGCCGTCGGTGTGGAACGCGAAACCGTTCGCTCCCGTCGCCCAGACCTCGGCCGGACCGCTGGCCGTGACGGAGTCGAGCGGCGTGCCGGCCGCGCCGAACACCTTCGCCCAGCTTGCGCCGCCGTCGCCCGTGCGCCATAGCGCACCCTCGATGCCGTCCCAAGTAGCGGCGTAGCCAGTAGTGACGCTCGAGAACGAGACCGAGCGTATGTCGGCCGAGGCGGGCAGAGTGGTGCCTAGCGACATCCAGTTGGCACCGCCGTTGGTGGTCTTGAGGAGCGTTCGGCCTCGTCCGGCGGCGAAACCCGCGCTCGGGGATACGAAGTCCACCGCGAGGAGCTCGTTCGTGGTGCCGCTGCTCTGCCACGCCCACAGCGTCCCGTTCCAGCTCCTGATGGTGCCGTGGTCCCCGACGGTCCATGCCTGCCCCGCGTCGAGTGCCGCGACGTCGTTCAGCCTGTAGCCGGTGTAGGACTCGACCGGAAGCCACGTCTGTCCGTCGTTCACGGTCCGCAGGATGGTGCCGCCGTCACCGACCGCCCACACCACGGATCCGGGCACGGCGATGCCTACCCCGTTGAGCGCGGCTTTGGTGCCGGAGAACTCCGTGCGGGTCCGCAGCACCTTCAGCCCGGTGAACGGCGGCGTCCCCACGGTGTCGCCCTCACCGGCGTTCGTGGTGTGCAGGATCGTGCCGTGAGCACCGACCGCCCACCCCTCCCGGCCGTCGGAGAAGGCCACCGCGCGAAGGTCGTTGCCGGCCATGCGCGGGTTGTCCCACAGCCAGACGCCCCCGGCGCCCCCGGCGCCGCTAGAGCGAAGCGTGGCGCAGCCCGATGCGGCTACCGCGATCAGGACCAGCAGGGCCGCCACGAACGGACGGCGGCGGACGACATCCGGCATCTTGCTCCCCCCTCGACGTACATCGACACCGGCATCAGTCTAGCGCGTGCCGCTGACATCTTCCTCCGGCGCGAGCACGCGCGCGAACGCGACCGCGAGACGGCTCGCCACCTTCCCGCCGCGACCCGCCGCCGCCACCAATCCGCCGACCGCGTTCGAGAGCAGGATCTCGTCGGCAGCGAGCAGCTCCGCGAGCGGCAGCCGGCGGACGTCCACGCGCAGGCCGAGGGCGGTAGCGAGCTCGCGCAGGATGACGCGGCGCGCCACTCCCGCCACGGCCGGAGGTGCGGGAGGCGTGACGAGCATCTCCCCCTCGACCGCCCACACGGTCGCCGTCCCGCCGTCGACGACGTCGCCTTCGGACGTTACGAGCACCGCCTGCTGGCCGCCACGCAGTTGGGCGAGCCGCTGCGGCCCGTCCCAGTACGCGCGGTCGGCGGGCTTGGCCGCGTGCGGCGGCAGAGCGGGGAGCGCCGCGACCGTGACCGGCACGATAGCGGGGCCGCCGGGGACGTCCAGCGAAGAGGCCTCGGCCGAGGGGTGGATGCTGCAACCGCCTCCCGGCTCGACGACGACCTGCAGCTTGGACGCGGCCGCGTGCTCGCGCGCGGCCTCGCGCACGCGAGCGCGCACCTCGGCGAGCTGGGCGGTCGGCACACCCCCCTCGGCGAGGCGCTCGAGATGGTACGCCAGGAGCGGCAGCCTGCCGGCGGCGGCGAGGATCGTTTCGCGGAGGGTCGTCGGCCGCACGACGGCAGGCGCCTACGCCGAAACGGCGAATCGGAGCGGGCGCAACACGTCCAGCAGCCGCTCGAGACCCTCGCCGTCGTCGAGCGGCAGGGGTCCGTCCGCGACGCGGAGCGCTCCGGCGGGAACACGGCTCGCGTAGAGCACGTACGAGAGACCGTCGTTCGCGAACCGCGACCGCCAGGAGATCCCGGACGCCTCGGGCTCCCACTCGCGCATCGACTCCGACCACTCGCGCGTCGTCCCGTACCCGAGCGGCTCACAGCCGAACACCTCGGGCGGGATGCGGGCGGCGATGAGCCCTTCGCCGTGCATCGGCAGCACGCCGAGGGGGACCGCTACCTCGAGCGTCGTCACGGCCTTGCCCGCGATCGCCGCGCGAGGCACCAGCGCCGCCCCGGCCTCCGCGCACATCTTTCGGAGCAGGGTCTCGGCTACCGCGGTGAGCATGTCCTGGCCCGCGTAGGCGTGCCCGTCGCCCGGCCGGAGGTTGTCGAACCGGCCGCCCTCCCAAGGCATCTCCGGCACTCGCCGGTTGTAGCCGAGAGGCGGGGCTCCCGCATGATGGACCCGAAGCAGCCTCGTCCCGACCGGCAGCTCCTTGAGCCGCAGCCGACCTGGACAGGCTTCCGGCGGTCCCCCCGGAATCTGCATCTAGCCGACGGCCTCGACGAGGTCGCGAGCGAGCGAGACTGCCATCCGGCCGCCTCCTTCGTCGCCCAGCAGATCCCTGGGCGCACGCCCGCCATCCAGCGCACCGTTCGGCGTCACCCACCACGACGCCACGCCCCAAGGATCGTCCACCGAGCCGAGGATGCGGTTCACCTCGGCGACCGCGTCGCGCACCTGGCGCCTCTCGAGATCGAACTGGAACAGCGGGTAGTAGTCCTTGTTCTTGACGCTCACGGCGACGAGCTTGCCCTGCCGCCGGAGCCTCTGCGCGTACTGGCGCTTGTTCGTCGACTTCGAGCCGAGGAGCTCGGAGACCTCGGTGGCCTCCATCATGGGCTCGTCCAGCACCCGTCCGCGAGCCTCGGCGACGATCGCGATATCGTCGAGGACCGCGAGCGGCCAGGCCGAGACGATCGTCTCGCGCTCCTGGTCGAACTCCACGACCCTCAGCGGCCCGCCCGACATCCGCTCCGTCATCGCCGTGGACGCGACGGCCGCTCGCAGCGCGCCGACGAAGCGCTCCCGATAGCGGCGGAAAGACGGGAACACGCCGAGCGCCTGCTCGACGAAGTCGACGAACCCCTCCTCAGGGTCCTCCGCCCCGAGCCGAAGCTCGAGGTCCGCGACGAGCGCGCTGGTGATGGCCGAGGACGCGGAGACGGCGAGGGGCGCCGCTCCGCCGCGCCTTGGATTCGGGATCCGCTTCATTGACGGCTCCGATCGATAGCATACGTTTGTGCCATTGTGCCCTAAAGCGACAACTGTATGCAACCCGCCCAGATACCCGTCGCCTGCCGTAGCTCACGGAGAAGCGCAGGTCAGCGGGGTAGTCGAACGGCAGGAACTATAGATACCTATAGCAATCTATAGTTCGCTTATAGTTCCGGACCGTCGCGAAGGCCGCCCCTCATCCGCTCCCCCAGCGCGAGAACGATCTCCTCACGCTGCCGGTCTAGGGACGCTCCCGCGTCGAAGAACCTCGAGTCCGCCACGCCGGCGGCCTCGGCGACGCGTCTTCCCAGCTCTGCCGACCCCCTGTACGCCGAGGATCGGCCCTTGCCGGTGGCCACGACGAGACCGGACGCCAGCAACCGGCGCAGGTCGTGCGACGCGGTCACCGTCTCGACGTCCGCCAGCTCGCGGTAGTAGCGGTTCGTGACCTCTCGGCCGAAGAACGCATCGTAGAGGGCGTTCGCCACTCGTGGATCCGCGCCGAGGTCCTCCGTCGCGATGTCCTGCAGCACGGTCCAGATGCCCTGCTCGACCGCTTGCCGCAGTGATAGCGCCTCGACCTGAGTCACCTGCCCGCGAACGTGAGCCGCGACGAACGGTGTCACGTCCGCCTCGGGATCCCACGCCTCACCGAGGCAGTCGAACGCCGTGTAGTAGTCCGCCAGATGCGCACCCCACCACTCCTCAAGACTCGTGAATTCCCTCGCCTTGAAACCGCCACGGTACATCACGAGCGAGGCCAGGATCCGGGCAGTCCGGCCGTTCCCGTCCCTGAACGGATGGATCGCGGCGAGCCTGACGTGCGCGAGGGCGGCGCGCACGGGGGTCGCGACCTCGGCGCTCGCCTCCAGCCACTCGGCGAGATCGGCCACGAGTCGGGGAACGACTTCCGGCGGAGGCGGAACGAACACCTGACGACCCGTTCTCCGATCGGTCAGGCGGTTCTGGATCGAACGGAAGCGACCGGCTTCGTTGACGTACGAATCTGCCAGCACGCGCGAATGGATCGCGAGGAAGAGTTCCGGGTGCCAGTGGAAGTTGGGATCGTCTGCTCGCAGCAGGACGTAGCGCATGGCATCGGCGTAGCCCCGGACCAGCCCGGCGTCCTCGGCGGAGACTTCCCGGGGCTTCTCGCCAGCGAGGATGCGCCGGACTTCATCCACCGTGACCGCGACTCCCTCCATGGAAGTCGAAGCCGCCACGGCCTCCGCTTCCAGCTCGCGCCGCATACGCCCAACCCACTTGCGTGGGAGCGGTCCGCGAGCGTCGGGCCGCGCGCGCAGGTCTTCGAGGCGACGCAGGTCACGGTCGATCTCGTCCGTCATGATGAAGGGGAACATGGGGTTCCTCCAAAGAACGACAAGCAATCTTATAAACGATTATAAGATTACTCGCGTTCTTCGCAAGTCCCGAACAGGCGGCGGTGCCACCCTACTCCCGGACTTCCCACCTGCGCATGATCGTCTGCTCGCGCGAGGGGCCGACGGCGATCATCGAGACGGGCACCTCGGCGAGGTCCTCGATGAAGGTAATGTAGTCCTGCGCCGCCCTCGGCAACTCCTCGAACGTGCGCGCCTCGGAGATGTCCTCGCGCCACCCCGGGAGCTCCTCGTACACCGGCTTCGCGTGATGGAACGCCGTCTGGTGGCACGGGAGGTCGTTGTAGCGGTGTCCCTCGTACTGGTATGCGACGCACACCTTGATCGAGTCGAGCTCGGAGAGGACGTCGAGCTTGGTGATGACGAGGTCCGTCAGCCCGTTCGTCCGGGCGGCGTAACGCACGATGACGGAGTCGTACCAGCCGCAGCGGCGCTGGCGCCCGGTGGTGGTCCCGTACTCGCCGCCCACCTTCGTGAGCAGCTCGCCGACGCCGCCCGGGCGGTCGTCGAGCTCGGTCGGGAACGGGCCGGAGCCGACGCGCGTGATGTAGGCCTTCGCGACGCCGAGGACGCGGTCGATCCGCTTCGGCCCGACACCCGTGCCCGTGCACGCGCCGCCCGCCGTCGGGGAGCTGGAGGTCACGAACGGGTACGTCCCGTGGTCGAGATCGAGCAGCGTGCCCTGCGCGCCCTCGAACAGCACCCACTGACCGGCCTCGAGCGCCCGGTTGATGGCGAGCGCGGTGTCCGCGATGTGCGGCTTTATGCGCTCGGCATAGCCGAGGTACTCCTCGGCTATCTCGTCGACCGTGTACGACTTGAGGCCGTAGAGTTTCTTCAGGATGTCGTTCTTCTCGGCGAGTGCCGCCGCGAGCTTCTCCCGGAAGATGTCGGGGTCCTCGAGGTCCTGCACGCGCAGGCCCATCCGCGACGCCTTGTCCATGTACGCGGGGCCTATGCCGCGGCGCGTGGTGCCGATCTCGAGCTTGCCGAGGCGCCGCTCCGACGCCCCGTCGAGGTCCCGGTGGTAGGGCATGATGAGGTGGGCGTTACAGCTGATCTGCAGCCGGTGGGTCGACAGCCCGTCGGCCTCGAGGGTGTCCATCTCCTCGAGCAGCACCTTCGGGTCGATGACGACGCCGTTGCCGATCACGGGGGTGATGTGCGGGTACATGATGCCGCTCGGGATGAGATGCAGCTTCAGGACCCGTCCGCCGTGCACGATGGTGTGCCCGGCGTTGTTGCCGCCCTGGAAGCGCACGACGTAGTCCATGTCGTACGCGATGAGGTCCGTGATCTTGCCCTTGCCTTCGTCGCCCCACTGGGCGCCGACCAGCACGATTCCGGCCACGGGGATCCTTTCGGGTGGGGGGAGCTGCCCGAGCGCAAAGTGTAGCACAGCAGCGCGGTAGGCCGAGGGAGGCGCGCCCCTAGAACGTCCTCCACTGCGAGCCGACCGGGGCGCATCCATGGCACCCGCCCACCTGTTGCGGGGGATGGGTGAAGACGCTGCCGTGGGCGTGGCAGCCTCGGCAATCGTTGCCCCCGCCGAAGATCGGCTCGCCGGAGTGCCCGCCCCAGTGGCAGCTGTTGCAGTTCCAGTGCCAGTCCTCGGGGCTCCCCGTGTGGCAGGCGGCGCACAGGCTCTGCATCGTCTGGCCGATGCCCGTCACCGAGATGCCGGTCGCCCCGTTGACGGTCGTCGGCACGTGATACACGTTCGGACTGCCGTGGGGGTCGTGGCAGACCTGACAAGGCACGCCGCTGCCCGCGCCGTACACGTAGGGCACCGCGAGCGCGGTAGCCCCGCCGGGACCCGGCCTCGGCCCGTGGACGTCTCCGTTCGCGTCGTTCTTCCACAGGGGGGCGATGGTCGCCACTCCCGACGGCATGACGACGCCGGCCGGCCGAGTGATGCCGTGACACTCCAGGCACTGAGCGGTGCCGTCGAGGGTGAGCTCCGCGTAGGACTCGACGCGGACGTCGCCCCCGAACACCCCGGTCGCCACCTGGTCCCACCGCTGGGTGGCGAAATTCCACAGGTAGACGTACGTGGGGTGGTTGCTCGGGATCGTGGTCGGCTCCCCGTGGCCCACCCAGGCGAAGCGGATGTTGCGGGCCCCGACGCGGTCCGGCGCCGACGACAGGTCGAACCGCATCAGCTGCCAGTTCAGAGAGCCTTCGGCCGTCGCCTCGTTCGTGACCCAGTACTGAGCGTCCTGCATGGACGTCCTCGTGACATCGGCGGATGCCGCGGGCGTGCCCGGAGCCGACGGCGTCGGCTGCGCCGTGACCGTCGTGCTGAGGCTGTACCAGCCCGCGTCGGCGCCGACGTTGACCACCGAATCGTTCGCGTACTCGATCGATACCCTGCCGAGGTCGGTGTTCAGCGAGTAGTGCAGCCCCGCGCCGTTCACGACGGCCGCCGTCCACGCGCTGGCCGCTGTCTCGGCCGAGGTGTGGCGCGTACGCCAGATGCCGCCCGGAGCGGGATCCGGCGCGGCCGCACGTCCCGAGCCGGCCTTCTTCGCCGCGAGCGCCGCGACGGCGGGCATCGTGCCCGCGCCCGCCGGCTCCACGCGCGTGTTCCACTCGGCTAGATAGCCGAGGTGCTCGGGGTCGTCCGGGTAGTGCTCTCCCGATGCGTACGGGAAGTTGCTCATGGCGGCGAAGGGCAGCGGCTCGACGGTGTGGGTCACGTCGGTCTTGTAGTCCTTGTAGTAGCCGTGGGTCAGCAGCACCCAGTGCCGCTCGGTGCCTGGCGCGCAAGGAGCCGGCGGGGTGAAGCGCAGGTCCACCTCGTCACCGCCGCCGTAGACGACGAACTCGTCGTCTCTTAGCGCGAGCAGCGGGGTCACGTCGCCGAAGCGCGTGTAGGCGCCGGGCATGTAGCCGCGGACCGCGTTGGCA
>DASXUP010000020.1:0-119764 GCA_036504755.1 Coriobacteriia bacterium
ACCCGCACCGGCGACACTCGTCGCTCGGCTACCGCAGCCCGATGGAGTACGAGAAGATGTGGGCGGAGGACGCCGAAATGGCGGCTTCCGTTCGAAGCTAAGGTGTCAACGAGAGCGGGGCAACCCCAACCCCAACCCCACCCTCGGGCAGGTCTGACCAAGCGGGAGCGCGGTATCCCGTTGCCTTTCCTGGAGGACCTCGTCCGCGCCCAGGGGCTGAGCGTCATGAGGAGTTCGCTCTGCGCGTTCCCGCTGATACCCCGTTTGTTCAGACCCTTTCGCCCAGACGTCTACAACAGCTCCCTTGCGGCTCGGACGGACGCCCTTCTCTCGGCGCTCTTCGCTTGGAACGTGAACTACCATCCACGGAGCATCCTCCAGCGCTTGCGGCCGACGTCCGTCTACCTCCTGCTGAGAAAGCCGCCGGGGTAGTATCGGTCGAGTCGGATCCCTTGATGGCGCGCCGTCATCTCAAGGAAGGTCGCGCGGTGGACCACGGCAAGCCCACCAAGCAGTACAGCCCGGACTCTGAGTTCTTCCGGTTGTACGGCATCGGATGCCTGGTGATCGTGCTGGCGTTCCTGCTCGGGACGGCGATCATCGCGTACTTCTGGCTGCGCTGACCGCTCGGCCGCGACGTGCCGTTCGTCGACTGCCTGGTGATTACCGACCCGGCCGCTCGTGGTACGTACGCGCTCCCGGGAAGGCGTCAGCTGCCCCCTCGGCGGCGCCTTCCCCCTGCACCCTGCTACCAGGCGGCCCATTCGAGCGCCTGCGCGTACGCGGGGTGGATGCCCGGCGCATGCTTCACGTCATCGAGCGTCAGCCCGCCGCGCACAGCCAGCGCGAACGCGTAGATGAGGTCGGCGGCCTCCGGCGCCGCGATCTGGGCGCCGAGGATGCGCCCGTCCTCGGCCGAGACTACCTTGACGAGACCGTCGCGCTCGTCGGTGATGACCGCCGCGCCGATCGCCCCGAAGGGTTGCCGGTGGACCACGTGGGCCATGCCGGCGGCCTGCGCTTGCGCCTCCGTCATCCCGACCTGCGCGAGCTGGGGGAAGGCGAACACGGCCGTCGACAGCGCCCTCGTGTCGAGCGGTTCGGAGACCTCGCCCAGCATTGCTTCGGCCACGTGCCTTCCCTCGGCGTTCGCCAGCGGCGTGTGCATCTCCCCGCCGCGTGCGTCGCCCGCCGCCCACACGTGCGGGTCGCTCGTTCGGCCGAGGGGGTCGAGCACGAGGCGTCCCCCGTCGTCGATCGCGAGGCCGCCGGCGCGGGGGTCGAGCTCGACGACGCGCGAGTGCCGTCCGGTGGCGAGCAGCACGCGCTCCGCCTCCAGCGTCTCGCCGCCCTCGAGGTCCACGCGCGCGCCCTCGTCGGCGCACTCGAGCGCCCCCACGCGCGTCCCGAGACGGAATCGCACGCCCATCCCCTCGAGCCGCTTTCGGGCGATCGCGACGATCTCGGGGTCCGACCCGTCGAGCAGCCGCTCGCCACGCACGAGCACGGTGACGCGGGTGCCGAAAGCTGCGTAGATGCCCGCGAACTCGAAGGCGATGTAGCCGCCTCCGACGATGACGAGCGAACTCGGGACGGCGGTGTAGTGCAGTGCCTCTACCGAGGTGTCCGCGCACTCCGCGCCGGGGATCGGCGGGATGGTGGGCGCCGAGCCGCAGGCCAGCACGATGTCGGTCGGCTCGATCAGCCGGCCGTCGACTCGCACCTTGAGCGGCGCCTCGAAACGTGCGGTCCCGAGCACGACCTCGATGCCGTGCTCGGCGAACATCCTGGCCTGGTCCCCGGCGTAGGTCTCCTGGGCGTGCCACTTCCATGCGAGCACGCTCTCCCAGTCGAACGAGTGGCGCTCGCACGCGACGCCGAACTCGTCGGCGTCTGCGGCGGCGAGGTAGGTCTCGGCCGCGTGGTAGAGCGCCTTCTTGGGCATGCAGCCTCGCCAGAGGCATGTCCCGCCGAGCTTGTCGTTCTCCACGACGGCGACCCGGACGCCGGCCTCGGCCAGATGCCTGGCGCACGCCGTGCCCGCCGCTCCCGAACCGATGACGAGCACGAACGCGCCGCTATCCATGCCACTCGCTTCCGTCGGGTGCTTCGCGCCAGGGGCGCGGGTCTTGCTAGACTTGCTGCTTGTGATTATCACCGCCGACAACGTCATGAAAACTGTAGGAGAGCGCGTGCTCTTCCGCGAGGCCTCGCTGCGCCTCGGAGGGCGCGACCGCGTCGGGCTCGTCGGTCCGAACGGCGCGGGCAAGACCACCCTGCTCGAGATCCTCGCCGGAGAGCAGACGCCGGACGACGGCAGCATCGGCAAGGCGAAAGACGCGGTGGTGGGGTACCTCCGCCAGGAGGCGATCGAGCTGGCCGGCCGCACCGTGCTCGCCGAGGTGCTCACGGTGGCGAGCCATGTGACCTCGCTGGAGCACCGCTTGCGGGTGCTCGAGGAGGACATCGCTGACGGGGAGCCCGGCCAGGCGCAGGAGCGGCTGCTCGCCGAGTACGGGCGGCTGCGGGAGCGGTACGAGCACCTCGGCGGGTACACGGTGGAGTCCGACGCTCGCGCGGTGCTCACCGGCCTCGGCTTCTCCGAGCACGATCTCGCGCGGATGACCGAGGAGTTCTCGGGCGGGTGGCAGATGCGCATCGCGCTGGCGAAGCTCCTGCTCGCGCAGCCCGACGTGCTCCTGCTGGACGAGCCGACCAACCACCTCGACCTCGAGTCCGTCCGGTGGCTCGAGGGATTCCTCAAAGGGTACGAAGGCGCCGTCCTTCTCGTCAGCCACGACCGCGCGTTCATGGACGGGATCGTCGACTGCGTCGTCGAGATCGACAACCGCAAGCTCGTGGCCTACCGCGGCGACTACTCGAGCTTCGTCAAGCAGCGTGACGTCGCGAGGCTGCAACTGAAGGCGGCGTACGACGCCCAGCAGCGCAAGATCGCCGACACGGAGCGATTCATCGAGCGGTTCCGCTACAAGGCGACCAAAGCGCGCCAGGTCCAGAGCCGCGTCCACCAGCTGGAGAAGCTCGAGCGCATCGAGCTGCCGGACGAGCGCAAGCGCGTACACTTCGCCTTCCCTCAGCCCGAGCGGACGGGCGAGGAGGTCATGCGGCTCGCCGGCGTGCGCAAGGCGTACGGCGAGCTGGAGGTGTATCGCGAGCTCGACTTCGTGCTGTACCGCGGCGACAAGGTGGCGCTGGTGGGTCCGAACGGGGCGGGCAAGTCGACACTGCTCAAGATCCTCGCGGGCGTACTCGACTTCGAGGAGGGGGAGCGCCGGCTGGGTCACAAGGTGAGCGTCGCGTACTTCGCTCAGCACCAGCTGGAGGCGATGGACCTCCGCGGGACGGTCCGGGGGGAGATCGACCGGGTCGCGCCCGAGTGGAGTCAGGCGGAGCAGCGCAAGCTGCTGGGCGCGTTCCTGTTCTCCGGGGACGACGTCGACAAGAAGGTATCAGTGCTCTCCGGCGGCGAGCGTGCCCGGCTCGCCCTCGCGAAGATGCTTGTGAAACCGGCCGCTTTCCTCTGCCTCGACGAACCCACCAACCACCTCGACATCGCGAGCAGCGACATCCTCGAGGCGGCGCTGAAGCGATACACCGGGACCATCGCGCTCATCACCCACGACCGGCACCTCATCCGCGCCATCGCGAACAAGGTGGTCGAGGTGGACGGCGGCCGCGTGACGCTCTACGACGGCGACTACGACTACTACTTGTGGAAGAAGTCGCAGGCGGGAGAGCCACCGGAGGAGGGTGATGTGCCTGCTTCGGGTGCGCTTGAGACCGCGCCTGTCCGCAAGTCCAAGGAGCAGAAGCGGGCGGAAGCCGAGGCCCGGAACCGCTCCTATCGCGCCGGTCGGGACCACAAGAGGCGACTCGCCGAGGTCGAGGCCGAGCTCGAGGCCGCGCAAGCCCGGTACGACGTGCTGCTGGCGGCGCTGGCAGAGCCGGAGCTGTATGCGGACAAGGAGGCATTCTTCGCCGCCAACGAGGAGTACCTGCAGGCGAAGGCGCGTCTGGAGGCGCTCAACGGAGAGTGGGGGACGCTGATCGAGGAGCTCGACGGGCTGGCCGAGTGACACGGCGGGCCGCAGTCTCCTGTGCAGAGGCCCTTGGTCCCTCACCGACCTTACCGCCTCGTTCGTCGACCGGGACCGTCCGTCCGCCGGTGTGCCGCACGGCACGGGCTTTGCGCTGCCCGGACGCTTAGGTATGATGCTTCCTGACCGTTCGCGGTAAGGGATTGTAAGGGCCTGTTACATGACCGCTCGTTCGAGACGCGCTGCCACCGGGAGCTGAGGCTCCTTATCGTGGCCCGGGCTTGTAACAATCGTTACGAGCGCGTCCGTCGGACTCGGACTCGGCCTTGGGGATGACGATGGCGACCGCCTCCGCACAAGGAGTCTTGTTCGTTCTCGGCCTGGCGACAGCACCGGTCGCGTTCATCCTGCTCGTCTTCGGCCTGAACAAGTTGCTGTCCCCTCGGCGCCCTACCCCGGAGAAGTTGGACCCGTACGAGTGCGGCATGCCGCCCGCGGGCCCGGCTCACGGCCGCCTGAAGTTGCGCTTCTCGACCGTCGCGCTGCTGTTCGTGCTGTTCGACGCGGAGGCCGCGCTGCTCTTCGCGGTCGCGCCGTCGCTGCGCGGCTCGCTGATCGGCGTGGCCGAGGTGGCCGCGTTCGTGGCGCTGCTCGCGGGCGGCCTGCTCTACGCGTGGCGGAAGGGTGCGCTCGCATGGCCCTCGTAGACCGCCTCGCGAAGTCGCTCGATGGGGCACCGGTGCTGCTCACCAGCGTCGACGCGCTGATCGACTGGTCGCTCGGCCACTCGCTTTGGGCGATGCCGATGGGGACGGCGTGCTGCGCGATGGAACTCATCGCCGCGTCGTTCTCGAAGTTCGACTTCGACCGCCACGGCACATTCCCCCGGCCGGACCCGCGCCACGTGGACGTCATGGTCATGGCCGGGACGATCACGCGCAAGATGCAGCCCGCGATCAAGCGCCTCTACGAGCAGATGCCCGACCCGAAGTTCGTGGTGGCGATGGGGAACTGCGCGATCTCGGGCGGCATCTTCTTCTACGACAGCTACTCAGTGGTGCGCGGTGTCGACGAGTTCCTGCCCGTCGACGTCTACATCGCCGGGTGCCCGCCTCGGCCGGAATCGCTGCAGGACGGCGTCCTGCAGCTGCGCGAGCTGCTCGCGACGCGTTCGATCGACCCCGCGAAGCGCTACCCGAAGGAGCTGCTGCTCCCCACGCCGAGCGACGAGCGTCGCGGCGAGGCGAAGCCGGCCGAGGGCGAGGACGGTGAGCCGGCGTGAAGATCGAGGAGCTGCGGGAGCACTTGTGCGAACGCCACCCCGACCTGTGCCCGCTGTTCTCGCTGGAGTTCGGCGACGGCATCCTGGTGGTGGACGCGGAGAAGCTCCACGACGCCGCGTCGGACCTGTGCGACCTCGGCTTCGACCTGCTGGGCTGGTGCACCGCGGTGGACCGCGGGACGTTCTTCGAGATGGTGTACCGGCTGCGCTCGCGCACGATGCAGGTCGGGATGTTCTTGAAGTGCCAGGTGCCGCGGGAGAGCCCGTCGATCGCCTCCCTCACCGACCTGTGGCCGGCGGCCAACTGGCACGAGCGCGAGGTGTACGACCTGTTCGGCATCACCTTCGAGGGGCACCCGGACCTGCGGCGCATGTTCCTGCCGGACGACTGGCCGGGTCACCCTCTCCGCAAGGACTACGCCGACGACCGCATGATCCGGAGGCCGGACTACTTCTGATGCTGGAGATCGAGAACAGAGAGACGATCACATGCGAGGACGGCCGGCAGGCCGAGGAGCTCGTGCTGAACGTCGGGCCCAGCCACCCCTCTACGCACGGTGTCTGCCGAGTGATCGCTCACCTCGACGGCGAGGTGGTCACCAAGGCGGAGCCCGTGATCGGCTACCTCCACCGCGGCATCGAGAAGATGGCCGAGAACCGTACATACCTGCAAGTCATCCCGCTGACTGACCGTCTGGACTACGTCGGCAGCATGTACGCGAACTGGGCGTATTGCCGGGCGCTCGAGCGGCTGGCCGGCATGCTGGTCCCGGAGCGCGGCGAGTACCTTCGCGTGATCACTTGCGAGCTGCAACGCATCGCGAGCCATATGATGTCGCTCGGAAGCACCGGCGCCGACACCGGCGCCTTCACGCTGTTCGTGTACGCGTTCGACGTGCGCGAGCGCGTCGTGGAGCTCTTCGAGCGGCTGTGCGGATCGCGCCTGACGTACAACTTCGTGAGGCCGGGCGGCGTGTCGCGGGACATGCCGGACGACGGCTGGACCGACGATGTCCGCGCGTTCGTGAAGGGACTGCCGAAGCAGCTAGCCGAGATGGACAGCCTCTTCTTCGCGAACGTCATCGCGAAGGGGCGCTTGAAGGGCGTCGGCGTCCTCGATCCAGAGAAGGCCGTCGCGCTGGGCGCGACGGGTCCCGTGGCACGAGGGTCGGGGGTGGATTGGGACCTGAGGCGGGACGATGCCTACTCGCTCTATCCGCGCTTCGAGTTCGACGTGCCGCTCGGCTCGAACGGTGACGCGTACGACCGCGCTCGTGTGCGGCTGTTCGAGTGCTACGAGAGCGCACGCATCCTCGAGCAGGCGCTCGACCAGATCCCCGACGGAGCGGTCGTCGACGAGACGCTTCCGCGGCTGATCACGCCGCGCGTCGGCGAGGCCTACGACCACATCGAGAGCGCTCGCGGGTCCCTCGGCGTGTTCCTCGTCTCGGACGGAGGGCCGAAGCCGTACCGGATGAAGGTGCGCAGCCCAGCCTTCTGCAACCTCTCGCTGCTCTCGGAGCTCGCGCCCGGGCACACGCTGTCGGACCTGATCGTCATCCTCGGTTCGCTGGACCCCGTGTTCGGAGAGGTGGACCGGTGAGGGCGTTCGGTCTGGGCCTGCTCGTGGGCCTCGCAGCGGCACTCGTCATCGCCGTCGCGGCGCTTCTCGGCGTCTGGTGGGAGCGCAAGGTCGCGGGCCGCATCCAGAAGCGCTTCGGACCCCAGACAACGGGGCCGTTCGGCCTGCTCCAGACGCTGGCCGACACCCTGAAGCTCATCCTCAAGGAGGACATCACACCGCGAGCCGCGCAGGAGGGTGTCTTCAGGATGGCCCCTCTGCTGGTGTTCGCACCCGTGGCCATGTCGCTGGCGGTCGTCCCGTTCGTGGCCGGCTGGGCCCCGTTCGACACCGCCGTGGGGATGCTGTTCTTCCTCGCCGTGCCGTCGGTGTCCGTCCTCGGCATCCTCATGGGGTCTTGGGCGTCGGGCAACACGTACGCCACCATCGGCGGCATCCGAGGCGCCGCGCAGATGGTCAGCTACGAGGTCCCGCGGTCGCTCTCGGTGCTCTCCGTCGTCCTGCTCGCCGGCTCGATCCGGCCCACGGCCGTTCTGGCGGCGTGGCGCCCCTGGTGGCTGCTCCTCACGGCCGTCGGCTTCGTCGTGTACTTCGTGGCGTCCATCGCCGAGGTGAACCGCGGTCCGTTCGACCTGCCCGAGGCGGAATCGGAGCTGGTGGCGGGCTACTTCGCCGACTACTCCGGCATCCGCTGGTCGGTGTTCATGATGGCCGAGTACGGCGGGATGCTCGCCGCGTCGCTGTTCGGCGCGGCCGTCTTCCTGGGCGCCGCCCGCTGGCTGCCGGGGGTTCTCGGTCTCGTGTCGCTGGCGGTCGTCGCCTGCGCACTCGTCACCGTCATGATCTGGGTGAAGTGGACGCTGCCGCGCATGCGCCCCGACCAGCTCATGTCGCTCGCATGGAAGGTCCTCACCCCGATGGCCCTCGTGCAGCTGCTGCTGGTGGGGGCGGTGATCCCGTGGCTGCGGTAGATGAGCGGAAACGCACCGTGAGCGGCAACGGGCACCTCCGAGGTCTCGCCGCGTTCGTGGCCGGATGGAGATCGGTGCTGACCGGCCTCGGCATCACAGGGCGCATCGCCTTGCAGAAACCCGTCACCGTCCGGTATCCGGCCGAGAAGGTCGTGCTGTCCCCGAGGTGGCGCGGCGCCCTGCGCTTGCGCGGCATGCTCGGAAGGGACGAGATCCCGCTCGTGACCTCGGACCCGCCCTCGTACAACGGCGTGATCGACGGCCTGCACCGCACTGAGCGGCTTGCGCCATGCGTGGGCAATTGCCCCGCCAACGTCGACGCACGCGGGCAGAACTACCTGGTGGCCGAGGGCAAGCTGGTGGAGGCGTACGAGCTCGTTCGCGAGCGCAACATCCTCCCCGGTGTCCTCGGCCGGATCTGTCACCACCCGTGCGAGAGCGCGTGCCGCCGGAACTACTACGACGAGCCCGTGGCCGTACGCCCGCTCCACCGCCTGGTGGCCGAGGAATACGCGAAGACGGAACGCGACGTCCGGCCCCTGCCCAAGACCCGCGGCAAGACCGTCGCCGTCATCGGGTCCGGGCCGTCCGGGCTCGCGGCCGCGCTCGACCTGATGCGCCTCGGCTACACCGTCGAGATGTTCGAGAAGGAGGACAAGCCGGGCGGCGCGCTGTACTCCGGCGTGCCCTCGTACCGCCTCCCGCGCGACGTCCTCCACTCGGAGATCGACGGCCTCGTGAAGCTCGGCCTCGACCTGCGGTGCGGCGTGGAGATCGGCAAGGACGTCACGATGGCGAAGGTGATCGAGGATCACGACGCCGTGCTCCTCTGCGTCGGCCTGCAGGTCTCGCGCCTGCTCCCGATACCCGGCAACGACGCCGAGGGCGTCATGGGCGCGCTCGAGTTCCTGCGGGCCGCCAACTGGAAGGGCGACGCGGGAGTGCAGGGCAAGCGGGTGTTCGTCATCGGCGGCGGCAACGTGGCCGTGGACGTCGCGCGCTGCGCCGTCCGTGTCGGCGCCTCGGAGGTGAAGCTCGGCTGCCTGGAGGCTCCGAACGAGATGCCTTGCCACCCGTGGGAGATCGAGGAGGCGCTGGACGAGGGCGTCGTCGCGATGTGCTCGCAAGCGCCGGACTCGGTGCTGGAGGAGGACGGCAAGGTCGTGGGCATGCGCCTGCGCGACTGTCTGTCCGTGTTCGACGAGGCCGGACGCTTCGCCCCGCAGTACGGCGAGGGCACCACCGACGTGCCGTGCGACGTCGTGGTCTTCGCCATCGGGCAGGCGAGCAAGCTCGACACCATCATCGAGGGCACCGGTCTGCAGCTCAACGAGCGCGGCATCCTCATCGTCGACGGCTCCACTGCGGCCACCACGGCACCTGGCGTGTTCGCCTCGGGCGAGGTCGTCACCGGTCCCGGGAGCGCCATCGCCTCCATCGCCACCGGACACGAGGCCGCGCACTCCATCCACCGCTACCTGCAAGGCGAGGACCTTGCCGAACGGCGGATCCCCCGTCCGGTGCCCGTGTATCCGAAGCGCCAGCCCGCGCTCCTCGAGGGCGTCGAGACGTACAGGCTGCGCAAGCAGATGCCGATGGCGCGCCCAGAGGATCGTGTCACGGACTTCCGGCCGGTGGAGCTGGGGCTGACGCACCAGGAGGGCCTCGCCGAGGCCGCGCGCTGCCTCAGGTGCCAGTCCGAGGTCTGTGTGGGCTGCACCTTCTGCGCGCGGACGTGCCCCGACTACGCGATCGCGGTGGAGCGCGTCGACGAGCCCGGCGTGCGGTGTCTCACCCGCTACGACCTCGACGTGTCGAAGTGCTGCTTCTGCGGTTTGTGCGCCGAGCAGTGCCCCACCAACGCCCTCACCCACACGGGCCAGTACGAGCTGTCGTTCTATCACCGCCCTCTGCTGACCTTCGACAAGGGCGAGATGCTGCGGGACGGCGGGGGGACCCGGGCGACGGGACGAGACGGGATCGACTCGCCGTCATGTCCCACACGAAGGGAGGGGACGCGCCTGTGAGCGAGGCGTTGACGTTCTGGCTGCTCGCCGCGCTGGCGCTCGCCGGCGCGGTCGCGGTCGTGTTCTCGCGCGACGCGCTGCGCCTCGTGCTCGGCCTCGGCGCTTTCCTGCTGGCGGTCGCGGGCCTGTACGCCTACTACGGCATGGGATTCCTCGCCGCGGCGCAGGTCTTCGTCTACGTCGGCGGCGTGCTGGTCCTCGTGCTGTTCGCGCTGCTGCTCCTCGCGAGGGACGGCGGCGGCCGCCTGCTCGCAGAGGGGCGTTTCGACCTGTCCGCGGCCGCGGTCGGGCTGGGCCTCACGGTGGTGCTCGGCGTGACGTTGCGCGACCTGACTCCACCTGCGGCCCTCGGCGCTTCGGCCGATCTCGGCGGGACGCTGCTCGGCCCGATGCTGCCCGCGTTCGAGCTCCTCGGCGTGCTGCTTCTGGCCGCGCTGGTCGCGACGCTCGTCGTCGTGGGGGGAGGGGAGCGCTCGTGAGCGCGTCACCGATCACGCTGCTGTGCACGGTACTCTTCGGACTCGGGGTGTACGGCACCCTCGCGCGGCGCGACCTCGTGGCCGTACTGGCGTGCGTGGAGGTCATGCTCGGGGCGGCCAGCGTCCAGCTGGTCGCGTTCGCGCATGCCGCGAAGGTGATCGGGAGCGGGCAGGCGTTCGCGCTCGTGCTCCTCGTTCTGGCCGCCGCCGAGGCGTGCGTCGGCCTCGGCCTCGTGCTCGCGACGGTGAAGCGCGCGGGTACGCAGCGCGTCGACGAGCTGACGGAGGTGCGCGGATGACGGCGCTCGCCTTCGCTCCGTGGCTCGCGGTGGCGACGCCGTTCGCGGTCACCGTCCTCGCCGCCGTGCTAGGCCGTTTCCTCGGCCGAGGTGTGGCGTGGCTCGCCATGCTCGCGCCGCTCTCGCTGCTCGCCGTCGGTGTCTCGCTTCTGACGAGTCCGCGCACGGGCCACGCCGTCACGGTCCCGTGGCTGCTGCAGGGAACGACTCGCGTGACGGTGGGAGTCCTCGGCGACGGGCTGGCCGCCCTGATGCTCGTCGTCGTCGGCGTGGTGGCGCTGATGGTGATGCTGTTCTCCGTCGGGTACATGGCCGGTGACGACGGATACACGCGCTACTTCGCCCTGCTCGCGCTGTTCACGACGGCGATGTCGGGCCTCGTGCTCTCCGCCGATCTCGTCGTGCTCCTCGGTGCGTGGGAGCTCGTGGGGGCTTGCAGCTACCTGCTCATCGGCTTCTGGTACCGCAGGCCCTCCGCGGCGGCTGCGGCGCTGAAAGCCTTCCTCGTCACGCACGTCGGCGACGCCGGGATGCTGCTGGGCATCGCGCTGCTGTGGTCGCGGACCCGCGACGTCTCTCTCGACGGCCTGCGCTCGGCGGCGGCCTCGCTCCCGCCGGGGGTGACCACGGCGATCGCGCTGCTGCTGCTCCTCGGCGCCATCGGCAAGTCGGCGCAATTCCCGCTGCACTTCTGGCTTCCGGACGCGATGGAGGGCCCGACGCCCGTGTCCGCGCTCATCCATGCCGCGACGATGGTGGCCGCCGGCGTCTTCCTGGTAGCGCGACTGCAGCCGCTGTTCCAGGCGTCGCCGACCGCCTCGGGCGTGGTGCTGGCCGTCGGCGCGTTCACCGCGCTGATGGCGGCCACGATCGCCGTCGCGCAGAGCGACATCAAGAAGGTGCTCGCGTACTCGACGATCAGCCAGCTCGGCTTCATGTTCGCCGCGCTGGGCGCCGGCGCGTGGCAGGCGGCGATGTTCCACCTGGTCACGCACGCGGCGTTCAAAGCGCTGCTCTTCCTGGGTGCAGGGTCCGTCATCCACGGCACCGGGACACAGGAGCTGTCAGAGATGGGCGGTCTGGCGAGGAAGATGCCGGTCACCGCCGTCACGTGGCTCGTGGGCGCGCTCGCGCTGGCAGGCATACCGCCGCTCGCGGGCTTCTGGAGCAAGGACGCTGTCATCGCCTCCGTGCTTCGCGGCTCGCCGCTGGCCGGAGTAGCGTTGCTGCTGGCCAGCATGCTCACGGCCTTCTACATCACTCGGGCGACCCGTCTGGCGTTCTTCGGCGCCTACCGCGGCGGCGGTCATCCGCACGAGGGCGGATGGGTGATGGCCGTCCCGCTCGGAGTGCTCGCCCTCGGAGCCGTCTTCTTGGGTGCCGCCGGCAAGCCCATCGAGCATCTGCTCCTCGGGACGCCGGAGCCGATCGAGACGGGGGTGGCGGCGATCGCCGTGGTGCTGGCGCTCGTCGGCGCCGGTCTCGCGTGGCGCCGGTACGCGAGCGGCCCTGTCGGCGACGAGCTGGCCGGCGGACGCGTGTGGGATGCCCTCAAGAGCGGCTACGCCTTCGACGCCGCCGTCATGCGCGCCGTGGTCGCGCCCGTCCTCGCGCTGGCGGGCGTCTCGTACGAGCGCGCGGACCGCGATGCTATCGACGCCGCGGCGGAAGGTGTCGGCCGAGGCGCGCGCGGCCTCGGCGCGCTGCTCGCTCGACTGCAGTCGGGCGACGCGCAATGGTATGGAGCGCTCATAGGCGCCGGCGTCGTCCTGCTGGCGGCCGCAGCGCTGTGGGCGGGGAGGTGAGCGCGATGCCCTGGCTGACGATCATCATCGCGCTACCTCTCGCGGGAGCCTGCGCCGTCGGCATCGGAGCGAGGCTCCCCATGCGCGCCCGCGCCGTCGCCCTGGCGTTCGCACTGCTCGAGCTCGCGCTCACGGGGTACCTGGCTATCGCGCGTGCCGCCGGACCGCTCACGGAGCGCCTCGGCTCCGGCGGTGTGTGGCGGCTGCGCCTCGACGGTCTCGCGCTGCCGCTCGTCGCGCTGACCGCGGTGCTCGGCGCCGTGGCCGTGCTCGCGTCGTGGCGGGTCGAACGTGCCCCGGCGGGCCACTTCGCGCTGTTGCTCGCGCTCACCTCGGCGGTCATGGCCGTGTTCCTGGCCGCGGACCTCGTGCTGTTCTACGTGGCCTGGGAGGCCGTGCTCATCCCGATGTACTTCCTCATCGGCGTGTGGGGGCACGAGCACAGACGTCACGCGGCGATGAAGTTCTTCCTGTACACGTTCGCCGGCAGCGCTCTCATGCTGGTCGGGCTGCTGCTGACGATCTTCGCGCAGTCGGGCAGCGCGATGAGCGCGCCCGCTCGGGCTCTTCCCACAGGGACCCAGACCCTCGTGTTCTGGCTCCTGGCGGCGGGCTTCCTGGTGAAGATCCCGGTGCTGCCGCTGCACACGTGGCTGCCCGACGCGCACGTCGAGGCGCCCACCGCCGGCTCGATCATGCTGGCCGGCGTGCTGCTCAAGATGGGCGGCTACGGGATGCTGCGGCTCGCCCTGCCGCTCGCCCCCCACGCGTTCCGCGCCGCGGCGCCGGTGCTCGCAGGCCTGGGGATCGCCGGCATCGTCTACGGCGCGCTCATGGCGCTCGCCCAGACCGACCTCAAGCGGCTCGTCGCGTACTCGTCCGTCTCGCATATGGGCTTCGTGGTGCTGGCGATCGCGGTGGCGACGCCGGCCGCGATCGGGGCGGCGATGCTGGGCATGGTGAGCCACGGTCTGGTCGCGGCGCTGCTCTTCCTCCTCGTCGGCCAGCTGTACGACAGGACGCACACGCGAGAGATCGCGCGCTTCGGCGGTCTTACCGCCCAGCTGCCGAGGTGGGGCGCGGTCTTCACCTTCGCCGCACTCGCGAGCCTGGGCCTGCCCGGACTGTCCGGGTTCCCCGGCGAGCTGCTGACCGTGCTGGAAGGCGCGGGCCCGTACGGGGCATGGATGGCGCTGCCGGCGCTCGGCGTCGTGCTGGCCGCCGCGTACAACCTCTATGCGGTCCGCCGGGTGAACCACGGCCCGCTGCCTGACGAGTGGGAGACGCTTCCGGACCTCGGCAGGCTCGAGCTCGCCGCCGCGGCTCCGCTGGCGGCAGGCGTCGTCGCGCTCGGCGTCTGGCCGGCGCTCGTGCTCGCGGTGACGGGCCCGGTCTCTGCGATGCTCGCGAGAGTGTTGGGGGGAGCGTAGATGTTGTCGCTCAAGGAGTGGCTGCTGCTCGCCCCACTGCTCCTGTCGCTCGCCGGTGCGCTGGCAGGCCTCGTCGCGGACGCGTTCCTGTCGCCCCGCACCGCCACGCGGTCGGCGGCCGTCGCGCTCGCCGCGGCCGCGGGGCTCTTCGCGTACACCGCCTTCAGCCGCGCGGCGGTCGTCGGCGGAGTCGTACTGCTCGGCGGCGTCTATGCGGCCGTCGGCGCGTTCGTCTGCGCTCTCGCGGCACTCACGCTGGCCGCGGGGGAGAGCAGCCTCGGTTCGCGTCCTCACGGCGGGCAGGTCGCGGCGCTCGTCGCGTTCACCACCACGGCGTCCGTCGTCCTGCTGGGCGCGTTCGACCTCACAGTCTTCGTGGTGGCGCTCGAGCTGATCGCGCTCGGAGGATACGCGCTGGTCGCGTCCGCGCGCACGGCGCGAGCGTACGAGGCCGCGATGAAGTACTTCGTTCAGGGAGCCGTAGCGACGGGGCTGCTGGTCTACGGGGTCGCCGTGCTCTTCGGCCTGTCGGGAGGCGCCCTCGGGTTCGACGCTCTCGGCCGCGCCCTCGCCGCCGGCGCCGGGAAGCCGGCTGCCACGGTGGCGCTGGTGCTCATGCTTTCCGCCGTCGCGTTCAAGCTCGGCGCGTTCCCCTTCCACTCCTGGGCCCCTGACGCCTACGAGACCGCTCCGCCGTCCGTGGCGGCGTTCCTCGCGTCGGTGCCGAAGGTCGCCGCGCTGCTCGCGACGGTACTGCTCCTCGTCGGGGTCTTCGGTGGCGCTCCGTCGCAGCGGGAGCCTGTGTGGGCTCTGCTGGTGGCGATCATCGCGGCGGCGTCGATCGCGTTCGGCAACCTCGCCGCTCTTCGTCAGGAGTCGTTCCGCCGCATGCTGGCGTACTCGGGCATCGCTCAGGTCGGGTACGCGCTCACGGGCATGTCGGCGGGGTCCCGCGTCCAGCCGTTCGCGGTGCTCGTCTTCGGAGTCTTCTATGCCCTGGCGGCGGCGGGCGCGTTCCTTGCCGCGGAGGCGGTGGGCGAGGGAGAGGAGTGGGACGGGCGCATCGCGAGCCTGGCGGGGCTGGGGCGCCGCCGGCCCGTCCTGGCGGCTTCCCTCGCCGTGTGCCTGCTCTCGCTCACGGGCATCCCGCTCACGGCGGGGTTCTGGGGCAAGCTGCTCGTGTTCGCCTCGGCGTCCACGACGGTGCTGTGGCTCGCGATCGTCGGCGTAGTGGGCTCGGTGGTGTCTTTCGGGTACTACGGCGGCGTCCTGCGCGCCGTCTATCTCGATGAGACCGCCGAGGCGCCCGAGCCGGCGCCTGCGAGAGTCGAGGAGATCCCGGAGGGATCGCCGGCGCTCGCGGCGCGTTCGGTCGGCGCGATGGCGGCCGATGTGCCTTCCGAGCGTCGCCGGGCGACGTGGCCTGTGGCCGTCGTCGCCATCCTCGTGCTCGTCGGCGGGGTCGCACCGCTGTTCTTCTTGCGGCTGTTCGGGGGATGAGATCTCAGCGTCGGTCTCGCTCACACGAGTTCAGGTTCTTGTGAGTGCATTCACACAAACCCTTGCGTGAACGAAGCCGAGGGGGTATAGTCGCCGCAGGAGCGTTGCTCATGCAACCCCCTTACCCCTGAGCCTCAAGGTGCCGGCCTTGGGGCTCCCCCTTTTTTCGGGAAGAATCGGCCGTTTCGTGACCTCGGTCATACTGCGGGCCGCAGTGGAGGCCGAAACCTCTCACATGATCATCTCAGACAAGCAGGCGAGACTCGCGTTCGAGTGCCTGCATTCGACAGAGGGTGGGGGGGAACCGGGCGCTGCCGACGTCGCCCCGAAGGTGCCTCGAGAGCTGCTGGAGCGCGTCAACGAGGCGCTCTCGGAGATGCCAGAGACGCGCACCGACAGGGTCGCGCAGGCCAAGGCCGACCTCGCGGGCGGAGTCTGCTCCGCCGGCGACGTCGCCCACAAGATCATCGCCCGCGCGATCTGCGATTCCCTCCGCTAGAGGCTGGCGCTTGCGCCGCGGGGCTCCGACCGCGCATCATTTCCTCGTCCTGCCATCTCGCCGGAACGGAGCGCGAGCGTGTCCTCAGCCTCAAGACCTGTGCGGCAGATCCTCACCATCGTCATGGACCTTCTCGTCATACTCGCCGTGATCCTGGTGTTGCGGATCGTGGTCGAGTTCTTCGGCGTGCTGGCGGCGCAGTCGTGGGGGAAGAGCCTGCTGTCCGTGACGCGCTTCCTCGTGGTGCCGTTCAAGCTGAAGGCGATAGCCACACCATACGGCGGTGCGTTCGACATCGACGCTTCAGCCACCGTGCTCCTCTTGCTCGCCGTCGAGTGGGCTCTCGGCGTCGCGCGCCGCGCCTCTTGAGAGGGCACCGCTGATGGAGTACCGCCACGAACGCCTCGGCGAGCTTCTAATACGCGGCGGCCTGATCACCGACGAGCAGCTCGAGGAGGCGCTCGAGGTACAGCGGCGTGTCGGCGGGAAGCTCGGCGAGGTCCTCGTGACGCAGCTCCTCGCCTCCGAGGAGCAGATCGCTCAGACGCTGGCGGATCAGAAGGGCTTCGAGTTCGTGAACCTGGCGAGCGTGGGCATCGACCGCACCGCTACGACGCGGATCCCGGAGCGCGTGGCGAGGATGCGCCGCATCATCCCGATCGCTTACGACGACGGCGCGATAGTGCTGGCGATGGCGGACCCTCTCGACATCGAGGCCATCGACGACGTCCGGGTGCGCGCCGGGCTGCCCGTGAAGCCCGTCGTTGCGACGAACTCGCAGATCGCCCATGCGATCGAGAAGTTCATCGCCTCGGCCGACGCTTTCGCCGACGTCGTCGACGAGGCGGCGGAGCGCGAGGACGCGGCGACCGAGGCACAGGCCGCGGGCACGGAGGACGTGCCCGTGGTGCGGCTGGTCAACCAGCTCATCCGCGAGGCGGTCGCGGACCGTGCGAGCGACATCCACCTCGAGCCCGGAGAGACGAAGATGCGGGTGCGCTACCGGGTGGACGGCGTGCTGTTCGACGTCATGGAGATACCTCGCAACGCCCGTGCGGGCATCACGAGCCGTATCAAGATCATGGCGGACATGGACATCTCCGAGAGGCGTCTCCCGCAGGACGGCCGCATCCAGGTGCAGGTCGAGGGCAAGACCGTAGACATGCGCGTGGCGACGCTGCCCACTCCCTCCGGCGAGGAGATCACGATCCGGCTGCTGAACCAGGGGCTCACCTTCCACTCCCTCGGGGATCTGGGCATGACGCCCGAGCAGCTCGCGCAGATGGAGGACTTCCTGTCGAAGCCGTACGGCGCGCTGCTGCTCGCGGGCCCCACAGGGTCGGGCAAGTCCACGACCCTCTACGCGTCGCTCAAGCGCCTGAACTGCCCCGAGCGGAAGATCATCACGGTGGAGGACCCGATCGAGTACCGCATGGACGGGCTCACGCAGATCCCGGTGAACGGGAAGATCGGGTTGACCTTCGCCCGCGCGCTGCGATCCATCCTGCGCTCCGACCCTGATGTCGTGATGATCGGCGAGATGCGCGACCCGGAGACGGCGGAGATCGGCGTCCGTGCGGCGCTCACGGGACATCTGGTGCTGTCCTCGATCCACACGAACGACGCTCCCGCGGCGCTGACCCGCCTCGTGGACATGGACGTCGCGCCGTACGTCACGTCCTCCGCGCTCATCGGCGTCGTCGCGCAACGCCTCGCGCGCCGCCTGTGCCCGAAGTGCAAGAAGGTGGCCGACATCCCGCCGGACGCGCTGGTGCAGGCGGGCTTCTCGGTCGAGGAGGCGGCGAAGGTGAAGACCTACCGCGCCGTCGGCTGCACGGATTGCCTGGACACGGGATACCGCGGGCGGATAGGTCTGTTCGAGATGATGCCTGTGGACGACGACATCCGGCGCCTGTTCCTCCACGAAGCGCCGCTGGACCAGCTGCGCGCCGCGGCGGTCGAGCACGGGATGAAGCCGCTGATGAGGGATGCGCTGGATAAGGTCGCCTCGGGGGAAACCAGTCTCGAGGAGATCGCGCGCGTCGTCGTGTAGAGGGGGGCGTCAATGGCAGGCACCCGGGCACCGCGGGCGGTCGTGCTCGTGCTCGACAGCGTGGGCTGCGGCGCGATGCCGGACGCGGCGGAGTACGGCGACGACGGCTCGGACACGCTTCGCCACGTCGCGGAAGCCGCCGGGGGGCTGTCGATGCCGAACCTGGGTGAGATGGGTCTCGGCAACCTGGGAGGGATCCCCGGGGTCGTGCCGGCCGAGGCGCCGTCGGCATCGTGGGGCCGGAACGCCGAGCTCTCGAAGGGCAAGGACACCACGACCGGGCACTGGGAGATGATGGGCGTCGTGCTCGACCGCCCGTTCCCCACGTACCCCGACGGCTTCCCGCCGGACGTGATGGCGGAGTTCGAAAGGCGCACCGGGATGGGATGGCTTGGCAACTACCCGGCGAGCGGCACGGAGATCATCCAGCGGCTGGGCGAGGAGCACGTCCGCACCGGCAAGCCCATCGTATACACCTCGGCGGACTCGGTCTTCCAGATCGCGGCCCACGAGGAGGTCATCCCGGTCGAGATGCTGTACCGCATCTCGGCGATAGCCCGCGACATCCTCACGGGCGAGCATCCGGTCGGGCGCGTGATCGCACGGCCGTTCATCGGGCCGGACGAGCAGGGCCGCTTCGTGCGCACTCACCGCAGGCGCGACTTCGCGATCAGGCCGTTCGAGCCGACCGTGCTCGACATCCTGACGGAGCACCATGTGACCTGCTACGGCGTCGGGAAGATCGGCGAGATCTTCGCGTGGCAGGGCATCTGCGAGTCGCCGCACGTCACGGACAACATGGACGGCTTCACCAAGCTCGTGGAGCGTGTGGGCGACGGTGAGAACGGCTTCGTGTTCGCGAACCTGGTGGACTTCGACATGGTGTGGGGCCACCGCAACGACTTCGAGGGCTACGCGAGCGGGCTCGAGGCGGTGGACCGCCGGATGCCCGAGCTGCTGGGAGCGATGCTCGGCGGTGACCTCCTGATCGTCACCGCCGACCACGGGTGCGACCCCACGACGCCGTCGACCGACCACAGCCGCGAGTACACCCCGCTGATCGCCAAGGTGAAGGGTGTCGACCGCGGCGTCGACCTGGGGACCCGGCGCAGCTTCGCGGATGTCGGCGCGACGGTGCTCGACTTCTACCGCCTCGGCGGCATGTGCGGCCGCGGCACGAGCTTCCTCGCGGAGGTCCGCGGGTCATGAGGACGATCGAGGAGCTCGTCGAGGTCAAGCGCGACGGCGGGACCCACACCGCGCAGGAACTCGTCCGTCTCGTGACAGCGTTCGTCTCCGGCGAGATGCCCGACTACCAGATGTCCGCGTGGCTGATGGCCGCGTTCATCCGCGGCCTGGACGCCGACGAGACCGTGTGGCTGACGGACGCGATGGCGCGCAGCGGACGGGTGCTCGACCTCTCCGGGATCCCCGGCGTCAAGGTCGACAAGCACTCGACCGGTGGGGTAGGGGACAAGACGACCATCGCGCTGGTCCCGATGGTCGCATCGTGCGGGGTGCCGATCGCGAAGATGTCCGGACGCGGCCTGGGCCACACGGGCGGGACCCTCGACAAGCTCGAGTCGATCCCGGGATTCCGCGTGGACCTCGACGCGGACGCGTTCATCAAGCTGGTGGGCGTCACGGGCTGCGCCGTGATCGCGCAGAGCGCCGACGTCGACCCCGCCGACAAGCGCATGTACGCGCTGCGGGACGTGACGGGCACCGTGCCCTCCGTTCCGCTCATCGTGAGCAGCATCATCAGCAAGAAGGTCGCGGGCGGCGCCGACGCCATCGTCCTCGACGTGAAGGCGGGCTCCGGCGCGTTCATGAAGACGCGCGCGGACGCGCAGCACCTCGCCGACGAGCTCGTCCGCGTGGGGGAGGCGCTCGGGAAGCGCGTGACGGCGGTCCTGACGGAAATGGACCAGCCGCTCGGGTTTGCCGTGGGCAACGCCATCGAGGTGCGCGAGGCCATCGCCACGCTTCACGGCGAGGGACCGGCGGACCTCACGGAGGAGTGCCTGATGCTGGGCGCGAAGATGCTCGTCCTCGGCGGAAGGGCCGGGGACGAGGCCGAGGGACGCGTCCGCCTCGCCGAGGCCGTCGCGGAAGGACGCGCGCTGGAGGCGTTCCGCCGGTGGGTGGCGTCGCAGGGCGGTGACGCCAGGGTCGCCGACGATCCCGCGCTGCTGCCGCTGTCGGAGTGCTCGCGCGAGCTGCCGGCGCCGGAACGCGCCTTCGTGGCCGGGTTCGACACCGAAGGCGTCGGCCGCGCGGCGATGGCGCTCGGAGCCGGGCGGGCGAAGGCGGACGACGCGATCGACAGCGGCGCGGGCATCCTGCTGAGGGTGAAGGCCGGCGCCGCCGTAGCCGCGGGCACCAGCGTGGCGACGCTGTACGCGGCGACGGAAGCGCTGCTCGACGTGGGCGAGGAGCGGCTCGCGGCGGCGATACGCTACTCACGAGGGTAGGTTCACGGCATGCAGATAGCCGTCGGACACGCGAACCCGGACTTCGACGCGTACGCCGCGTCCGTGGCGGCGACGAAGCTCTTCGCCGGCGCTCGCGCCGTGTTCCTCGGCAGTAACAACGCCAACGTCCGGGACTTCCACAACCTTCACGCGGACCTCCTGGACTTCGTCGACCTCAAGACGCTCGACCTCGGCTCGGTGGAGCGGCTCATCATGTGCGACACTCGCGACCCCGGCCGTATCGGCGAGCTGGGCCCGGTGGCGCTGAACCCTAGCGTCGAGGTGGTGATATACGACCACCATCCGCCGATGACGGGCGACCTGACCCGTGGAGACGACCGGTCGATGCCCGTCGGCGCGTCGACCTCGATCCTCGTGCACGCCATCCGCGACCGCGGCATCGGCCTCACGCCGCTCGAAGCGTCCGTCATGCTGCTCGGGATCCACGAGGACACGGGATCGCTGACGTACCCCGGCACCACACCCTACGACGCGGACGCCGTGGCGTTCCTGATGGCCGCCGGGGGGGACCTGGAGGTCGTCGACCGCTTCCTCGTACGCACGCTGACCGCGGAGCAGCGTGTGCTGCTGGAGGCTCTCACCGGGACCCTGCGCCTGTGGGACGTCAACGGCCAGCAGGTAGCCGTGGGCTCCGCGGAGCTGTCGGAGTACGTGGACTCCGCGAGCGTGGTCACGCACTACCTCTCGGAGGACCTCGGGCACTCGGTGGCGGTGGCTGTCATCCGGATGCCCGATCGCGTCCAGGTCGTGGGGCGGAGCCGCCTCGGCGGGGTGGACATCGGCGCGGTGATGAAGCATCTCGGGGGCGGGGGGCATCCGCAAGCGGCGTCCGCCGCGCTCAAGTGTACGACGATCGAGGAGGCGCTGGCCGAGGTCCGCAAGGCACTCGACGCCGAGGTCGGACCGCCGCTGAAGGCGGCGGACATCGCGAGCTCTCCCGTCCGGACCGTGACGCCGGCCACGACGATGCGTGAGGCGGGGCAGCTCATGAACCGCTGGGGACATGGCGGGCTGCCGGTGCTGGACGGCACGCGGGTCGCGGGCATCGTGACCCGCAAGGACGTCGACAAGGCCGTGCGTCACGGGCTCGAGCACGCTCCCGTCAAGGGCTTCATGGCTCGCGAGGTGATCTCGGTCGGGCCGTCGGCGGACCTCACGGCGCTGGAGCGTCTGCTCACGCGTGAGGGGATCGGGCGCCTGCCCGTCGTGGAGGACGGGAAGCTCGTCGGCATCGTCACGCGCAAGGACCTGCTGCGCGCGGAGCACGGCGACGCTTACCTCGACCGGGGACTCACCCAGGTCAGGGGCGTGGCCTCGGCGCGGTTCATGGAGGGCTTCGAGCGCCTCCTCCCGGCCGAGGCCCGAGAGGCGATCGGAGTGCTGGGCGCGCTGGCTCAGGAGAAGGGCGTGCGCGCGCACCTCGTGGGAGGATTCGTGCGGGACATGCTCCTCGGCCGGCCGAACCTCGACATCGACGTGGTCGTCGAGGGCGACGGCGTGATGTTCGCGGAGGCCGCGGCGGAACGGCTCGACGTGAAGGTGCGGGTCCACAGGCGGTTCGGGACGGCCGTGCTGGTGCTCGGCCGCGACGTGCACATGGACGTCACCAGCGCGCGCACCGAGTACTACACGCGGCCCGGTGCGCTGCCCACGGTGGAGCGCTCGAGCCTGCGCCAGGACCTCTTCCGCCGCGACTTCACGATCAACGCGATGGCGGCGTGCATCGACCCCGATTGCCTGGGCGCCATCGCGGACCCCTTCGGCGGCCTTCGCGACCTGGAGAGGGGAGTCGTGCGCGTCTTGCACAGCCTGAGCTTCGTGGAGGATCCGACGCGCGTCTTCAGAGCCGCGCGCTTCGAGCAACGCTACGGGTTCCGCCTCGACCCGTCCACGGAGGAGCTGGCGCGGCAGGCGGTGGCGCTCGGGATGCTCGACGAGGTCTCGGGCGCGCGCGTCCGCGAGGAGCTCGTCGCGATCCTCGACGAGGAGCCGGCGCTTCTCGCGCTGGCGCGCCTCGCGGACCTCGGGGCGCTCGCGGCGCTGGGACCGGACGGGATGGACGTCGGGCGCGCGCTGCGCGAGCTCGGGGCGGTCGAGGAAGCCCTGCCCGAGACGGCGCGCATACTGCCGAGGGCTCCGAGCCACCGCGTGGCCTTGCTGATCCCGCTCGTCGCGCAGAGCACGTCCGGCGCCGTCGAGCGCTGGGTGCGCCGCGTCAGGCTCCCCCGGGCGTACCTCGACGCCATGCTCGCGGTGGTGCTGCACGCGCCCCGGGTGGCGCGGTCGCTCGCCGACCGGCGTCGCATGCGGGACAGCCGGCTGCGCGAGCTGCTGGACCCGCTGCCCGCCGAGGCGATCGCGTATCTGTTCGCCACGGGGGACGAGGAGGCGCGCGGGCGCATACGGCGTTACGGGCTCGATCTCGCCCGCGTCCGGCTCGAGGTCAGCGGGGACGACCTGCGTGAGCTCGGCGTCGCGCCGGGGCCGGAGTACTCTGCTATCCTGTCCCGAGTGCTCGCCGACCGCCTCGACGGCAAGGTAGCGGGCCGCGAGTCCGAGCTCGCCGAGCTGCGCCGCCTCGCCGAGAGCGGACGCGCCGCCCACGCCGACGGGATACGGAAGCCATGACGCTGCTCATCAGCTACTTCTTGCGATTCGTCCTTATCCTGCCCGCCATCATCCTGCACGAGGTCGCCCACGGGTTCGCCGCGCGCGCGCTGGGGGACCCTACGGCCCAGCGGGCTGGACGCCTGACGCTGAATCCCATCCCGCACATCGACCTGTGGGGGACGCTGCTCCTGCCGGCCCTGCTCATCCTGGGACGCTCGCCGGTGGTGTTCGGCTACGCGAAGCCCGTTCCCTTCGACCCGCGCTACTTCAAGGACCAGAAGACGGGCATGCTGCTCACGGGGATCGCGGGCCCTCTCACGAACCTCGCGCTAGCAGTGGTGTTCGGAGTCGCGCTGCGGTTCGTGCCGACCCCGGAGACGGTCTCGCTGGGCGCGACGGACAGCCTGTACTCGATCGTGCTGACGTTCGTGTTCCTCAACCTGGCGCTGGCGTTCTTCAACCTCATCCCGATCCCGCCTCTGGACGGCAGCCGCGTGGTGCAGCGCTTCCTATCCGGATCCGCGCTGCGCTTCTACTATCAGATGGAGCGCTACGGCTTCGTCATACTCTTCGCGGTCCTGTTCCTGCTGCCCGGCGCGATCGACGCTTACCTCGGCGTCACGGTGTTCCCTCTACTGAAGCTCATCACGGGGCTTTAGGCGCCCGACCCTACGCTATACTTGCGTTCGACCGGACCGCACTCGCGAGGAGACCGCACGCCTCATGCTCAAGCCCCGCATCCTCACCGGCTACCGCCCCACCGGCAAGCTCCACCTCGGCCATTGGTTCGGGAACCTGCAGAACATGATCGCGCTGCAGAACGAGTACCAGGCTTTCTGGTTCATCGCGGACTGGCACGCACTGACGTCGCACTGGCAGGACACCAGCCACATCCGCGTGTTCACGGAGGAGATGGTGCTCGACTGGTGCGCGGCCGGCATCGACCCCGAGACCTCGACCATCTATCGGCAGTCGGACGTGCCCGAGGTGGCCGAGCTGGCGCTGTACTTCAACATGATCACGCCTATGGGCTGGCTCGAGCGCGTGCCGAGCTACAAGGAGCAGCGCGAGCAGATCACAGACAAGGACCTCTCCAACGTCGGCTTCTTCCTCTACCCGACGCTGCAGGCCGCCGACATCGCGATCGTGCTTGCCGACGCCGTGCCTGTTGGGGAGGACCAGGCGCCGCACCTCGAGCTGACGCGCGAGATAGTGCGCCGGTTCAACGCGACCTGGGGCGCCTACCTCGTGGAGCCGAAGACGCTCATCCCTCGGGAGGGCGCACGCGTTCCGGGGACCGACGGCCGCAAGATGTCGAAGTCCTACGGCAACGCGATCTTCATCTCGGACTCTCCCGAGGAGATCCGGACGAAGGTCATGTCGATGATCACCGACCCGGCGCGCAAGCTGAAGACCGACCCCGGCGACCCTGACATATGCCCGCTGCAGCAGATCCACAAGCTGGTAGGCGAGGCGGGCGTGGTAGCGGAGTTCGACGCGTGCTGCCGTGCTGCCGGGTGCGGGTGCGTCGCGCACAAGAAGAAGCTCGTCGAGGACCTCACTGCTTACCTGCGCTCGTTCCGCGAGAAAAGGGAGGAGCTGGCCGCGATCCCCGGCTTCGCGTGGGACGTGCTCGCGAGCGGAGCTGAGCGCGTGCGTCCGGTGGCCGAGGAGGTCATCGCGAACTGCCGCAGGATCATCCGCGTGGACGGGCCAGGACTACCTGCCTCGGCCGCCGAGCGTGACGCGGACGACGCCGAGAAGCCGTTCTGAGCGCCGTGTCCTACCGCGTTAGAACCGACGTCTTCGAGGGGCCCTTCGACCTGCTGCTGCACCTCGTGAGCAAGCAGAAGGTCGAGATCACCGAGATCGACATCTCCGAGGTGGCCGACCAGTACCTCGACCACATCGACCGCATGAAGGATCTCGACCTCGACATGGCGAGCGACTTCCTGCTCGTCGCGGCGACGCTGCTGGAGATGAAGGCCGCCTCCATCCTGCCGTCGGAGCGCGAGCCCGGCGAGCCGGACGAGTACGAGGACCTCTCGCCCGAGGAGGCGCGCAAGCTCCTCATCGCGCGGCTGCTCGCCTACAAGACGTTCAAGAACGCCTCCGCCGAGCTGGCCGCCCGCATGGAGTCCGAGGCACGGATGCTCCCTCGGCAGGCGGGGCTGGAGGAGCGGTTCCTCAAGCTCATGCCGGACTACCTCGAGGGCATCACGCTGCGGTCCCTCGGCGTCATCTGCGCGGACCTGCTGGCCCGCCGCGAGGTGTTCCTGCTGGAGGCCGAGCACGTCGCCGCGATGCCGATCAGCCTCGAGCTGCACGTCCGCTACGTCGCCAACCTGCTGGGTACTACGGGCCGCAAGCTGTTCTCCGAGCTCGTCGCGGCGGGTTCCTCGGCCGAGGAGATCGTCGTGACGTTCCTGGCGATCCTCGAGCTGTACAAGCGCGGCGAGGTCGACCTTCGGCAGGATGGCCTGTTCGGGGAGATCGAGATCACGAACGTCGAGGAGGGTGCGTAAGATGGACGCCGAGGCACTCGAGCTGCGGGGCATGTGCGAGGCGCTGCTGTTCGTGAGCGACGACCCGCTGCCCGCGGGGAAGATCGCCGGCCTCGTGGGCGTGACGGTCGGCGAGGTCACGGGCGTGCTGAAGGCGCTCGGCGACGGGTACGCCGCGGAGGATCGCGGGTTCCAGCTGCGCGAGGTGGCCGGCGGCTGGAAGCTGTACACGCATCCGGCGCACCACGCGCTCGTCGAGGAGCTCGTGCTCTCGTGGGACACGCGGCGGCTGTCGCAGGCGGCTCTCGAAGCGCTCGCGGTCATCGCCTACCAGCAGCCCGTTACGCGCCAGGGGGTCAACGCGATCCGCGGCGTGAACTCGGAGGGTGTGATCAGCTCGCTCGTCGAGAAGGGGCTGGTGAAGGAGGTCGGACGGGACGCGCAGCAGGGCAACGCGATCCTGTACGGCACCACGCGCGGCTTCCTCGAGAAGTTCGGCCTCAAGGACCTCACGGAGCTGCCGCCGCTGGAGGAGTTCGCGCCGGACGAGAAGACCGCGGCCGCGATCCAGGATCGCTTGCACGCCACGAGCTCGCCGCTCTCGCCCGGCGTTGGGTTCGGCGAGGACGAGGACGACCTCGGGGAGGACCTCGAGGAGGACGTCGAGGAAGTCGACTGAGCCGTGGGCGAGCAGCGCCTTCAGAAGGTGATGGCACGCGCCGGCGTGGCTTCTCGCCGCCATTCGGAGGAGCTCATCACCGCCGGCCGCGTGACGGTCAACGGTGAGGTCGTCGGTTCGCTCGGAACGAAGGTCGATCCGGAGCGCGACAGGGTAGCCGTGGACGGGCGCGAGCTCGACCTTGGCGTCACGCACGCGTATCTCGCGCTCAACAAGCCGCGGGGCTACGTCACGACGATGTCGGACCCGCAGGGGCGGCCGACGGTCGCGGAGTTCCTGCCTCCCGAGCCGCCCGGGCTGTTCGCGGTGGGCAGGCTCGACATGGACACCGACGGCCTGCTGCTCATCACGAACGACGGCGAGCTCGCGGACCGGCTGATGCATCCGCGTCACCACGTGTCCAAGACGTACCGTGCCGTGATCGCGGGGCAGCCCACCGAGTACGAGATCCAGCACCTTCGCGAGGGCGTCCAGCTCGACGACGGCGTGACCGCACCGGCCGAGGTGGAGTACCTCGGCAGCGGGGGGAAGACGTCGCTGGTGCGGATGACGATCCGTGAGGGCCGGAAGCGGCAGGTCCGCAGGATGTTCTCGGCCCTGGGGCACCCGGTAGTGGAGTTGCGGCGCGTGCGCTTCGGGCCGGTCGAGCTCGGGGGACAAGCCCCCGGGACACTGCGTGCGCTCACCGCCGAGGAGGTCTCGGCGCTGAAGGACGCCGGAGGACGGTAGGAACCGGAGGAGGCATCTGGCGTCCCGCTGACGCCTCGGCTACACTCGCGGACGACAACCACATATCCCGTCGGGTGCCAGCGAAGCCGCTGGAGAATAGGGAAGCCGGTGAGAGTCCGGCGCTGACCCGCAACTGTGACGGCCGAGAGGGCCGAAGCCAGGAGACCTGCCCGACGGGGCGCGAGACGAACGGCCTTCGAGGAAAGAGGCGACTCGCGACCCGCGCAAGCGGCGTCGTTCCCTCGAAGACCCGGCCACAAGATGCGGCCGGGTCTTCGCGCGTCGTCAAGGAGCAGAGGCTGCTCGCGTGGACCCGGACGGAGAGACGGGATGCTTCACACGAAGGTGCTGGTAGCGGCGACGCTGTCCGCGGCGCTGGTGCTCGGCGGGTGCGCGGGAGCGGCGAAGCCCCCGCAGCCGAAGACCTCGGCCGTCAAACCTGCCGCGCGTGCCGAGACGTTCCCCGTCACGGTGACGGACGACCTCGGCAGGAAGGTCACGGTCGAGAAGGAGCCGCAGCGGATCGTCTCGCTCGCGCCCGCGAACACCGAGATCGCGGCGTCACTCGGGCTCATGCCCAAGCTGGTCGGCGTGACCACCTACGACGACTACCCGCCCGAGGTGAAGAGCCTGCCCAAGGTCGGCGACTTCATGACGCCGAACCTCGAGGCGATCGCCGCCGCGAAGCCGGACCTCGTGCTCGTGACGGGCGGCGTGCAGGCCGACGTCGTGAAGAAGCTCGAGGGCCTGGGCGCCGTCGTCCTGGCCGTCGACCCCAAGACGATCAAGGGCACGATGGCGTCGATAGCGACCGTCGGCCGCGTGACGGGGACCACCGCCAAGGCCGCCGAGGTGGTCGCGGACGTGAGCGCAGGCGTGGACGTGCTGCGAGCGCGTGTCGCGAAGGCGCCGACGGCCAGCTGCTTCGTGGAGATCGCACAGAACCCGCTGTACACCGCGGGGGCCGGCACGCTCCTGGACGACATGATCCGCACCGCCAACGGCCGCAACGTCGTTGCCGCCTCCGGCTTCGTCGGCTACTCGCTCGAGCAGCTGCTGAAGGAGGACCCGCAGGTGTACTTCGCGACAAAGGGCTCGATGAGCGACCCCTCGGGGCTGAAGAAGCGGCCCGGCTACGACAAGCTCTCTGCCGTGACGGCCGGACGTGTCGTGCTGCTCGACGACAACCTGGTGTCGCGTCCCGGCCCGCGCATCGCGCAGGGCCTTCGCCAGATCGCCCAAGGGCTTCATCCGGAGGCCTTCAAGTAGGATGCCGCCGCTCGCCCGCACACGGACCGCCGCCGTGCTCGCCGCCCTCGCGGCGCTGCTGGCGCTCGCCGCCGTCGCAGGCGTCGCCTTCGGCGCGGTCCGCATCGCGCCGGGAGACGTCCTCGGCGCGATCGGGCGCGGGCTGGCCGGCCGGCAGAGCGGGATGACGGACGCCCTGGTGCTCGAACTCCGTCTGCCGAGGGTGGTGCTGGCCGCGCTCGTGGGGATGTGCCTCGCCGCGGCCGGCACTCTCTACCAGGCGCTCTTCCGCAACCCGCTGGCCGACCCCTACATCCTCGGGGTGAGCTCGGGCGCGGGCCTGGGCGCCACCATCGCGCTCGTGGCAGGCGCGTCGCTGGGTGTCGCGTCCTTCGTCGCGGTGCCCGTGGCCGCGTTCGCGGGCGCGATCGCGGCGATCGCCCTCGTGGTCGGTCTCAGCGCGCGGGGGGGACGCGTCGAGATGCTCTCGCTCCTGCTCGCGGGCGTGGCGATCAGCTACACACTGGCGGCGCTGACGTCGTTCGTCATGGTGTTCTCGCGCCAGACGATGCAGCAGGTCGTGTTCTGGATGATGGGCGGCCTTCAGGCGGCCTCGTGGACGTACGTCCTGGTGGTGGCCGTGATGCTCGTCGCGGGTATCTCGGTCCCGTTGCTGTACGCACGCGAGCTCGACGTCATGCTGCTCGGCGACGAGCGCGCAGGACAGCTCGGAGTGGACGTCGAGCGCTTCAAGCTGGTCGTGCTCGGCGCCGCGTCTCTTCTGGTGGCGGCCGCCGTATCCGTGTCGGGGCTGATCGGCTTCGTCGGGCTCATGACGCCGCACATGGCGCGGCTGGTCCTGGGCCCCGGCCATCGGCGGCTCCTTCCGGCGTCGGTGCTGGCGGGCGGGATCGTGCTGGTGCTCGCCGATCTCGTCGCCAGGGTCGTGCTCGCGCCCGTGGAGCTCCCTGTCGGCATCGTCACGGCGCTGCTCGGCGGACCGTTCTTCGTGTGGCTTCTGGTGCGCACCGGGAGGAGGGCGTGATGGCCGAGGCGCTGCGGTTCGCCGACGTCGCCGCCGGTTATGGCCGTCGCGCGGTCGTCTCGGGCGTGTCCCTCACCGTGTCGGCAGGGGAGATCCTCGGGCTCGTGGGCCCGAACGCCGCAGGGAAGACCACGCTTCTGCGGACCGTCACGGGCGATGCCGCGGTGTTGAGCGGCGCTCTCACATTGGAGGGTCGTCCCAGGGGATCGTTCTCCTCGGCCGAGATGGCCCGGATGGTCGCGGTGCTCCCGCAGACGCAGCCCCAGACGTTCGCGTTCACGGTCCGGGACTTCGTGACGCTCGGGAGGCACGCTCACTTGCGCAGGCTGGCAGACCCGGGCGCCGCGGACCGCGCGCTCGTCGAGCGCATGCTCGCTCTCACCGACACGCTGCGCCTGGCGGAAGTGCGTGTCGACACGCTGTCCGGAGGCGATCTTCAGCGCGCCACGCTGGCGCAGGCTCTAGTGCAGGAGCCGCGCGTCCTGCTCCTGGACGAGCCCACGAGTCACCTGGACATCGACCACACCCTGATGGTGCTCGACCTCGTGCGTTCGCTCGCCGGGCAGGGCCTCGCCGTGCTGGCCGTCTTTCACGACCTCGGGCTCGCGTCGCGCTACGCCGACCGTCTCGCCGTGGTGGCGGGCGGTGAGCTGCGGGCCGTAGGGCGACCGGCCGAGGTGCTCACGCCCCAGCTCGTGGGCGACGTCTTCCGAGTACGGGCCGTGGTCGGGACGGACGTCGTGACGGGGGCGGTCTCGGTGACGCCCGTGCTCCGCGACGAGTCGCTGTCGGCCGGGCGCCGGGGCCCGCGCGTGCTGGTGATCTCCGGCGCGTCCACCGGCGCCCTGCTCTTGCGCTCGCTGGTGCTCGCCGGCTACGACGTGACGTGCGGCGCGCTCAATCGGGGAGATACCGACCAGGCCGTGGCCGAGGCGCTCGGCGTGCCGCGCGTCGACCTGCCCGCGTTCGGGAGCGTGGACGAGAAGGCGTTCCGGAAGGTGGAGCGGCTCGCGTCGGAGGCCGAGGCGATCGTCGTGGGCGCCACGCCGTTCGGCACCTCCAACCTGGCGAACCTGCGAGCCGCGGTGGAGTCGGACAAGCCCCTGGTGGTGGTCGAGACGGACGAGGAGCGGGACTTCGCGCACGGCGAGGCGAGGCGGTACCTCGCCAGGGCGAAGCAGCGGGGCGCGGTATCGGTGAAGGACGGGGAAGCGGCGTTGCAGGTGCTGGGAAGGATGCTGGGGCGATGAGTCTGGTGGTGATCACGGGAGGTGCACGCAGCGGCAAGTCGTCGGCCGCCCAGCGGCTCGTGGCGTCGCGGTACGCCGACGCCGTCGTGGTGGTCGCGGCGCACACGTCGGACGACCACGAGATGATGCGCCGGGTGCGGCGGCACAGGTCGGAACGCCCGGCGGGCTTCCGCACGCTCGAGGTGCACGAGGGCATGCCCTGGACGGTGGACGTCCCCGAGGACGCGTGCCTGCTGCTCGATTGCCTCGGCACTCTGGTGGCGCAGATGGTCGGAGCCGTGTTCGGGATGCGAGGGGAGACGGCCCGGGCCGACGACGTGGTGAGCGAGGAGACGGAGAGCGACGTGGAGAACGCGGTCGACGCGCTGGTCGACTGGCTGATGGAGCGCACGGCCGACACCGTCGTGGTGACCAACGAGGTCGGCAGCGGCATCGTGCCGGCGTACCCGGACGCGCGGCTCTTCCGCGACGTCCTCGGCCGGGCGAACCGCCGGCTCGCCGGCGCGGCGGACGCGGCTTACCTCGCGGTCGCCGGCCGGATGCTCGACCTGAAGACGATGCCGCGCGACGCCGCGTGGCCGGAAGAGGAGTAGCGGATGACGCCGGAGCGGCAAGTGCACGAGCTCGCAGACTCTATCCAGCGGACCGATCCGGCGTGGCACGAGCGCGCCTGGGAGCGGCTGGACTCGCTCACCAAGCCGCCGAGGAGCTTGGGCCGTCTCGAGGCGCTCGCAGCGAAGGCCGCGATCGTGCAGCGGACGGTGACCCCCTCGGCCGAGGCCAAGCTCGTCGTGCTCATGGCGGGTGACCATGGAGTGACGGCGCAGGGAGTGTCCCCGTACCCCTCCGAGGTGACCGCGCAGATGGTGGCGAACTTCGCCGCCGGCGGAGCCGCGATCTCCCAGCTGGCGCGGTGGTGCGACGCGGATCTCGCGCTCGTCGACGTGGGCGTGGCATCCGACCTGCCCGACCTTCCCGGCCTGATGCGCGAGAAGATCGCGTACGGCACTGCCGACATGACCCAGGGGCCCGCCATGACGATCGAGCAGGCTTCTCGAGCCGTTCTCGTGGGCGCCCGCCTCGCCGGGGAAGCGGCCCGGCGAGGCGTCACGCTCATCGGGACCGGCGAGATGGGCATCGGGAACAGCACCGCGGCGGCGGCGCTCGCGGCGGTGCTGTGCGGCAGAGAGCCGGACGAGGTGGTCGGACCCGGGACCGGCCTCGACGCGGACGGCGTGGCCCGCAAGGTGGACGCCGTGAGGCGGGCATTGGGGGTCAACGCGCCGGACCCCGGCCACCCGCTCGCCACGCTAGCGGCGGTGGGCGGGCTGGAGATCGCGGGCCTCGCCGGCGTCGTGCTCGGGGCGGCGGCGGCCGGGGTGTGCGTCGTTGCGGACGGCTTCATCAGCGGTTCGGCCGCGCTCGTGGCTACTTCGCTCGCGCCGGAGGCGCGCGATTACCTCTTCGCCTCGCACCGCTCGGCCGAGCCCGGGCATGCCCACGTACTGCGCGCGCTCGACCTGCAACCCGTCCTCGAGCTCGACATGCGGCTCGGCGAAGGCTCGGGAGCCGCGCTCGCGATGGGCCTGATCGACGCCGCGTGCCGCGTGATGAGCGGTATGCGCACCTTCGCCGAGGCCGGCGTCGCCGAGGCGGGCGAGTGAGACCGCTGCGCGACCTCGCGCTCGCGCTGGGGTTCCTCACGCTGCTGCCGGTCGGGCGGCAGTGGCCCGAGGGCGGGGCGCCGGACGCCGTCGGCTTCTACCCGTGGGTCGGCTGGGTGCTCGGGGCGGAAGCGGTGCTCGTCGCGTGGGCGTTGCGCCTCGCGGCACCCTCGTCGGGCGCGAGGCAGCTCCTCATCGGAGCCCTCGTCATCGCGAGCTGGGCCCTGACGACGCGCCTGCTGCACTGGGACGGGCTCGCGGACAGCGCCGACGCGCTGTGGGGTTCGCACGACCGCGAGCGGCGTCTCGAGATCATGCGCGACAGCCGGATCGGCAGCTTCGGCACGGCCGCCGTCGCGCTCGTCGCGCTGCTGCAGGCGGCAGGAGCGGCGTCGTTGCTGGAGCACGGCGCGCTGTGGGCTCTGGTGCTCGCGCCGGTGTTGGGCCGCGCCGCCGCCTCGTTCGCTGCGTGGACGCTGCCGGCTGCCCGCCGCGAGGGGCTGGGACTCACGGCCGTTCGGCGGCCGAGCGCGTACGCCGCCGCGGCGGCCGCAGCCGCCGTTCTCGCGCTGCTCGTCCTCGGCCATCTGACCGCTCCGAGGGTCCCGTTCTTCCTCACGTTGGGCATAGGCTGCCTTGCCGGGATCGCGGTGCCGCGCGTGCTGGCGCGCCCGGTCGAAGGGATGACGGGCGACCTTTTCGGCGCGACGATACTGACCGTGGAGACGATCGTCCTGATGGCGGGAGCGCTGGTGACGTGAGCGGGTCGACACGCACGGTGGAGCTGCTTCTGGCGCGGCATCCCGAGGTGGAGGCGAACGTCGGCCACGTCTACGTCGGCCGAGGTGAGTCGCCGTACACGCCTCGCGGGGAGCAGCAGAAGGCAGCGCTCGCGAAGGCCATCGGGGCCTGGGGCCCGGACCTCGTGCGCAGCTCGCCCATCGGACGTGCGCGGCTGGTGGCGGAACTCGTCGCCCAGGCGGGCGTCCCGCACGTGGTCGACGACGACCTCACGGAGATCGACTTCGGCCACGCTGAGGGCATGACGTACGACGAGGCGCACCGCCACGGCATCCCGATGGACTTCCTCGGCGGACCGGCTGACGCGCGTCCGTTCGGAGGCGGGGAGACCTGGGGCGAGTTCGGCGTCCGGCTGGATCGCGCCGCGAACGGGATCCTCGCCGGCCCCGCCCGCGTAGCGATCGTGACGCATGGCGGCGTGTTCCGAGGCCTCATCGTGACCTTCCTCGGGCTGGAGCCGTCACGCGCTTGGCGGTTCTCCATCCCGCCGGCTTCGGTCGCCACGCTCACGCTGCACGGCGACGCCGGGACGCTCCGCACGTTCGGTCTGGTCCCCGGCGAGACGCCGTGGGAGCTGGGTGCGGACGTGCGGGAGGACGTGGGCTGACCTTGCGCGGGCCGCGCCCGTAGGTCACAATCACCGGACACCTGCGTCTGGAGTCGCGCCGTGTCCTGGGACGACATCATCCGAGCCGACCTCGCCGGGCTGGAGCCGTACCGGCCCGGCCTGCGCGCGAGCGAAGTGCGCGAGCGGACCGGGCACGAGCGCGTCGTGAAGCTCTCCAGCAACGAGTCTCCCGACGGGCCGTTCCCCTCGGCGATCGCCGCCATCGAGGCGGTCGCGCCCCGGCTGAACCGCTACCCCGACGGATCCGCGCGCGCGCTGCGCGAGAAGCTGGCGACCCGGCTGGGCATCACCGCCGAGGAGGTCGTCGTCGGCGCGGGCAGCAACGAGCTTCTCAGGCTGATAGCGCAGGCCGTGCTCACTCCCGGCGACGAGGTCGTCTACGCGTGGCCGAGCTTCGTGGTGTACCCGATGGTGTGCGGGATGTTCGGCGTCAAGGGCGTCGCCGTCCCCCTGAAGGACGGCGTGCACGACGTCGAGGCGATGCTGGCGGCGATCACGCCGAAGACCAAGCTGATCTTCCTGTGCAACCCGAACAACCCCACCGGCACCGTCTACGGCCGCAAGGCGTTCGAGAAGGTGCTGGCCGAGGTGCCGCCGCACGTGCTCGTCGTCGTGGACGAGGCCTACTTCGAGTTCGTCACCCGCGCCGACTTCCCGGACGGGATGGAGGCGTTCGACGGGCGGCGTCCGCTGGTCGTCGCCCGCACCTTCAGCAAGATCTACGGGCTCGCCGGCGCGCGGGTGGGATACGCCGCCGCGCCGCGACCGCTCGCGGAGGCCGTCGACAAGGTCCGCGAGCCGTTCAACGTGAGCTCGCTGGCCCAGGCTGCCGCGTACTACTCGATCGACGACGACGCGGAGGTCCGGCGCAGGCGCGCCAGCAATCAGGAGCAGAAGACCTACCTGTATTCGGGCTTCGACCGGCTGGGTGTCAGCTACCTCCCCTCGGAGACGAACTTCGTGTGGGTGAGCGCGGCGAAGCCGGTCGAAGCGTTCGAGGCGCTCCTCGAGGAGGGCGTGATCGTCCGCAGCTTCGGCCCCGCCGGGGCCCTTCGGGTGACCGTGCCATCCGCACAGGACGCGCCTGCCGTCATCGCCGCGTTCGAGGCGGCGGTCGCTCGGCTCGGCTCGCTGTAACGCGCGTCGACCGCTCCCGCCGCTCACAGGCGCGGCAGCCTCCTCATATCCGAGACGCAAGAAGGAGTGCCACATGCTCGTCATCATGAGAGACCACGCGACGCGCGCCGAGGTGGACCACGTGGTCGCGAACCTGAAGGAAGCCGGCGCCGAGGCGCACCTGTCCGTGGGTGAAGAGAAGACCATCATCGGGGTCATCGGCGACCGCGGCATCATCTACAATCTCGACCTCGCGGGCCTCCCCGGCGTCGAGGAGGTCATCCGGGTCCTCAAGCCTTACAAGCTCGTCGGCAGGGACTTCCAGCCGGAGGACACGGTCGTCCGGGTGCGTGACACGGCCGTCGGCGGGGGAGCGCTGGCCGCCATCGCGGGGCCGTGCTCGATCGAGTCGGAGCAGCAGATGGTCGCGGTCGCGCGCGCGGTCAAGGCCGGCGGAGCGACCATGTTGCGAGGCGGCGCCTTCAAGCCGCGGACCTCGCCGTACGCGTTCCAAGGCCTCGGCCTCGACGGCCTGAAGCTGCTGCGCCAGGCGGGAGACGAGACGGGCCTGCCTGTCGTCACCGAGGTGCTCGACGTGCGCGACGCCGAGGCGGTCGCCGAGCATGCCGACGTCCTCCAGGTGGGCGCGCGGAACTGCCAGAACTTCATGATGCTCGAGGAGCTGGGCCTGATGCGGAAGCCCGTGCTGCTGAAGCGCGGCCCTTCGACGACGATCGAGGAGCTCCTCTCGGCCGCCGAGTACATCCTCAAGGGCGGCAACCGCGACGTCATCCTGTGCGAGCGCGGCATCCGCACGTTCGAGACGTACACGCGCAACACGCTCGACCTCGCCGCGGTGGCGGCGCTCAAGACGCTGACCCACCTGCCCGTCATAGTCGATCCGTCGCACGCGACGGGGCGCCGAGACCTCGTGGCGCGCATGTGCCGCGCGGGACTCGCGGCAGGCGCCGACGGTATGATGGTGGAGGTGCATCCGGACCCGGAGCACGCACGATGCGACGGTCCGCAGTCGCTTGAGACCGGCGAGTTCGAGACGCTCATGCTCTCCTTGAGCCCGCTGGTGGCGATCGAGGGCAAGTCGTGGGGAGTCGCGTGAGGAGCAAGGACATGGCGGGCAAGGGACACTCGTTCCGCGCGGTCGTCGTGGTGGGGATCGGGCTGATCGGCGGCTCACTCGCCGCCGCCATACGCAAGCGCCGCCTCGCCGAGCTCGTGTTCGGGGTCGATTCCGACGCCTCGACCCGCGACTACGCGATAGAGAACGGCATCGTCGACGACGCTCTCGCGCCGCGTGACGCCTTCCTGGCCGGATGGTTCGCTCCCGAGGGCGCGGACCTGGTGATCCTTGCGACGCCCGCGCTCGCCGCCGTCGACTGGCTCGGGCGTCTCGGCGAGGTGGGGTACCGGGGGATCGTCACGGACGTCGCTTCCACGAAGATGGCGGTCATGGCCGGTGCTGCCGCCTACCTCGGCGAAAAGGCCGTCTTCGTCGGCGGTCATCCTATGGCGGGCAGCGAGCGCAGCGGCATCAAAGCCGCGGACGCCGACCTCTTCGAGGGCGCGTACTACGTGCTCACGCCGACGGAGTCCACAGACGTGGAGGCGTACCGCAAGCTCAACGCGCTGGTAAGCGCGCTGGGCGCGCGGGTGGTGCCGGTGGACGCGAGGCATCACGACGAGGCGGTCGCGGTCATCAGCCACGTCCCGCACGTCGCCGCCGCGGCGCTGATCAACATCGCTGCGGCGCGCGGAGCCACGGCGGGCGAGGACGTCCTGCGTCTGGCAGCCGGCGGCTTCAAGGACATGACCCGCATCGCGGCCGGCTCCCCCGAGCTGTGGACCGGCATCTGCCTCGACAACAAGGACGCCCTGGCCAGAGGGGTGGACGAGCTGATAGACGAGCTCGCGGCGTTCGCCAGCTACCTGAACGAGGGCAATCGCCTCGCGGTGAAGAGCTGGCTGGCCGCCGCCGCCGAGGTGCGCCGCGAGCTGCCGTCGCAGTGGGTCCCCGCGGCCACGGCCCTCACCGAGCTGCTGATCCCGATCAGCGACCGTCCGGGCGTCGTCGCCGAGGTCACCATGGCCGTAGGCCGCGCGGGCTGCAACATCGAGGATATCGAGATCGACCACCAGACGGAGGATCGCGCCGTGCTCCGCGTGGTGATCACGGACGAGGGGGACCAGGGCTCGCTGGTCAAGTCGCTCCGGTCGCTCGGCTACGAGATGGCGGTGCACCGCCTGTGACACAGAGGACCATCGAGCCCGCGCGCGGGCCGCTTCGCGGTTCGATCACGGTGCCCGGCGACAAGTCCGTGTCCCACCGCGCGGTGCTGTTCGCCGCGATGGCGGAGGGCACGTCGCACCTGACGTCCGTGCTCGACGCCGCCGACGTGCGCTCGACCATCGCGGCGGTCCGTGCGCTCGGCGCGACGCTGGAGATCGCTCCCGGGCACGACGGCCTCGCGGTCACCGTCGCGGGTTGGGGCCCGGAGGGGCCGCGAGAGCCCGCGGGGCCGATTGATTGCGGCAACAGCGGCACCACAGCGCGGCTGCTGATGGGCGTCCTCGCGGGCTGGCCCGGCCGCACCTTCACCCTCACCGGCGACTCCTCCCTGTCGAAGCGCCCGATGCGCAGGGTTCTGGACCCTCTTGCCGGGATGGGCGCGGACACGGACAGCCCGACCGGCACGCTGCCGGTCACGATCCGCGGCGCGCGGCTGCGCGGGATCGACTACACGCTTCCGGTCGCGAGCGCGCAGGTGAAGTCCGCGGTGCTGCTCGCGGGCGTGCACGCAGAGGGCGACACCGTCGTGCGCGAACCCGCGCCGAGCCGCGACCACACCGAGCGGCTGCTGCCGGCTTTCGGGATCGGCGTCGCGTGCACGGACGAGCCTCGCACCTGCACCGTCGCCGGAGGGACGGTCCCTCGCGCCTCGGACGTCATCGTCCCGGGCGACCCTTCCTCGGCCGCTTTCATCATCGGAGCGGCGCTCGTGGTGCCCGACAGCAGCGTCGCGATCGCGGGCGTGAGCCTCAACCCGACGCGGATCGGGTTCCTGCGGGTCCTGGAGCGTATGGGAGCTCGGGCGCTCATCAGGCCCGCGCTCACGGCGAGCGTCGAGCCGGTGGGAGACATCATCGCCGGCTTTCGCGCCCTGGAGGCGACTCACGTGACGGCCGAGGAGGTCCCGTCTCTGATCGACGAGGTGCCCCTGCTCGCCGTCGTCGCCACGCAGGCTTTCGGGAAGATGCGCTTCGATGGGGTCGCCGAGCTCCGCGTCAAGGAGTCCGACCGGCTGGCGGCTCTCGCGGACGCGCTGGCGGGCCTGGGGGCGCAGGTCCGCGCCGGCGACGACTGGCTCGAGGTGACCGGGCCGACGCGCCTTCACGGGGACTGGCTGGACTCGCTCGGCGACCACCGGCTCGCGATGGCGTACAGTGTCGCCGCACTGATCGCGGAGACACCGCTGACCATCTCGGGATACGACGCCATCGCCGTGAGCTACCCCGGCTTCACCGAGGCGCTGACGTCGCTGATGGTATCCTAGTCGCCGGCCCCCATCCCCCTGGAGTCGAAGTGATCCTAGCCATCGACGGTCCCGCCGGGTCCGGCAAGTCCACCGTCGCCAGAGCGGTCGCGCGCCGGCTGGACTTCTCGTACCTCGACACCGGCGCGATGTACCGGGCGGTGACCTGGCTCGCGCTCTCCCGCGGCGTCGAGCTGGACGACGTCACGGCCGTCGCCGAGCTGGCCGAGGCCGACCCGGTGACGTTCGAGCGCGTGGCGGGCGAGCCGCTGGCGACGCGCGTCGAGATCGCGGGGCATGACGTCACGCGCGCCATCCGCACTCCCGAGGTCGACGCGGCCGTCAGCATCGTCGCTCAGGAGCCCGGAGTCCGGCACGCTATGGTGGAGCAGCAGAGGGCCTGCGCCCGGATGGCGCGGGACTGCGTCGTGGAGGGACGCGACGTGGGCACCGTGGTCTTCGCCGATGCCGCCGTCAAGGTCTTCCTGACCGCCTCGCCCGAGGAGCGCGCGAAGCGACGCCGGGAGCAGCACGCGCAAGCCGGTCACGGCGAGGAGAGCACCGATGTGGTGCTCGCGCAGCTCCAGCGCCGAGACCGCATCGATTCCACTCGGGACGTCTCGCCCCTGAGACCCGCCGGCGACGCGGTCGTCTTGGACACGACCGGGCTGTCCGTGGACGAGGTGGTCGACCGCATCGTGACCCTCGTCGAGGAGCGTGACGGATAGGTGTTCTACCGTTTCCTGTGGTTCGTTCTCAGGCCCTTCCTCCTCCTGCCGTTCCGGGTGCGCTTCGTCGGGCGCGAGCGCGTGCCGGCGGGCGGGCTCGTGCTCGCGCCCAACCACGAGAGCTACCTCGACCCCGTGCTCGTCGGCCTGGGACTGTGGCGCCCCGTGCACTTCATGGCGAAGGAGGAGCTCTGGCACAACGTGGTCCTGGCGTGGGTCGTCACCGCGATGAACACGTTCCCCGTCAAGCGCGGCCGAGCCGACCGTGCCGCGCTGGCCGAGGCCGCGCGGCTGCTCGAAGCGGGAGAGCAGATCGGCATCTTCCCTCAGGGCACGCGACACCATGCTCACGGTCTCGAAGGCCTCGAGGAAGGCGCGGGCGGCACGGCGCTCATCGCGTTGCGCGCGGGACGCCCGGTGGTGCCCGTCGGCATCCACGGCACGGACCGGATCAAACCGCCCGGCTCCCGCTTCATCCGGTTCCCGCGGGTGACCGTGGTCTACGGCGCTCCGATCGACCCCGCCGGCATCCCGGAGGGGCAGCGGCGTGAGCGCGTGGACGATCTGACCAGGCGTATCATGGAGGGCATCGCGGCGGCGGTGGAGGAAGCCTCGGCCGAAGGGGGGCGGCGCTAGCCATGCGCGTGGAAGTGGCGCGATACGCGGGCGTCTGCTACGGCGTCGAGCGCGCGCTCAAGCTGGCCGAGGAGGCCGCGGACTCGGGGCGGCCCGTGCGGACCCTGGGGCCGCTCATCCACAACCCGCAAGCGGTCCAGGCTCTGCGGGAACGCGGGGTTGAGGTCGCGACCTGCCTCGAGGAGGCCGATGACGGCACGGTCGTCATCCGGACCCACGGCGTCGACCCCCGGATCATCGAGCGGGCGCGCGAGAAGGGCCTCGACGTCGTCGATGCGACGTGCCCGCACGTCAGCAAGGCGCACGAGGCCGCCGAGGCCTTCCGCCGCGACGGCTACGCCGTAGTGATCGTGGGCGAGGCCGAGCACCCCGAGGTGGAAGGCATCCTCGCGCACGCGGACGGCGAGGCGATCGTGGTGGATTCCGCCGCGGACCTGCCTGAGCACCTTCCGTCGAGACGCATCGGAGTGGTCGTGCAGACCACCCAGACCCTCTCGCGGCTCGAGGAGGTCGTCGCCGCGCTGCTGCCGCGCACCTCGGAGCTTCGCATCGCGAACACCATCTGCAGTGCTACCAGCAAGCGTCAGCGATCCGCCGAGGAGCTCGCGGGCTCCGTGGACGTGATGGTGGTCGTGGGCGGACGCAACTCCGGCAACACCAAGCGCCTCGTCGAGATATGCCGTGCCGTCAATCCGCGGGTACATCACGTGGAGACGGCCGAGGAGCTGGAGCGCTTGTGGTTCGAGGGTGCCGAAAGCGTTGGCGTGACCGCGGGCGCGTCCACGCCGGGCGAGCAGATCTCCGGCGTCATCTCCGCGATCCGGGCGATGGGGTGACACCGTGACCTACGGCAGCGCTCGCGCGCCCGCCGGTGAGGGAGCAACGGTGGTCGCGGTCGCCGGCGGCAGCGCCGGGGCAGCTGCCGGCATCAGGCCGGGGGACCTCCTCGTGAGCGTCGCAGGACGTCCCGCGCGCGACGTGATCGACTGGATGTGGCTCACCGCGGAGACCCCGGTCGAGGTCACGGTCCGGCGGGCCGGCGCGGACACGCCTTTGACGCTCGACCGCGCCTACGACCAGGAGCTCGGCGTCCGGTTCGCGGACGTCGTCTTCGACGGGGTCAGGCTGTGCGACAACGCATGCCTCTTCTGCTTCGTGTCCCAGCTGCCGCCGGGTCTGAGAGAGTCGCTGTACGTCCGCGACGACGATTACCGGCTGTCCTTCCTGGCGGGGAATTTCGTGACGCTCACCAACGTCACAGACGAGGACGTCGCGCGCATCCTGGAACAGCGGCTGTCGCCGCTGTACGTGTCGCTGCACTCGGTCGACCCGGTGGTGCGCGGCTCGCTGGTGTGCGCGACCCTGGAGGATCGCACCCTCGAGCGTATCGACGAGCTGCTGGCCGGCGGGATCGAGCTGCACGTCCAGATAGTGCTCGTGCCCGGTGTGAACGACGGCGAGCAGCTGCAGCGGACACTCGAGTGGCTCGCCGAGCGCGACGGGGTGCGTTCCGTCGGGGTCGTCCCCCTCGGCTACACGTCGGCGCAGAGACGTTTCGCGCGCAGCTACGAGGACCCGGCGGACGCGGCGAGGGTGCTGGACGCGCTCGAGCTCTGGCGCCAGGGGATGGCCGAGGAGCGCGGCGCACGCTGGGCCTACGGCGCCGACGAGCTGTACCTGGCCGCGGGGCGCGAGCTGCCCACCGCCGACGACTACGACGGCTACCCGCAGTTCGAGAACGGCATCGGCATGGCGCGCGCTTTCGTCGACGAGTTCACCGTCGCGGTATCCGAAGCCGACGGCAGACCGGGGCCGGGCGAGGTCCCGCACCCCGTCGTGATCGTGACGGGCGAGCTGTTCGCGCCGCTCCTGCGACGGCTGGTGCCACGGCTCGGGGACCTCGGCGTGGAACCGCGCGTGCTCGCGGTCCCCAACCGCTTCCTCGGGGGCGGAGTGTCGGTGGCCGGGCTCCTAACCGGCCGCGATGTGGCGGAAGCCGTCGGCGGCGACCTCGGCGGGGCCGTCTATCTGGTGCCCGACGTCGTGGTAAACTCCGACGGGCTCATGCTAGACGACGTCCCCGCGGCCGAACTCCCCGTGCTCACTGGCAAGGACGTGCGGGTCGTGCCGTCGGACGCGGCGAGCCTGGTCGAGACCTGCATGCGGATAGGGAGAGGAGGCGGGGTGTAGTGGCTCTGCCCATCGTAGCGATAGTCGGCCGGCCCAACGTCGGCAAGTCCACGCTCACCAACCGCCTCGCCGGTACGCACGACGCGATCGTCTTCGAGACGCCGGGCGTCACGCGTGACCGCAGCTATCACCGCGCCGACTGGAACGGCCGCGAGTTCGTGCTCATCGACACGGGCGGCATCGACTTCTCGGACGTCGACGCGTTCGGCGCTTCCATCCGGCAGCAGGCACTGATGGCGGCCGAGGAGGCCGACGTCGTGGTCTTCATGGTCGACGGCCACGTGGGGATAGCGCCGGGCGACGAGGAAGTGGCGCAGATCCTCAAGAAGTCGGGCAAGCCGGCGTTCCTCATCGTGAACAAGCTCGACAACCCCGCCGCCGAGGAGGCCATCCACGACTTCTGGCCGCTCGGGCTCGGGGAGCCTCACGCGGTGAGCGCCCTGCACGGGCATGGGACCGGCGACCTGCTCGACGAGCTCGTCGCCGCTCTGCCGGAGTCGGACGAGGTCCCGCAGACCGAGGACGTGAACGTCGCGATAATCGGAAGGCCGAACGCGGGCAAGAGCTCGCTGTTCAACCGCCTCGTCGGGGCCGAGCGCTCCATCGTGAGCGAGGTGGCCGGCACCACCCGGGACGCACTCGACACGGTGGTGGAGCGCGACGGTACGACGTACCGCCTCGTGGACACGGCGGGCCTGCGCCGCCAGGGCAAGATCGAGGAGAACATCGAGTACTACAGCTTCGTGCGGGCGATGCGTGCCATCGACCGCGCGGACGTGGCGCTCCTCGTCGTGGACACCTCCGTGGGCGTGACCGACCAGGACCAGCGCGTCGCGGCATTCGCCGAGGAGCGCGGGTGCGCTCTGGGGGTGCTGCTCAACAAGTGGGACCTGCTGCAGGATGAAGAGGCTCGCGAGAAGCTGCTCGACCAGATCCCGCGTCAGCTGGGGTTCGTCAGGTACGCTCCGGTCCTGCGCATCAGTGCCCTCACCGGCCGAGGGACCGACCGCATCTATCAGCTCATCGACACCGTCTACGCGAGCTACACGCGTAAGATCACGACGAGCGCGCTGAACAAGCTGCTCACCGAGCTTCGCAACTTCGGACACACGGTGACCAAGGGGCCGAGGCAGCTCCGTCTGAACTATGCTACGCAGACCAGGCAGAAGCCTCCGGGGTTCGTCTTCTTCGCGAACCATCCCAGGCTCGCGGACGAGAACTTCAAGCGCTATCTCGAGAACCGCATGCGCGAGACGTTCGACTTCACCGGCACGCCGATCATCCTGAAGTTCCGGCAGAAGGACTGACCTTGGTCCCCGACATCCTCGTGGCGGCTGTGTGCCTCGGAGCCGCCTACCTCCTCGGCGGCATCCCCTTCGCCCTCGTGGTCGGGAGACTCTTCTATGGCACGGACATCCGCGAGGAGGGTTCCGGGAACCTCGGCGCGACCAACACGTTCCGAGTGCTCGGCGCCGGCGCCGGGCTGTTCGTCCTTATCCTCGACGCCGCGAAGGGAGCCGTCGCCGTCAGCCTCGCGTGGGCGCTCCTGGCCGTGTCCGGCGCCGAGAGGGCCGTTCCGCTGAGCTGGTTCTTGCTGCTCGTCACCTTCGCGGTGATGGCAGGTCACGTGTACTCGCCGTATCTGCGCCTCAAGGGCGGGAAGGGGGTCGCGGCGGCGGCCGGCGCGCTGCTCGTGACGATGCCGCTAGCTGTGCTCGTGCTTCTCGTCGTGTTCGCCGCGGTGGTGGCCGTCTCGCGCTGGGTCTCCCTCGCGTCGGTGGTCGCGGCGGCGCTCTTCCCGTTCGTCGCCTTCGCGCTGTACTCGCGCGACCCGGCCGCCGTGGCGCTCACGGTCATCGCCGCCGCGCTCGTCATCTGGCGCCATCGCACCAACATTTCCCGTATCATCGCGGGTACGGAGACGCGTATCGGCGAGAACGGGAGGCTTGCGAAGCGATGACGCGCGTAGCGGTCATCGGCGCGGGATCGTGGGGCACCTCGGCATCGTGGCTGCTCGGCGGAAAGGGCCACGACGTGGCGCTGTGGTCGCGCGAGCCGGAGATCGCCGAGGCCGTCAACACGGCGCATCGCAACCCGGTGTACATGACCGACATCGCCCTGCCGGCGTCCGTGCGTGCGTATCCGGAGTTCGGGCCCGTGCTCGAGGACGCCGAGGCCGTGGTCGTCGTCACGCCGAGCCTCGGCGTGCGGACCACCGCTGAGGCGATGCGGCCGCACCTCGGCAGGCAAGTGCCCGTCGTCGTGCTCTCCAAGGGCATCGAGGAGGGCAGCCTCATGCTTATGACCGAGGTGCTGGAGGACGTGCTCGGCGGACGCGAGCGTCTCGCCGGCCTCTCCGGCCCCAACCACGCCGAGGAGGTCGGGCACGGCATCCCCTCGGCCACGGTGGTGGCGAGCTACGACGAGGGCGTGGGCCGCTTCTTCCAGGACCTGTTCATGACGCGCTTCTTCCGGGTCTATACGAACCCCGACGTGATCGGCGTCGAGCTGTGCGGGGCGTCGAAGAACGTGGTCGCGGTAGGCGCCGGGATGTCGGACGGCCTCGGCTACGGCGACAACACGAAGGCGACGCTCATGACGCGCGGGCTGGCGGAGATGAGCCGCCTGGGCCGCGCGATGGGGGCCAACCCGCTCACGTACATGGGACTCGCGGGGATGGGCGACCTCATCGCGACGTGCACCTCACAGCACTCCCGCAATCGCGCGCTCGGCGAGTTCATCGGCAGGGGAGGCACGCTGGAGGGCTGGCGCGAGTCGACGAACATGGTGGCCGAGGGCGCGTACGCCTGCGTCACCGTCGACGAGCTCGGCAGGCGCAAGGGCGTCGAGCTGCCGATCACGCGCGAGGTGCGGGCGATACTCTACGAGGGCAAGCCGATGTCCACCGCGGCGGACGCCCTTCTCGGCCGAGAGGCGCGCGACGAACTGCACGGGATCGGGCTGATCGAGGACTGAAGGAGGCGCTCATGAGCGACCGCGTGCTGATGGCACCGTCGATACTCTCGGCAGATTTCACGCGGCTCGCCGAGGCGGTGTCGCTCGTCGAATCCGCGGGCGCCGACTACATACACGTCGACGTCATGGACGGCCACTTCGTGCCGAACCTCACCATCGGGCCGCCGGTGGTCGCGTCGCTGAAGCGGGTGACCGGCGTGCCGCTCGACGTCCACCTCATGATCGACGACGCCGACGAGACGGTCGGCTGGTACCTGGACGCCGGCGCCGACGTAGTGACCGTGCACGTCGAGGCCGTCAAGCACCTCCACAGGGTCGTCCAGGCGATCCATGGGGCCGGCGCGAAGGCGGGCGCGGTCTTGAACCCCGCCACGCCGATCGAGCTGCTCACGGACATCCTGCCCGACCTCGACGTCGTGCTGCTGATGAGCGTGAACCCGGGCTTCGGCGGGCAGAGGTTCATCGAGTCCGTCGTCGACAAGACGCGCAGGCTGGCCGAGCTGTGCGCGCGTACGGGGGCTTCGCCTCTGATCGAGATCGACGGTGGGATCAACGAACAGACCGCGGCGCTCGTGACCGCCGCAGGCGCGCGCATGCTGGTGGCGGGCAACGCCGTCTTCGGCGCCGCCGACCCGGCCGCCGCCCTTCGCGCCATCCGCGAAGCGGGGGAGCGCGGCATCCGCTAGCCCGCGCAGCGGGATGAGCTGCGAGCGAAGCGAGTCGGCTCGATCCCGCTGATGGAACGCGGCCCTCCGGTCCGCGTTCCATGTGGTAGAATCCGCAGGAACCTTCTTCAGGGCGGGGTGGAAGTCCCCACCGGCGGTGAAAGCCCGCGAGCCTCGGTCGAGGCAGATCCGGTGAGATCCCGGAGCCGACGGTGAGAGTCCGGATGGGAGAGGAAGTGTGACGCTTGCGTCTGTTCTCGGACGCCGCATCCTCGGTTGCCGACCCCTTCCTCAGGCGCGCCTTCTCGCTCGCCGAGAACGGGCGAGGCACGACGTCACCCAATCCGCTGGTCGGCTGCGTCATCGTCCGTGACGGCGAGGTCGTGGGCGAGGGCTGGCACGCGCGAGCGGGCGAGCCCCACGCGGAGGTGAACGCGCTCGCTGCCGCGGGCGAGCGTGCGCGGGGCGCGACAGCCTACGTGACGCTCGAGCCGTGCAACCACACGGGGCGCACCGGACCTTGCACTCGCGCGCTGATCGGGGCCGGCGTCGCCGGCGTCGTGATCGGCATCCCCGACCCGAACCCGGGCGTGGAGGGCGGCGGCGCGGAGACTCTGAGATCTCGCGGCGTCCAAGTGCGCTTCGCGGACGACCCGGCGCCCTTCCTCGAGCAGAACGAGGCGTGGCTGAAGTGCGTCCGCACCGGCATTCCCTGGGTGCAGGCGAAAGTGGCGCTCACGATCGACGGACGCGCGGCACTCGAAGGCGGCAGCCGTTCCGCGATAACCGGTGCCGGAGGGGCCGAGGTCACACGGCGCCTGCGTGCCGCGGCCGACGCTGTCGTCGTCGGCGCCGCGACGGCGGAGATCGACGACCCCGCGCTCACGGTGCGGGACCCCGACGGCTCGCTCGCCCTCCGGCAGCCGCTGCGCGTCGTACTCGCGCGCGGGGAGTCGCCGTCGAGCCGCCTCCAGCTGTTCTCACCGGCAGGCGCGGCGCCGCCGGCCGTCGTCGTCATGCCCGAGGACCCGGTGGCTGCCCCTCACTCAGGCGATGGTGCCGCCGGTGACACCGCGGGCGGTATCGGAGTGACACCACCCCCGACACCGCCCGTGACACCGCCGTCCGGGCGAAGGGTCGCCGCGGCGAGTCCGGGCGTCCTGCGCTACCCTGGGAACGAGGGCCTGACGGGCGCACTTCGGGCCCTCGCGGGCGCGACCGGCTGCACGCGCGTGCTCGTGGAACCCGGGCCGCGACTGTTCGCCGCCCTGTGGTCGGCGGACGCGATCGACGAGCTCGTCGTCGTGACCGCCGGGGGCATCGGCGGCCGGGAGGCTGTGCCGCTGTTCGCCGAGGAATGGATGCATCGAGACAAGACACGCCTCGACGCCCGCATGCGCGCGGTGGAAGCGGGAGTCGCGGGAGAAGATGCCGTCACGGTGTGGCGGCGCAGGAACGAGAGGGAGTAGCGCACAATGTTCACTGGACTGGTGGAGTCGCAGGGCATCGTCACGCGGAGCGAGCGCATCTCGGGCGGAGTGCGCCTCGAGGTGTACGCTCCGGACTTCGGCCGGGATATGGCGATCGGCGACTCGGTGGCCGTCGACGGTGCGTGCCTCACCATCACGAAGTTCATCCGGGGAGCGTTCCTCGTGGACGTCAGCGAGGAGACGCTCGACCGCACCACCCTGGGAGCCATGCGGCAGGGCGGCCACGTCAATCTCGAGAGAGCGCTTCGGATGTCCGACCGCTTCGGCGGGCATTTCATGTCCGGCCACATCGACGGCGTCGGACGCCTCCACATGCGCCAGGCCGCCGGCAACTCGACGCTCTACACCTTCGCCGCGCCCGAGACGGTCCTGCCGTACCTCGTGCCGAAGGGCTCGATCGCCGTCGACGGCATCTCGCTCACCGTCGCGGACCTCACCGAGAGCGGGTTCACTGCGGCGGTCGTCCCGCACACGGAGGAGATCACGACTCTGAAGGAGAAGCCCATCGGATCAGAGGTGAACATGGAAGCGGACATGCTCGGCAAGTACGTCGCGCGCTACATCGCGCGCTACCTCGGCGAGTCCGAGACCGGGCCGGCGCGGCGCGGCACGAGCAAGCTCGGCGACCTGCTGCGCGAGCTTTCCGAGGGCCGCTAGATGCCGTCACCGTTCGTGCCCATCGACGAGGCGATAGCCGAGATACGCGCGGGGCGGATGCTCATCGTCGTCGACGACGAGGACCGCGAGAACGAGGGCGACCTCGTCATGGCGGCCGACAAGGTCACACCCGAGGCCGTCAACTTCATGATCACGCACGGCCGGGGCCTTTTGTGCCTGCCGATGACCGGCGAGCAGCTCCACCGCCTCGGCATCCCTCCGATGACCCAGCACAACACCTCGGCGCAGGGCACGGCGTTCCACGTCAGCATCGGGGCGAAGGGGCGCATCAGCACCGGCATCTCGGCGGCGGACCGCGCCGAGACCATACGCGTCGCGATCGACCCTGCCTCGCGGCCCGAGGACATCGCGATGCCGGGGCACGTGTTCCCGCTGAGCGCCCGGCCGGGTGGCGTGCTGGAGCGCGCGGGGCACACGGAGGCCTCGGTGGACCTCGCGCGGCTCGGGGGTCTGACGCCCGCCGGCGTCATCTGCGAGATCATGAATCCCGACGGCACGATGGCGAGGCGCCCACAGCTCGAGAGGATAGCCGAGGAGTTCGGCCTGAAGATGGCGACCGTGGCGGACCTCATCCGCTACCGCCGCCGCAACGAGAAGCTGGTCGAGCGCATCGCGACGGTCCGTCTGCCCACGCGCTTCGGTGAGTTCACCGCGCATGGCTACCGCTCCACACTCGACTCTTCCACGCACGTGGCTCTCGTCGCCGGCGACGTCGCGGGGAGGCCCGACGTGCTCGTGCGCGTCCACTCGGAGTGCCTCACCGGCGACATCTTCCATTCGCTCCGGTGCGATTGCGGAGACCAGCTCGAGGAGGCCATGCGGCGCGTCCAGGAGCAGGGCAGCGGCGTCATCCTATACATCGTGGGTCACGAGGGCCGCGGGATAGGCCTGGCAAACAAGCTGAAGGCGTACGAGCTGCAGGAGCAGGGTCGCGACACCGTGGAGGCCAACGAGGACCTCGGCTTCCCCGCGGACCTTCGCGACTACGGCATCGGGGCGCAGATCCTCGCCGACCTCGGCATCACTTCGATGCGGCTGCTCACGAACAACCCCACCAAGATCGTCGGTCTCGAGGGCTACGGCCTGTCCGTCAGCGAGCAGGTGCCGCTGGAGGTCCCGTCGTGCCCCGAGAACCTGGAGTACCTGCGCACCAAACGCGAGAAGCTGTCACACCGGCTCGTGCTGCCGGAGGATGAGAGGAGCTAGCATGGCCGTCTACGAGGGGAACCTGATCGGCACGGGGCTCACGGTCGGTATCGTCGTGAGCCGCTTCAACGAGCTGCTCGGCGCTCGTCTGCTCTCCGGAGCCAAGGACGCGCTGACGCGCCACGGTGTGGCGGAGGAGGCGATCGACGTGGCTTGGGTCCCGGGCGCTTTCGAGATCCCGCTCGTCGCTCAGAAGCTGGCGTCTGCGGGCAAGTACGACGCCGTCCTCGCCCTCGGAGTCGTCATCCGCGGCGCGACGCCGCACTTCGACTACATCGCCGCCGAGGTGAGCAAGGGCATCGCGAAGGTGTCGCTCGACACGGGCGTCCCGGTGTCCTTCGGCGTGATCACGGCCGACACGATCGAGCAGGCGGTCGAGCGCGCGGGCACGAAGGCGGGCAACAAGGGCTGGGACGCGGCGGAGGCGGCCATCGAGATGGTCAACGTGTTGAAGACGATGCCCTGAGCTTGCGACGCCGGCTCAGCGTAGCGGAAGGCCCCAGGAGGACCTGACGAGTCCCTCCTGGGGCCTTCCTATGGCAATCCAGTGGGCTCTCGCCATCCCGTGGCTGTCAGCCGTGGAGTACCTTGCGTTGGTTCCCCCCGCGAGCGGGAGACTCACGCTAACAGAAGCTTCCTGCCCGCAACAAGCGGACAGGTGTTCGAAACGCCGAGCGGCCTCAAGGGCCCGGCGAGCAGCGGGCGGCGGGACGAACGGCGGCATCGGCCCGACGAAAGTGAGGCGCGTCACTGTGCCGCGCTCCCGCCTTGCCGATTGCTGCTGCAGGAGCGCACGTCTCGAAGAGAAGCCGAAGATGGATGCCTCAGAGAACACGTCCCCGAGTTTCAAGAGGGACCGGTACACGGTTCTTCGGGTCTGGGGTCTCGAGCTGAAGGTCAGTGACCCCTGGCTCTTCGAACTGCTCACGATGGACGCGAAGCGCGCCCTGGCGATGGACGTCCGGGACCTTCGCAGCCCCGATCGTATCCGTGAGGCAAGGGCCGAGGCGGCCGAGGCGGCCCCCGACGTCGTGCTCGCGCCGCGCCTCGGCAGATGCGAAGCGGAACAGAAGCGTCGCCATGCCTTCCACGAAGAGGTGCGCGCGATCGGCGTCGAGCTCGGGTTCGAGGCGGGAGCCGACGGGTCGTGGCGTTCGCCCGAGGGGGACGCCTTCCTCGTGCGCTGCGTGGCGAGGCCCGTCTCGGTCGCCGCAGCCTGCCACTACGTCGGGGAGATCGACGCCCGCCGCGCGGCCCTCGGCGGCGCCGGCGCCTCGGTCGTCTTCGTGGTGGACGGCGAGCGGACGGCGGAGGCTTTCGAGATGGCCATCCGGCGGCAGGGGCCCTCTTCGAGCATGCGAAGCGTCTCCCTGGCGACCCTTCGCGGCATCCGCGACCTCCGTGTGGCGCACGGGCTCGACCGGTGCGAGGCCTCCGAGCTTCTCGCGCCCGTCGCGAACCTCCCGGCTGCACCCTGGAAGTGGCTCGGTCCGACGTTCCCCGCGACGGGCGAACCCGCCGCCTGAGAAGCCCCTCGGTTCGCTTGACACCCGCTCTCCGCCGACCTATCGTTTCAATCCATACTGTTTCGGTAAGGATTACAGCGGAGACGCCGAGGGACCCGGATGAGACTGACGGCCAAGAGCGAATACGGCTTGCTCGCCCTGATCGATCTCGCCTGCGAGGGCCAGGGTGCGCCGGTGAGCGCCCGTGAGATAGCGGAACGCCAGTCGATCCCCACCAAATTCCTCGAGCAGCTCTTCGTCGCGCTGCGCCGCGCCGGTATCGTCACGGCCAGGCGCGGAGCGAAGGGCGGCTTCGTCCTCGAGCGCGATCCGGCGCGGATCACCGTCCTCGACATCGTCGAAGCACTGGAAGGGCCGCTCGCGCCGACCGTGTGTGAAGGCGACACGGCCTGCGCGAAGAGCCCGATGTGCGCTGCGTCGACGGTGTGGGGGCGCGCCACCCGCGCGTTGCGGGACGTGCTCGGGTCGACGACGCTGGCCGACCTCGCTCAGGTCCAGACTGCGATGGGCTCACGTGGGACCGTCGCGGAACGATAGGGGATGATGAACGGCATGGATCGGACCTTCTACATGGACTACGCCGCGACGACGCCGGTGGACCCGCGCGTCACCGAGGCCATGCTGCCGTACCTGACGGAGCATTTCGGGAACCCGAACAGCCTCTACACCCTCGGCCGTGACGGGTATCGCGCGCTGGAGGCCGCGCGCGAGCGGATGGCGTCCGGCATCGGCGCTCAGCCGACGGAGTTCGTCTTCACGGGCTGCGGCACGGAATCCGACAACGAGGCCGTCGTCTGCATCTCCCAGATGGTGGCGGAGCGCAAGAACCGCCGGCATCTCATGGTCTCCGCGTTCGAGCATCACGCAGTGCTGCATCCGGCCGAGTGGCTCGCGAAGAACGGGTTCGAGCTCACCGTGCTGAAGCCTCGCAAGGACGGCATCATCCATGCGGAGGATCTGCAGGCCGTGCTGCGCGAGGACACCGCACTGGTCTCCGTGATGGCCGCGAACAACGAGATCGGGACCATCCAGCCGCTGAAGGATCTCGCAGACGCGACACACGCCGTCGGCGCGTACTTCCATACCGACGCTGTGCAGGCGCTCGGCAAGATCCCGTTCGACGTGGCGGACCTCGGCGTGGACGCGGCGAGCTTCTCCGCGCACAAGATCTACGGGCCGAAGGGCGTCGGAGGGCTGTACCTCAAGAAGGGCACGCCGTTCCGTCCGCTCCTCATGGGCGGCGGCCAGGAGATGAAGCGGCGCAGCGGGACGCAGAACGTGGCCGGAGCCGTCGCCTTCGCGAAGGCGCTCGAGCTCATGCTCGATGAGCAGGACCAGGAAGCGGTGCGGCTGTCCGCGCTCCGCGACCGGATCGTGGACGGTGTGCTGAACGGGATCGTGAACACGCGCCTCAACGGCGGCCCTCCGAAGCTGCCCGGTTACGCGAACCTGATCATGCTGGGGTGCGAGGGCGAGGCGATGCTCCTGCAGCTCGACAACAAGGGGATCGCCGTGTCGACGGGCTCGGCATGCTCGTCCGGCAGCCTCGAGCCCAGCCACGTGCTGCTCTCGATCGGCTGCCCCGCCGAGGAGGCGCACGGAAGCCTGCGCGTCACACTCGGCCGTTTCACCACGGACGAGGACGTCGACTACTTCCTCGAGGTCCTGCCGCCGATAGTCGCACGGCTGCGGTCGATGAACCCGCTGTACGAGCGCATGTACGGCGCCGTCAAGTAAGGAGACGTGAGTGTATTCCGAGAAGGTCATGGAGCACTTCAACAACCCGCGCAACGTCGGCGTCATCGAGAACGCGGACGGCGTGGGCGAGGTGGGCAACCCGGTCTGCGGCGACGTCATGAAGATCACCATCAAGGTGGACGGCACGGACCACATACAGGACGTGAAGTTCCAGACGCTGGGCTGCGGAGCCGCGATCGCGACCAGTTCGATCGTCACCGAGATGGCTCGCGGGATGACGGTGCAGGACGCGGCGAAGATCTCGAAGCAGCAGGTGGCCGACGAGCTCGGCGGCCTGCCGCCGGCCAAGATGCACTGCTCCGTGCTCGCGACCGACGGCCTGAAGGTCGCGGTCGACGACTACCTCGTCAAGCACGGCCGAGAGCCCATCGCGGGGCCCATCAAGTCTTCGGACCCGCACTTCGACCCCCACGCCGAAGAGGACGAGGAACACACCCACGAGGAAGCCTGCGACCTGTAGGCGGGGTGCGAGCATGGCGCGTGTCTTCGTCGCGATGAGCGGGGGAGTCGACTCGTCCGTCGCCGCGGCGCTGCTCCTCGAGGCCGGACACGACGTCGTCGGCGTCACCATGCAGCTCCTGCCGAGCGGCGACATCGAGGGCGGATGCTGCTCGACCTCGGCCGTCCGCGACGCGCATCGGGTCTGCGACGCCCTCGGCATCGCGCACTACACCCTGAACGTGCGCGACGAGTTCCGGCGCGAGGTCGTGGAGCCGTTCTGCGACGCGTACGCGTCGGGCCGAACGCCCAACCCTTGCATCGTGTGCAACGATCGCATCAAGTTCGCGGAATTGTGGCGGAGGGTGGAGCTGCAAGGTGCGGAGTACCTCGCGACGGGGCACTACGCCCGCATCGAGCGCGACGAGGCCGGGGAGCCATGGCTCGCGCGCGGCGTCGATCCGGCGAAGGACCAGAGCTACTTCCTGTACCGGATGACCGCCCCCCAGCTCGATCGCACGCTCTTCCCCGTCGGCGAACTGACGAAGTCCGAAGTGAGGCGTATCGCCGACGAGCGAGGCCTGCCCACGGCCGATGCTCCCGAGAGCCAGGAGGTGTGCTTCATCCCCGGCGGCGACACGGCATCGTTCGTCAGGTCCGCCCGCCCCGCTTCGGGACGCCCCGGCCCGATCGTGGACGCGGGCGGCGTGAGGATCGGGACCCACGGCGGCATCGGCGGGTACACGGTGGGCCAGCGTCGCGGTCTGGGGATCGCCGCGCCGGGCCCGCTGTACGTAGCGGCCGTAGACGCGGCGGCCAACACTCTGGTCGCCGGCCCCCTCGAATCCCTCGAGGTCCACGAGATCGAGTGCGTCGACGCGGTCTGGCGCGGCGCCCCGGGCGTCCGCGTCGAGGCACAGGTCCGGTACAGGCAGCGCGCCCTGCCGGCGGTCGCCGTGCTTGATGGGACACGCTTGGCCTTGGCGTTCGACGCTCCGCTCTCCGGCGTCGCGCCGGGGCAGGCCGTGGTGTGCTACAACAGGGACATCGTGCTCGGAGGCGGAGTCGTGGAGGAGACCGCGTGATCGACTGTCACGTCCATACGCACCGCTGCAGACATGCGACCGGCACGCCGCTCGAGTATGTGGCCGCCGCGGAGCGGGCGGGCGTCGACATCCTCACCATCACCGACCACCTGCCGCTGCTCGACGGGTCCGAGACGGACTACGCGATGCGCTGGCACGAGCTCCCGGGGTACGTCGACGACGTCTTGCAGCTTCGCGATCGCGCCGCCGAGCCGCGCGTCCTTCTGGGCATCGAGGCGGACTGGGGCGCGGAGACCGAGCCGATGCTGCGCGGCGTGCTCTCGGAGTACCCGTTCGACGTCGTGCTCGGGAGCGTGCACTTCATCGACGGGTGGGCGTTCGACGACCCGGACCTCACGGCGCGCTACGGCGAATGGGACATCGACGGCCTGTGGATGCGCTACTTCAGCGACCTCGCGGATGCCGCGCGCTCCGGCCTCTTCGACGTGATGGCCCATCCCGACCTCATCAAGAAGTTCCGTTTCCGGCCCACTTTCGATCCGCAAGGCCTGTTCGAGGAAGCCGCCGAGGCGTTCGCGGCGGCCGGGGTCGCGATCGAGGTCAACAGCGCCGGTCTTCGCAAGCCCTGCGCCGAGCTGTACCCCTCCGCCGCGTTCCTCGCCACGTGCCGGCGCCACGGCGTCGCTTGCAGTTTCGGCAGTGACGCGCACCAACCGGAGGAGGTCGGGTACGGGTGGGATGCCGCTCGCGATGCGCTCCTCGAAGCCGGATACGACTCCGTCGTCTTCTTCGAGGAGCGCATCGCGCGGGAGCGGGGGATCGAGTGACGCGGGCGAAGGAAACGATCGCTGTCGCGGACCTCGTCCGGCACCTCGACGACATCTTCCCGTTCGCCTGGGCCGAGCCGTGGGACCGCGTCGGCCTGCTCGCGGGCGATCCCGGGGCGCCGGTCTCGCAGGTGCTCGTGTCGCTCGACCCCACGCCCGAGGCGCTCTCCATGGCCGTCGCCCACGGGGCGAACGTGCTCGTCACGCATCACCCGGCGTTCCTCCAGCCGCCGTCCGCCCTGACGCCGGAGCGCGCGGGCGTCGTCTACCAGGCGGTCTCGCTCGGCGTCGCGCTCGTGGCCTGCCACACGAACCTCGACCGTGCCCCGGCCGCCGGCGACGAGCTGCCTCGGCTGCTGGGCCTCACGTCCTCGGTGCCGCTGGAGCGCGGTCGCCAGCCGGTCTCGCTCGTGACCGTGTTCGTCCCCGCCGCGCATGCGCAGGAAGTCCTGGCCGCGATGGCCGCCGCGGGAGCCGGCAGGGTCGGCGGGTACCGCGCCTGCGCGTTCCGGGGTCCGGGCATCGGCTCCTTCGTGCCCGGCGAGGGGACGACGCCCGCTCTCGGCAGCGCGGGGGAGCGGACCGATGCCGAGGAGGTACGCCTGGAGATGGCCTGCGACCGCTCTTCCGTGGACGGCGTCGTTCTAGCCGCGCGGCGGGCGCATCCGTACGAGGAGCCGCTGATCGTCGTGACGGACGCCGATGTCGATCGCGGGTCGGCGCGGCTCGGCCGCGTATGCGAGCTGTCGAGAGCCACGACGGTACGCGCCGTCGCGGAGCGTGTCGCGAAGACGTTCTCGATAGTGCCGCGCGTGTGGGGAGACCCCGACGCGCGCGTGAGCACCGTGGGCACGGTCTCGGGAAGCGGGGGCTCGCTGCTGCCGGACGCGATCTCGGCCGAGGTGTCCGTGCTGGTGACCGGTGAGGTCAGGTATCATCAAGCACTCGAAGCGCTGGATGCCGGTCTGGCCGTGATCGAGGCCGGGCACGACGTCACGGAGTGGCCGCACGTGCCGGTGATCGCGAGCGCGCTGCGAGCGCATGAGCTCCTCGCCGGGCGGGTCGTGATGGACCAGCCGGCGCAGCGCTGGTGGACGCCGTAGAAGAAGAGAGGCCCCGCGTGGACCAGTCGGACCTCATCACGAAGCTGCAGGACCTCGACCTCGAGCTGCTCCGCGCGCGCAAGCGCCTCGACGAGATGCCGGAGAAGGCGGCGATCCTCACGATGCGCCGCAAGGTCGCGGAGCTGGAGGCCATTCGCTCTCGTGCCCAACAGGCGCACGACGCCGTGGACGGTGCGGTGCGCAAGCGCGAGGACGAGACGGTACTGCTCGATCAGAAGATGCAGGCGGAGCAGGAGAAGCTGATGTCGGGCGAGGTGACGAACCCGAAGGAGGTCGCGAACATCTCGCGTGAGCTGGACTCGCTGCGCCGACAGAAGGAGAAGCTCGAGAGCGACACACTCGCCGAGATGGAGAAGCGGGAGAAAGCGGCGGAGCAGGTCGCCAAGGTCGACGCGGCGATCGCCGAGGGCAAGCGCCGCGAGTCGGTGCTCGTCAAGGACTTCCAGGGCAAGGGCGGCACCCTGACGTCCGACATCGGCCGGATCGAGGCGGAGCGCGCCGCCATCGCCGCCGCGCTCGAGCCTGCGCTGCTCGGGCAGTACGAGCACCTGCGCGAGACGAAGCACGGCATCGGCCTCGGTGTTCTGCACGACGCTACGTGCTCCGCATGCCGCGTGGAGCTTCCGTCGAACAAGCTGGAAGGACTCCGCGGCGGCCCTCCGATCGGCGTCTGCCCGGCTTGCCACCGCCTGCTCGTGGTGGCGCCGAAGGAGCGCGAGTGACCGGCTTCGTCCTTCGGACCGACGGTGGCGCGCGGGGTAACCCCGGACCCGCCGGGTGCGCGTTCGTGCTGCAGTCCGCCGACGGCGAGACCCTGGTGCGAGGCGGGAGGTTCCTCGGCGAGACGACCAACAACGTCGCCGAGTACGAGGCGCTGCTGTGGGGATTGCGGGTCGCTCTCGAGCGGGGCTCCAAGCCGCTGACGGTGTATTCCGACAGCGAGCTCATGGTGAGGCAGCTGAACGGAGCGTACCGCGTCAAGAACCAGGGGCTGAAGCCTCTCTACGACGAGGCGTGCCGGCTGATCGCGCTACTCGGCGACGTTCGCGTGGTCCATGTCCGCCGCTCCGACAACAAGGAGGCGGACGCCCTGGCCAACGCCGCGATGGACTGCCGAGGGGTCGTCGGCGACGCTCCCCCATCGTGCGGCGAGGGTTCGGAGCAGGGGACTCTCTTCGGGTAGGAGGCACCCGTGTACGAGCTGACGGTCAAGACCCACTTCGACGCGGCCCACGCCCTGCGCGGATACGAGGGGGAGTGCCGGGAGCTGCACGGGCACACCTGGGACGTCGAGGTCACGGTGTCGGGGGACCAGCTGGACGACGTCGGGATCCTCTACGACTTCAAGACGCTCAGGGACGACCTTGCCACGGTGCTCCTCCCGTTCGACCACGCGTACCTCAACGACGTGCCCCCGTTCGACACCCTCAACGCCACGGCCGAGAACCTGGCCCGAGTCGTCTTCGAGCGGCTGGCGGAGCGCGTCGGCGAGGCGGTGCGGGTGACCGAGGTGGCGGTGTGGGAGTCGCCCGTCGCGCGGCTCGTGTACAAACCGTAGGGGAGACACGCGCGGGTCCGTGGGCTGTACGGTAGGAGAATCGCGTTCGGCACCGCCTAGCGACCTTTCGGCTTGCTGCAGGCACCGGTCATCACATCGGCGGAACATTTCCGCAATTCCTGTTGACGCGCTTTTCAGGGTCCGGTAACGTGACGGTTGTCCCAAGAAGTCGGACCGAGCGAGCCTTCAAAGCCAGTGTACCAGGAGCTGCTCTTCCGGGGATCGAGCCAAAGGGCGTTGTCGTGAGGCGGGCCTAAGTAGCGAGATTCGCGGGGAGCGTGAAACGGGAAGCTGGTCGGTGAGGTCCTCCGCAGGCGAGGTTTCTTGGGACACCTCTTTGTACCGAACAGGACGCGGCCCTCGCCGCGTCCTTGTCGTTTCGATGGCGTATCATCGATGCATCCGAAACCAGGGATCGTCCCCATGCCCAGTGCAACGATCGAGGAGTACCTCGAAGCCATCTACAAGCTCTCCGAGAAGGGCGAGGTCCGCCCGACTCACCTGGCCGACGCCCTCGGCGTGTCCGGCCCGACCGTCACGGCGACATTGCGCCGCCTCGAGGCCGCGGACCTCGTGAGCAGGCCTGCGGGCGGCGTCTCGCTGACCGACTCCGGCCGCACACAGGCGCTGTCGATCGTGCGCAGGCACCGGCTCGCCGAGCGCTTCTTGGCCGACGTGCTCGAGCTGCCCTGGGACCTCGTTCACGACGAAGCGTGCACGCTCGAGCACGCGCTGTCTCCGCGGGTACAGGAGGCGCTCGAGCGCTACATGGACAACCCGGAGGTCTGCCCGCACGGACATCCGATCCCTACGGCGGACTTGAGCATCGCCGAGCTCGCCGGGACCCCGCTCGCCGAACACGCGGCCGGAGAGCACGTGGAGGTCATCCGGGTGGCGGAGGACGACGAGCAGCTGCTCGCGTACCTGGCCTCGCACGGCCTCTTTCCCGGCGCGGCCGTCGACGTCGTCGACGTCTCGCCGTTCGAAGGGCCTTTCCTCCTGCGGGTGAAGGACGAGACTTTCGCGCTGGGCCGCGACATCGCCGGGAAGGTCATCGTCAAGTCCGCGGCCTGAGCGCACTTCCGCCCGATCCGCCGCCGCCGTTTCCCTCTCGATGTACCTCCTCCGTCCGTCCGCTCGATGCGGCCGCCGACAAGTAGGACCCTTTGGGTGTCACATATCGCACCTCGGCGGTGTCTCTGTTCTCGAAGGCGGAAAGGAAACGGAGCGGCAGGCGGGCTGGCGGTCGGCGCACCGGCGGGAGAAGATGAGGTGACGGCCATCGTGCGAGGGGAGTCCGCTCGGATGAGCGACGACAGCGCGCCGTTCGCACGCGGCGACTTCGACCGCATCTATCGCGCGGAACGCCTCGCTGTGCACCGGCACCTCGTGTTCATCACGGGCGATCGCGCGCTCGCCGACGACCTCACGCAAGAGACGTTCGGGAAGCTCTACGATCGTCCTCCTGCCGAGCCTCTGCGGAACGCGCGCGCGTGGCTGCTCACGGTGGCGTCGAACCTCGCGTGCAACCACCTGCGCGGAGAGACGCGGCGGCGGGATCGCGAGACGCGCGCCGACTCCGCCCCCGCGGCCGACGTCGACGACGTGCTCGACGTGCGCCGTGCGCTCGCGGCTCTGGACCCTCGCGACGGCGTCATGCTGCTCCTGCGCCATTCCGGCTTCAGCTACGCCGAGATCGCCGAGGCCGTCGGGCTCGCGCCCGCCTCGGTCGGCACCGTCCTGGCGCGCGCCCAGCGCCGTTTCCGCGAGGCCTACGAGGGCCCCGGAGTGAGGGAGTGATCTCCACCATGTGTTACGACGAAGGCAGCTTGATGGCGTATCTGGACGGCGAGCTGACCACCGAAGAGCGTGTCGCGATAGAGTCGCACGCGGCCCGGTGCGCGGAGTGCGGCCGCTCGCTCGAAACGCTCGCCGCGATCCGTGCCGCAGCAGCAGAGGCCCTCGACCGCCTGCGGCAGCCGGCCGAGGTGGTGCCGATCCGCCCCGCCCGCCGCACGCCGCGCCGGCTTCCTTGGCAGCGTGTAGCCGCCGCCGCAGCCGCGGTGCTGGTGCTCGCGTCGTTCGCGCTCGCGCCCGTACGCAGCGCCGCGGCGAGCTTCCTGCGCATCTTCAGGGTCCAGCACATCCAGACGATCTCGATCAGCCCCGAGGACCTGCAGGCCGTCTCGCGGACGCTCTCGCGCGGCTCCGGGCACGTGGACCTCAAGACGCTCGGCGAAGCGTGGGTCGAGGGCGGCTCGCGCGCCGCGAAGCCGGTCACGCTCGCCCAGGCGCAGGCGGCCGTGGACTTCCCGGTGAAGCTGCCGGCGGGGTTGGGCGATCCGCGCATCACCCTGCAGGCGGCACAGACGTTCAAGTTCAAGCTCAAAGTCAACGCGGTCAATGAGGCATTGCGCTACTACGGCAGCGACAGGACCTTCCCTCGTGACGTGGACGGCAAGGTGTTCGAGGTCCGCGTCCCCGCGATCGTCCTAGCTCAGTACGACGCACAGAAGCAACCGGTCTTCGCCGGGCAGGCCCGCAGCCCCGAGCTCGTCGTGCCGGACGGCGTGGACCCCTCGCAACTCCGGGACGTGCTGCTGAACCTGCCGTTCCTGCCGCGCAACGTGCGCGACCAGCTGGCCGCGGTCGACGACTGGCAGTCCACACTGCTCGTGCCCGACTTCGGCGGCAAGGCGAGGGACATCCAAATCGACGGCGTGCCGGCCGTGGTCATGAGCCCCGACTCGGCCGCCCGCAAGGCGAGGGCCGAGGTCGGGGGCGACCTCCCCGAGCACACCACGACCGTGGTGTGGAACGGGGACGGCGTCGTTCGCGCGATCGCCGGCGGAGTCACGGAGGAGAAGGCGATCGAGCTGGCGAAGTCCTGCATGCGATGACGGACGAGGACCTGGTCATCCGCACGGACGACCTCACCAAGCACTACGGCCGCGCGGTCGGCTGCGAGAGGATATGCCTGCGTGTGAAGCGCGGGCATATCTTCGGCTTCCTCGGGCCGAATGGAGCGGGGAAGAGCACGCTGGTCAAGATGATGGTGGGTCTTCACGCTCCCACGTCCGGATCAGCCGAGATGCTCGGGCTGCCCATCGGCGACTTCCGAGCGCGCGCCGGCGTCGGCTTCCTGCCCGAGAACTTCCGCTACCAGGAGTGGCTGACCCCGATGGAGCTGCTCGCGTTCCACGGGCGCGTCCTCGGGATGACGACTGCGGACACGACCACCGCCTCGCGAGACGTGCTCGCCGAGGTGGGGCTCGCCGACAGCGAAGAGAAACGCCTGCGCGCCTTCAGCAAGGGGATGCAGCAGCGGTTCGGGATCGCGTGCGCGCTGCTCTCCGGACCGGAACTGCTCTTCCTGGACGAACCCACCTCCGCGCTCGACCCCCTCGGCCGTGCCGAGGTGCGCAGCCTGCTGCTCGCTCTTCGCGACAAAGGAACGACGGTCTTCCTCAACAGCCATCTGCTCGGCGAGGTCGAGCAGGTCTGCGACGAGGTCGCGGTGGTGGACCACGGTCGCCTGGTCGAGGCGGGCGCGCTCGCCGACCTGCTCGCGGGGCCTTGCGTCATCGAGGTCGACCTCACGGAGCGGGCTGCGGGCGAGGTGCTCTCGGCGGCCGTCCGCTCGGTCGGCGGGTCGGTGCTGGAGGCGAGCGACCGGAAGCTGGTGGTCGCGCTGGCCGGCGAGGAGCGCATCCCCGCGCTCGTCGAAGCGCTCGTGACCGTCCACGCGCGGATGTCGCGGGTCGAGCGCCGCAAACGCACGCTCGAGAGCCTCTTCCTCGAGGTCACCGCGGAGGCCCGGGATGCGTAGGGACGACGGCCTCAGCCGCGTCCTCGCCGTCGCCGCGCTCACGCTGCGCGAGGCGTCCCGCCGCAAGATCGTGCTGGTGGCCGTGCTCATGTCGGCAGCGTTCCTCGCGCTGTACGGCCTCGGCCTCCACTACGCCGCCGTCCAGCTGCTCACCGGGGGCCGGATGGGCATCGACGAGCTCCTCCGCCGAGGTGCCGCCGCGCAGATGCTCTACATCGGCCTGTTCCCGGCAAGCTTCATCATCGCGCTCGCGGCCGTGTTCGCGTCGGTCTCGACGATCTCCGGCGAAGTAGAGAGCGGGGTGGCATACGCCGTCCTCGCTCGGCCGATCCGACGGTCGGAGGTCGTGCTCGGGAAGTTCCTGGGGCTCGGCGCGCTGCTGGTCTCGTACGCGCTCGTGCTCGACGGGGCCGTCATCGCGCTGGCGGCCTGGCAGATACACGCACCGGTGAGGTTGTGGCCGGGCGCGCTCGCGCTCATGACGCTCGAGCCGCTCGTGCTTCTCGGGCTCGCGCTGCTGGGAAGCACCCGGCTGCCCACGCTGGCGAACGGCGTGCTGTGCACGGCCGCCTACGGCATCGGCGTGGTGGGAGGCTTCATCGAGCAGATAGGCGGGCTCATCCGCAACGACACGATGGTGCAGCTCGGGATAGTGACCAGTCTGCTCACGCCGCTCGACGCCGTTCACCGCAAGGCGCTGTCGCTGCTGCTGCCGGGCGGCCTGCTGTTCGGCCAGGGCACCGCGGGTGTCGGCCTCGGCGAGAGCGCCACGCCGAGCACGTGGATGATGCTGTACGCCGTCGGCTACGTGGCGGTGGCCGTCCTGCTCGCCACCCGGGTGTTACGCCGGCGCGACCTGTAGCAGGGCCCCTAGTGGAACGACTCGCCCGGCGCCGGGGTCATCGTGGTGACGACCGAGACGCTCTCGGCGATGAAGCGCGGGAACGGTCCTCGAGGAGCAGGAGGCTCCAGTCTTCCCTCGAGGGCCACGTACGTCCCGTCGGAGCGCCGAAGCGTCGCGGCAAGGGTGCCGGTGGCGATCACCTCGGCGTACGGCCGAGTGAGGCCCCCCGAAGCGAGGGGCATCGTCTCGTACACGACTACCCCGTGGAAGGTGACGCCGTACCAGTCCGAGCCGGTGTACGTCGTCGACAGGATCCCTACCAGGCGCTTCCGTCCTCCCGGCAGCTCCTTCAGCCCGGGGCGTTCCACATGCCGCCAACGGTAGGGGAGCCCGGTCTTGACGGTGCCCGGCCCGGCGCCGTATCCGCCGACCTGTTCCGCCACGAAGACGGGCCCGCCGGCGGTCTCCTCGGCCGAGCCCAGCATCTCCACCCACTGCCCGATAGCCGCGGCGGGGATCCTGCCGCGCGGGTCGCGGACCGACGCGAGCCTCGCGGACGAGGTCTCTCCCACGAGCACCAGGCCGCCGGCGTCCCGCGTCAGGCGCCCGATCGCGAGCACCTCGCCCGTCTCGAGGACATGCAGGCCGGCGCCGTACGAGTTCGTCTTCTCGGCGTCGACGAGGTCGCTCACCAGGGCGATCCACGCCGCGTCCATCTCCCGTCCCGACATCCGGCTGGACACGCCGTCGCGCAGACGGCCCGCCACGCCTACGTACTGGCCGTCGAGCGCTTGCAGGTCGCCGAGTCGCTCCGGGTCGGCTATCACGGCGACCGCCGTCGCATCCTCCTGCTGTGCGGCCCGTGTCGCGAACACCGCCCAGAATCCGCCCTCGATGTCTCGGAAGTGCAGGACGCCCACGGCGAGAGCGCGGCCGTCGGGGAGCATGTACAGCCCCGGCGTGGCGAGCTCCCCACGAAGCTCGCGGGGCACCGAGGGCTTCCCGGGCGAGGCGGGGACACCCGGACGGGAGGGTGCCTGCGCGCAGGCCGAGAGCGCGACCGCCGCGGCGACCATGAGCGCGAGCTCTGCGAGCCGCGGGCGAGGATACCTACCTCGCAGGCGCATCCGGTTCCTCCTTCTCTCCGCTCCGCCCCGGCCCCATCCGCAGCGCACCGTCCCCGAAGCGCCGGCGAACCGCGTCGACCCCCTCGGCCAGCGCGCGCCTGCGCAGCGTCTCGGTGGCCTTCTCGCTGCCGAACAGGTCGAGCTGCTCGGCCGGCTCGTCGAATCCGGAGACCCCCAGCCCGAGCAGCCGCAACCCGATCCCGGGGGACCACGAGTGCCGCAGCAGCTCCATCGCGACCGGGAGGAACACGCTCTCGAGGTCCGTCGCCACGGGAAGCGTGCGGCGCAGCGTCTTGGTGGTGAAGTCGCCGAACCGCAGCTTGACACTCACGGTCCGTCCCGCCAGCGCCTTGGCGCGCAGCCGCTCGCCGACCTGCTCGGCGAGCCGCCTCAGCGCCGCCTCCACCTCTTCCCGGGAGGAGATGTCGCGAGCGAAGGTGTGCTCCTTCGAGAGCGACTTGCGCTCCCGTTCCTCGCGCACGTCGCTCGTGTCCACACCCGCGGCGCGCAGCACGAGGGTGTGGCCGTAGTCGCCGAAGACCTGGACCGCGGTCACGGCGTCCAGCGCGGCGAGCTCGCCGAGCGTTCGTATGCCGAGGTGCTGCAGCCGCTGCGCGGTGGCGGGCCCGACGCCCGGCAGGGCGCGCACGGGCAGCGGACCCAGGAACGCGGGCTCCTCGCCGGGGTGAACGACGGTCAGGCCGTGCGGCTTGTCGTGGTCCGAGGCGATCTTCGCGACGGTCTTGCTCGCGGCCACGCCGATCGAACACGACAGGCCGAGCGCGTCCACCTCGGCCTGTATGCGTCGCGCCAGCTCGACGGGGTCCGGCGAGGAATCCGACGCGGGCGTCACGTCGAGGTAGGCCTCGTCTATCGACGCTGTCTGGACGTACGGCGTCACCGATCCGAAGATGGCGCGGACGCGTCGCGAGAACTCGCCGTAGCGCTCGAACCGGGGCGGCGTCCAAACGGCCTCGGGCGCGAGGCGCTTCGCGCGAGCCGACGGCATCGCCGAATGCACGCCGAAGACGCGCGCCTCGTAGCTCGCCGCCGACACGACGCCGCGCTCGCCGGGATGCCCGACGATCACGGCCTTGCCTCGCCACTCCGGATGGTCGAGCTGCTCGACCGAGGCGAAGAACGCGTCCATGTCGACGTGCAGGATCGCCCTTCCGGACCACCTGTCGCTGCTCTCACCCATACTCGGAGTCTACGCGCCGCCATCCGGGCCCGCCAGCGTGCGCTACACTCGCACTCCTGCGAGAGGAGTGGCGCATGCTCATAGGGATGCATGCCCGCACCGGCGGCTCGATCGCGTCGGCGGTAGGGTATGCCGCCGGCCTCGGTTCCGAGTGCGTCCAGGTCTTCGCGAAGAGCCCGCAGCGATGGCTCTCGCACCCTCTCGATCCGGTGGCCGCCGCCCAGGCCCGCGAGCTCGCGTCCCGCCTGGGCATGCCGCTCTTCACGCACACGGCGTACCTCATCAACCTCGGCACGACCGATCCCGAGCTCCGGCGCCGGTCCGTGGACGCGCTCGCCGACGAGCTCGTTCGCGGCGCCGCGCTCGGAGCGCTCGGGGTCGTCACGCACATCGGAACCGACGTGCTCGCCGACCCGGACACGGCGGCGGACAGAATCGTCGAGGCGGTCGCGGAAGCGTGCGTACAAGCGGGCGAGGCCGGCGGGCGCCTCCTGCTGCTCGAGAACAGCGCGGGCGCGGGAAGCTCGTTCGGCGGCAGCTTCGAGGAGCTCGGCGCGGTGTTCGAGAGGCTCGACGACCTCGGACTCGGAGCCGGGCTGTGCCTGGACACGTGTCACGCGCACGCGTACGGCCACGACCTGACCGGCGGCGGCGCCTGGGCCGCGGTGCTGGACTCCCTCGAGGGATGCTGCGGGCGCGGCCGTCTGCGCCTCCTGCACGCGAACGACTGCGCCTACCCCCTCGGTTCGAAGAAGGACCGCCATGCCTGGATCGGCGACGGCGCGATCGGGTACGGGGGCTTCGAGGCGATGCTCCGCGAGCCGCGTGTGAGCGAGGTCCCGGCCGTGATGGAGATGTCCGGCGAGGCTCCCGCCAAGGACGTGGAGAACCTCAGCCGGTTGAAGAGAGCACGTGACGCCGCCGTGTGACTCGCATGTGGCGGCGCAGAGCCGAGAGCACGGAGGCCGAGGTGGACTCCTCCTCGGCAGTCACCTCGATCTCGCGCGGCGAGACCTGCTGACGGTGGCCGTGGATCAAGAAGACGTCCTTGAGCTGCTGAGGAGTGAATCCCATCGGGTCGTTGTCGTATGGCCCGGCGAAATACGCTCGGTGGAGCGCGCGCCGGATGCGCTCCTCGCACGAGCGGCTCTCGCACTCGGCCTTCGTCAGCCGCAGAGTGCGGACGAGGTACCCGTAGCGGACGAGGTGCAGCGTGACGCAAGCCTCGTCGGCTTCGACGATGATCGACCCGAAGGTCCGGACGGCCTCGCGAACCGTGGCGAGCCCGACGAGCGCCCGGTCGAACGCCTTCAGCCCGTCGCGGTAGCGCACTCCGTCGTCGCGACATCCCTGGGCGATCGCGCTCTCATGACGCGACACGATCTCCCGCCGAAGCCGGCCGGCGCTGCGGTCGAACACCTCCATCGCCTCGGCTACGCGGACCCGATACTCCTCCTGGTCGATGCCTCCGACACACGGGCTCGGGCAGTCGTTCCCGCGATGCGCGCACTCGGCGGCGCCCGCCTTGCCCGTGAGGCGTGCGGCACATCTTCGCAGCCCGTACACCTCTCGGAGCTGATCCACTACCGCCTCGACCGCCCAGCGGTTCACGAACGGACCGATCGAGACGCCGTCCTTGCGGCGCCGGTCGATCACCTTCATAGCGGGGAAGCGGCTGCGCGTGTCGACGTGGATGAGCGACGCGAAGTCGCCCCTCTGCGTGGGCACGTTGTGCCGCGGGTGGTACCGGTCGATGAGCCTGCTTTGCAGCAGCAGGGCGTCCAGCGGGGAGCAGCAAGGTATGCACTGCACCGACACCGTCTCGTCGCCGAGGCGAGGGCCGGTGGCGTCCGAGTTCACGTAGAAGTAGCTGCGCAGGCGCACCCGCAGGTTCTTCGCCCTGCCGACGTAGATCACGCGACCGCGCGCGTCACGCAGCAGGTACAGCCCGGGCTCGTCGGGCAGGCCCGTCGTGATGACCAGCTTGTGCGCGAGAGACTGCTGGCCTCCCATCCGGCAGCACCGCGCGAGCTCGCCCGCCGTGTGCACCCCGGCCTCGGCCAGCGTCGGGATCATCGCGAGGAACACCTCGGCGGTGGCACGGGCATCCGCATCGGCGCGATGCGAGGGACGCGTCTCGACCCCGTACGTCTCGGCCAGCAGGCCGAGGTTGTACTTGCCGAGTTCGGGCTCGAGGTGTTTCGCTATCGCGAGCGTGTCGAGAACGGGGCGCGGGAAGGGGAGGCCGGTGGCCACCTCGGCGTGATAGTCGAGGAAGCCGAGGTCGAACCGGTAGTTGTGTGCGACCAGCACGGCTCCCTCGGCGAAGGCGCGGAAGCGCTCGAAGACCTCGCCGATGGGGGGCGCCTCGGCGACCATACGGTCGGAGATGCCGGTCAGCAGCTGCACGGAGTAAGGGATCGGTTCGGGCGGGTGGACGAGCTCGCTGAACACGCCCACGATCCGGCCGTTCTCGATGCGCGCGGCGCCGAGTTCGATGATGCCGTTCCGGCCGGGCATGGAGCCGGTCGTCTCGATGTCGACGGCGACGAATGCGCCGGCGGTGAGGGGTGTCTCGCTCAGCATCTGGCGATTGCCTGCATACGCGCTCGATCCGGGATGCGGCGGAGGACCATTCCTCCGTCACGTTATGGTAACACGGCACTTCGCGCCCACTTCTCGTCCGTCGCCCGATCTTCCCGCTGGGCTAAAGTGGAACGGCGGGCGAGCCCGATAGTCGAAGGGCGTGCTTTCGTCGTCGAAGGATGCGGATGCTGTCCGAACTCGAATACCCCTCGATCCTCCAAGCGGCGCGCACAGGCGCCGATTGGGCGTGGACGGCCCTCTACCGCGAGGTCTCGCCCATGCTGCTGCGCTACCTCAAGGCCCACGGCGCCCTCGAGCCCGAGGACACGCTCGGCGAGGTGTTCGTACAGGTGGTGCGCAAGTTCCCCGCCTTCGCCGGAGACGGGGCCGACTTCCGCGCCTGGGTCTTCACCATCGCCCGGAACCGTCTCATCGACGAATGGCGGCGCGTCCGCCGGAACCCCGTCGACCTGGCCTCCGACGAGGTGGTCTCGGCGAGCCTGTCGTGCGTCCGCGACGTCGAGGAAGACCTGATGAGCCGCGTCGCCGACGACCGTGTGCGCGAGATCATCGGCAGACTTACCCGAGACCAGCGCGACGTGCTGTTCCTGCGCATCTTCGCCGGACTCACCGTCGAGGAGGTCGCGGCGGTCGTCGGGAAGCGACCGGGCGCCGTCAAGTCCCTGCAGACGCGCGCGTTCGCCGCGGTCCGGCGAGAGATCTCGAAGGAGGCCGTGACCCTATGAGCGATCGCGACGTTGACTCCGATGAGATGAGAAGGTACTCGGACATACCCGACAGCGACATCGAGCGGCTCCTCGCCGGGCGGGCGCCGGAAGGCGACGCCGAGCTCGGCGAGCTGGCCCGCTTCTTCGGCGAACTTCGCGAAGCCTATCCGCAGGCTTCGACGGAGTGCCTCGGAGCGTCGCATGTCGCGGCCATGATCGAGACCGCTCGACTCCTCGCCGAGAACGGCGAACCGGTCGCGAGGCCGGCAAGCAACGCCCACGGGCCTGAGGATCAGGCGTCCGGGCTGCCGAAGTGGAGGAGCAACATCATGGTGCAGCGATTCATCGCATCGAAGTGGGCGAAGCTGGCGGCCGTGAGCGCCGCCCTCGTCATGGCCTTTGGCGGCGTCGCGTTCGCGGGCGTGCTCCCGGCACCCGTGCAGAACGCCGTCGCCGGAGCGGCACAGACCGTCGGGATCACGCTGCCGCACACCGACGCGACAGGCACGGTGGCGCCGGAGGCGGACGAGGTGGACGCAACGCACGACGCATCGGTCGAGGCGACGCACGGCGCATCGGTCGAGGCGACGGACAGCGCGGCGGCCGACAACAACGACGAACAGGGCCAGAACGTCGACGAGGACCAGGTCGACAACGTCGACCGAGGCTCGGTCGACGAGTCCGGGACCGCCGCCGGCGTCCGGGAGTCGGATCACCAGGATGCGGCTGCGGACGCTGCTCGCGATGAAGTGGACCGGCCGGACGGCCAGTCCAGCGGCGACTCCGGAGACTCCGGAGAGCACCGCTCGCCCGCGGGCGACTCTGGAGAGCGCAGCGCTCCCAGCGGCGGCGGCAACGACTGACACAGGTGACGCCGCGCCCGCCCTTCGTCTCGAGGGGCGGGCGCTCGCCTTCGGAGGACCTTCGCGAGCGGCACTCGCTCCGTGACGCGCACACCGCGTCACCGATGGGCGGCGGCGTCTGGCGCGCGTCCTAAAGCAGGGCTAGCATCAGTACCGATAACCATCGTGACCGCCGTTTTCGACACGACATGGAGTGCCGCATGAGACTTCTCATCATAGCCAGCGACTCCTCTGGGGCCGTCTCGCTCGCTTCCGACCGCGTCTTCGAGGACGCGGTGGAGGCCACGCGCGAGATAGGCCGCCTCTTCGGCGAAGGAGTGGTCGACGCGTCGGCCGCCTTCTACACCCTGGACATGGACTCCGCCGTCCCCGTCATCATCCTCCAGCAGCCCTCGGCCGAGGCCCATCCCGCCGCCGTCGAGGCGGTCGAGGAGCCGTACGCATCCGAGATGCTCGAGGCGGTAGCCGAGGAGCCGGCCGAGGAAGTCGCGGAGGTCGCGACCGCGGAGCCGGTCGTCGAGGACGCCGCCCCCGAACCCGTAGCGGAGGGCGAGCCGGTTCCGGAGGCCCAGTGGCCGTGGGATCTGCCCGCGGTGGTCGCCGATGACGCCGCTGCCGGGTCGGACGAGCCCACTCCACCCATCTCGGAGGCCGAGCCCCAAGAGACGGTGGAGGTCCAGGAGGGGACGGCGGCCCTGGAGGAGCCCGTACCGCTCGCCGCGATCGCCGAGTACGACTTCTCGGCGTTCGAGGAGAGCGCGGCAGAAGTCGAGCCGGAAGAGCCGGTCGCCGACCCTGTGGCCGAGATGCCCGTCGCGGACATCGTCGCCGAGGCGGTCGACGACGCGGAGCCCGTGCTCGACGACGCGGAGCCCGTGCTCGCCGAGGCGGTCGTGGCCGAGCCGCAAGGTGTGCTCGAGGCGTCGGCACCGGAGGGGGAGGAGCCGGGCGGAGGAGCGACCGAGCGCGTCTACGAACCCGGCGTACTCAACATGAACGAATACACGTGCGCGGACTGCGTCTACATCAACACGTGCCCGAACCACGACCAGAAGAAGCCCGCGGAGTGCGGATCCTTCCAATGGAAATCCGTGTAAGCGGCCACGACATATCGATAGTCATGGCGACCCGCCTACGATATATTGTAGGCGGGTCGTTCATTGGAGGGGTCTTTGCCGCGACGCCAGCCTCACGTGTTCCCGTTCTCGGCCCTTGTAGGCCAAGAGACGCTGAAGACGGCGCTGCTCCTTAACGCGATCGACCCTCGCGTGGGGGGAGTGCTCATCCGGGGTGAGAAGGGTACCGCCAAGTCGACCGCGGTACGCGCGCTGGCCGGGCTGCTGCCGGAGATCGCCGTCGTCGAGGGCTGCCGCTTCGGATGCGACCCGGCGGACCGCCGTTCATGGTGCGAGGAATGCGCCGAGGCCTACCGCAAGGATCCGGCGCCCGTAGCGAAACGCCGGCCGCGCTTCGTCGACCTGCCGGTGTCGGCCACCGAGGACAGGCTCGTCGGCACGCTGGACCTCGAGCACGCCCTCAAGCACGGCGAGAGGCGCTTCGACGCCGGGCTGCTCGCCGACGCGAACCGGGGCGTGCTGTACGTGGACGAGGTGAACCTCCTCGAGGACCACCTGGTCGACACGCTGCTCGACTCCGCAGCGATGGGCGTCAACGTCGTCGAGCGGGAAGGCGTCGCATTCTCCCACCCCGCGCGCTTCATCCTCGTGGGCACGATGAACCCGGAGGAGGGAGAGGTCCGGCCCCAGCTCCTCGACCGTTTCGGCCTCTGCGTCGATGTGGAGGGCCTCGCCTCGGCAGCGGAACGCGTGGAGGTCATCCGGCGCCGCACGGCGTTCGAGGACGACCCCGACGGCTTCCTGCGAGAGTGGCAGCCGGGCGAGAGCGGCGTGGCGGAGCGCATCGACTCCGCGCAGGAGCGCTTGCGCGACACCGAGATGCCCGACGACCTGCTCTTCCTCATCGCGACCATCTCGGCCGAGATGGGCGTGGACGGCCATCGCTCCGATCTCGTCATGGCGCGAGCGGCGACCGCGCTCGCCGCTCTGGAAGCATCGCCCTGCGTCACTCCCGAGCACGTGCGCACGATAGCGCCCCTCGTGCTCGCGCACAGGCTCCGGCGCCGCCCCTTCGAGGAGACGACCTTCGACGCGGCCAGACTCGACTCGATCGTAGGCTCGAGCGACGGCGAGGAGGGCGTCGCCGAGCGCCCCGGGGCGCAGAAGAACACCCCCGGCGGGGAGGGCGGCACGGCGGCGCTGGTCGCCCTCGTGCACTCCGGCGACGGGGCCGGTGGCGACGCGGACACGTCCGCCCGCCTCGACGCGGATCTCGACAGGCTGCGGCGCCGCGGGTCGGGGAGGCGTCAGGAGACGCGGTCGGACGACGGGCGCGGACGCTACGTGCGGGCAGAGCCGCCGCGGGCCGGCGCGAAGCCCGACCTGGCGCTCGACGCGACGATCCGCGCAGCCGCCCCTTACCAGCAGGAGCGCGCGGGCGAAATGGCCGTCCGCATCGAGCCCCAGGACATCCGCAGCAAGGTGCGGAAGCGCCGCGTCGGCGCTTCCATCGTCTTCTGCGTCGACGCGAGCGGCTCGATGGGGGCGTCGACGCGCATGGAGGCGACGAAATCCGCCATCCTCGACCTTCTCGTGGACGCTTACCAGCGCCGTGACCGCGTCGGCCTCGTCTCCTTCCGAGGCGAGTCGGCCGACGTCCTACTGGCACCGACGGGCAGTGTGGAGCTGGCACAACTGAAGCTTCGCGACCTCGCCACCGGCGGGGCGACCCCGCTCGCGCACGGCATCATCCGTTCGCTGGAGGTCCTCTCGGCCGAGACACGTCGGAACGACTCGACCGTCCCGTGGCTGGTGCTGGTCACCGACGGACGCGCCAACGTCGGCATCGGCGGGGGCCTCGGCAGCGAGGACGCGCGAGCAGCCGCCGCGAAGGTCAGAGAGTCGCGGGTCCACTCGATGCTGATCGACACCAACGGGGCCGGGGCGTCGGGCGCGGCGCGCGAGCTGGCGAGGCTGGCTGGAGGGGACTACGTCCGCCTCGGGACCTTCGCGGGCACGTCCATCGCCGGAGCCGTGCGGGAGCGCCTCGAGGCTTTGTGACGACGGTCGCCGCTGCTCAAGCGGTTCGGGCCGGGTGACGATGTATACTGGGTAGGCAGGCCCTTCCATGTCCTGATGGGGAGAGTTGGAGATGAAGCTCAGCCGCAGCAGTATCAGCAGCATTCTCGTGGCAGCGATCTTCCTAGCGTGTCTTCTGGCCTACGCCACGCCCGCTTTCGCCTCCATGGATGACACGCCGACGGGCACCTCTTCCACGAATCCTAACGCCGGTGACGCTGAGTGGCGCCAGGGGTGGGGGAATTCGCTGTCTCCCGAGTTCACGTTCTCGGCCATCCCATCTGACCCGCCGAGCAAGACGATCGGCTTCCTGTACACGCTCACGCGAGCACCACAAGACGTGCCCGACGACGCGTACAAGCAGACGATCAGCTGGGATCCCACCGGGGCGATGCTGGGGCACGTGTTCAACCTGGTCGGCCTGTATCCGACGACGCAGCCCGGGGAGCTGGAGGGCTACTGGTTTCTCAACCTGCGGTTCTTCAATGAGTCGAAGGTCGCCACCCTGTCTCACTCGGCGATGTTCGGCGTCGACCGCACTCCGCCCCTCGCCGTTACCGACCTCACGCCCAACATCCGTATCCCTACGGAATCGACGCGCCGCACGGTCCACTGGACGGACAAGGAGTACGACACGGGTTCCTCGATCAACTCAGGGGTCTACTTCTACCACCTTTATCTCAACGACAAGCCGTTCCTCACGCTGAAGCGCAATCCGGCTCAGTGGCTTCCCAAGCCCTACGTCACGCTCGAGGACCTGCCTCCCGGCGTGAACTCGATCGGCATCCAGACCGAGGACAGGGCCACGAACCTCTCGCCGATGTCGAAGGTCTACGCAACTGTGGACCCCGACTGGCCCGAGCTGTCCGTCACGACTCCTGGCCAGGGTCAGTGGGTGAGCGGTACGACTGCCTTCGCCGCCGCTTCCACGGACGCGGCGTGCACCCCGAAGGTCACTTTCATCGTCGACGGCGTCGTCAAGGCGGTACGCGCAGCCCCGCCGTACTCCGTCGCGTTCGACACGCGACTTCTGAGGGCGGGCCATCATAAGTTGAAGGTGGAGAGCAGGGACCTCTTCCCCTCGCATGTCAGAACGGACTTCCGCGACTTCTACGTCGACAACACCCCGATCCGGATCGGCTCCGTGAGCGACTCCCCGGACCCCTTCTTCCCGATGATCCACGACGGCATCAAGGACACGACGACCGTCAACGCGTACCTCGGCGAGACTGCGTCCGACTTGTACCTGCAGGTCTACGACAACACCGCGACGGAGCTCGTTCGCGAGTATCACTGGCAGAACGTCCGTGCGGGATGGTTCAAGTGCGGGTGGGACGGCAAGAACGCGGCGGGGTCCCTGATGGACCCCGGGCCGATGCCGTCGAGCGCCACGTTCAAGTACCGTCTGGTCGCGAAGGACCGCGGCGGCAACTGGACCACGACCGGCTTCGGCACCACCACCATCCGCAACTATGACGTGATCCCGAACCCCTCGGGCGGCGTGAAGGTCGTTCCGAGGTAGCCTCGGATACCAGGAGCTGCGCGAAGGCCGGTCCTTGATGGACCGGCCTTCGTCGTTGCGGAAGGTGGAGTGGGCCTGTAAGCGGGATTCTGTCGTGGACGGCCATTTGTCTGGGACCGCCGTCGCCGGCGGCCTCGAGCGGGCTGTACCCGAGCGACGGCCGGGCAGGCCTTGACCGCTCCTATTCGCCCTTGCTCCGGGTGGGGTTTGCCAAGCCGCCACGTCGCCGTGACGCTGGTGCGCTCTTACCGCACCGTTTCAGCTTTTCCGGGGTCGCCCCCGGAGTCTTCTTTTCTGTGGCACTTTCCGTCGCGTCGCCGCGCCCTGCCGTTAGCAGGCACCCTGCCCTGCGGAGTCCCGACTTTCCTCACACCCGAAGGTGCGCGGTCGTCCGGCCCACTCCGAGAGACCAGTCTACCCCAAGCAAGACCCGAGCCGTGCGAGGCATGCGATCAGGCCGAGTCCTGCCGTCCCTGCGCCTGCAGCTTCGCCCAGGTGTCCTTAAGGGTGAGCGTCCGGTTGAACACGAGCGCGTCGGGCTTGGAATCGGGGTCCGGGCAGAAGTAACCGAGCCGCTCGAACTGCACTGTCTCGCCCACAGGCACGTCTGCGAGCGAGGGCTCGATGACGCAGTCCCGGAGCACCGTCTCCGAGTCGGGGTTCAGGTCCTCGAACAGTTCGCGGCCCTCAGCTCCCGGATAGGGGCTTCGGAAGAGGTGATCGTACAGGCGTACCTCCGCCGGCACGGTGTGGGCGGCGGACAGCCAGTGGAGCGTAGCCTTGGGGCGACGGCCGTCGGGAGCGGCGCCGCCGAGCGTGGCGGGATCGTACGTGCACCGCAGCTCGACGATCCTGCCGTCGCCATCCTTCACGACCTCCCGGCAGGTGACGAAGTACGCGGACCGCAGGCGAACCTCCCGGCCGGGGGCCAGGCGGAAGAATTTCTTCGGGGGTTCCTCCATGAAGTCGTCGCGCTCGATCCAGAGCTCCCGGCTGAACGGCACTTCACGGGTCCCCGCTGAAGCGTCCTCCGGGTTGTTGGGGACCTCCATCTCCTCGACCTGTCCCTCCGGGTAGTTCTCGATGACCACCTTGAGGGGATCGAGGACCCCGAACCGCCGGGGAGCCTTCCGGTTGAGGACATCCCGCACGGCGTGCTCGAGCATCTCGAACTCGACCACGCTGTCGGCCCGCGCCACCCCGACCATGGTCGCGAAGTCGCGTACCCCCTCGGCAGGGAAGCCGCGCCGGCGGAGTCCCGACATGGTAGGCATCCGAGGATCGTCCCATCCGTGGACGTGTCCTTCGCCGACGAGGCGAAGGAGCACCCTCTTCGAGAGCACGGTGTAGGTCATGTTGAGCCGCGCGAACTCGTATTGGCGGGGGCGCGAAGGCACCGGCAGGTTCTCGATGAACCAGTCGTAGAGCGGCCGGTGGTCCTGGAACTCCAGGGTGCAGACGGAGTGGGTGACGCGCTCGATCGCGTCGGATTGCCCGTGGGCGAAGTCATAGGTCGGATACACGCACCACGCGTCGCCCGTCCGTGGATGCGTCCTGTGGATGATCCGATAGATCACGGGATCGCGCAGGTTGATGTTGGGCGAGGCCATGTCGATCTTCGCCCGCAGCACCCGGGACCCGCCGGGGAATTCGCCGCCGCGCATGCGCGCGAAGAGGTCGAGGTTCTCCTCGATCGGCCGGTCGCGCCATGGGCTGTCCTTGCCCGGCTCGGTCAGAGTGCCGCGGTGCTCGCGGATCTCCTCGGCCGAGAGGTCGTCCACGTAGGCCTTGCCGGCCCTGACGAGGACTGTGGCCCACTCGTACAGCTGCTCGAAGTAGTCGGAGGCGAAGTAGAGGTGCTCGCCCCAGTCGAAGCCCAGCCAGCGGACGTCGGCCTCGATCGAGTCGATGTACTCCTGCTCTTCCTTCGTCGGGTTCGTGTCGTCGAAGCGCAGGTGGCAGCGGCCGCCGAACTCGCGGGCTATGCCGAAGTTGAGGCAGATCGACTTGGCGTGGCCGATGTGCAGGTAGCCGTTCGGCTCCGGAGGGAAGCGGGTGACCACGGAGGAAATGCGGCCCTCACGGAGGTCGTCGGCGACGATCTCGCGGATGAAGTCGGTGCGCTCTGGAGAGCCTGGTGTCTTCATGCTCATGGTGGCCGAGGATAGCACATGACGAGCCGTTCCGGCTTGTCGTGGAGAAGAGGAAACCCCGCTCCGCCAGGTGCATTCGTACCCGTCGGAGGGGGTTTCCGTGTGTCTTTGGTAGCGCGTACGGGATTCGAACCCGTGATCTCCGCCTTGAGAGGGCGGTGTCCTAACCGCTAGACGAACGCGCCGTATCTGGCTGGGGTGGGAGGAGTCGAACCCCCACTTACGGAACCAGAATCCGCTGTCCTACCATTAGACGACACCCCAGTGGATCGCTACCGCCCGCCTGGGGCGCGGTAAGGGATACTACCCAACGCCGTCAGCGCATGTCAAGCTGCCTGTCGCTCCCGTTCGGCACCCCCGGTCACTCGGCCGCGAGGGTCCGCGCAGCGTGCAGCCTGGCCAGCGTCCTCTCCCGACCCAGCAGCGCCAGGGACTCGAACAGAGGCAGAGACACCGTGGTCCCGCTGACCGCCACCCGCACGGCCTGGAAGACGACCTTCGGCTTGAGGCCGAGCGCCTCGGGCAGCCGGCGCAGCGCTTCCTCGATCCCCTCGGCGGTCCAGGATCTCAGCGTCGAGAGCCCGTCGGAAGCGGCGTCGAGCGAACGGCCCGCGCCTTCCTTCTCGAGGACCTTGGCCCGCGCCGCCTCGTCGATGGGCACCTGGTCCTCGAACAGGAACCGCACCATCCCCGCAACCTCGTCGAGACGCTTCAGCCGCTCGCTGACCAGTGGCGCGAGCTGGACGAGCCACGGCCGGCGCTGCGGCTCCTCGGCGGGGGAGAGCAGCCCGGCGTCCTCGAGCCACGGCAGCATCCGTTCGGCGAGCGCCGCCGGCGGCATCTCGCGGATGTAGACGCCGTCCAGCCACTCGAGCTTCTCCGGATCGAAGATCGCCGGGTTCTTGCCGACGCGCTCGAGCGTGAAGTGCGAGATGAGCTCCTCGGCCGAGAAGATCGTCGTACGGTCGTCGAAGGACCACCCCAACAGCGCCAGGTAGTTCACGAGTGCCTCCGGCAGGATGCCCTCGTCGCGGAACTGCTCGACGGACGTCGCGCCATGCCGTTTGGACAGGCGCTTGCCGTCCGCGCCGAGGATCATCGAAAGGTGCGCGAAGACAGGGGTGGGGAAGCCGAGCGCCTCGAGCAGCAGCATCTGACGCGGCGTGTTGCTCAAGTGATCGTCGCCGCGGATCACGTGCGTGATCCCCATCTCGGCGTCGTCGACCACCGACGCGTAGTTGTATGTCGGCGTACCGTCGCTGCGCACGAGGACGAAGTCGTCCAGCGCGGCCGACGGGAAGGTGACCTCGCCCCGTACCGCGTCGTCGAAGACGATGTCGCCGCGGTCCTCCGGCACCTTCAGGCGCCAAGTGTGCGGCTCGCCCGCTTCGATGCGCCCGCGCGCCTCGGCCGCATCCAGCGTCCGGCACGTCCGCGCATACCCCGCTACGCCGCCCGCCGCGCGCGCCTTCTCGCGCGCCCCCTCGAGTTCCTCGGCCGAGCAGAAGCAGGGATACGCTGCGCCACAGGCTTCCAGGCGCTCCAGCGCCCGGCTGTAGCTGCCGCCGCGCTGGGTCTGGAAGTAGGGACCGCGGTCGCCGCCGGCCTCGGGGCCCTCGTCCCAGTCGAGGCCGAGCCACCGCATCGCCCGCAGGATGGCCGCCGTGTTCTCAGGCGTGGAGCGCTCCGGGTCCGTGTCGTCGATCCGCAGGATGAAAGTGCCCCCCGTGTGCCGCGCGAACGCCCAGTTGTAGATGGCCGTCCGGGCACCGCCGATGTGCAGGTGGCCGGTCGGGCTGGGCGCGAACCTGACGCGTACGTCGCTCACTTCTCGGTGCTTCCCTTCCACGCAACGCTGTGGTGCAGGCCACAATCCTACCCCAGCGTTCGAGCGCCTGCGCTATATTGGGCCTACCCCGACAGCCGAGGAGGACTGCTGGAGATGACCGACCGCCTCACGCGCACGGTGTCCGCGTCCCTCGTTCTGGCGCTCGCGGCACTCATGATCCTGCCGGCTTCCACGATGGCCGCGGCACCGGCGACGTCGCTGTCGGTCTCGCCCGCGTCACCGGACGGCTCGCACGGATGGTGGCGCACCCCCGCCGAGGCCTTCGCCACGGCGGCTCAGAACGCCGTCGTCCACTACGACTGGGGGTCCGGCGAGATGACGGTCGCCGCAGCGGCCGGCGTGCAGGAGTCGCTCGGCTTCGCCCCGGAAGGGCTCGTGACCCTGACCGCCTACGCGGTGAACTCGGCTGACGAGACCGGTCCGGTCGTGTCCGCCTTCCTGCGCACGGACTCGATGCCGCCCTCGCAGCCAGGCGGACTCGTAGCCTCTCACGAAGCAGGGAACCTGGCCCTGCGCTGGCTGCCCTCCACGGACACGACCTCGGGTCTCGCTTACTACACTCTCTACAGGAACCTCAGCGGCCCCCCCTTCGCGGCCGGGGACGCGATCGCCAGCGTCACGGAGACCGGCGCCGTCGACGATCCCGGACCCGGTATCTGGTACTACGGCGTGCGCGCGACCGATCAGGCAGGCAACGACTCCCTGATGTCCGAGGCCGTGCGCGCCTCGGCCGACGTCACACCGCCGTCGCTGCCCGGCGACCTTGCCGCATGGCGCAACGGTGCCGGCTTCATCCGCGTCAGCTGGCGCGGGTCGATCGACCTCGGGACCGGCGTTTCGCACTACACCGTCGTGCGCTCGATAGGGGGCGCCGCCGCCCTGGTGCTAGGCACCGTCCCCGCCGGGACGGACTTCTTCGACGATACGGACGCCGAGGCGTACGCCGCCGGCGACGTGAGATATCGGGTGAGCGTCGCGGACCGCATCGGGAACGAGGCCACCGCGGGTCCCGTGCTCGCGGGGACGGACCTCGTCCCGCCGAGCGTCCCCGCGCCGCCGGTCGTGCGCTCGGTGCCCGCACTCGACGGAAGTCTCCAGCGGCTCGGCACCGGCGCCGCCGCGACGTTCTCGGACTCGCAGGACGCCGATTCCGGGGTCCTGCGATACGAGCTGTTGTACGGGCCCGACTCGGCCGCTCCTTCCACGTCCGTGTACTTCCCGCGGCCGTGCACCACCGACGTCCGCAGCTCGGCCGAGCGTTCCGACATGTTCTTCCGCCTTCGTGCGGAGGACCGTGCCGGCAATGTCTCGGCCATGTCCGCCGCGACGGAACAGCGCGCGATCACTGTCGATCGCATCGCCGGTCCGGATCGCGTGCGCACCTCACTCGCGGTCGCAGCCGCGGGGTTCCCGACCTCGCACGACGTAGTCTTCGCGAGCGCTTTCAGCTTCCCCGACGCGCTCGCGGCGTCTGCTCTCGCGGGCGCTCTTGACGCGCCTGTCGTGCTAGTCGGCGCCGGTCCACTTCCGTCCGGCACACTCGCCACGCTGACCTGGATGGATGCCGTGGACGGATGGGTCGTGGGCGGCGAGCCGGCCGTCTCGAGAGCGACCTTTGCGTCGATCGCGACGGCGCTTCCGGGCACCACGACTCGCGTGGCGGGTACGGACCGCTATCGCACGGCGGCTGCGGTGGCCTCGGCCGTGACATCGATAGCGGGCACGCCGCAGCGGGTGTTCGTCGTCTCCGGGGTCAACTTCCCCGATGCCCTCTCGGTCGGTCCCGCGGCGTACGCGAGCGCCTCCCCGGTCCTGTTCGCCACGCCGGCCGGCATCCCGCAACCCACCCTCGACGCGCTTCGCGCGTCGGGCGCGACGCAGACGGTCATCGTGGGCGGCACGAGCGCCGTCTGGCCCGGAGCCGAGGGTGCGCTGCCCGCGCCGTCCCGCATCTCCGGGACGGACAGGTACGCCACGTCCAGGGCGTTCGCCGACTGGGCCGTCCGAGACGGCGTGCTGAGCGCGGACCGCCCGCTCCTGGTCACCGGGGCGTCCTTCCCCGACGGTCTCTCGGCCGCGCCCCTCGCGGGCATCCGCCGTTCGCCCGTGCTGCTGGTGCGCCGCTACACGCTCGACCAGGCCCGACCGTTCCTCGGCGCCCACCTCGCCGACGTCCTGCGCGCGACCGCGATCGGCGGTGAGACGGTGGTCGACTACTCCGTCATGCTCGAAGCGTGGAGCCTCTTCACGCTCCCCGCACGGTAGGCTTTGCCTCGGCCGTGAACGCGTGCTAGAGTCGTTCACGATCCATCAAGAGGCAGGCCGCGACGCGGCCTGCAGAGGGCTGAGGGACCGCGCCCGGTGAAGTCCCGGCAACCAGCGTGAAAAAGACGCACGGTGCCAAGTCGCGGCAGGCGAGTATCGCCTGACAGATGGGGGAATAGCGACCGGCGCACGCGCGCGTGCCGAAGGAGCCAGACCCCGTCCGACAGGCGGGGTCTTTTTCGTCGGGAAGAGCGCCCGGGACCATGCCGGAGCCCGGGCTCGAGTGCTGGGAGGCACGAATGCCACAGAACGACTACGTGTTCACCTCGGAGTCCGTGACCGAGGGTCATCCGGACAAGATCTGCGACCAGATCTCCGATGCGGTCCTGGACGCGATCATCTCCCGCGAGAACGACCTTGCGGCCGAGGGATACAAGACGGACAGCGGCGCGAGCGCGGACCCTGCGTACGTGCGCGTGGCCTGCGAGACGTTCATCACCACCGGCCTCGTGGTCGTGGGCGGCGAGATCCGCACCCACGCCTACGTGGACATCCCCAAACTGGTGCGCAAGACGATCACCGACATCGGCTACAATCGCTCGACCTCGGACTCCTTCGACGGCGAGACCTGCGGCGTGATCACCGCGATCGACGAGCAGAGCAGCGACATCGCCAAGGGCGTCGACCAGAGTTTCGAGGCACAGCACGGCGACAAGGACCCGCTCGACCTGGAAGGCGCGGGCGACCAGGGGATGATGTTCGGCTACGCGTGCAACGAGTGCACGGGCATGATGCCGGCGGCGATCTATCTCGCCCATCGCCTGTCGAAGCGCCTCACCGACGTCAGGAAGAACGGCACGCTGCCGTTCCTCCGTCCTGACGGCAAGACGCAGGTCTCCGTGCGGTACTCGGGGAACAGGGTCGTCGCCATCGACAAGGTGCTCATCAGCTCGCAGCATGCCGAGGACGTGGACGTGGAGTCCGAGCTTCGGCCGGCGCTGATCGAGCACGTCATCACGCCCGTCCTCAACGAGGAGGGTTTCGACTGGGACGGCGCGCAGGTCTACGTCAATCCCACCGGCCGGTTCGTCATCGGAGGGCCGATGGGCGACACTGGCCTGACCGGCCGCAAGATCATCGTCGATACCTACGGAGGCTACGCGCGCCACGGCGGCGGCGCCTTCTCGGGCAAGGACTGCACGAAGGTCGACCGGTCCGCCGCGTACGCCGCGCGGTGGGTCGCCAAGAACGTCGTGGCGTCAGGCCTCGCGGACCGTTGTGAGGTGGAGGTGGCGTACGGCATCGGCCTGGCGCACCCCCTCTCGGTACTCGTCGACACGTTCGGCACCGAGAAGGTCGCGCCCGATCGCATCGAGAAGGCGGTCCTCGACGTGTTCGACCTGCGGCCGGGCGCGATCATCCGCGACCTCGACCTGCGCCGTCCCATCTACAAGAAGACGGCGGCGTACGGGCACTTCGGCCGTGAGGACGCCGACTTCACGTGGGAGCGCACCGACCGGGCCGAAGACCTGCGCCGCGCGGCGGGCGAATAGCGCCACACGCGAGATCGCGAAGCGGTCCGGCGCGATGTCGGACCGCTTCGTTATGCTTGCGTGAAGGAGGCCGGATGCGCATCGCACGCGTCATCGTCGACACCACCACCCGCGCGCTCGACCGCGCGCTCGACTACGCCGTTCCCCCCGAGCTGGAGCAGACGGTCAGGGTGGGCGTGCCCGTCCTCGTGCCGCTCGGAGCCGGACAGGCCGTCGGGTACGTGATCGGATCGGCCGAGGAGAGCGCGTTCCGTCTGAAGCCCTTGCTGGCCGTTCTCGGCCCCGCTTCCTTCGACGAGGCGGCGGTCACGGTTGCCGGATGGGTGGCCGACAACTACCTCTCGACCCTCGCGGACGCGCTGCGGCTCTTCCTGCCCCCGGGTGGCGTGCCCCGGATCGAACGCCATGTGGACATCGCCGGAGAGAGACCGGCGAGCACGGAGCGGGCAGCGCTCTTCGACGCCGTCAGCTCCGGCACGACATCTCTGCACGAGCTTTCTCGCACCTTCGCCTCCCGGGCCGATCGCCTGGTGGCGTCCCTCGTCGAATCCGGCGCGCTCCGCCGGCGCTACGGCCTCGCGCGCCCCCAGGCCGGCCCGGTCGACGACCGGTGGGCGTCGCTTCTGCGAGATCCCGAGCCCGGCGAGCTGCGTGCCAACGCCACGCTGCAGCGGGCCGTGGTCGAGGCCCTCTCCGAGGGCCCGGTCTCGGTCCCCGAGCTCAGCGCGGAGCTAGGAGGAGTGGACGGTGCGCTCAGGCGGCTCGAGTCCTCGGGCCTGGTGTCGGTGGAGCGGCACCGCCGCTACAGGCGCCCCGGCGGGCGGATCCGTGAGGCACCTCGGCCGGAGAGGCTCTCCGCGGGGCAGGAGGAGGCGCTGCGGACCATCGCGGACACGCGGAGGACGGCGACCGGTGTCGTCGTGGTCGAGGGCGTGACGGGCTCCGGCAAGACCGAGGTGTACCTGCGCGCGATAGAGGACGTCATCGCCGAGGGACGCACCGCGATCGTCCTGGTGCCCGAGATATCCCTCACGCCGCAGACGGTCGGCCGGTTCCGCTCGCGCTTCGGCGACGCGGTCGCCGTGCTGCACAGCCGCCTGTCGGCCGGGGAACGGTACGACCAGTGGGAGCTTGCGGCGCGCGGCGAGGTCTCCGTCGTCGTCGGGCCGCGCTCGGCGCTCTTCGCACCGCTCGCGAACCTCGGACTCATCGTCATCGACGAGGAGCATGACGCGAGCTACAAACAGGCTTCCGCGCCGCGCTATCACGCGCGCGACGTCGCGCGACGCATCGCCGAAGCCCGCGGCGCGGTCCTGGTCCTCGGGTCGGCGACGCCCAGCATGGAGGCACGCCGGTATTGCGCAGAGGGCGTCTTCCGATGCGTGCGGATGCCCGAGCGCGTCTCCGGCTCGATGCCTCCCGTGACGGTCGTGGACATGGCGCGCGAGTTCGCGGACGGCCATCGCTCGATGTTCTCCCGCCCTCTCCTGCAGGCGCTCGCGGAGGTCGAAGCGGCAGGGGAGAAGGCGGTGCTGCTTCTCAACCGGCGAGGATTCGCGAGCTTCTTGCTCTGCCGCGCCTGCGGCTTCGTGCCCGAGTGCGAGGACTGCTCCGTCTCGCTCACCTACCACGAGACCGTGGGCCGCCTGCGCTGCCATCACTGCGGCGCCTCCGCCGCGGTGCCCCCCGCTTGTCCGCGCTGCGGCAGCCCGTACCTTCGCCTGTTCGGGGCGGGCACGCAAAGAGTGGAGTCCGAGCTCGCCGCGGCGTTCCCGAGGTTGAGCGTGGTGCGCATGGATGCGGACACCACCACGGGCAAGGGCGCTCATGAGAAGCTGCTGGCGCGGTTCGAGGCGCTGCCCGGCGGCGTGCTGCTCGGCACGCAGATGATCGCGAAGGGCCTCGACTATCCCGACGTGACCCTCGTCGGCGTCGTGAACGCGGACACGACGCTGCACCTGCCCGACTTCCGGGCCGGCGAGCGCACGTACCAGCTCTTGGAGCAGGTAGCGGGGCGTGCCGGCCGAGGAGAGGCGGGCGGGCGCGTGTTCATACAGACGTACTGGCCCGACCACCCCGCCATCCTCGCGGTCGCCTCTCGCGACCCGAGCGCGTTGTACGTCGAGGAGGAGTCGCTGCGGGAGGATCTCGGCTATCCGCCCTTCGGACGGCTGGCGAACGTGCTCCTCACGGGCGGCGTGGAGCGCGCGGTGCGGGACGCCGCCGTCGAGGTGGGCGAGAGGCTCCGCAAGTCGCCGCCGGAGGGGTACCGATGCCTCGGACCGAGTCCGGCGCCTCTTGCACGCGTCCGCAAAGCGTGGCGCTGGCACCTGCTCGTCAAGGCGCCGCCCGCCTCGGCCGTTCCCGCGTTCGTGCGGACGGCGCTGTCGGGATACCCCCCCCCGGAAGGAGTGACGCTCGCGGTGGACGTCGATCCCGTGGACGTGCTGTGAGCGCGCGGGAACATAGCATGTAGAATGGGCAAGGTGTTTGCTCGGAGGCTCACGGTCACGGAACGACAGGACGGACAGCACGAGATGCAGGTTCTCGCACATCCCAACCCCGCGCTGAAGCAGAGGGCCGATGAGGTCGACCCGCGCGCCGACCGCCAGCTCGTGCGGCTCGCCAAGCAGATGGCGAAGATCATGTACGCCTCGCACGGCGTCGGGCTCGCAGCGACGCAGCTCGGCGTTCAGAAGCGGATCATCGTGTTCGACGTGGGCGAGGAGAAACAGCCGGTGGCGTTGTGCAATCCCGTCATCGTCGAGCGCTCGCAAGACACGGAGACGGACGAAGAAGGCTGCCTGTCGCTGCCTGGCCTCACCGTGCCCGTCGAGCGCGCCACGTCCGTGATCTGTGAGGGAGCCGACCTCAAGGGGGAGCGCGTCCGCCTCGAGGCCGATGCCCTGCTCGCGCGCGTGCTTCAACACGAGACGGACCACCTGGACGGGATACTCATCCTCGACAGGGCCACGCCGGGCGAGCGCAAGGCCGCCGTCCGGCGCTACATGGAGGCGCTGGAGGCCGAGTCCGCGGGATAGACCCGCTTCGAGGGGGGCAAGACACGATGCGCGTGGTGTTCATGGGAACGCCGCCCTTCGCCGTACCGTCTCTGCTCGCGCTGGCCGGCGGACACGAGGTGGTGGCCGTCTACACGCGCCCCGACAAGCCCGCGGGTCGCGGGCGAGGCTTGCATCCCTCGGCCGTCAAGCAGGCCGCGCTCGGGCGCGGCCTCGAGCTGCGCCAGCCCGCCACCCTCGCCGACGACGCCGTGGTGAGCGAGCTGCGCTCCTTCGCTCCCGACGTGGTCGCCGTCGCGGCCTTCGGAGTCATCCTGCCGCGCGCGCTGCTCGACGTCGCGCGTATCGCCCCCGTGAACGTGCATGCGTCGCTTCTGCCGAGGTGGCGCGGGGCGGCGCCCGTGCAGCGCGCGATCCTCGCCGGTGACGAGAGCACGGGCGTGACGATCATGCGCATGACCGAGGGACTCGACACCGGGCCGTACTGCCTGCAGCGCGAGGTCGCGGTGGACGACCACACGACTTTGAGCCTCACGGCCGAGCTCGCCGAGGTCGGAGCAGTCGCTCTCGTCGAAGCGCTCCACCTGATGGAGGACGGCACGGCGGTCTGGACGGATCAGGACGACTCCAGCGCCACGTACGCCGACAAGGTCTCGGCCGCCGACGTCGCCCTAAGTCCCGACCTGCCCGTCATCGAGGCCTATCGCAGGATCCGCGCGTCGAACCGCCAGGCCCCGTCTCGTGCGTGCATCGGTTCGACCGGCGTCACCGTCACCGCTGCATCATGGTCGCCGGAGCGCGTCGAGCCCGGCGTCGCGCACTCGCACGGCAGTGCGCTCATGCTTGGCTTCGCGGACGGCGCCCTCGAGATCACACAGCTCACGCCTCAAGGCCGCGCCTCCATGCAGGGGGCGGCGTACGCGCGCGGCGCACGGCTGGGCGAAGGGACGCGCTGGGGTGCCTGTCGTGCCGGTTAGCGCCGCGCGCCGGGCGGCCTACGAGGTCGTGCGCCGCGTGCGCGAGCGCGAGGCATACGGCCCCCAGGTGCTCGACCAGGTCCTCTCGGGAGCAGGACTCTCGGCCGGGGACGCCGCCTTCGCGACGCGTCTCGCGCGCGGCACGCTCGCCTCGCTCGGCACGCTGGACGAAGCGCTGGACCGCTTCCTCGCCAAGCCTTCCGCCGTCGAGCCGCAGGTCCGCGACGCGCTGCGAGTGGCGGCGTACGAGCTTCTCTTCGCGCGAACGCCCGAGCGCGCGGCCGTCCATCAGGGTGTCGAGGCCGTGAGACGCGTAAGGCCACAAGCGGCCGGCCTGGCCAACGCGGTCTTGCGCCGCTTGGCCGAGGCGAGGGACACGTTCCCCTGGGGCGACTCGGACACCGACGTCGCGGCGCTCGCACGCGCGACCGCGCACCCGCTGTGGCTGACGGAGCGGCTCGTCGAGGAGCGCGGGCCGGACGTCGCGCGCGCGGTGCTCGAGGCTGACAACGAGCCGGCTCCTCTCTATCTGTGGCACAACCCCTTCGCCGGCTCAGAGCCCGACGCGCTCGCCGCGCTGATCGCCGACGGCGCCGAGCCCGTCCCCGGGCCCCTGCCCGGATCCCTGCACGCGCTGAGCGCCGCCGCCGCCGTCCGTGGCCGGGCGATCGCGTCGGGCCTGGTGCTGGTCACGGACGCCGCGGCGCAGCTCCCGGCGCGCGCTCTCTCGCCTCGGCCGGGCGGATTGGTGGTGGACCTCGCGGCCGGAAGAGGGACGAAGACCGGCGAGATCCAGGCCCTGGCGGTAGCACGCGGCGGGGCGGCGCGGCTCCTCGCACTCGATGTCCACCCGTTCAAGACCGCGCTGCTGGCCGAGCGCATGGCGCAGCTCGGCGTCCCGGGGGTGGTCGCGGCCACCGCGGACGCTCTCGATCTCGGAAGCCTTCGGTCGGCGCTCGGGGGGGAGCAAGCCGACGCCGTGCTCGTGGACGCACCTTGCTCGGGCTCCGGAGCGCTGCGGCGTCACCCGGAGAAGCGCTGGCGGCTGGCGGAGGCGGATATCCCTCGGCTGGCGGGCCTTCAGCGGGCGATGCTGGAGAACGCTGCCTGGCTTGTCCGTCCAGGCGGCCTTGTGGTGTACTCGACGTGCAGCATCCTCAGAGGCGAGAACGACGAAGTCGTTTCGTCCTTCCTTGCCGGCGAGCGGGGTGCGGCGTTCCGCGTTCGGAGCGTCGCGGGGACCGTCCCGGCCGATTGGGCGTCGTTCGTCACCTCGGAGGGGTACTTCCAGTCCATGCCGGCCGCCGGCGGCCCTGACGGGCATTTCGTCGCGGTCCTGGAACAGGGGTAGGGGAGCCGAGCAAGGAGGAGCCGTATGCGTACGACCCGGATCGTCGAGATGCTCGAGGTCACGGAGGCGGCGGCGCTGGCCGCGGGCCGCTGGATGGGGAGGGGCGCCAAGAACGAAGCGGACCAGGCCGCGGTGAGCGCGATGCGCGAACAGCTCGGCAAGCTCGACATCGACGGCACGATCGTGATCGGAGAGGGCGAGCGTGACGAGGCGCCGATGCTCTACATCGGCGAGCACGTAGGGATGGACGGCGGCGAGCAGATCGACATAGCCGTCGACCCTCTCGAGGGCACGAACCTGACCGCGTACGGCCTCCCGAACTCGCTCGCCGTCCTCGCGTTCGGGCCGAAGGGCACGCTGCTCCACGCGCCAGACACGTACATGATGAAGGTGGCCACGGGTCCGCTGGCCGCGGGCTGCATCCACGTCGACGCGTCGCCCGCGGAGAACTGCCGCTGCGTCGCGAAAGCGCTCGACCGCCCCGTGGAGGACCTCGTCGTATGCATCCTCGAGCGCGAGCGGCACGAGGACATGATCGCCGAGGTCCGCGAAACCGGCGCGCGTATCCGGCTGATCTCCGACGGCGACGTGTTCGGCGCCGTCGCCACGGCGATCGAGGGCACCGGGATCCACCTGTACATGGGGATAGGCGGCGCTCCGGAAGGCGTGCTCGCCTGCGCGGCGATGAAGTGCATCGGCGGGCAGTTCATGGGCCGTTTCGTCTTCCGGAACGACTCGGAGCGCAAGCGCGCCGAAGAGATGAGCGACTGCGACATCGACGGCGTGCTCGACATGGATTGCCTGGTCAACACGGATGATGCCGCCTTCATCGCCACCGGTGTCACCGACGGCGAGATGCTCCACGGCGTCCGCTACTTCGGCAAGGGTGCGCGGACACACTCCGTGGCGATGGACGGCAAGACCGGGACCGTCCGGTTCATCGAGACGGTGTACCGCACCGGTGCCGAGAAATTCTGGGTGCGGATGGAGTAGCTACTCCCCGCCGGCGGCTGCGGGGCAGCCCGCGCAACCTCCTGATGAGCCCGCCGAGGGACACGCGGGAGCGCTCTCGGGCTTCGCGTCGCTCGGGGCGGCCGCTGCGTTCTTCCCCTTGGAGTCGGTGTTGTAGAACCCGGAGCCCTTGAAGTGCACTCCGACCGGGGTGAAGACGCGTTTCGTGTCGCCACCGCACTCTGGGCACTCGGGCGGCGCGGTCTCGCCGGCCGGCCGCACGACCTCGAAGGTGTGCCGGCAGCTCTTGCAGCGGAAATCGTATGCAGGCATGCGTGAGCCTCCTGAGGGACCTGTTCGGATGACATAAAAGCATACAACGCGCCAGTTCGGACACGCAACCTGCTACTATATTCGGGCCATGGAATCCCCCCAACCAGCTCAGAGACGTCGCCTCGTCCCGCTGTGGGCGATCATCGTGCCCGCCGTCGTGCTCCTTGCCGGCGTCGGGCTAGTCGCCTACGCCCTGTTCGCGAGGCAGACCGCGCTGTTGTCCGTGCCCAACGTCACGAATCTCGACGTCACGGTGGCGCGCAGCCGGCTGGCTGAGCAGGGCCTCCTCCTCAAGCGCGGCGACCGACGGTTCTCACCCAGCGTCCCTGTCGACAGCGTGATCGACCAGACGCCGTCGCCGGGTATCCGGGTCCCGCGCGGCAGCTACGTCACCGTCGTAGTCTCCGCCGGGTCGGAGTCCTTCCCGATGCCCGACGTGACGGGACTCCCGCTACAAACGGCGCGAGAGAGTCTCCAGGCCAAGGGTCTCGTGGTACTGACCGAGGTCGTCGCATCCTCCCAGCCGAAGAACACGGTCGTCTCCTCCACTCCCGGCGCCGGGATCACCGTGTCGAGTTCGGACACGATCAGACTCGCCGTGTCATCCGGAGCGGCGACCTCCACGGCCATCCAGCCGTCGGACCTCACCGGCAAGGTGTTCATCATCGATCCGGCGCCGCCGGCGGGCCAGGCCACGGACACGCCCATGGAGGTCCAGCGCAGACTGAACTCCCTTCTCGAGGCGTCGGGTGCCAGGGTCTACGTCACGCGTACGATCACCGACACCGGCCCCGTCACGTCCGACGCGTCGCGCGCACTGAGAGCCCGCACGGCTTCGGCCACGGCCGTCATCGGCCTCGACGTACGAGGCGGTGCTCCGGGCGGGATCGCGCTGACGTCGATGCAGCCGCTCAAGGTGTCCTCGGCGGTGTACCTCGGATCCGTCCAGCTCTCACAAGCCCTCGTGCTCACACTGAACGGCATCGCTCCGGGCGTCCGCGCTTCCGAGGTGCCGAAAGACCCCGTTCTGCAATCCGTCGACGGCCCCGGCGTGCGCGTGTCCCTCGGCTCGACGTCGGACAGGAAGGATCTCCCGCGCCTCTCCGACCCCGCGTGGGAAGACCGCGTGGCGGGCGCGATTTACGCCGCTATCGCGACGGTGTACGGTTCCAAGTAGTCCCGGGCGCCTCTTTCTAGGGCGCCCGTACACGGAGGTGGGCGTGCGCTTCGGCAGGCTGCGGATACTCGTGTCACTGGCGCTCGCGCTGGCGCTCGTTCCCGGCTCCGCGCAGGCCGCCGACATCGCCGCGCTCAAGGCGCAGAAGGCACGCCTCAGCAAGCAGCTCCAATCCGCCGGTTGGGCGTTCCGCAAGGCGCTCTACAGGCTCGAGGCCAACGAGGACCGGATAGCCGACCTGCAGAAGCGCTCGAAGCGCACTAAGGCCGATCTCGACAAGGCGCAGGGCAACTTGAAGGCCCGCGCGCAGACGTGGTACCGGATGGGAGACCTCGACTTCGTCTCCGTCCTCCTCGACAGCACCGACTACGACGACCTCTTCACGCGCATGGACTTCGTCCGCTCGATAGTCGACCACGACGCTTCTCAGGTGCGCGACATCAAGGCATTGCGTGCGCAGCTCGTCGATCAGGAGAGGGAGCTGCGTGCCGCGCACAGCACTCTCGCGTCGAACGCCAAGGCGATGCGTTCGAAGCGCCGCGCCCTCGACGCGTTGCTGAAGACTAAGCAGCGCGAGTACGAGGCGCTGAAGGCGGAGCTGGGCGCGGCGGCGGGACTGACCCGGACCGGCTACGCGCCCGCGGGCCCCAACGGCCTGGTGTTCCCGGTCGACGGGCCGTGCTACTACGACGACACCTGGGGTGCTCCGCGGTCGGGAGGCCGGACCCACAAGGGGACCGACATCATGGCCGCCAGCGGCACGCCGGTCGTGGCGACGTGCGACGGCACGGTGAGCAGCAAGCAGGGCGGCCTCGGCGGGAAGGTCATCTACTTGAGCGGCAACAACGGCTGGCGCTTCTACTACGCGCACCTTTCCGGATACGCCGTCCGTTCCGGTCGCGTAAGGGCGGGCCAGCTCATCGCATATGTCGGCTCCACAGGGAACGCGGCGGGGGGCGCCCCGCACCTTCACTTCCAGATGTGGACGCCGGGCGGGGCGATCGTAGACCCGTACCCGTATCTGCGGCAGATGCAGCGCTGAGCAGCCGTTGCACGGCGGGCCGGGATGTGAGAGCATCCGGGCACCATCCATACCGTATCGGGAGCTGCGAGGGCGGCTGAGAGGCGGGGTCACACCCGCGACCGAGAGGACGGCACCGATAATGCGGAGCCGCATCACGGAGAGTTCTCTTTCCCCTTCCCGCAACCGAGCCGCCGCGCTGCCGGCGGGAAGGGAGACAAGATGAACCGGTCCAGGTTGGTCCCGCTCGTGGAGGCCGCGCTGACGATCGCGCTGGCCGCCGTCCTGCACTTCGCTTCGCGCCTTTGGCAGATGCCAGCCGGCGGGACGATCTCGCTCGAGATGCTTCCCGTCATCGTTCTCGCGCTGCGGCGAGGGGTCGTCATCGGAGTCGTCGCGGGAGCGCTGTTCGGCGTGGTGGACCTCTTCCTCGAGCCTTACGTGGTGCACTGGGTGCAGTTCTTCCTCGACTACCCGATCGCGTTCGGCGCGCTCGGCGTCGCGGGTCTCGCTCGACCGCTCGTGCGCAGAGCGCAGAAGCCCGGCGCGCGCCGCGTGCCGTGGCTGGCCGCCGCCGCCGTCCTGGGCAGCTTGCTCGGAGGCGCGGCGCGCTTCGCCTCGCACTTCGTCTCGGGCGCCGTCTTCTTCGCCTCGAACGCTCCCAAGGGGCAGCCGGTGTTGATCTACTCCGCCGTCTACAACGCGTCGTACCTGGTGCCCTCGCTGATCGCCTGTGCCCTGCTGGCGGCGCTCGTGGTGCCCGTCCTGCAGATCGCCCTGCCCACGGAGGCCTGAATGCGCGTCCTCGTCTGCGGGGCGGCCCCTGAGCCGGACGGCGAGGAACACTATCGGAGCCTGCTGTCGGCCGCGCGGTTCGTCGTCGCGGCCGACGCGGGTGCCGAATGGGCGGTCGGTCTCGGGCGCGTGCCGGAGATCGCCGTCGGCGACTTCGACTCGGCCCTCCCCGGCGCCGTCGAGCGTCTGCGGCACCTCGGCGTCGAGGTCGTGGTCTACCCGGCGGACAAGGACGCCTCCGACCTGGATCTGGCGCTCGCGGAGGCGCGGAAGCGGGGCGCCGACGCTGTGACGTTCACGGCGATGACGTCGCGGCGGCTCGACCACACCCTGGCCGCTCTCGGGACGATGGCAGGGGCGGCGGACCTGTCCGCCGAGCTCGACGAGCCCTCTCTCGGCGCCTGGCCCCTCGACGCCGGGTCGCGTCCAGCTCTCGCGCTCGAAGGGCTCGCCGGCGCGCTCGTGTCGGTCTTCGCGTTCGACGGCACGGCCGAGGGGGTCACCGAGACCGGCATGTGCTTCCCGCTGCAAGACGCCCGCCTCGCACCGTTCTCGAGCCTCGGCCTCAGCAATGCACTCGCCGGATACCGAGCCTCCGTCTCTCTCACCGGCGGCCGCGCTCTCGTGCTCGCGCAGGGCCCGCCTCATGCCCGGGCGCGGATGGCCCGAGGGTAAGCGCCGCCGGCTGGAGGTATAATCTCCCTGTGAACGGACAGGGGGAGCCGGCCCGCGCCGGCATCGCACACATCGCTTTCCTGGCGACCGTCGGCGTCGCGGCAGTGGCGGCGAGCGCACGGGCGCTGACGTCCCAGAACCTGCTCGTCGGCGGTGTAGCCATCATGCTGTTCGCCGGGTTCGTGGCGCTCTTGCGCGTCTCTTTCGTCCATCCCGCGCTCGTAGCGGTCGTTGGGCCTTCGGACGGCACCACGCTTCCGTCGGCGGTGCGGGACGAACAGTACGACGAGCGCGTGCCCGAGGAGGCGCCGAGGCCTGTCTCCGTCCCCGACATGCCTCCGACGGCAGCCCACGCCTCCGCGAGCCGTCCGGAGGTGAGGATCCCCGCGACGATGGGCGCCGACGTGGTCGCGATGGCGCTGCTGGAGTCGGCTGCGGCGGCCGGCGACGTCGTCGCCGCGCACTGCTGGTTGGAGGACCCCTCGTCGGCGACGCTGCGCCAGGTGAGCGCCGTGGGCTCGCTGGTCCCCGAGCCGCATCCGCGCCCGCTCGACGACGACCCGCTCGGGCTGGCCGTCACCGAGTGTGCCGCCAGGATGACGGCGGTCGCGGCGGTCCACACCTCCGGCGAGCGCTCGACGCTGTGGCGCTTCGCCGTGCCGGTGGAGGTCGACGATGCGCGCGGGGTGTTCGGGATAGACTTCAGCGCCGAGGAACCTCCGGATTCACGCAAGCTGGTGGAGATCACCGCCGCGCTGCGGCCGTCACTGGCCGGATGCCTGGCCCTGCACGTCGCGAAGCAGGAGTCCGCGACGGCTCGAGTGCTGGTGGAGGCCGCGCGCGAGCTCACGCGGCGGCTCGACCCGGATGCCGTCATCAGCCATGCGCTGTCCAGCGCGATGGCACTCTCGGACGCGGCGACGGGTAGCATCATGCTTCTCGACGGCGACTCCGGGCAGATGACGATCTCGGCCGCCTCGGGGCTTGACGACGACATCGTCCGAGACACTCGGGTCCGCGAAGGCGAGGGCATCGCGGGCTGGGTCCTCGCGACGCGCAAACCCGTGCTCATCGAGGACTTGCCCGGCCGCTCCGCGCGTTCCCGCCGCGGCGACGTGCGTTCGGCGGTGTCGGTCCCGATAGCCGACGAGGACGGCATCCTCGGTGTGCTCAACGTGGGGAGCGGGGCGTACCCCGCCCGATTCACCGACTCGCACATGGAGGCGCTGCAGCTGCTCGGCACCCAGACGGCCGCGGCCCTGCGCTCCGCGCGAGCGCTCACCTCGGCGCGCGACCTGTACTTCGCTACGCTGCGCGCGCTCGCGCTGGCACTCGAGACGAAGGATCCGTACTCGCGAGGCGGGACCGAACGGGTGGTCCGCTACACGACCGCACTCGGCGATGCACTCGGCCTTGACGAGATCGAGAAGCAGTCGCTGGAGGTGGCGGCGCTGCTCCACGACATCGGCATGGCGTCGGCGGGGGAGGCGGTGGCGACGAGCGGTCGCCCTCTGTCGACGTTCGAACGCGGACTGCTGAAGCTTCATCCGGTGCTCGCGGCGGAGATCCTCGAGGAGGTGCCCGCGCTTCGGGACGTCATCCCGATCGTCTACCACCACCACGAATGGTTCGACGGCCGGGGCTACGTGGTGGGCTTGACGGGGGAGAGCATCCCTTTGGGAGCGAGGATCCTGTCGGTGGCCGACGCGTTCGTGGCGATGACTTCCGACCGGCCGTACCGCTCGGCGATGAGCACGAGCGAGGCGCTCGACGAGCTTCAGGACAAGGCCGGGTCTCAGTTCGACCCGGAAGTCGTCGAGATGTTCCTGGACATGATGAGGCGCCAGCCGGAGCTGGCGCCGGACGCGCACCGCGAGTGATGGACGAGCGGCTCTAGCCCCGCGTGACCTTCCCGGCGCTCAGGCACTGGGTGCACACGTTGCGGCGCTCCACCGCGCCGGTCTCGGTCACGACCTTGACCTTCTGGACGTTCGGCTTGACGGTGCGGTTGGTCACGCGATGCGAGTGGCTGACGTTCCTGCCGGCGCTCGGATGCTTGCCGCACACGGAGCAGACCTGTGACATCTCGACTCCTGTCTGGGTTCCTCTTGACGCAGGCGCGCCGGACGGGCGCAAAGCGCAGATGATGTTATCACCCGGATCCGCGGCGAACAAGGCCCCGCGCTCCCCCGCGCCGATACCTGAGTCTTTGGCTATACTTGACGCTGCCGCATCAACCGGCGCGCGGCGACCGACCCGGGAGGTTCGAGGTGGAGCGTTTCTCGGAGGACACCCTCGTTCGTGACGTGCTCACCGCGCACCCGGAGGCGGCCGTCGTGCTCGAGCGCCTCGGCTTGGGTTGCGGCAGCTGCCTGGCAGCCGACATGGACACGCTGCGCTCGGTGGCGTCGATGCACGATATCCGGCTCGACGCCCTGCTCACCGACCTGAACGCGCTGCTCGACGAGGAGGATGCGTAAGTGAGCGATGTCCCCGGCATCATCCAGATCCACGACGACGTCCTGGCGGACATCGCCGGGTTCGCGGCGATGGAGCAGTACGGCGTGGTGGGCATGGCTAGCCCGTCCTTGCGGAACGGCGTCGCGCAGCTGCTGTCACGGGACAAGCTGCGGCGAGGGGTAGTCATCGACCACGGGGAGGACGGTGTGCACGTCGACCTCTACGTCGTCCTGGAGCACGGCACGAATCTCACCGAGGTGGCCCGCATCCTCGCCGAGAAGGTACGCTACGCCCTCGAATGCAACGCGAACATCAAGACGAGCGCGGTACAGGTCCACGTCCAGGACGTGAAGGTCCGAAGCTGACGCGCGAACTGGAGACGTGAGCCGTGACCGAACCGACCGCCGACGTCCGTACGCTGATCACCTCGGCAGCCGCCGCGCTCAAGGAGCGCCGCGACGAGGTGAACCGGCTCAACGTGTTCCCCGTCCCCGACGGCGACACGGGCACGAACATGTCGCTGACGATGGACGCCGTCCTCTCCGAGCTGGCGAAGCTCCCCGAGGATGCCACGGCCGCGGCGGTCTGCCACGCCGTCACGCAGGGATCGCTGATGGGCGCGCGCGGCAACTCGGGCGTCATCCTGAGTCAGATCCTTCGCGGATTGTGCGCAGACGTCACGGACGAGACGTCCTACGGCCCCGCCTTCATCGCGGAAGCTCTCGCGCGAGCGACGACCGTCGCGTACCAGGCGGTTCGCAAGCCCGCCGAGGGCACCATGCTCACGGTGGTGAAGGACGCCGCAGCGGCCGCACGCGAGGCGGCCGACGCGGGGTCCGACTTCGGCGGTGTCCTCGACGCGACTGTGAAGGGATCGTACGCATCGGTGCGCCGGGGCCCCGAGCTGCTCCCGGTGCTCAAGGAAGCAGGCGTCGTGGACGCCGGCGGCTTCGGCGTCGCCATCCTCGCCGAGGGATTCGCGGCGGCGTTCGCTGGACGGGCCGTGCACACCGCCGACGTCGTGCCGACGGCGGCGCCCACGATCCATCTCGAGGAGCCGGCGAACGACTGGAACGACACCGAGCACCTGTACTGCACGGAGTTCCTCCTCGTCGGCGAGAGGCTCGACCGGCGCTCCGTCGAGGAGTGGATGGCCTCCGTGGGCGGCAGCCAGCTCGTGGTGGGCTCCAGCGACATGCTGAAGGTGCACGTGCACACCGACGACCCCGCGAAGGTGCTCGCCTACGCGACAGGCCTGGGGCAGGTGGCCGAGGTGCACGTCAACAACATGCGGCTGCAATCGCAGGAGCGCGCGGCGGGCATAGCCGCGGAGCAGTCCGCCGCGGCCGAGCCGCGGAAGCCGTTCGGCTTCGTCGCGGTGGCGTCGGGCGAGGGGCTCGAGCGCATCCTGCGCAGCCTCGGCGTCGATGTCGTGGTCAGCGGCGGGCAGACGATGAACCCTTCGACAGCCGAGCTGCTCGAAGCGTCATCCCGCGTGAACGCGGACACCGTCGTCATCCTGCCCGACAACCGGAACATCATCATGGCGGCGCAGCAGGTACCGTCGCTCGCGGACCGTCCCGTCGGCATCGTGCCGACGACTTCCGTGCCCGAGGGGTTCGCGGCGATGCTCGCCTTCGACGCGTCCGCCTCCCTCGACGACAACCTCGCCGAGATGTCGGAGGCGGCCTCGCGCGTCCGCACGGGCGAGGTCACCACCGCGGTGAAGAACAGCCGAGGCAAGGCCGGCAAGATCAAGGCAGGGCAGGTGATCGGTATCGCTGACCACGAGATCGAGGTCGTGGGCACCGACGTCGCCGACGTCGCGGGCCGGTTGCTGGACGTCATCGCGGACGGGGGAGAGACGCTCACCGTCCTCGGCGGGGCGGACCTGACCGACGCCGACCTCGAAGCACTGGCGCACCGGCTCGCCGAGGCGCATCCTGAGCTCGAGGTGGAATCGCACCGCGGCGACCAGCCGCTGTATCCGGTGCTGCTCGCCGTCGAGTAGACGGCCGGGGCACCTGCGAAGGAGCGTGACCCATGTCCGACGTCGGCCTCGTTTGCGACAGCACGTGCGACCTCGGGCCGGAATGGCTCTCCGCCCGGGGTGTCACGATGGTCCCCCTGCGCGTGCACTTCGGCGACGAGGCGTACCTCGACTGGATCGACCTCACGCCCGACGAGTTCTACGCGAAGCTGAAGTCCTCCCCGACGCTACCGAAGACGTCGCAGCCGTCACCCGCCGACTTCGCCGCGGCGTATCAGCGTCTCGCCTCCGAGGGGGCGCGCGAGATCGTCGTGGTGACCCTGTCCTCTCCGCTGTCGGGGACGTACGAGTCCGCCATGCTCGCGGCGGCCGAGGCGCCGGTGCCCGTGCGGGTCGTCGACAGCCGCAGCGCGAGCCAGGGTACCGGGCTCGTCGTGAAAGCGGCCATCGAGGCGCGCGACGCGGGCTCCTCGGCCGAGGAGGTCGAAGCCGCGGCGAGCATGGCCGCCTCCGAGGTCCACCTGTACTTCGTCGTCGAGACACTCGAGTATCTCGTGAAGGGCGGTCGGGCGGGACGTGCGCAGGCGCTGGCCGCCTCGCTGCTCAACATCAAGCCGGTGCTCCACATCGGGCGCGACGGAGTGGTCGAGCCGTACAAGAAGGTCAAGGGCATGCGCGGCGCCATCGAGGAGATGGCCGCGCGCATCGCCGAGGACTCCAAGACGACGCCGATGCGCGTGAGCGTGCTCTGGGGCCAGCGCGCCGACCTCGTGGACAGCATGAAGGCCGCGCTCGCCGCGAGCGGCGCGCGATACGAGATAGAGTCGGTGGGCATCGTCGGCGCGGTGATCGGGACGTACACCGGCCCCGAGGTCGTGGGCATCGCGTACCATCCGGCGCGCTAGCATGCCCGGCACGGCCGACAGGATCGAACGGCTGGCGTCCTGGAACGCTCCGGTCACGTCCGTCCGGCTGGTCGATGAGACGCGAGCGGAGGCCCTGGGCAAGCTCGGCGTGAACGACGTCGAGCAGCTGCTGCGGCACTATCCCTTCCGCTACCTGGACCTCACGGCGACCGCGAGCATGGACAAGCTGCGTGTCGGGCAGGACGTCACCGTGGTCGGGAAGGTGCACGCGGTCACGGTCAAGCGCCCCCGGCACAACCTCTCGATCACCGAGGTCGCGCTCGTCGACGGCACCGGCGTGCTCATCGGGGTGTGGTTCAACGCGAGCTGGATCGCCCGGCAGTTCAAGGAGGGCGACCGCGTGGCGTTCTCGGGGCGCGTGGAGATCTCGTACGGCATGCGGCAGATGAAGACGCCCGTCTACGAGAAGCTCTCCGCCGATGAGACGGCCGAGGACGCGGCCCGCATCATCCCGATCCATCGTGCCACCGCGGCCCTGTCCGCGAACTGGGTCAGGCGGCTGGTACGCGAGGCACTCGACGCTTCGGGCGACGTGCCCGACTTCCTGCCCGCCGAGCTCAGGCTGCGCCGCGGATCGCCGCCTCTCGCCGACGCGCTCGCGCAGGTGCACTTCCCCGAGTCGATCCCACGCGCCGAGGAGGCCCGGCGGCGGTTCGCGTACGAAGAGCTGCTGACGCTCCAGCTCGGGCTCGCTATGCGCCGTCACGCACTCACCCGAGGTCTCGCCGGCTTCGAGCACGCCACGTCCGGCCCGCACCTCGCGAAGCTGCGCGCCTCGCTGCCGTTCGAGCTCACGGGCGACCAGCAGCGGGCGACCGGCGAGATACTCGCCGACATGGCCGCGCCGCACCCGATGAACCGCATGCTGCTGGGCGACGTCGGCACCGGCAAGACCGCGGTGGCGGCACTGGCGATGGCCGCTTCGGCGGACAGCGGCGGCCAGGCGGCGATGATGGCACCGACCGAGGTGCTCGCGACGCAGTACGCCCGCGCCGTCGGGTCGCTCCTGGATCCGGCCGGCATCCCGTGGGCCCTGCTCACCGGCGGCACGCCGGCCACCGAGGCGCGGCGCGTCCGCGAGGGCGTCGCCGACGGGAGCGTCACGGTCCTGCTCGGCACGCATGCACTCGTGCAGGATAGCGTCGCGTTCGCGCACCTCACCCTCGCGATCGTCGACGAACAGCACCGCTTCGGCGTGAGCCAGCGCTTGGGCCTGCGAGCGAAAGGCGAGACAGCCGACCTGCTCGTCATGACGGCCACGCCGATCCCGCGCAGCCTCGCGCTCACGCTCTACGGCGACCTCGACACCAGGCTGCTGAAGGAGCGCCCCGGCGGCCGGGACCTCGCGAGCCACGTCGAGACGGCCGTGGTGCACGCTTCACAGCGCGACGAGGCGTATGAGCGCGTGCGGTCCGAGGTAGCCGCCGGCCGGCAGGCCTACGTGGTGTGCCCGCTGGTCGACGAGTCGGACGAGACGGAGGCGAAGGCGGCGACGGCCGAGGCGGGGCGACTGCGCAAGACGGTCTTTCCCGACCTTCGCGTGGGGCTGCTCACCGGTCAGATGAAACCGGCCGAGAAGGCCGCCGCGATGGAGGCGTTCCGTGCACGAGAGGCGGACGTGCTGGTCGCCACGACCGTGATCGAGGTCGGCGTGGACGTCCCGAACGCCACGGTGATGATCGTCGAGGACGCCGAGCGTTTCGGCCTCGCGCAGTTGCACCAGCTACGCGGACGTATCGGCCGCGGGGAGCACCCCGGGGCGTTCCTGCTCTTCGCCGACCCGAAGACGGACGAGGGCCGCAGACGGATGGCGGCCATCGCCACGGTGAGCGACGGCTTCGCTCTCGCCGAGGCGGACCTCGAGCTTCGCGGCGAGGGCCAGGTGCTCGGCGAACGCCAGCACGGGCTCCCCGAGCTGCGGCTCGCGTCGGTGACCCGCGACGCGGACCTGCTGTCGCAGGCGCGGGAGGACGCGCGGGAGATCGTCGAGGGTGACCCCTCCCTCGAGCGTCCCGAGCACGGTCCGCTCCTGCGAGAGGTGCGCCGCCGCTTCGCCGAGGCCTGGGAGTGGGTGAGCGCGGGGTGAGGATCGTCGCCGGACAGTGGCGCGGACGCAGGATCGCCGCGCCGGGGGGGGAGCGCACGCGGCCCACCCGGGACCGCATCCGGGAGGCCCTCTTCGGCTCGCTCACATCGTTGCTCGGCCCCGGGCTCTCGGAGGTCAAGGTCCTCGACGCGTTCGCGGGCAGCGGAGCGCTGGGACTCGAGGCGCTGTCGCGCGGGGCCTCGTATGCCGTCTTCGTCGAGCAGGATGCGGCGGCCCGCAGGGTACTGGAGTCGAACGCCGAAGCGCTCGGTGCCGGCGGTCGAGCGCGCATCGTCGCTGGTGACGCCTTTGCGCTCGCCGCGAAGGGCGCGCTTGCGGGCGGCCCGTTCGGTTTGATTCTTCTCGACCCTCCCTATAGAATCGAGGCTGCTCGCGTCGCCGGCTTGCTCGATGACCTGGCCGGAGGGGTTGCCGTCTCGGAAGGCGCGGTGGTGGCCTGGGAGCATGCGAGCGAGCTGCCCGTGGCGTGGCCGGACGGTTACGAGCCGCGCAGCGCCCGGCGCTACGGCTCAACCACTGTCGACATCGCGGTAAGAGACGCAGATGGGACCTGAACGCGTGGATCGAGCGATCTGCCCAGGCACTTTCGACCCGGTGACGTGCGGGCATCTCGACATCATCGAGCGTGCCGCCGACCTCTTCGACGAGGTCGTGGTCGGCGTGGCCCTCAACCCGGACAAACGCGGAGGCCCGCTGTTCTCGCCCGAAGAACGGGAACGCTTCCTCGTGGAGGCCACGGCGCATCTTCCCAACGTCTCGGTCCGAGCCTTCGGAGGGCTGCTCATCGGATTCGCCGAGGAGGTCGGCGCGCAGGTCATCGTCAAGGGGCTGCGCGCGGTCTCCGACTTCGAGAGCGAGTGGCAGATGGCGCAGCTCAACCATAGACTCGATACCAAGGTGGAGACTATGTTTATCATGTCAATACCTGAATACACGTACCTGAGCTCTTCGGCCGTGAAAGAGATAGCGGCCCTCGGGGGCGACGTGCGCGGGCTCGTGCCCGACTGCGTGGCCGACGTCCTCGGCAAGCGTCTCGAGCAGGCCCGATAGGGAGGTCGCTGGATGGACATCATGGCGCTCATCGACCGGATCGAGGAGCTGATCGACAACGGCAGGAACGTGCCGTTCAGCAACGGACGCATCATCGACTCGGACAAGATCTACGAGATCATCGACGAGGTACGTGCGCAGTTCCCCGACGAGCTCAAGCAGGCGCGCTGGATCGTCAAGGAGCGCCAGGAGATGGTCGAGGAGGCCGAGAAGGAAGCCAACCGCATCCTCGAGGAGGCGCGGGACCGCGCGCAGTCGCTCGCGGCGGAGCAGGAGATCGTCAAGCTGGCCGAGAGCCAGGCTGCCGAGATCCTCGACAACGCCCGCGCCCGCGAGCGTGAGATCCGCCTCGGCGCCGAGGACTACGCCGACGAGATGCTGGCGAACCTCGAGGTCAACCTCGGCAAGCTCCTCACGGCCGTCCAGCGCGGCCGCGACCGTCTGCAGGGCAAGGTCAGCCAGCGCGCCTGAAGAACGAACCGCGACATCGCGGCCGGACGTGGGTACGCGACCCGCGTTCGGCCGTTCCGTCGAGCCACGGGAGTCCCTGATGGAACACTACACGATCGAGTTGGCGCCGATCCTGGACGTCATCGGCTCCGAGATGCACGTCTCCGACAGCCTGGAGCTCGAGCCGCTATGCATCGGCGACGAGCGCTTCACGTTCACCCGGCCCGTCACCTTGGACGTGACCCTCACGAACACCTCGGCCGGAGTCGTGGCGAGCGGCCAGGTGCATGCCACCGTGTCCACGGAGTGCTCGCGCTGTCTCGAGCAGTTCGAAATGCCGCTCGACGGCGAGGTGGAGTCGTTCTACGTCGGCAGGGCGCACGCCGACGAGATGCCCGAGGAGCAGCAGGTCGAGCCGATCCGCGAGGGGAGGATCGACCTCGCGCCCGCGATCATGACGGCGCTGGTGGTCGAGGCGCCGTTCGCTCCCGTGCACGCCGAGGACTGCAAGGGCATCTGCCCCGCGTGCGGCGCGAACCGCAACGTCGAGGAGTGCGGCTGCGCCGAGGAGGCGAAGCCCTCGCTGTTCGCCGTGCTGAAGGAGATCTTCCCGGAGCAGAAGGACTGACCGGCCTTACGATGGCGCCGCCGCGCCGCCGTGTGATATCATCGCTGACCGCGCCCGGTCTCGTGCCGCGCGGCCTTGAACACGAACAGGAGAGACTCGATGCCAGTCCCCAAGCGAAAGACGTCCCGTGCGGTGCGCGACTCGCGCCGCGGCGGTAACAACAACGCCGTCGCGATGAACACAAGCGAGTGCCCGCAGTGCCATCAGCCCAAGGCGCCCCATCGGGTCTGCCCGTCATGTGGTTACTACAAGGGTAGAGAGGTCGTCGAGACCGAGTAGCCGAGCGTCGGGCTTTATCGAGCCCGACGGGGGGAGGCTTGCCGAGGTGCTCGAAGGGTTCCTCGCGCCGCGCTCAGTAGCCGTGGTCGGCGCCGCCCGCGAAGAGGGCAAGGTCGGCCACTTCGTCTTCGACAACCTGCTCGCCGCCGGCTTCCCGGGACAGGTCTTCCCGGTCAATCCGAAGGCCGCCGAGATCCACGGCCACCGCTGCTACGCCTCCCTCACCGAGATCGAAGGAGGCGTGGACCTCGCGGTGGTCGTCGTGCCTCCGGCGGCGGTGCCCGGCGTGATCGCCGAGTGCGGTGAGGCCGGATGCCGAGCCGCCATCGTCATCACGGCCGGCTTCAAGGAGACCGGCCCCGAGGGGGCGTTGCTGGAGCGGACACTGCTCGACGCGGCTCGCGCGGCCGGTGTGCGCATCCTGGGCCCGAACTGTCTCGGCCTGATCAGCACGCCGGCGCACCTGGACGCGAGCTTCGCCGGCATCATGCCGGCCCCGGGACGGATCGCGTTCATGTCGCAGTCCGGCGCGCTGGGCACGGCGATCCTGGATTGGGCGGCGGGCGAGGACATCGGCCTGTCGTACTTCGCTTCGCTGGGGAACAAGGCGGACGTCTCCGAGGTCGACTTCGTCCGAGCGTGGACGGACGACCCGTCCGCGGGCGTCGTGGTCGCGTACCTGGAGTCCGTCGCCGACGGCGACGCGTTCGTCCGCGAGGCGTCGGCACTCGTCGGCCGCAAGCCCTTCATCGTGGTGAAGTCCGGCGGGTCGGAGGCGGGAGCACGCGCCGTCTCGTCCCACACCGGAAGCCTCGCCGGCTCGGAGGCGGCGTACGACGCAGCCTTCCGGCGCGCAGGCGTGATACGCGCACGGACCGTCGAGGAGCTGTTCGACTTCGCCGTGGCCTTCGCGCGACAGCCTCTGCCGAGAGGAGAGGGCCTAGCGATCCTCACCAACGCCGGGGGACCCGCCATCATGGCGACCGACGCCTGCGAACGCCTCGGCGTGGGGCTCGCCTCGCTGGACGGCGACACCATCGCCGCGCTGCACGAGAAGCTGCCCCCCGCGGCGGCGCTCTACAACCCCGTCGACGTCCTGGGCGACGCGGACGCCGAGCGGTATCGCGAAGCGGCGCAGCTCCTCGTAGCCGATCCTAACGTCCGCGCCCTGCTGGTGATACTGACCCCTCAGGCCACCACCGAGATCGAGCCGACCGCCGAGGCGGTGGCGGAGGTGGCCGCGGCCTCCGGCGTGACCACGCTCGCTTGCTTCATGGGCGAGGTGAGGGTCCGCCCGGCCTGGCGCATCCTGGCCTCGTCCGGCGTGCCCAACTACGCGTTCCCGGAGCGCGCGATAGCGGCGCTGGGCGCCATGCAGCGTCACCGCGCGCACATCGCCTTGCCGCCCGTGGCGGAGACTCCCGTGGCCGTCGACACGAAGGCCGCGGCAGCGGTCATAGAGCCGGCCGTGGCGCGGAGGCTCTCCTTCATCACCGAGGAGTCGGCGGCAGCCGTCGCCGAGGCGTACGGCATCCCGACCCCGCGCGGCGAGCTGGCCTCGAACCTCGCGGCGGCGAAGCGCGTCGCCGAGGAGATCGGCTACCCCGTCGCGATGAAGATCGCCAGTCCCGACATCCTCCACAAGTCCGACATCGGAGGCATCCGCCTCGGCATCGCGGACGAGGGGCAGCTGGTCGACGCGTACGAGGACATCCTCGCGCACGTCCGCAGCCGCATGCCCGACGCGCAGGTGTGGGGCGTCGAGGTCCAGCAGATGGTGCCGGGCGGGACCGAGGTGATCATCGGCGTGAACCGCGACCCGACCTTCGGTCCGCTGCTGCTGTTCGGTCTCGGCGGGGTGTATGTTGAAGTATTGAAGGACGTGACCTTCCGATTGTGTCCGGTAACGCAGGAGGAGGCGCGCACGATGGTTTCCGAGATCCGCAGCTTCATGCTCCTGCGCGGCGCCCGCGGGCGTCCGCCTGCCGATGTCGACGCTCTGGTGGACGTGCTCGTGCGCACTAGCCGGCTCGCGATCGACTTCCCCGAGATCCTGGAGCTCGACATCAATCCGCTCATCGTTCGCGAACGCGGCGCCGGCGCCCTTGCCGCGGACATCCGTATCGGCATCGGAGGGTAGGCATGCACACCATCATCGTCACGTCCACGCGCCCGTTCGCCGGCAAGAGCGGTATCTGCATCGCGCTCATCAAGGAACTGGAGGGCCGAGGGCTGGACGTCGGCTACTTCAAGCCTTTCGGCACACTGCCCGAACGCATCGAGGGCAAGCTGACCGACCAGGACGCGCACTACGTCAACACGGGTCTCCGCCGGCCGTCCGAGTCCGGCGACGTCTGTCCGGTCGTCAAGACCCGCGAGCTGCTCGAGACGTCGATGGCCGGCCCCCAGCCGGACCTGCGGCCTAGGGTCCGGGAGGCGTACGACAGAGTGTCGGCGGGGCGTGACGTCGTCGTCGTGGAGGGCCCAAGCGACGTCTTCCAGGCGCTCGCTCTGCAGCTCTCGATCTGTCAGCTCGCTCAGCTGCTCGGATCGCGCGTGCTGCTCGTCGACAACCCGGAACGCATCGACTTCCCCGACGAGGTCCTCGGCGCCGCCGACTGCCTGCACGAGTACCTCGCCGGTGTCGTGTTCAACCGCGTCGACCCGTCGCAGTGGGAGTACGTGACGCAGCACGTCGCGGGCTTCGTGAGCGGCCGGGGGATCCCGTGTTTCGGCACCATCCCCGTCGATCCGCTGCTCTCCTCCGTCTCGGTCCACGAGATCGTCGCGGCGCTCGGCGGGACCGTGCTCACGGCCGAGGAAAGGCTCGACTCGACCGTCGAGTCGGCGATGATCGGCGCGATGGGGCAGGACAAGGCACTGCGCTTCTTCCGCCGCAAGGCACGCAAGGCCGTGATCACCGGCGGTGACCGCGCCGACGTGCAACTGGCGGCGCTGGAGACCAACACGAGCGCGCTCGTGCTCACCGGCAACTTCCCGCCCAGCTCGATGGTGCTCGCGAGAGCGGAGGAGCTCGGCGTCCCGATGGTCCTCGTGGACATGGACACACTCTCGGCGGTAGAGAGGGTCGAGCAACTCCTCGGCAAGGTCCATCTCCACGAGCCGACGAAGGCTGCTAGAATCAGGGAGCTCCTCATCGCCAACGTCGCACTGCCCGACCTGCTCGCGGCGTTCGGCATCCGCTAGTCCCCGTCTGTCCGATCCACACGGAGGCCTGATGACGCCCGCCAAGGACGTGACCGTCGCCGTCGACGCGATGGGCGGCGACAACGCGCCCGACACGGTGCTCGAAGGCGTTTCCGCTGCGCTCGCCGCCGACCCCGGCCTTCGCGTGCTGCTCACCGGCCCTGCCGACGTCGTCGAGCCGTTCGCCGCACCGCGCGATCGCGTCACCGCCGTCGTCGCCACCGAGATCATCGGGATGGACGAGCACCCGGCGGGCGCCGTGCGGGCGAAGAAGGACAGCTCGATCGTCGTGGGCTGCAGGCTCGTGAAGGAGGGGAGGGCCGAGGCGTTCTTCTCGGCCGGGAACACCGGCGCTTGCATGGCCGCCTCGACGCTTCTGATCGGCAGGCTGCCCGGAGTCCAGCGCCCCGCCATCGCGACCGTCCTGCCGGGCCGCGACCGGCAGGTCGTCATGCTCGACGCCGGCGCGAACGCGGACTGCAAGCCGGAGCACCTCGTGCAGTTCGCTCACATGGGCGCCGCGTACGCCCGCGTCGTCCTCGGCGTGACCGATCCGTCCGTGGGCCTGCTCTCCATAGGCGAGGAGCCGAGCAAGGGCAGCGCGCTCGTCCAGGAGGCGCATCCTCTGCTGGCCGCGTCGGTCCCCGGGTTCGTCGGCAACGTCGAGGGCATGGACATCCCGCGCGGCACGACCGACGTCGTGGTCACGGACGGCTTCACCGGCAACGTCGCGCTGAAGCTGATGGAAGGGCTCGCGGCGGTCCTGCTGGCCGAGGTGAAGGAGGCGATGACCGCCACGCCTGCGGCCAAGCTCGCTGCCGCGGTCATCAGGCCGTCTCTCGGGCGCCTGCGCGACCGGCTGGACCCCGACTCCGCCGGAGGGGCGCCGCTCCTCGGCATCGCGGGCGTGAGCATCATCGGCCACGGCCGGTCGAGTGCCAGAGCGGTGGCCGCGGCGCTCGCCGTGGCCGCGACGGCAGTCCGCGGCGACCTTCCAGGCCGCATCGCGCAGTCGGTGGGCGGCGCCTCCTAGCATCCATCCCTTCGTGTAGACTACGACGATACCCGCACGCCCTCGGATACGGAGACACGGACACCTCATGCCCTTCGCACAGATCGCGGGCATCGGCAGCTACCTGCCGGAGCGCCGCCTTACCAACGCCGACCTCGAGAAGATGGTCGACACCTCCGACGAGTGGATCACCACTCGCACCGGGATCCGAGAGCGCCGTATAGTCGCGGAGGGCGAATCCACCTCCGACCTCGCCGCGCGCGCGTGCGAGCGCGCCCTGGCGGACGCCGAGGTGTCCGGCGACGAGGTCGACATGCTCGTGCTGGGCACGACCAGCCCCGACTACGTCTTCCCCGCGACCGCGTGCTTCGTCCAGGCGAAGCTCGGCCTCACGTGCCCCGCGTTCGACGTCATGGCGGCGTGCACGGCGTTCATCTACGCCCTGCAGGTGGGTGTCGATGCGATCGAGGCCGGCCGCGCCCGCACGGTACTCGTCGTGGGCGCCGAGGCCCTCACGCGTCTCATCGACTTCACCGACCGCTCGACTTGCGTGCTCTTCGGCGACGGCGCGGGCGCCGTGGTGCTGCGAGCGGGCGACGAGCCGGGCGTGCGTTGCGTGCGTCTGGGCGCGGACGGCACCGGCGCGGAGCTGCTCAAGGGCGGCATGGCGGCGGCCAACCCCCCGACGGCCGAGGCGTGCGCGAACCGCGAGCAGTTCGTGAAGATGAACGGCAACGAGGTCTTCAAGTTCGCGGTGAGGGTCGTCCCCCAGGCCACGCGCGACGTGCTCGCCGAGTGCGGGATGGGCCTCGACGACGTTCGGTGGCTGGTCCCGCACCAGGCGAACGAGCGCATCACGAAGGCGTGCGCCGAGCGGCTCGACATCCCCGCCGAGCGAGTGGTGAGCACCATCGCGGACATGGGCAACACCTCGGCCGCCACGATACCGCTGTCGCTGGACGGCCTGTATACTGCCGGTAACCTGACGGCAGGGGACGAGATCGTCGTCGTCGGATTCGGCGCTGGGCTCACCTGGGGCGCCGCCGTGATCCGCTGGACCAAGGAGGCTCGCTAGATGGCCCTGCGAACGCGGTTCACGGACATCCTGGGGATCGAGTACCCCGTCATCCAGGGCGGCATGGCCTGGACCGCGACGGCGGAGCTCGTGGCGGCGGTCGGCAACGGCGGCGGCGCCGGCGTCATCGGCGCGGGCCACATGCCCACCGACATCCTGCGCGAAGAGATCCGCCGGGCGAAGTCGCTCACGGACAAGCCCTTCGGCGTCAACCTCATGCTCCTCACGCCGCACATCGACGAACTCGTCCAGCTGGTGCTCGACGAGCACGTCCCGTTCGTGACGACGGGCGCCGGCAATCCCGGCAAGTACATGCCGGCGCTGATGGAAGCCGGTATCAAGGTGCTGTGCGTCGTGCCGTCCGTGGCGCTCGCCAAGCGCATGGAGTCGATAGGCGCCGACGCCGTGATCGGTGAGGGCATGGAGGCCGGCGGCCACATCGGCGAGCTGACCACGATGGTCCTCACGCCGCAGCTCGTGGACGCGGTCGACGTGCCCGTCGTCGCCGCCGGCGGCATAGCGGACGGCCGAGGCGTGGCCGCGGCGTTCGCACTGGGCGCCGAGGGTGTCCAGATGGGCACCCGCTTCATGTGCGCCACGGAGTGCACCATCCACGCGAACGTCAAGGACCGTGTGCTCAAGGCGAAAGACCGCGACACCGTGGTCACCGGCTATTCCACCGGCCACCCGGTCCGGGTGCTGAAAAACAAGCTCTCGCGACAGCTCGAGGAGCTCGATCGCGCGAACAAGCCCGACGAGCTCGAGAACCTCGGCTCGGGCAAGCTGGCCCTTTGCATGCGCCAGGGTGACGTCGAGATGGGCTCGGTGATGGCGGGACAGTGTGCCGCCATGGTCGAGAGGATCCAGCCAGCAGCCGAGATCATCGCCGAAGTGATGACCGAGGCCGAGGAGGCCATGGCCCGGCTCGGCGGGATGGTGTCGTAGTGCTCCGTGACGACGGCATGCGCCCGTTCGCGTTCGTGTTCCCGGGGCAGGGCTCGCAGCGTCAAGGGATGCTCGACGCGGTCCCGGAGACCGAGGACATGGACCGCCTCGTCGACGCCGCGGAGGCACTGAGCGGGCTCGAGCTGCGCGCCATCGCCGCGCTGGGGACGGACGAGGACCTCGCGGACACCCGCGTCGCGCAGCCGCTGCTCTACCTCACTGACTGGGCATGGGCGAACGCCCTGATCGACGCGGGTCTCTCACCCGACGCCGTGGCCGGCCACTCGCTCGGCGAGTTCGCCGCACTCGCCATCGCCGAGGTCTTCTCGGTCGAGGCCGGACTCGAGCTCGTCGTGGAGCGCTCCCGGCTGATGGCCTCCGTCGCCGCGGCGACGCCGGGCGGGATGATCGCCGTCCTCGGCATGGACCGCGAGGTCGTGGCGGATCTCATCGCGCCGATGTCGGGCGTGTGGCTCGCCAACGACAACGGCCCCGGCCAGGTCATCCTCTCCGGGACGCCGAAGGGCCTCGACAAGGCCACAGCTGAGCTCACGGCGGCAGGGGCGCGCCGCATCGTCCCCCTCAAGGTGTCGGGGCCGTTCCATTCGCCGCTCATGGAGCCCGCGCGCGAGGCGTTCGCCGAGATCCTCTCACAGGCCGACTTCGCCCCGGCGCTCGTGCCCGTGCTGCAGAACACCGACCCGACCCCGGCCACCGACCCGGAGCTGATCAAGTCGCGCCTCGCGCTGCAGATAACGGCGCCCGTGCGCTGGACCGAGACGATCCTCGCGCTGCGGGACATGGGCGTCGAGGTGCTGGTGGAGGCCGGTCCGGGCGCGGTGCTGAAGGGCCTCGCCCGTAAGGTCGAGGGCGTGGAGGCGGCGGCGGTCGAGGACGCCGGGATCGAGTCGATCGTGGAGGAGGTCCTGTGAGCGGAAGGCTGGAGGGCCGTGCGGCTCTCGTGACGGGAGGCTCCCGAGGGATCGGGGCTGCCGTCGCGAAGCGTCTGGCCGCCGAGGGCGCCTCGGTGGCTGTCAATTACGCCGGCAGCGAGCGTGCCGCCGAGGAGGTCGCCGCGTCCGTCCGCGAGGCAGGCGGGGTCGCGCTCACGCTCCGCGCCGACGTCAGCGACCCCGAGGCCGCCGACGCCCTCGTCTTGAAGGCCGCGGCGGAGCTCGGCAGGCTCGACGTCGTCGTCAACAACGCGGGCATCACCCGCGATGGGCTTCTGGTTCGCATGAGCGACGCCGACTGGGACGACGTGATCGCGACCAACCTCACCGGGGCGTTCTCCATCACGCGCGCGGCGGGCCGGATCATGATGAAGGCGCGCAGCGGCAGCATCGTCAACGTGGCATCCGTCATCGGCCTCGTGGGCAACGCGGGTCAGGCCAACTACGCGGCCGCCAAAGCGGGCATCATCGGCCTCACGAAGTCGGTCGCGCGCGAGCTCGCCTCGCGGAACGTGCGGTGCAACGCCGTGGCGCCGGGCTTCATCGAGACCGACATGACGGCGTCGCTCGCCGATCCCGTCAGGGAGGCCGCGATGCAACAGGTGGCGATGCGCCGGTTCGGTTCTCCCGACGACGTCGCGGCCGTCGTCGCGTTCCTCGCGTCGGACGATGCGAGCTACGTCACGGGACAGGTCCTGGCTGTCGACGGAGGCATGACGTTCGTGTAAGACTGCTAACGCTCGCCGCTGCGAGCGGGAGGGAGGTTGAGTAGCGCATGGAGAACGAGGATATCTTCGACAAGGTGCGTGACGTGATCGTCGACCAGCTCAACGTCGACGAGACCGAGGTCACCGAGGAGGCGTCGTTCATCGACGATCTCGGTGCGGATTCGCTCGACATCGTCGAGCTCGTGATGGCTCTCGAGGAGCAGTTCGGCGTCTCCATCCCCGACGAGGAGGCCGAGAACATCAAGACGGTAGGCGACGCGGTGACCTACATCTCCGAGAACGCCTGACGCAGGGACTCTCCCGCGCCGTCGAGGCGCGGTTCGAACGCCCGGCGGCGCGGATTCCGCGCCGCCGGGCACTCACCCGAGACGAGGACCGGACGACACGTGGAAATGCCCAGCCTGAAGATCGGTGACGTCACCGCGAGGCTGCCCATCGTGCAGGGCGGCATGGCGGTGCGCGTCTCGATGGCCCCTCTCGCCACGGCGGTCGCCGAGGCGGGCGGCATCGGGACCATAGCGGGCTCCGGTCTGGAGCCCGAGGAGCTCGCCGCCGAGGTCCGCAAGGCGCGAAGGGCCACCGACGGCGTGCTCGCGGTCAACGTCATGGTCGCGGTGCGCAAGTTCAAGGACCTCGTCCAAGCGGCCATCGCCGAGGGCATCGACCTCGTCATCGCGGGCGCCGGTTTCTCGCGCGACGTCTTTTCGTGGTGCAAGGAAGCCGGCGTCCCGATGGTGCCCATCGTGGGTAGCGAACGCGTCGCCAAGCTGTCGCAGCGTTTCGGTGCCTCAGCCGTCGTGGTGGAGGGATGCGACGCCGGCGGCCACTTGGGCACCGACGAGCACCTCATCGACCTCCTGCCGCGCATCATCGACGCCGTCGACATCCCCGTCATCGGCGCGGGAGGGATCGTCACGGGCGCGGACATCAAGAGCGTGCTGGACGCGGGCGGCGCGGGCGTCCAGATGGGCTCGCGCTTCCTCGCCACCAAGGAGTCCTCGGCGTCCGACGGCATGAAGGCCATGTTCGTCGAGGCTACGGAGGAGGACGTGGTTCTCGTGAAGTCGCCCGTAGGCCTGCCGGGCCGCGCGCTGCGCAACGCGTTCTGGGAGCGCGCCTCGCACGGCATCTACCCGGAGCGTCCGCCGTGCCGCAACTGCCTCAAGGACTGCAGCAAGGAGTACTGCATCATCAACCAGCTCGAGGTGGCTCAGCGCGGCGACGCCGTGAACGGCCTCGTGTTCTCAGGTGCCTCGGCTTCGCGCATCCACGACATCCCCAGCGTCGCGGAGCTGATGGAGAGGCTCGTCTCGGAGTGGAAGGCGGCCGGGGAGGGAGCGGCATGAGGCGCGTCGCGATCACCGGCATGGGAGTCGTCAGCCCGGTAGGGATCGGCGTTCCCGCCTTCTGGGACTCGCTCGTCGCGGGCCGCAGCGGCATCCACGCGCTCACCGCATTCGACGTGACGGAGTACACCACCCGCATCGGCGGCTACATCGACGAGTTCGACCCCTCGGCCGTCATCGATCGCAAGGAGCAGCGGCGCATGTCGCGCTTCCAGCAGATGGCGATGGTGGCCGCGGACGAGGCGATGCGCGACTCGGGCCTCGAGATCACCGACGAGAACGCGGACCGTGTGGGCGTCATCGTGGGCTCGGGCATCGGGGGGCTGCACATCATGGAGGAGCAGACGGCCGTGCTGCTGGAGCGCGGGCCGTCGCGCATCTCGCCCGTCCTCGTGCCGATGATGATCGTCGACCTCGCCGCCGGCCACATCTCGATCCGCTGGGGTGCCAAGGGCATCAACTACGCCTGCGTCTCGGCGTGCTCCTCTTCCAACCACTCGATCGGCGAGGCCACCGAGGCTATCCGCCGAGGTGACGCCGACGCGGTCATCGCGGGCGGCTTCGACTGCGGCATAACGCCGCTGGGGCTCGCGGGCTTCTGCGCCGCGCGCTCGCTATCGCAGCGCAACGACGACCCCACCGGCGCCTCGCGCCCCTTCGACTCGGGCCGCGACGGGTTCGTGATGGGGGAGGGCGGCGGCATCGTCGTCCTCGAGGAGTGGGAGAGCGCGGTGGCGCGCGGGGCCGACATCCGGGGCGAGATCCTCGGTTACGGCGCTTCGGCCGACGCGTACCACATCACGGCGCCCGCCCCGGACGGCGACGGCGCGAAGCGCGCGATGCGCCACGCCCTTCAGAACGCCGCGGTCGCCCCCGGCGACGTCGGCTACATCAACGCGCACGGGACGTCGACCGAGCTCGGCGACGCCGCGGAGAGCAGTGCCATCAAGGAGGTGTTCGGCGGACGTGAGAGCGCGCCCCCGGTGAGCTCGACGAAGTCGATGACCGGCCACCTGCTCGGCGGCGCCGGCTCCATCGAGCTCGTGGCTTGCGTCAAGGCGATGCAGACCGGCGTGCTCCCCCCGACCATCAACCTCACGGACCCGGATCCGGCCTGCGACCTCGACTACGTGCCCAACGAGGCGCGGCACGCCGAGGTCCGCGTCGCGATGTCCAACAGCTTCGGGTTCGGCGGGCACAACGCCACGCTCATCGTCGCGCGGCCGTGAGCCTGTTGGCCGATCGCGAGAACAGCCGCCAGCCGCAAGACCCCGAGGAGCGGATCGACCGCGCCGAGGAGATCCTCGGCGTCACCTTCGCGGACCGCGGCCTTCTGCAGCGCGCGCTGACGCATCCGAGCTACAGCTTCGAGTCGGGCAGCAAGGAGCAGTACGAGCGCCTCGAGTTCCTCGGCGACTCGGTGCTCGGATTCCTGATGACGGAGCACATCTACGGCCGCTTCCCCGAGTTCGACGAAGGCCGCATGGCGAAGCTGCGCGCAGCGCTCGTCTCCGGGCGCACGCTCGCCGCGATCGCGCGCGACCTCGGCCTCGGCGAGGCGCTCCTCGTCGGGCACGGCGCCGACGCCGGCGGCGCGCGCAAGCTGAAGTCGGTGCTCGCCGACGCCTTCGAGGCCACCCTCGGCGCCTTGTACCTCGACGCCGGGATCGACGCCGCCCGCGGGTTCGTCATGCGCGTCTTCGCCGACCGCCTAGCGCCGGAGGCGCTCGCCACGGCGGTGTTGGACGCCAAATCCGAGCTGCAGGAACGTTCGATGGCCGAGGCCGGTCTCACCCCCGTGTACCGCATCGTCGCGGAAGCCGGGCCGCCGCACGACCGTACCTTCACGGCCGAGGTGCTCGTCGGCGACCGGCTGCTCGGACAGGGGTCGGGCGCCACGAAGAAGGACGCCGAGAAGGCTGCCGCCACGGAGGCCCTCGATGCGCTCTCCGAGGTGGCCGAACGGCGGTCCTAGCGCCCCTCGTGCTGTGCTAGCATAGGGTGCGCTCGCCGCGGGGGAGAGGATCCCTCGGCGGGCCGCGTCGGTCGCATCAGCAACCCGCTCGGAGGGGCCTTCACTTGCACCTGAAGTCGCTCACGCTGAAGGGCTTCAAGTCCTTCGCAGACCGCGCGCACCTGGTCCTCGAGCCCGGCGTCACCGTCATCGTCGGCCCCAACGGTTCGGGCAAGTCCAACATCTCAGACGCCGTGCTGTGGGTGCTGGGCGAGCAGTCGGCGAAGTCGCTTCGCGGGCAGGCCATGGAGGACGTCATCTTCGCGGGCTCCTCGGCACGTCAGCCAGTCGGGGTGGCCGAGGTGGACCTCGTGCTCGACAACGCCGACGGTTCGCTGCCGCTCGAGTTCTCCGAGGTCACCATCGCGCGCCGCATGTACCGCAACGGCGAGTCCGAGTACATGATCAACTCGACGCCGTGCCGCCTGATGGACGTCTACGAGCTGCTGCACGACTCCGGCCTGGGGCGCGACACCCACAGCATCATCTCGCAGGGGCGCCTCGACGAGGTGCTCAACTCGCGCCCCGAGGACCGGCGCGCGCTCATCGAAGAGGCAGCGGGCGTGCTCAAGCACAAGAAGCGCAAGGAGCGCGCGCTGCGCAAGCTCGCCGGCATGGAGGGACATCTCGACCGAGCGCGTGACGTCCTGTCCGAGATCGACCGGCAGCTCCGCCCGCTGGAGCGCCAGGCGACCAAGGCGGCGCAACACGCCCAAGTGGCGACCGAGCTGCGGGACTTGGAGGTCGCGCTCGCGGTGGACGACCTGCGGACGCTGCAGTCGCGCTGGGACGAGCTCGCGAAGCGCGAGCGTGAGCAGGACGCCGAGCTCGAGCTGGCGCGCTACCGCCTGGCCGAGAAGGAGAAGGAGCTCGGCAGGTTCCAGCAGCTGCTCGAGGAGAAGGGGCTGTTCGTCGGCGACCTCGGCGAGCAGCGCAGGCGTCTGCAGGCGGTGCTCGAGCGCATCAACTCCGGCCTGCTGCTGCTCGAGGAGAAGGGCAAGAACCTCATCGAGCGCCTCTCGCAGCTGCGCGCGACGATCCACCAGGCGGAGTCGCGCCTGGCCGTGCGGCAGCGCGAGCTCGGCCAGCTCACGGAGGAGCGCGCCAACACGGACGCGCAGCTCAAGGGCCACTACTCGCGCCTCGGGGAACTGCGCCGCGAGTCCGAGACGGTCAAGAAGGAGCGCCTCGCCGCGGAACGCGAGCTGACCCGCGTCAACACCGACATCCGCCGCGCGCGCAAGGAGATCGACGACTCGCGCCTCGAGCTGGCCAAGGTCGAGCAGGCGCTCGCGGCCGTGGTGCTGGAGGAGGAATTCCTCGCCGAGCGGGGAGAGCAGCTCAAGACCCAGCGCGCCTCGGCGATGGCGACGCTGTCCGGGCGCCGGCAGAAGTACGCGCAGCTCGAGGCGGGGATCCGGCGCACGCGCAAGGAGATCTCGCTCGCGGACAGCGACGTCGACAAGCGCGTGCGCGTCCTCGGAACGCGCAAGCGCGAGCTCGCGGAGGCGCGCGACACCCTCACAGGCGTGCGCGCGGAGATACGGGGCCTCGAGGAGGTCGACCGCGCGTTCGAGACGGCGACACCCGCGCTGGCGTGGGTGCTGTCGCAGGAGAAGAAGCTGCCGGGCCTCGTCGGCCCCGTGACCGACCTCATCAGCGTGGACCCGGAGCTCGAGCGCCTCGTCGAGCAGGCGCTGGGCGCGGACCTCTTCTGCCTGCTGGTGGAGGACGGTCCCTCGGCCGAGAAGCTCCTGAAGATGCTGCGCAAGAACGACGCGGGGGACATCTCCGTGCTCGCGCTGTCAGCGGCCCGTCCGGTCAAGGTGCAGGTCCCGAAGGGCGCACGCAGCCTGATGGACACGCTGGTGTGCGAGGACCGCATCCGCGACGCGGTGGCGGCGCTGGTCGGCGACGTGTGCGTCGTCAACACGCTCGCCAGGGCGGTCGAGGCCTCGGCCGCCTCGCCAGGGCTGCGCTTCGGCGTCGCGGACGGCACGATCGTGCACCCGAGCGGCAAGGTAGCCGTCGGACCCACCACCGACACCTCCGCGGGCGTGCTGGCGCGCAAGCGGCGCGTGAACGAGCTCGCCGAGGACGCGTCCGCGGTCGAGATGCGCGTCGGGGACGCCGAAGCTCTCGTCAGCGAGGCCGAGGAGGCTCTCTCGGCGGCGCAGCAGGACGCGCTGGAGCTCGGGCAGCGCCTCGCGGTGCAGAACGGCGAGGCGACGTCGCTCAAGGACGAGATCGGGCGCATGGAGCTCGCGCTGACCGAGTTCGACGCCGAGGCGGCCCGCCTCGCCGAGCGCGCCGGCGCTATCGTGGAGAAGACCGCGAAGGACCGGCCGGCCGCGGCCGAGCTGAAGGACCGCATCGCCGACACCACCGCCCGTCTGGACGCGCTGGAGGAGGAGGCGGCACAGCGGCGCGAGGATCGTGACGCCCGCTTCCGCGACGAGGCCGCGATCTCGAACCGCCTCGGGCAGTGTCAGGTCGACGTGGCCACCGTCTCGGAGCGCGAGGTGTTCCTGAAGCGCCAGCTGTCGACGGTCAACGCCGACATGGCCGAGCTCGAGTCCACGTTCGCGTCCTCCAGACAGACCGAGGAGGCGCTCGAGACGCTGCGCGAGCGCATCCAGCCGATCCACGACCTGTACTCCGCGCTGCTGGAGCGCGCCGAGCACTGGGCCGAGAAGCTGCGCGACCGTGCCCGCTTCGAGCAGGCGGACTCCGAGTCCCTGCGAGGCACCATACACGGCGCGCAGGACGCGGTCCGGGCCGCCCAGGGCGAGCTCGACGGCCTCGCGTCGGGGATGACGGAGACGCAGGTAGCGAAGGGTCAGCTGGAAGTGCAGGTCACCTCGGCCGTGGAACGCATCGTGGAGGGGCTCGAGACCCCGCTGGAACGAGCGCAGGCCCAACCTCCGGTGGAGGACCGCGACGCCGCGATGGAGCTGGCGCACCGGCTGCGCAAGCAGATCGCGAACATGGGGCCGGTCAACCCGGTGGCCGTCTCGGAATACGACGCGCTCAAGGACCGCCGCGAGTTCCTCGCCCGGCAGATCGACGACCTCGCGAGCTCGAGAGCGGCGCTGTCGAAGGTCGTGCGCGCGATCGACCGCAAGATGCGGGACCGCTTCAGCGAGACGTTCGCCGAGGTGGACCGCCACTTCCAGGCCGTCTTCGCGGTGCTGTTCCCCGGCGGCCAGGCCGAGTTGCGCCTGACGGACCCCGACAACCTCGAAGAGAGCGGCGTCGAGGTCGTCGCCCAACCGCGCGGCAAGAAGCTGGCGAAGATGTCGCTCATGTCCGGCGGCGAGAAGTCGCTGGTCGCGCTCGCGCTGCTGTTCGCGCTGTACCATACGCGCCCATGCCCGTTCTACATCCTCGACGAAGTGGAGGCGGCGCTGGACGACAGCAACCTGCGGCGGTTCATCACGCTGACCAACAGCCTGCGCGAACGCACACAGTTCCTCATCGTCAGCCACCAGCGCCGCACGATGGAGACCGCCGACGTCCTGTACGGCGTGTCCATGCAGGCGGACGGGGTATCCAAGGTCGTCAGCCAGAAGCTCGAGCGCCGAGACGCGCCCGAGGAGGAGCCGGCGGATGACCGAGCCGTGGTATAGGAGGCTCGCCGAGGGACTCTCGCGCACGCGCGAGCAGCTCGGCGGGCAGCTCAACGTGCTCCTGCGGCGGGGCCCGGACCTCGACGAGGAGTTCTGGAGCGATCTCGAGGACGCGCTCATCGCCGCGGACATGGGTGTGACCGCCACGGCCGAGATGGTGGACCGCCTTCGCGACGAGGCCGCGCGCAAGGCGCTCGCCGACGCGCCCGCCGTGATCGACCACCTCGCCGGACTGCTCGCCGACGAGCTCACGGTGCCGGGCGAGGACTTCCTCGACGACGGCGCGGTCACGGTACTCGTGGTGGGCGTGAACGGGACGGGCAAGACCACCACGATCGGCAAGCTGGCCTCCCAGGGGCGGCTGGCGGGACGACGGGTGATCCTGGGCGCGGCCGACACGTTCCGCGCGGCGGCGGGGGAGCAGCTCGGCGTGTGGGCCGAGCGCGCGCAGGTGCCCGTCGTAGAGGCGGCCCGCGGCACCGACCCGGCGTCCGTCGCGTTCGACACGGTGGCGCGCGCCAAGCGCGAGAGCGCCGACCTGACGCTGATAGACACCGCAGGGAGGCTGCACACCGAGGCGAACCTGATGGAGGAGCTCCGCAAGGTGCACCGCATCGTCACCCGCGAGAGCGCCGCGCCGGTGAAGGTGCTGCTCGTGATGGACGCGACCACCGGGCAGAACGGTCTCGCGCAGGCGCGGGTCTTCCACGAGGCGCTGGGGGTGGACGGCATCGCGCTCACCAAGCTCGACGGCACCGCGAAGGGCGGCATCGCCGTCGCCGTCGCCCGCGACCTCCGCCTGCCGATCCTGCGGGTCGGGTTCGGCGAGGCGCTCGACGACCTCAAGCCGTTCGTACCCGGCGACTTCGCGCGCGCGCTCGTGGGGGAGCCCGCGTGACGCCGCTGCGCGAGCGCATGCCGGACGACCGGTACGGATGGCTGCTCGTCCCGCTCGCCGTAGTGCTCGTGGGCGTGCTGCTCGTCTTCTTCGTGTTCTTCCACTACACCACCGTCGAGGGCGATTCGATGAAGCCGACACTCCTGCCCGAGGACCGGCTGCTGCTCACCAAGGGCTACGGCCAGCCGAGGCGCGGGGACGTCGTCGTGTTCGTGCTCGACGAGAACGGCCGGGAGGTCGAGGTCGTCAAGCGCGTCGTCGGCATCCCTGGCGACAGCGTCGTGACGAAGGGCGACCTCGCCTGGGTGAACGGCGAGCCGGAGCCGAAGGGGTTCGACGTGCTCGTGGGCGCCTCGCAGCGCCGGACCGGGCCGTCGCGAGTGCCCGAGGGGTCGCTGTTCGTGCTGGGGGACAATCGCGCCGTCTCGCTCGACAGCCGCTTCATCGGCTTCGTCCGGCTGGACTACGTCCTCGGCCGTGCCGTGGCGGTCTTCTCGCCGGTCACGCGCATCCGCACGCTTGACCTCGGCAAGTGACCGTCCTAGCCTGACACAGCCCGTCGCTGGAGTAAGGACACGCATGTTCGACAACCTCTCCGACCGCCTGCAAGCGGTCATCACACGCCTCACCGGCCGAGGCAAGCTGTCCGAGGCCGACGTCGACGCCGCGCTGCGCGAGGTGCGCATGGCGCTGCTCGAGGCCGACGTGAACTTCACCGTCGTGAAGGACTTCGTCGCGAAGGTCCGCGAGAAGGCGGTGGGCGAGGAGGTCATGAGCTCGCTCACACCCGGCCAGACCGTCGTGAAGATCGTCCGCGACGAGCTCGCCGCGCTCATGGGCGGCACGGAGTCGCGCCTCGTGCTTTCGGGACGGACACCGAACGTCGTCATGCTCGTGGGCCTGCAGGGCTCCGGCAAGACGACCGCCGCGGCGAAACTCGCGAACCTGCTGCGGAAGCAGGGTAGGCGGCCGGAACTGGTGGCCTGCGACGTGTACCGCCCCGCCGCCGTCGAGCAGCTCGAGACGCTCGGCCGGGAGCTCGGCGTGCCGGTGTACCGCGGCGAGGGCACCGACGCCGTACGCATCGCCCGCGAGGGCGTGAAGGATGCTCGCGAGAAGCTGCGCGACGTGGTCATCGTCGACACCGCCGGACGCCTGCACGTCGACGAGGAGATGATGGCCGAGGCGGCCGCCATCCGCGACGCGGTGCGACCCGACCAGGTGCTGATGGTGGTCGACGCGATGACGGGCCAGGATGCCGTCAACGTCGCGAAGGCGTTCGCCGAGCGCGTGGACTTCGACGGCGTCGTCATCAGCAAGCTCGACGGAGACGCCCGCGGCGGCGCGGCCCTGTCCGTGAAGGCCGTCACCGGCAAGCCGGTGAAATTCGCCTCCGTCGGCGAGAAGATGGACGCGCTCGAGGTCTTCCATCCCGACCGCATGGCCGACCGGATCCTCGGCATGGGTGACGTGCTCTCGCTCATCGAGAAGGCGCAGGAGCACGTCGAGGATCAGCAGGCTGAGGAGCTCGAGGCGCGGCTGCGCGCCGGCGAGTTCACGCTCGACGACTTCCTCGGCCAGCTGCGGCAGCTCCGCAAGATGGGGAGCCTCGACAGCATCCTCGGCATGATCCCGGGCCTGAACCGCGCGGCCATCAAGGACGCGAAGATCGACGAGAAGCAGTTCGACCGCACGGCCGCGATCATCCAGTCGATGACGGCGAAGGAGCGCGCGAAGCCGCAGATCATCAACGGGCAGCGACGAGAGCGCATCGCGCACGGCTCGGGTGTGGAGGTCTTCGACGTCAACCAGCTGCTGAAGCAGTTCAGCGAGATGAAGAAGCTCATCAAGCAGATGACGGCGACGCAGGGCAAGGGCGGCAAGAAGCGGCGCTTCGGGATGCCCGGCGGACTGCCGGGCGGGTTTCGGTAGCGGGCGGCCTCATGGCGGTCCCAGCGTTACCTAATTGTTGACAGCCCCCCTTCGAACGCATGATGAGCGCACGACCTTCATCCACCTGAGGGGGGACAAGGTGAAGTTCACCGGGAGGCGGTTGATGCCGTTTCGCACGAGCACGTTGTAGACGCCGTGGGGCGAGATGCTGACCCCGTGATAGCGCTCCAGATACCACGCGATCTTGTGCGGGCCGAAGTGGTAGGTGAGCCGCAGGTGGACGATCTTGTCCTCCACCGGCTTCGGAGTCCGCAGCGCATGGTTCTCGGGGCACGGCCGGCTGTCGACGAGCCCCGCCTCGCCGTGACGCTCGACGGCGCGGAGCCAGTTGTAGTAGCACTGCCGTGAGATCCCGAAATGGCGAGCGGTCTTGGCCACGTTCCCGCACTCTGCGGCGTACTGGAGCACCGCGAGCTTACGTTTGATGTCGCGCTGTTCTTGAGTCATTCAACCGACCTCCTCGAAGACAGGATGGCAGAACCTACCTGTCAACCGAGGTCGGGAATCTCAACTCAGCCACCTTGCAGATGTCTCTGCGTCTGACACCACCGCGACCTATGCCTACGGTGCCTCAGGGATGCGCGAGGTGAAGGTAGTCACCAACGCCGGCGTCACAGCGACGACGACTGCGATATGGTGCGGTGGTCAGCTACTTGCCGAGCTCGACTCAGATAACTGAAGCGCCCCGGGTTTGACGGAGGCTCCGTTTCCAGGATTATCGCATCCTGGAGGAAGGAGTCTGTTACCCGTGGGAAGACCGAAGTTCTCTCTTGAGTTCAAGGAGAGCGCCGTCCGCGTAGCGCGTGAGTCCGAGCGTCCGATGACCGCTGTCGCTTCTGATCTAGGCATCCACTACGAGACCTTGCGTCTTTGGGTACGCCAGGCCGAGGCCGATGACGGCACCCGCACCGACCGGCTCACGTCAGCGGAGCGCGAGGAACTCGCCGCATTGCGCCGGGAGAACCGCGACTTGCGCCGGAGCAACGAGATC
>DASXUP010000021.1:0-327554 GCA_036504755.1 Coriobacteriia bacterium
GCGCAAGCGGATCTCGACGCTATCGCCACCAAGCTCAACACCAGGCCGAGGAAGCGATTGGGCTTCAGGACACCGGAGGAGTGCTATGCACGAGCGTAGGCGTTCTCAGCGGAAGTGTTGCGATTCAAACTTGAAGTCAGGCGCGAGGATCCAGGGATTCGAGATACCCGGCGAGCGTCTCGAACTCAGGCTCCCCCCCGGCTCGAGGATACGACTTCAACAACGCATCACGGGCTCCCGGCCCGACTGACAGATCGTCCTTGCTCCCGAGCAAATCTACGAACGCCAGGAAGTCGCGCCTCTCCCCAGAATTCGTCCACCGACGGTAGGCGTCATCAGGGTTCGAAGGCGGGGTGGGAATGGATGACTGCGCGAGTCCCGACTGTCTCTCCCGCATTGGTTCGGGCAGTACCGAAAGCGAAGCCTCTTCGAGGAGGACTTGATCCTCGACGAACCCTGGGCTGTCGCCCTGCGAGCCGAGAGCGCTGTCGCGAGAATCAGTTCGGGGGGCGGTAAACGCAATGACTGTACCGATGACCGCGACAATGCCCGCGATGATGATCTGATTCCTTCGGTCGTCCATCAGTCCGAGATTGTAGACGCGGTCACCAGTCCCGGTCGGGACCGTGGCGTCCTGTGCAGCTGCGACTGCCGCCCAAACAAGACCGACAAGAAGCAGGGCTATGCCGACTCGCCTCAACGCTTCCCCCTCTGCGCCTAACGTTCAGCGCATCAGCTGCAAGGCGCCGGCGATGCGCTCCAACCGAGTGTAGCTCACGAGGCGCCGCAGTCTGCTGGATGCACGTGTTGGGCAGCACGCGACGGGGGCCGAGTCACGCTGCTCTTCTGTCCGCGGTCAGGCTCTTGAGGAGGACGCCGACTCGTGGATTCGCCGAGGCGAGCTCACGCGCGAGCGCACGCGCTGATTCGTCTGTACGAAGGTGCTCGGCGAGCATGTACAGGTCGCGGTTCATCCGAATTGCGTGCTTCACTCCGCGAGGAGCAAACGCAAGAACCACGAGTGCCGGCCAAGTCAGGACGATTCCGGCGAGAGCGACAACTCCGTACGCGGCGGCCATCGAGGGCGCGGCGTAGATGCCCTGAATCGTGAGCCGAACGATGGTCGAGAACGACACCGCTGTCCAGATCACGGCCGCCAAGAGAAGAAGCCAGTCTCTGCGTTGCCGGGCCGCCTGGCGAACAATCTGCTGCTCGACGGATGAGATGACTCCGGGAACCTGATCAAGCGAGAGCGGGTGTGGCCGCCAGCCCGACAGGTAGCCCGTGAACCATCGACTCCCGGCCAACCGCGTGGGACCGACGGCGAACCAGACGTCTGTGCCCGGATTCATCCCCCGCTCCGTCTCTCGCTCGTGTCTGCCCAACGTTCAGCGCATCAGCTGCAAGGCGCCGGCGATGCGCTCCAAGCCCGAGTGTAGCTCACGAGGCGCCGCAGTCTGCTGGATGCGCGTGTTCGAGGGCCGGGCGAAGGTCTACTCGTCCGCTGTTAGCGCAGAGGCGAGCCGAAGGGCGGCGGCGGGCTCCTCACCGATGAGGATGAACTGCACGGGCTGTGGCGACTGCTCCGAGGCGGGACCGGAGAAGCAGACGGTTCGTGAGCCGGTGGATGAGACGTCCAGCATCGAGAAGATGCTCCCAGCGCTGAGCCAGAGGAGGTCAGCAGGACGCCACACCCATCCCACCCGAACGTCGGCGACTTGGCTCAGCGGGATACGGATCGACTCCGCGGCGGAGAAGTACCACATGGCAAATATGCGACGAAGGAGAAGACGGGGGCAGCGACGAGCACCCGGAACGCCAAGGGGATTCCCAGGATGAGGCCGGCGATCCCGGCCAGTGCGAGAAGCCACTGACCAGCGACGCGAATGCGAGGCCACCCGAGTGGGGCTCGCTGGCCTTCCAATACGACGACGCCGTCCTCAAGCGAGACGGAGACGTCACCAAGGAATCGGGATTCGCTCAGACGCGTGTTGAACTTGCCGAGAACTTCTTGCGAATCATCCTGCTGCACGTCATGTCCTACCCCCGCCACCGGTCCCCCCGGTCCCTCGAACGTTCAGCGCATCAGCTGCGAGGCGCAGCGATGCGTTTCGACCTGAGGATAGCGCGCGAGCGCCGAGTCTGCTGGATGCGCGTGTTGGGCACGTGCGGGTAACGGTTCAGCCCAGAATGGTCTCCGCGAGAGCGATCATCCCGGTCTCGTCCTCAAGCCGCGCACCGGTCGTGTCCACGACCCGGTCCGCGCATTGACCCCACCACGGGCGACCTATCTCGCTCCAGTCCTTCCAAGGGCCGTCGAACTCTTCCGGCCCACGCGACTTGCAGCTGAGAAAGCGCGAGCGGACCGCGTCCTCGTTCCCGTCGAGAAGAGCGACCTCGATGCCCTGCTCGTGCTTGAGCTGTCGTATCTGCTGAAGCCGCCGGTCGTTGTCTTGCACTGTGCGGCGGAAGACGGTGTCCCCGCCGAAGTCAATGACGTAGCCATCCTGGTGACCGGCGAGAAACGGCGCGAGGCACAGTGGGAGATCGAGGCGGGACAGCGTACAGGCCGGCGAGTCGGCCGGAGCGGCCCTACGGTACTGATCAAAGTCGAGATGTGGCAGTCCGAATCTCGACTCGATGAGTGACGAGAGCGTGGTCTTCCCGATGCCGCACGGGCCGACGATGAAGAGGCGTCGTTGCAGGGTCCGTCCTCCTGGCACTGTGCACAACATCTATTCGACGGACTGTGTAAGCCGTCGATGACAGACTGAGCCTTTCTCTGTAAGAAGTCACTCGTCCTCTTCGGACGGCGTCTTCTCCAGTCTGTGTAAGCCGCTCGACTTCGCCAGCGCGTCGATAGGGCTCTTGACCCCGTGCCCTCCCTTGTTGAGCACGTGGGTGTAGATCATCGTCGTCGACAGGTCCTTGTGGCCGAGAAGCTCCTGGATCGTCCGGATGTCGTAGCCGGCTTCGAGCAGGTGCGTAGCGAAAGAGTGCCGCAGCGTGTGACATCCGGCGTGCTTCTGTACCCCCACGCGGCGCACGGCGTCCTTTACCGCGCGCTGCAGGATCGTCGGGTGCACATGGTGCCGGCCCTCGCGGCCCGTCCGCTCGTCGCGCCACCGCCGCTCCTGCGGGAACACCCACTGCCAGCCCCACTCGGCCGACGCGTTCGGGAACTTCTGCGCCAGCGCCCCGGGCAGCGGCGCCCGCCCCCACCCGTCGCCGAGGTCGGCCGCGTGCACCGCGCGCATACTCCGCAGATGCCGCCGCAGCGGCGCCTTCAGCATCTCCGGCAGCATCGTCCGCCGGTCCTTCGCGCCCTTGCCGTTGCGCACGGTGATCTCGTTCCGGCCGAAGTCGACGTCGCCCACCCGCAGGCGCAGGCACTCCATCAGCCGCAATCCCGACCCGTAGAGCAGCGACGCCATCAGCCACGACTCGTCGTCCATCCGGCCGAGGACGGCGCGGACCTCGGCGTGGGTGAGCACTACCGGGAGGCGCGTCGATTTGCGGGCTCGCACGAGCGTCCCGAGGCTGCCGATGTCGTACCCGATGACGTTGCGGTACAGGAACAGCAGCGCCGAGAGCGCCTGCGTCTGCGTCGACGCGCTCACCTTGCGCTCGACCGCCAGATGCGTGAGGAACGCGTTGATCTCGGGCTCGCCCATCTCGAGCGGGTGCCGCAAATGGTGGAAGCGGATGTAGCGCCCAGCCCACAGCACGTACGCCTGCTCCGTGCGCCGGCTGTAGTGCCGCGTGCGCAGAGCCTCGCGCAACTCGTCCATGAGCTTGGGGGACTCCATCACACCGAGTGTGAGCCGCCCGCCTTACCGGACCCTTTCCGCCGTCTACTCCGAGGTCAGGTATGCGTGAACGGTCTCGGCCACTTCGCGCGGGATGCCGGGGGTCGCCGCGATGTCTTCGACGCTCGCCTCGCGTAGGCGCTTCACGCTCCCGAACGCGCGCAGCAGCAGCTTGCGGCGCTTCGGGCCTACCCCGGGGATGTCGTCGAGCGCCGAGGCTGTCATCGCCTTGCCGCGCAGGTCGCGGTGGTAGGTGACGGCGAAACGGTGCGCCTCGTCGCGGATGCGCTTCACCAGATACAGGCTCGCCGACCCGTTCGGCAGCGCCACGGGCTCGTCCCACCCCTGCAGAAAGAGCTCCTCCTCGCGCTTCGCGAGCGCCGCCAGCGGGATGTCCGTCAGCCCGAGCTCACGCAGCACCTCCCGCGCCGCGCCCAGCTGCGGCTTCCCGCCGTCGACGATGAGCAGGTCGGGCCGCGACGCGAAGCGCTTCCCCTCGGCCGCCTCCCGCGCAAAGCGCCTGCCGAGGACCTCGCGCATCATCGCGACGTCGTTGGCTTCGGGGGTGCCGAGACGGATGCGGAAGCGGCGGTACTGCGAGCTGTCGGCCTGGCCGGCCGTGAAGACCACCATCGAGCCGACGGAGTGCCGGCCGTGCAGCGTCGAGATGTCGTAGCACTCGATCCGCAGCGGCGGCGCCGGCAGCGCGAGCGCGGACTCGAGCTGCAGCAGCGCCTCGTTCGTGCGCAGCTCGTCGTAGCGCGTGCGGAACTTGTAGCGGTTCAGCGTGTGCTTCGCGTTCGTGCACGCGAGATCGAGCAGCCGGCGCTTGTTCCCGCGCACGGGTGTCGCGACGGTCACGCGGGTGCCGCGCAGCCGAGACAGCCACTCCTCGGCCGCTTCCGGCTCGCAGGGCAGCGTCGAGACGAGCACCTCGCGCGGGACGTGGCTGGCCTCGGCGTAGTAGCGCAGCAGGAAGCCCTCGACGAGGTCGGCGTCCTCGACCTCGAGCCCCTCGTCGAGCACGAACTCGTTGCCGGCGAGCACGCGGCCCTCGCGCACCGCGAGCAGATGCACCGCCGCGATCGTCTCCTCGCGCACCAGCCCGATCACGTCCATGTCCAGCGGCTTCTCGCTCACCACCATCTGGCGCTCGAGGACCTTGCGGACGGCATCGGCCGAGCGCTTGAGCCGCGCGGCGCGCTCGAACTCCAGCTCGCCGGAGGCCGCTCGCATCTCGCGCTCGAGCGCCTCGGCGACGCCCTTCGTGCGGCCCTCGAGGAAGCTGACGACCTGCTCGACCCGAGCGGCGTAGGCCTCCCGCGAGATCGCGCCCACGCACGGCCCCGGCCCCTTGCCCACGTGGAAGTCGAAGCACGGCTTGCCGGTCGGCTCGCCGTCCTTCGCAGTGAGGCGCTTCCATTCCACGCAGTCCGCGCGGCAGACCGGGTAGATCCGGCGGACCACCTCGATCGTCTCGCGCACCGCCTTCGCGTCCGTGTAAGGACCGAAGTACCTGGTCCCGGCCTTGTGCTTCTCGCGGGTGTACTTGATGGCGGGAAAGAGATTGGAAAGGGTGAGCGCGATGAACGGATAGGTCTTGTCGTCACGATAGTCCACGTTGTAGCGCGGCCTGAACTGCTTGATGAGGTTGGACTCGAGGATGAGGCTCTCGACCTCGTTGCCCGTGACGATGTAGTCGAAGCTCGCCGTCTCGGCCATGAGCAGCGGCACCTTCTCGCGGGTGTCGTGGCCGCTGACGTACTGCTGCATGCGCCGGCGCAGGCGCTTCGCTTTGCCGACGTACAGCACCGCGCCCTCGGCGTCCTTCCACAAGTACACCCCGGGGGACTCGGGCACGCGCGCGAGTTGCGCGCGGACGGTCTCGAGAGGGGTGGTCATCGCAGGTCGTAGACGGCGACGACTCGGCCGGCGTCGGCCGCGTCCACGAGGAACGCGCGCGGCACGGTGAAGCCGGCGCCGCGGAGCGTGCCGTCCGTGAGCGCCACGGTGCCGTCCGGCCCCGCCAGCCAGAATGGCGTGCCGTCGCCCCTGCGGTATGCCGGCCAAGCGCCGGGGGCGAGAGTCGTGCGTCCGGTCGACGTGTCGAACGACAGCGTCCCTGCGCCTGCGCTCGTGCTCCCGCCGGCACGCGCGAGCACGCGGTCCGGGAAGCGGTCGCCCGCCGCCGAGCCGGAGGCGTCCTGCGAGGCGTCGCGCTGCATCGCGCGGACGTCCGCGGCGCCGGGCGGCGCCAGGCGGGACCTCATCGCGACGAGCACCGCGTCGGCGAGCGGTCCGGAGCGCGGCAGCGGCGCTTCGGCCACCGCCTGCAGCTCGCCGGCGGTCGCGGCGAGCACCGAATGCGGCTTCTCGTCGCCGAGGGCACGCGCGACGTTCAGCCACGCCTGCAGGAGCCTCGTGTCCGCGCCGCCGACGGCACCCGCGACGTCGCTCGTCAGCTCGGCGGCGCCACGGATCGCCTTCTGCTCCGCGAGCAGCGCCTTCAGCTGCCGAAGCACGTCGTACCCCGGCGGGCTGTAGTTCACGGACGCCGGGATCTCCCCCGCGTTCCACGCCTTCCGAAGCGCGCCGCCCGCCGCTCCCGCCGGGCCGCCTTCGTCGAGCAGTCCCGCGGCGCGGTTCTTCGCGTCGAGGTACGCGCCGGGCACGTCGACGTCGATCGCGACCGCGTCCGCGGGCAGGCGCGTCGCACCGGGGGGCGCGGCGTCCTCGAGCGCCCGCGCGCTGGTGGAGAGCGCGAGCGGCACGGGAGCCGCCGGCACGCCCGGAGCCCCCGCGATCCCGCGCGCGACGAAGTCGAGGAAGCCGAGCGCGGGCTGCGCGTCGGCCGCCGCCGCGGGCCGGTCAGACGAGGTCGCGCCCGGCGCGGGCCGCGGGACCGGACCCGCCGCGAGCCCCCGCACCTCCACGCGGAAGCTCTGCGCTCCGCCGCCCTTCTCGGCCGAGAGGCGGTCGAACCACGTCGCCTCGTGCACGTCGGCGTCGGCGGCGCTCTGCGAGACGGGCGTCGCACGCTCGAACAGCAGCTCGCCGGCAGCCACGCCGCCCGACAGCCGGGCGCCCCAGTGCCCCGACACCTCGTACACCACCCGTATCCCGTCGGAACGCGCGGCCATGCCCCCCATGTCGTCGAGCGATGCCAGCTCGCGCGTGACCAGGGTCGCCACGCCGCTGAAGCTTCCGGCCGCGGCGGCGCCGCCCTCGGCAGGCGAGCCGGTGAGCGTGATCTCGATGGAGGCCGACTGCCCTGTGACGACGCCGGAGGCCGCCTTCACCGCGAGACCGTCGGCATAGCGCAGGTCGCCCTGGAAGCGCCCGCGATCGAGCGTCATCCGCATCTCGTCGCGCTCGACGCTCTTGCGGGCCTCACCGCCGAGGTCGCCGCCCACCATCCCCTCGGCCTGCCACGTGTGGACGTACGGCAGCCGGTCGAACGCGGACGCGGGAGCGGCGGGCGCGAGCAGAGCGAGCGCGCACGCGAGCGCGAGGAGCCGGCGGCTCACTGCGACCCTCCGGCCGAGGCGAGATACCGGAAGCTCGCGACGTGTCGCAACCCCGCCGCGTCGTCCCGCTCGGCCGCGGAACGCACGACGGCTGCCTCGGCCGACACCTCCAGGAGCGGCGTCCCGTCCGCCGCGAACAGCTGCGCCACGACCGTGCGGGCGTGCGGGTACGCGCGGGCCCCCGCGACCAGCGCCGTCTGCCACGACAGCTCGACCTTCGCGGGAGAGCTCACCGCGGGCATCGCCACGCGGGCAACGGCCGTCCCGCCGCTCTCGCCCACCACCGCGTGGTCGAACCCGGCGAGCCTCAGCGTGCGCAGCGCCGTCTCCGGGGGACTCGAGGCCGACAGCGGGTCGAACCCCTTCGGCCGAAGGAAACCCAGCGCGTCGGGGACCGGGCCGCCGCCGCGCGCGTACAGCGCGAGCAGCGCCGCGCCGGCGAGGAGCGCGGCCAGCACGAGAGCCGCGGCCAGCCACGCAAGGCGCCTGCCGCGCGGAGAGCGCGCCGCTTCCGCGTCTGGTCGCTCGTCGCTCACGGGCTCTCTCCTCGGCGTCGGATATCCCGAGGTCATCCTAGCACCTAGACCACGGCTTCCTCTGGGTGCACGGTGGCGCCGCGGCCCATCAGCACCGGCTTCAGGAAACGCCCCGTGTACGAGCGCGCGTCCTCGGCCACCTGCTCCGGCGTGCCTTGGGTCACTATCTCGCCGCCGCGGTCGCCACCCTCCGGGCCTAGGTCGACGATCCAGTCCGCGTTCTTGATGACGTCGAGGTTGTGCTCGATCACGAGCACGGTGTTGCCCGCGTCGACGAGCCGCTGCAGCACGTCGAGCAGCTGCCGGACGTCGTCGAAGTGCAGGCCGGTGGTCGGCTCGTCGAGTATGTAGAAGGTCTTGCCGGTGCTGCGCCGCTGCAGCTCGCTCGCGAGCTTCACGCGCTGAGCCTCGCCGCCGGACAGCGTCGTCGCCGGCTGACCGAGCTTGATGTAGCCGAGGCCGACGTCGAAGAGCGTCTGCAGCTTGCGGCGGATCGGGGGGATGTTCTCGAAGAAGCCCAAGCCCTCCTCGACCGACATCCCGAGCACGTCGGACACCGTCTTGCCCTTGTACGTGACCTGCAGCGTCTCGCGGTTGTACCGCGCGCCCTTGCACACCTCGCACGGCACGTACACGTCGGGGAGGAAGTGCATCTCGATCTTGATCTGCCCCTCGCCCTTGCACGCCTCGCAGCGGCCGCCCATGACGTTGAAGGAGAACCGGCCCGGCGAGTAGCCGCGCACCCTCGCCTCGGGAGTGGAGGCGAAGAGGTTGCGCACGTCGTCCCAAAGGCCGGTGTACGTGGCCGGGTTGCTGCGCGGCGTCCGGCCGATCGGCGACTGGTCGATGTCGACGACCTTGTCGATGAGCTTGAGACCCCGCACGCCACGGTGCTTGCCCACGCGGTGCCGGGCGCGATGCACGGCGTTCGTCAGCGCCGGCGCCAGCGTGTCGGTGACGAGCGAGCTCTTGCCCGAGCCAGACACGCCCGTGATGACCGTGAGCTTGCCGAGCGGGAACGCGACGTCGAGGTCCTTCAGGTTGTGCTCGCTCGCTCCCACCAGCTGGATCTCGCCGCGGTCCACCTCGTGGCGCCGCTCCGGCACCGGGATCGCTCGGCGCCCCGACAGGTACGCGCCCGTCAGCGACTCCTCGGAGGCGAGGATGTCGGCGGGCGTGCCCTGCGCGACGATCTCCCCGCCGTGCTCGCCCGCTCCCGGCCCCATGTCGATCACGAAGTCCGCCGCGCGGATCGTCTCCTCGTCGTGCTCGACGACGATGACGGTGTTGCCGAGGTCCCGCAGCCGCTCCATCGTCCCGATGAGCCGCGCGTTGTCGCGCTGGTGCAGCCCGATCGACGGCTCGTCGAGGATGTAGAGCACGCCCATGAGGCCCGAGCCGATCTGGGTGGCGAGCCTGATGCGCTGCGCCTCGCCGCCGGAGAGCGTCGCCGTCCCGCGCTCGAGCGTGAGGTAGTCGAGCCCGACGTCCACCAGGAACCGCAACCGCTCGCGGATCTCCTTGATGACGCGGCCGGCTATCGTCTGCTCGCGCTCCGTCAGCTCCACCTCGCCGAAAAAGCGCAGCGAGTCCTTCGCCGCCATCTGGGTGACCTGCCAGATGTTGAGCCCGCCGAAGGTCACCGCGAGCACCTCGGGTTTCAGGCGTGCTCCGTTGCAGGTCTTGCACGGGATGACGGCCATGTACTCCTCGAGCTTCTCCTTGGTGCCCTCGGACTCGGTCTCCTCGTAGCGGCGCTTCACAGAGTTGATCGCGCCCTCGTAGCGCGTGTACCAGTACGTCTCCCGCCCGTCGCGGGTGGTGTAGTCCACGCGGATGCGCTTGTCGCCCATCCCGGACATCAGCGCGTCCCGGACCTTCTTCGGCAGGTCCTCCCAGCTCGTGTCGAGGTCCACGCCGAAGTGCTTCACCACCGCCGCCATCAGCTGCGGGTAGTACGTCTGCCCGCCCGAGAAGGGCTTGATCGCCCCCTCGGCCAGCGATAGCGTCTTGTCCGGCACGATGAGGTCCGGGTCCGGCTCGAGCCTGCTGCCCAGGCCGAGGCAGTCCGGGCACGCGCCGTACGGGTTGTTGAAGGAGAAGTCGCGCGGCGCGAGCTCGTCCATCGACACGCCGTGGACCGGGCACGCGAGCGCCTGGCTGAACTGCAGCTCCTCGCCGTCGACGACCGCGATCACCACGATGCCGTTCGCCAGCCGCAGCGCCATCTCCACGCTGTCCGTCAGCCGCCGGCCGAGGTCGGGCTTCATCACCAGGCGGTCGACCACCACGTCGACGTCGTGCTTGTACTTCTTGTCGAGCGCGATGTCCTCGGACAGCTCGCGCACCTCTCCGTCCACGCGCACGCGCGTGAAGCCTTCCCGACGCAGGTCGTCCAGCAGCTTGCCGTACTCGCCCTTACGGCCGCGCACCACCGGCGCGAGCACCTGGAACCTCGTGCCTTCGGCGATCTCGGCGATGCGGTCCACTATCTGCTGCGGCGTCTGGCGCTCTATCACGCAGCCGCACTCCGGGCAGTGCGGGACGCCGACGCGCGCGAAGAGCAGCCGCAGGTAGTCGTAGATCTCCGTCACCGTGCCCACCGTGGAGCGCGGATTGCGCGAAGTGGTCTTCTGGTCGATGGAGACGGCCGGGCTCAGGCCCTCGATGTGATCGACGTCCGGCTTGTCCATCTGGCCGAGGAACTGACGCGCGTACGCTGAGAGCGACTCCACGTAGCGTCGCTGGCCCTCGGCGTAGATGGTGTCGAAGGCCAGGGACGACTTCCCGGAGCCCGAGAGCCCCGTGATGACGACGAGCCTGTCGCGCGGGATCTCGAGGTCGAGGCCCTTGAGGTTGTGCTCGCGTGCGCCGCGTATCGATATACGATCGAGAGACAATCCGGCTCCTTCCAAGGTGCCCGTGCGGACCCGAAACTTCATTGTACGCCGGGCGCCAAGGCGAACGAAGGTCCAGGCACGGGTTCGGCTGTCCGGAGAAGCGACCGCCGTGCCGAACGGGAAGGCCCTGGGGCCGCCGTCCCTCCGTCTCCGAGCCTTTTCGAGCGCGTTTCGGGTTTCTCGCCCCGGCAATAGCGGAGAAACGGTGCCGAAACAAAAGCCCTCTACTCTCGGCCGACAAGGCACGCGCCTCGGAAAGGGAACGGATGCATATCAACGCCGGCGACACGGCATGGATGCTGGCCTCGGCGGCGCTCGTGCTGTTCATGACGCCCGGGCTCGCGCTGTTCTACGGCGGGATGGTGCGCGCCAAGAACGTGCTGTCGACGATCATGCAGAGCTTCTTCGCGATGGGCCTGGTCAGCGTGCTGTGGGCGCTGGTCGGCTACACGCTCGCGTTCGGGCCGGACAAGGGGGGGCTGATCGGCGGGCTGCAGTTCCTCGGGCTCGGCGGCGTCATCGGGACGACTCACCCGCTGGCCCCGACGGTGCCGCACTCGGTGTTCGCCGCCTACCAGGGAATGTTCGCGATCATCACGCCGGCGCTCATCACCGGCGCTTTCGCGGAGCGCATGAAGTTCAAGGCGTGGGTCCTGCTGCTGGCGGGCTGGCTCATCCTCGTGTACTCCCCGCTCGCGCACTGGGTGTGGGGGGGAGGCTGGATCGGCAGGATGGGCGCGCTGGACTTCGCGGGCGGCACCGTGGTCCACATCTCCTCGGCGGCGGCAGCGCTGGCGTGCGTCCTCGTTCTCGGGAAGCGCCGCGACCACGGCAAGGCCGAGATGCAGCCGCACAACCTGACGCTCACGCTGCTGGGCACGGGCATCCTGTGGTTCGGCTGGTTCGGCTTCAACGCCGGCTCCGCTTACGCCGCCAACGGGCTCGCGGGCTCGGCGTTCCTCGCAACGCACCTCTCGGCGGCCGCGGGCATGCTGTCGTGGACGCTCTTCGAGTCGTGGCACCGCGGCAAGGCCACGACGCTCGGCGCCGCCTCCGGCGCCGTGGCGGGACTCGTCGGCATCACGCCGGCGGCGGGCTTCGTGACGCCGCTGGCGGCCATCGCCATCGGCCTCGTCGTCGGGGCGGCGTGCTACGGCGGCATCCTGCTGAAGGACCGCTTCGGGTACGACGACGCGCTCGACGTGGTGGGCGTGCACGGCGTAGGCGGCGCCACGGGCGCGATCCTCACGGGCGTCTTCGCCGCCAAGGCCGTGAACGCCGCGGGCAGCAACGGCCTTCTGTACGGCAATCCCGCGCTGCTCGTGCCGCAGCTGATCGGCGTCGCCGCCACCATCGCGTTCAGCTTCACGGTCACGTTCGTGCTCCTCAAGGCCATCGACGCGCTCGTGGGCCTGCGCGTGGACGAGGAGGCCGAGTTCGTCGGCCTCGACCTGACGGAGCACGCCGAGACCGGTTACATTCTCTAAGCGACGTCCAGCCACCGGGCCGGGAGACGAACAGATGAAGAAGATCGAGGCCGTCATCAAGCCGCACAAGCTAGAAGACGTCAAGGAGGCGCTGGCGGGCATCGGCGTGCAGGGCCTGACGGCGTACGAGGTCAAGGGCTTCGGCCGCCAGAAGGGCCACACCGAGATCTACCGCGGCTCCGAGTACACCGTGGACTTCGTGCCGAAGGTCAAGATCGAGGTGGTCGTCGGGGACGACCTCGCCGAGCAGGTCGAGAACGCCATCGTCACCAGCGCGCGGACCGGCAAGATCGGCGACGGCAAGGTCTTCACGTACGACTGCGAGGCCGCCGTCCGCATCCGCACGGGGGAGCGCGGCCCCGAAGCGCTGTGACCCCTTCGCACGACATCCGGAGTTCGCCGAAGCAGCCTGTCATCGACAGGCTGCTCGCGTCTCGGGCGTCACTGCTGGCCGAAGCGCCTCCGTCGCTCGCGTCGGCTCGCGCCTTGGCGGACCTCGCCGACGCGGCCGTGACCGAGCTGGCGGCGGGCGTGGAGCTCCCCGGGTCCTGGGCGGTCGTCGCCCTGGGCGGCTACGGCGCGCGGCGGCTGCTCCCCGCCTCCGACCTCGACCTCCTCATCGTCTCCGACGCGCCGCCCGGTCGCGTCAAGCCTCTCGCCGAGGCCGTCTTCTACCCGCTTTGGGACTCCGGCCTGCCCGTCGGACACCAAGTGCGCTCGCGCAAGGAGCACCTGCGAGCGTGTGCCGCCGACACCGCGACCCTCACGGCGTCGCTGACCGGACGCATCGTCGCGGGTGACGAGGCGCTCGGCTCCGCCCTGCTCGCCGAGGTCGCGCGCCGCGCGTGCAAGAACGCCGCGCGGCTCCTCCAGCAACTCGCGGCACGCCCGCGCCCGGGGTCTCCCTACCTCCTCGAGCCCGACCTCAAGGAGGGCGCGGGCGGCCGTCGCGACCTCGACGAGATCGCGTGGACGGCGGCGGTCCTCGCGGGGGTGCCCTCGGCCGACGGAGCGCCGCTGGTGCCGCTCGGCGTGCTCACCGCCGGTGAGCTCGCGGCGCTCGAGGAGGCCGCCGAGACGCTGACCGCCGCGCGCTGGGCGCTGCACCTCGCCGAGGGGCGGCATCGCGAGGTGCTGCCCGCCGAACTCGCCGAGGACCTGCCGCTGGCGCCCGACACGCTCGCGGCGGCTCTCGCCACCGTCGCGCACACGCTCGGGCGCGTGCGCCGACGGGCGGCGCGCACGCCCGACCCCGCGCCGCCCGCCACGCCCGACGCACTGCTGGGCGCGCTCGCGCGGGGCGAGCGCGCGCTCCCGCCGCTCGAGGAGGCGGCATGGGCGGGGGCGCTGGAGCCGCTCGTGCCGGGGCTGGGCGCCCTCATGGACCTGCGCCGGCCCGGCCTCTCGCACACGCTCACCGTGGGCGCCCACTGCCTCGCCTCGGCCGCCTTCGTCGCCGACGCCCCCGCACGCGACTCCTTCGCCGCCGAGGTGCTGTCCGGCCTCGCCGACCGTCGCGTGCTGGTGGCCGCGGCGCTCACGCACGACTTCGGCAAGCGCGAGCCGGGGCCCGGGCACGCCCAGCGCGGTCAGGACGCCGCGCGCGCCGTGGCAGTCTCGCTCGGGCTCGACCGGCGCGCAGCGGAGGACGTGGCGCTGCTGGTGCGCGAGCACCTGCTGCTGGCCGAGACCGCGTCGCGCAGCGACGTGGGCGACGAGGACGCCGTGCTCCGCGCGGCCGCCCGTCTCGGCCGTCGCGACCTCGTCGGCCCGCTGTACGTGCTGACGCTCGCCGACACGCTCGCGACGCGGTCGGACGCGTGGACCCTGTGGCGGCAGACGCTCACCCGCGAGCTGGCCGCGCGGATGGAGGTCGCGCTCTCCCCCGACGTCGAGGGCGCGGGGATCGCGCAGACGGCCGAGGAGACGCGCGCGGCCGCCCTCGCGCTGCTGGGCGCGGCCGATGTCCGCCAGCGCGCGTTCGTCGAGCTCGCGCCGCTCCGCTACCTCGCCTCCACGCCGCCGAGGCTGGTGGCGGTGCACGCGGAGCTCGCGGCGCCGCTCGTCGGGACGCGCGACATCTCGGCGGCGGGGGTGTCCGTCACGCCGGGGCCGCTTCCTTGCACGTGGCGCGTCACGGTCGCCACGCTGGACCGGCACGGCCTGTTCGCCACGCTGGCGGGCGTGTTCGCGCTCTCGGGGCTGTCGATCCTCGACGCCGATGCGATGGCTGGGCCGGGCGACACGGCGATCGACGTCTTCACGGTCGAGTCGGCCACTCTGGCCGCGGTCGACACGTCCACGTGGGCGGGCTTCGAGCGCGAACTCCACGCCGCGCTGGGAGGGCACCTCGAGCTCGAGGTGCGCCTCGCCGAGCGCCGCAGGCACTATCCGCCGAGGAAGACCCGGATGCGCACCCGGGTGAACGCGGACGCCAGCGGCTACGCCACGAGCTTCCGGGTCGAGACCGCCGACCGCGTGGGGCTGCTCCACGACCTCGCTCGCGCGCTCGCCGACGCGCGGCTCGACATCACCTCGGCCACCGTCCTGACGCACGACGGCGTGGCGTCGGACACCTTCCGCGTCGTCGACGCGTCGGGGGACGCGCCGAGCGACCCGGCCGTGCTGGCGGGGATCTCCCGCCGGCTTCAGCTGGCGGCGGGCGGGGTGGGATAGCCGAGGTCGCGCACGATCTCGGCGTACTGCTCCCTCGTTATCTCGCCCCGCGCGTAACGCTCTCGCGCCGCATCCAGCGCGGCGTCCCGCTGCTGCTGCTGCGGCTGCTGCGGCGGGTGCTGACGGTAGTAGCCTTGCGTGTGCTGATGTCCGCCGGAGCGCACCGCCCAGACGATGAGCAGCACGATGCCGATGACCACGAGCAGGCCGAAGAGGCTCATCGCCATCATCGCGCCCCAGCCGAACGCGCCGCCGCCCCCGTACGGGTTGCCCCACATCATCGCCATCGTCTCCTCGGTCTCGGCCTCCGCTACAGGGTCTTGATGTACGCGTACACGGCGGTCACGTCGGCCGGGCTCATCTGGAACCGGGGCATCGCGGGCTTCAGCGCGGCGCCCTTCTCGTCCTTGCCCTGCATGACGGCGCGGGAGAACAGCGCCTCCGTGCCGAACGTGCCCTTGATGGCTGTCCAGGTGATGTCCGGGCCGAGGCCCTTCTTCCCCTTGCCGTCGGTGCCGTGGCAATCCACGCACGCGGCGACGCCCTTGGACTTCACCGCGGGCAGGCCCTGCGTGAACGCGATGGTCCCGCTCGCGTCCTTGCCGGTGGTGAAGACCGTGCGCCCGACCTCCACCGGGTTCTGCTCCTCGCTCGTCGACTGGATGCTGGCGTTCTCCGACGACTCCTCGCTCGTGGTCGAAGCGCTCGGCGTGGACGGCGCGCTCGGGGCCGTGGTGGTCTTCGTGGTCGGCCCGGACGTGCACGCGGCGAGCGCGAGCACCATGGCGATCGAAGCTGCCGCGGCGAGCGCGGCGATCGGGCGTGTCCTTCTCGGCGTCATCGTTCCTCCCTGGTGACCGGGGCTTCGGTCGTGCCCCTCTTCGATAGCGTTTCGGACTATCCTTATACCCATCACGACCCGCGTGAGCGGCCCTTTCCGCAACATGACGGCCGAGGAGAGCGACATGGGAGGGATCTGGACGGGAGGCGGCGACCGCGGCGAGACCTCGCTGGGCGACGGCTCGCGCGTAGCGAAGGACGATCGGCGCGTGGAGGCGTACGGCACTCTCGACGAGGCGGCGGCGGCGATCGGGCTGGCGCGCGTGCACGCCGACGACGCGCCGCTCGACCTGCTGCTCGCCTTCGCCCAGCAGCGGCTGCTGAACCTCGCCGCGCTCCTCGCCTCGCCCGGCGACCCTCGCGTGCCCGCCCCTTCCGCCGACGACGTCGCCTCACTCGAGCGCGCGACGGACGACCTGATGCACCTGGCCGGCGACCTCCGCGGCTTCACCCTGCCCGGCGGCAACGAGCTCGGCGCGAGACTGCACGTGGCGCGCACGGTCGTGCGGCGCGCGGAGCGGCGGCTCGTGACGCTCGCCTCGGCCGAGGAGGTCGACCCCTCGGCGCTGCGCTTCGTCAACCGGCTGTCGGACGCGCTGTACGCCGCCGCCCGCTTCGCGAACGCGAAGACGGGCGACGAGGAGTCGTGGGACGCGGGCTTCCCGGCGCCCGAGCGCTAGGCGGACCGCCGCCGAGACGCACGAGGGCGGCACCGGTCGCCCGGCACCGCCCTCGGGGAGAAGACGCGCGTCAGTTCAGGAACGAGCTCATTCGGGTGACACACGTCGTGGGCACGGCGCCGCCTACGATGACCAGGCTCTGCACGGCCATCTTGTTGGTCGCGAGCCGGCTCGAGATCGCCCCGGGCACGGTCGAGGGATCGGTCAGCAGCAGGACGCCGTTCCTGCCCGCGACCATCGGCCCGGCAGCCAGCGCGTCGGGGAAGTTGTTGCCGACGGTGGAGAACAGCGTCGTGTACTTCATGCCGAGCGACACCGCGTAGTCGGCGAGCAGGCCGCACGTGTCGTACCGCGTGCCGCCGCCCTTGCGGAGCGCCGACGGGAGCATCGACATGACCGCGTCCGACACGGCGTTCGGGCCGCCCACCACGAGCGAGCTGGTGGCTGCCGAGTCGGCCAGCGCGACCGCCGTCGCCGGAGGGAGCGCGTTCGTCTCGGTGAGCAGGATCGGCCAGCCCTGGGCCGCGGCGAGCGGTGCGGCGGAGAGCGCGTCCGGATAGTTGCGGCCGTAAGCCACGACCACCTTCGAGACGTGGCCGAGCTTCAGCTTCACCTGATGCGCGACGAGCCCGGCGGTGTCGAACCGCCCCGCGCCGCCGAGGCGCGTGACGGACGGGGCCCACGGCTTGGCGGCCGCCTGAGCCGCGACGCCCGCGGACACGGCGCGCTCGGAGCCTACGACGAACACGCGCGAGGGATGCAGCCGGTCGATCTCGGCCGAGAGCTCGGCGGTGAGACCGGAGCCGGGCGCCACCAGCAGGATCGGGCCGCCGTACGCCTTCGCGAGCGGCGCGGCGCAAAGGGCGTCGGGGAAGTCGGCGCCCGTCGCGAGCACCACGCAGGGAGCTGTCGCGGGGAAGCTGGCATGCGAGACGGCGATGGCGGTCGCGTAGCGGTTCGCGCCCTTCACGTACGTCACGGGGACGCGCGAGGGGGGCGGCGGCGCGGGCATCGTGATGCGGTGGCACTGCGAGCAGTTGCTGCCGCGGTCGCGGTGCGTCGGCCTGGAGCCCGCGGTGATCGCGGGCGGCGAACCGGCGGCGAACCCCGTGTGGCAGCCGAGGCAATAGCCCGGGTAGCTGGAGTGCGGACCGTCGGCCCAGCCCCAGCCCACGGGGATCGTCGGCGCCGCGTACGCGAACGCCGCCCCGGTCAGCAACATGACGGCGGCGAGCAGCATGACGAGCGAGATGCGAGTGGTCGTTGACGACATCGGCAGCCCCTTTCGCGAAGGCGTCGTGGATCTCTTCTGCCGTCATCGAGTATCGAGGACCGTCGTGAGCACAGGATGAGAGGCGGATGAGAGAACTCTCATCCGCCGGGTCCCGCAGAGGTCGTCTCAGTACCGGTCCGCGCCCGAGACGAGGTCCTTCACGATCTTCGGGTCGGCCAGGGTGGAGAGGTCGCCGAACGCCTCGAGGTCGGTCTCGCCCGCGGCGATCTTGCGCAGGATGCGGCGCATGATCTTGCCGCTGCGCGTCTTGGGGAGATCCACGGAGAACTGGATGTGGTCCGGCTTCGCTATGGGCCCGATGATCTTGCGCACGTGCCCCGACAGGATCTTGGCGAGGTCCTCGGAAGGCACCTGGTCCTGGCGCAGCACGACGTACGCGAAGATGCCCTCGCCCTTGACCGGGTGCGGGAAGCCGACGACGGCCGCCTCGGCCACGGCCTCGTGGCTCACCAGCGCGCTCTCGATCTCCGCGGTGCCGAGCCGATGCCCGGAGACCTTGATGATGTCGTCCACGCGGCCCAGCAGCCAGTAGTAGCCGTCCTCGTCGACGCGCGCTCCGTCGCCCGTGAAGTAGGTGCCGGGGAAGCGCTCGAAGTACACCTCGCGCAGGCGCTTCTTCTCCGGGTCGTTCCAGGTGGAACGCAGCACGCCGGGCCAGGGCTTCTCGATCACCAGGTAGCCGCCCTCGCCCGCGGGCGCCTCGCCGCCGTCCTCGCGCAGCACTTTGGGCGCCACGCCGAAGTACGGCACGGTGGCCGAGCCGGGCTTGAGCGGCACGGCGCCGGGGAACGGCGTGATGAGGAAGCCGCCGCTCTCGGTCTGCCAGTAGGTGTCCACGACCGGGCATCGGCCCTCCCCGATCGTGTCGTGGTACCACATCCACGCCTCGGGGTTGATGGGCTCGCCCACACTGCCGAGGAGCCGCAAGCTGGAGAGGTCGTAGCGGGCGGGCCAGCCCTCGCCGTACCGCATCAGCGCTCGGATGGCCGTGGGCGCGGTGTAGAAGATGTCGACCTTGTACTTCTCCACGACCGCCCAGAAGCGCCCGGGGTCGGGATAGGTGGGGATGCCCTCGAACATGAGGGTGGTGGCGCCCGCGGCCAGCGGGCCGTAGACGATGTAGCTGTGGCCGGTGACCCAGCCGATGTCGGCCGTGCACCAGTGCACGTCCTCGTCGCGGTAGTCGAAGACGGTCTTGAAGCTGTGCGCCGCGAACAGCAGGTAGCCGGCGGTGGTGTGCACGACGCCCTTCGGCTTGCCGGTGGACCCGGAGGTGTACAGGATGAACAGCGGGTCCTCGGCGCCCATCGGCTCCGGCCCGCACGGCTTGCGCACCTCGGGGGCGGACACCTCCTGGTGCCACCAGGTGTCGCGGCCCGGCTCCATGTCCACGTCTCCGGCGCCGCGCCGCACCACGACGCACCCCTCGATCGTCGGGCACTCGAAGAGCGCTTCGTCCGCAGCCGCCTTCAGCGCGACCTTCCGCCCGCCCCGCAGCCCCTCGTCGGCGGTGATGAGCAGTCTGGCGCCGCAATCCTGTATGCGCCCGCGCAGAGCCGAGGAGGAGAACCCGCCGAAGACCACCGAGTGGATCGCGCCGATGCGCGCGCAGGCCAGCATCGCGATCGGCAGCTCGGGCACCATCGGCAGGTATATCGCGACGCGGTCCCCGCGCTCGATGCCTTTCTTCTTGAGCACGTTGGCGAACCGGTTCACTTCATGGTGCAGCTGCTGGTAGGTGAACGTCCGCGACGTCCCGTCGTCGCCCTCCCAGATCAGCGCCGCCTTGTTGCGCCGCCACGTGTCGAGATGCCGGTCGAGGCAGTTCGCCGAAGCGTTCAGCTTCCCGTCGGCGAACCACGTGTAGTCGAGCTTCTCGAACCCGCCCTCGAGCGCCCTGGCCGGCGGCTCGATCCAGGTGAGGTGCTCGGCGGCCGCCTCCCCCCAGAACGCGCCGGGGTCGGCGATGGAACGAGCGTACAGCTCACGGTACGCGTCCATGCCCGGCACGACCGCGCGCACCGCGAACTCCTCCGACGGCGCGAACACGCGCTTCTCACTGCCGAGGTGCTCGATGCCGGTCTGACCTGAGGGAAACTCGTCGGCCATGGTCGACCTCCTGCTGACGGAACGCCTGCCGGGACGGGACCGTTGCGAGCGAGAGGTGCGGCGCTCCCCCATTCTGCCACGCATCGGTGCTGTGCGGAGTCCCGGATGTCGCCGGTCCTGGGCCTCGCGCTTCCGCTATAATGTGTGTTCCCGCCCTCGGGCGGTGCCGTGTCCCCGACGTCGGAGCCCTTGTGGCAGCCAGCCCCGCCGCTAAGTACGACATCCTACGAGCGCGACTCAAGAACCTCGGCAGCGTGCTCGTCGCCTACTCCGGCGGCGTGGACTCCACGCTGCTCGCGTTCACCGGCCGCGCGGTCCTCGGCGAGGGGTGTCTCGCCGTTCTCGCGATCTCGGACACGTATCCGGCGAGCGAGGTCGACTCCGCCGTCCGCACGGCCGCCGAGCTCGGGCTGCCGGTGCTGCAGGTCGACACGCACGAGCTCACCGACCCCAGGTTCCGCGCGAACCCGGCCGACCGCTGCTACTACTGCAAGCAGGAGCTGTTCGGCCTGTTGCGCACGGTCGCGGACGCACGCGGGCTGCGCTTCCTAGCGGACGGCACGAACGGCGACGACCTCTCCGACCACCGCCCCGGCCGCCGCGCGGGCGACGAGTACGGCGTGGTAAGCCCCTTGAAGGACGCCGGCATGAGCAAGGCCGACGTCCGCGAGGTCTCGCGCATGCTCGGCCTCCCCACGTGGGACAAGCCGTCGCAGGCGTGCCTCGCGTCGCGCTTCCCGTACGGCGAGGAGATCACCGAGGACGGCCTGTTGCGCGTCTCGCGCGCCGAGGAGACGCTGCGCGCGATGGGGCTTCGGCAGTTCCGCGTGCGCAGTCACGGCGACGTCGCGCGGCTCGAGGTCGAGGCGTGCGAGATGGAGCGCGCGTGGGAGAAGCGCGCCGAGATCGCCGAGGCGCTTCGCGAGGCGGGCTACACGTTCGCGGCGGCCGACCTCGACGGGTACCGCAGCGGCGCCATGAACGAGGCGCTCGCGCCAGACACCGCCTGCGACAAGGGGTAAAGCTCCCCTAGGCCACGATCTCGCGCAGGGCGGCCCGGACCGCCGCCGGGATCCGCTCTTGCAGCCGCCGCGGGTCCCCCATCGCCTGGGACAGCAGCCGCGTGACGAACGGTCGGGCCGTGTCGATGATGTCGATGTCGGGATAGAGCGACCGCGCGCATCCCTCCACCGTGGCGAGCGACTTCACGAGCAGGCCGTACCCCGTGGGGATGTCGAGCTCGTGGCGGCGCAGCAGTGCCAGGAACCCGAGGCCGAAGTGCCGGAAGTCGCGCGGCCCCGTCCCTCCCATCTGCGCGTCGAGCAGCTCGCCCAGCTCGCGCTTCACCGCCGGCACCTTCTCGGGCGGCACTCGCACACCGAGCCGCTCGCTGTAGCGCAAAGCCCGATCGGCGTCGCGGTACACGAGCGCGGCGAGCACCTGCGCCACGTCCTGCATCTCCTCGGCGCTCAGATGGCCGACGATGCCGAAGTCGAGGTAGGCGATCGTGTTGCGCGGCGTGACGAAGAGGTTCGCGGGGTGCAGGTCGGCGTGGAAGCGGCCGTAGACCATCACCTGGCGCATGAACGCCGTCGCGCCGTAGAGCGCGAGCCCTTTCGCGTCGATCCCCGCCCGCGTCGCCTCGTCCAGCTCGGTGAGCCGCCAGCCCGGCATGCGCTCCATCGTGAGCACGTTCGCCGCGGTGCGCCTCCACACCACGCGAGGCACCTCGACCCTGTCGTCCTCCCGGAAGTCGAACGCGAAGCGGTCGGCGGTGTGCGCCTCGACCCGCAGGTCGAGCTCGCGACGCACGCTCTCCTCGAACTCGTCGAGCAGCCGGCCGAGGTCCGCCCGCCGCATGAAACCGAGGCCCTGCACGCGCGCGAGCAGTCTGCGCGCCTCTGCGAGGTCCGCGAGGATGGACTCGGCCGCGCCCGGCCGCACCACCTTCACGACCACCTCGCTGCCCGCCGGCATCACCTCCCCCCACACCGGTCGCACTTCGTGCGCCAGCGTCGCCGCGTGCACCTGCGCGATGGACGCCGAGGCGATCGGGACGTCCTCGAAGCTCGCGAAAAGCTGTTCGGGCGTGCGCCCGAAGGCACTTTCGACGACCGCGCGGATCGCGGAGGCCGGTAGCGCCGGGACGGAGTCCTGCATCCGCTGCATCTCGGCCACCAGCTCGCCCGAGAACTCGCCCGGCCTCACCGACACGAGCTGGCCGAGCTTGATGAACGCCGGGCCGAGTTCTTGGAACGCCAGAAGCCACTCATGCGCGAACGTCTCGCGGCGCTCGCCGGCGGGCACGAGGCCGAAGCGCGCGCGCCAGAAGCCCGCGAGCCAGTGCCGCGCCAGCACCGACGTGATGTGCCGCGAGCGGGCGGACACCGGTCGCTACCCGCGCTTCGCGACGGCGTCGAGCTTCGCGAGCGCGGTCTCGAGCATGCCCGCGAGCTCGTCGGTGCGACCGCGCAGCGAGGCGACCTCGAAGCGCAGTTCCTCCAGCGCGACGCGCTGAGCCTCGGCGTCCTCGCGTTTCACCGCACCCGACGCGAGCTCCGCCTTCAGGCGCTCCTTCTCTTGCGCCACCATGGCCGCAAGCCCATCCACGAACGCGTCGGGCCCGCCGCTCATGCCTTCCGGCGTCACCGAAGCGCCGCGCTCCACGGCCGCCTTCAGGCCCTCGTCCGCGGTCTCGTGCGTGAGCATCCAAAGCGCGAAGAACCGCATGATGTCGTCGGTGGGCATCCTCGCTCCTCTCGACCTCTCTAGACTTCGACGCCACCCCGCGGTGACCTGCCCAGGCGGTCCGGCCGAGGCATCGGGGTGCGCACCTCTCGGCAGACACGCGCGCTCACGCCCGCGACGGCGCCCTGAGCAGGCGCAGCCCGTTGAGGATGACCAGCAGCGCGACCCCCGTGTCCGCGAAGACCGCCATCCACAGGGTCGCCCGCCCGAACACCGCGAGCAACAGCACCGCGAGCTTCACGATCACCGAGAACGCGACGTTCTGCGTGACGTTGCGAACCGTGCGCTTACCCAGGGCGAAGAAGCCCGGCAGCGCGCGGAGGTCGTCGGCCAAGAGCGCCACGTCGGCCGTCTCGAGCGCGGTGTCGCTGCCGGCGGCCCCCATCGCCACTCCCAGGTCGGAGGCGGCCAGCGCGGGAGCATCGTTGACGCCGTCGCCCACCATCGCAACGCTGCCGTACCGCTCGCGCAACTCCCGAACGGCGTCCACCTTCCCGGCCGGCAGCAACCGCGCCCGTACTTCCGTGACGCCCGCCCGCTCGGCCACCGCGCGCGCGGTGCGCTCGTTGTCGCCCGTCAGCATCACGACGTGCTCGATGCCCGCGCGCCTCAGCCGCCTCACCGTCTCGCGCGCGTCCGGCCGGATCTCGTCGGACACGCCGACGAGACCGACCGCTTCGTTCTCGCGCGACAGCACGAGCACGGTCTCGCCGCGCTGCTCCATCTCGGCGATGCGTCCCTCGGCGCCGTCGCGCAGCGCCCCCGTCTCGCGTGCGAAGGCCGCGCTCCCCACCGCGTACGCCGTGCCTCCGATCCGGGCGGTCACGCCCTTGCCAGCCACGTCGCGGTAGTCCGACATCGACGCGAGCGACGCCGCGCTGCAAGCATCCTCCGCCGCGCGCACCAGGGCGCCGGCGATCGGGTGGGTCGAGCCGGTCTCGAGCATGGCGGCAAGGCAGACGATCTCCTCGGTCGGCATCGAGTCGAGCGGCACCACGCCGACGACGGCGGGACGACCGAGCGTCAGCGTCCCGGTCTTGTCGAACGCCACCGCGCGCACCTTCGGCGCGATCTCGAGGAACGCGCCGCCCTTGACGAGCACGCCGTCGCGGGTGGCGCGGGTGATCGCGGAGACGATCGCCACCGGCGTCGAGATCACGAGCGCGCACGGGCAGGAGATGACGAGCAGCACGAGCGCGCGGTAGAACCACACGGCGAAGCTGCCGAGGCCGAGCACCGGGGGGACCGCCGCTACCGCCACCGCGAGCCCGACTACGGCCGGCGTGTAGTACTTGGTGAAGCGGTCGACGAGGCGCTGCATCGGAGCCCGCCGCGCCTGCGCCTCCTCCACGAGGTAGATGACGCGCGCGAGCGTCGAGTCCGAGGCCAGGGACTCCACGCGCACCTCCAGCAGACCGCTCGTGTTGAGCGTGCCGGCGTACACCGTGTCGCCCACGTCCTTCTCGGCGGGCACCGACTCGCCGGTGATCGGCGATTCGTCCACGGCCGAGGCGCCTCGCACCACCTCGCCGTCGAGCGCGATCCGCTCACCCGGCTTCACCACGAGCAGGTCGCCCACGATGGCCTCGTCCGGCGGGAGCTCGATGTCCGCGCCGCCGCGCCGCACGCGCGCGCGCTCGGGCGCGAGCTGCATGAGGTCGCGGATCGAGCGCCGCGTCCGGGCCAGCGAGCGCGACTCGAGCAGTCCTCCCAGCGCGAACAGGAAGACCACGGTGGCGCCCTCGCGCCAGTCCCCGATGGCGGTCGCGCCGATGACGGCGACGGTCATGAGGACGTTCATGTCGAGCGAGCGCGCCCGAAGCGACGCCACCGCGCGCCGCGCCGTGATCCAGCCGCCCGCGAGTATCGCCCCGAGGAAGGCGAACACCGAGGGATCCCACGCTCCCCGCGAGCCGAAGTAGACGAGCGCCGTGCCGAGCACGAGCAGCACGCCGCACGCCGCCGTCGAGAGCTCGTGCCGGTACGTGCTCCACCACGCGCGGCCCGCCGCTGCTCCCGTCCGGCCCTCGGTCACGAGCTCGGGGACGTACCCGGCAGCGCCGATCGCCTTCGCCAGGTCGTCGGGCTCGATCCGCCGCGGGTCGTAGCCCACGCGGACGCGGGCCACGTTGAAGTCGAGCTCAGCGGTCTCGACGCCGCTCACTCCCGCGATGATGTCGCGCAGCTTCGCCGCGCAGTCGGGGCAGTCGAGCCCGCGGATGCGGAATTCGGCGACCGCGCGGCCCGCCTCCTCGCCGAGCGCCTCGGCGCCGTACCCCATCTTGCGGATGAGGTCGACGACCGATGCCCGGGGATCCTTCGCCGGGTCGTACTCCACCACGAGCACTCCCGAGGCGAAGTTGAGGTCGGCCGAGAGCACCCCGTCGAGGTACGCCACCGACTTGTCGACGCTCTTCGCGCAGTCCGGGCAGTCGAGGCCGCTCACCCGGTACGCCACGTGCCCGGCGATGCCGCCGACCTCCAGACCGAGGCTCCGGACGGTGGTCTCGAGGTCGGCGTCGGAGATGACGTCCGTGTCGTGGACCACGGTCAGCGTCCCGCCTCCGGGATCGATCTCCGTGAACGACACGCCGGCCAGCCCGTCGACCGCCTCCCTGAGCCTGCGGACGCACTCGACGCAGTAGACGGGCGAGGGCATCAGGACCGGAAGCTTGAGCGTGTGGTCGTGCTGCGCCATGTGAGACTACTTCCCCGAGCCGTCGCCGCGCGTCTCGGCCGCGTGGTCGAGCCCCTGCGCGAGCAGCGCCTGCACGTGCGCGTCGGCGAGGCGGTACACCGCGCGCTTCCCGTCGCGCGAGAAGGTCACGAGGTCGCGGTCGCGCAGCAGCCGGAGCTGGTGTGACACCGCCGACGAGCTGACCCCCGTCACCGAAGCCAGGTCGCACACACACAGCTCTTCCGCGATCAGCAGCGCCTGGAGGATCCGCAGCCGCGTGGGGTCCGCGAGCGCATCGAAGATCGCCGCGGCGGCACGCGTGGTGGCGTCACCCGGCAGTGACGCCACCACGCGGTCGACGGCGGCGCGGTCGACGATGAACGCGTCGCATCCCACCTCGGCCGTTACATGTGAACGTGTGTTCATATGTTCCTGTATACAACTCGCGTGCCAGGGGAGTCAAATCGCCGCGGCGGGGAAAGAACGAAGCTTGCACCGGCGGGACGAGGTGGTGGGGCGGATGTGGCGTGACGGCATCGTCGACTTCGCGCGAGGTCTCGTGCACCCGGCGTGGGGGCTGTCGCACTGCGAGCGGGCGTACCGCATGACGATGGAGCTGTCCGCCGAGGAGGGCATGCACGTGCGCGAGCCGGTCGTGTTCGCGGTGGCGTACCTGCACGATGCCGGCGCGTTCGACCCCTACTGCGCCGAGGGACAGCCCCAGCACGAGTGCTCGGCGCGCGCGGCGGCAGAGGTGCTGAAGGCGGTGCGCTTCCCCGACGAGTACGCCTACATCGTGCTCGACTGCATCCGCGCGCACGATTTCGAGCGTCCGCCGCTGCCGATCTCGGAGTCCCGCTGCTTCCACGACGCCGACATCCTCGACTTCATGGGCGCGGTGGGTATCACACGGCTGCTGTCGATCGTCGGCATCGAGGACTGGGTCCCCGACGTCCGCTCGGCGGTGGAGCAGATCCGCCGGTTCTCGGAGACGCTGCCCGCGAAGCTCGTGACCGAAGCGGCGCGGCGCACCGCCGAGACCCGCCGCCGGGAGATGCGCGCGTACTTGGAGGAGCTGGACGAGGAGACCGCGCGGCTGGCGGAGGTCTAGCGTGCGCCTACGGCACTTCCTGGAGCATCCGGAAACGGCTCCCCACCGTCAGCTCGTCGGAGAGCACGGTCCCCGCGCGAGCCTCGACGACGTACCGCACCGGCACGCCGGAGACGGCGCGCTGGATGCCGAGGGGCTCCGGCTGCATGGCGACCGTCCGCACGACGCGGAGGCTCGAGTCGATGAAGGCTACGTCGATGCGGTAAGGCACGGTCTTCATCGCGATCGTCACTTGCTGAGGCTCGTCGAAGACGAACAGCATCCCGTGCCCGCGTCCGGGCTCGGGGTGGCCCTGCAAGCCGCGCTCCCGCAGCTTCCCCGTGTCCGCGACGGCGAGGTCGAACGTCCTGCCGCCGAAGCTCGCGATGACGCGATGCCCGGGCTCAGGGGCGCGGGTGGCGGCGGCGTAGAGCGCGAACGCGGCGAGCGGCACTGCGAAGAAGCCGATCCGGACGCGCCACCCGGGCTCGGCCCTGCCGGCTATCATCGCCTCGCTCCCCCTCTCCGTGTGACCCGATTCTACAACCGGGGAGCCCGTACCGCTCCCCCACCGGCCACTCGCCAAGCTATAATCCGTCCAGCGCCTCTCGGCGCCTGAAGCCCACAGGGAGGAACGCGGAAGTGCAGCGCGCGGACAAGATAGGTCTCATAGTCGCCTCGCTCCTCGTGGTCGCCCTGTCCACGGGTGCCGGCCTCCTGTTGTACCAGCGGTCCGTCACGCTGGCGGCGGACACCCCCCGCGACACCTCCGTCAAGCTGGTCGCGCTCGAAGACACGGCCACCGCGGTGGTCCCCACCGTCACCCCCGCCGCCACGCCGAAGCCCGTGGTGCCCAAGAAGCCCCAAGGATCCGACTTCGGCTACGTCACCGCCGTGGGGGGCAGCGGCAAGGACATGTACCTGAAGTGGGACCAGGCCGAGCTGCTCACCGGCAACGACGCCGACGTCTACGCGAAGAAGAACGGCGCCGTGGTCAACACGCGGCTCTACTACATCGCCAACGACACCCACAAGACGAAGACGTACGACGTCTCCTCGAAGGCGGCCTTCGAGATGGTGGACGCCGGCGGCGCGGTCTCGAAGCTCTCCGCTCCCGAGTTCGCGGCGCAGTGGAAGGCCGGCGGCGCGATCCGGAAGACGCCGTGGTGGCTGTTCGCGCGCCAGGGGAACGTCGTCCGGCTCGTGCAGGTAGTGCTGCCGAAGGACGGCCAGTAGCCGCGTAGACGTACCGCCGCGCGCCTGCTACCTTCTGGGCGAGGCCCACGAGGGGAACGGGGGTACGGGCATGGGGATCCGATCCGTCCCGGCACTGACGGTCTGCGCGCTCGCCGTCGCGGTCGCGGCAGGTTGCGCGCGGCCTCCGGTCTCACCCGGGCCGCCGAACGCGGGCGACGTCGCCACGGCGCCGGCGGTCACCACCGAAGTGACCGCGCCGGCGGCCACCTCGGCGTCCACGGTGACCATCGCGGCGACCGGTACGGTGGTGAAGCCGCAGGCACCCACCGGCGAGAACGTTTCCGCCGAGGACGGCAAGCACTTCGGCTACCTCAAGAAGGTGACGCAGAAGAGCGGCGACGTGGTGGTCACCGTCGACTACGCCCAGATGCTCTCCGGCCATGAAGCAGCGACGGCCGCGGCGGCCCACGGAGACGAGTCCCCGCCGCCGAACGACTACTACATCGTCAACGACAACCCGAAGCTGCGCACGTTCAAGCTCGCCTCAGGTGCGGGAGTGAAGTACCTCGTGGGCGGCGACCCGACGCTGCACGCCACGAGCGCGTCCGGCTTCCTGTCCAGGTGGGAGAGCTCGGCGGCGGACGCCACGATACTGCGCAATCCGTACTGGCTGACGATACACGGCGGGGCGATCGTCAAGCTCGAGCAGCAGTACCTGCCGTAGGCCGGCGCTATCCCAGCTTCCCGCCGACTATCCTCGCGACCTCGGCCTTGTCGCAGTTGCCGCCCGTCTCCGCCACCACGGCCGAGATGACCTGCCCCATCCCGCGCTTCTCGGTCACGCCGGTCTCGGCCAGCACGCGGTCGACGATCGCCTCGAGCTCGGCGCCGCAGACTTGGCGAGGCAGGTAGCCGCTCAGGATGTCGACCTCCGTCTGCAGCAGCGCCGTGCGCTCCGCGTTCGTCCCGGCCTTGATCGAGCCCTCGAGCGTCTCGCCCGTCTGCTTCAGCACCTTCTTGAGGGTCGCGGTGACCTCCTCGTCAGTGAGGTCGCGCTTCGACTCCTTCTCCTTGACGTCGATGTCGTTCTTCACCAGACGCAGGATCGACAGCCGAGGCTTGTCGCCCGAGCGCATCGCGGCCTTGATCTCGTCGTTGATGAACACCTTGTCCATGCAGGGCTCCTCCCCTTACCGCTTCTTGCGGCGCACTCCGTGCGAGCTTCCCCGGCGCGCACCCTTCTTGAACGCCGCCAGCGCTTCCTCCTCGGAGGTGGACTCGATGTGTGCGCGCAACTTCACGACCTGGTCGCGCATGCGCGCCGCGGCCTCGAAGTCGAGCGACTCGGCGGCGCCGTGCATGTCCTCCTCGATGGTGGAGATGAGGCGCATGAGCTCCTCGCGCGGCATCCTCGCCAGCTCGTCGGCCACCTGCTCGGAGGTACTGTAGCCGGCCTCGGCCTCCCGCACGTACTGCACGAGGTCGTTGATGGCCTTCATGATCGTCTTCGGCTCGATGCCATGCTCCGTGTTGTACGCGACCTGGATCGCGCGGCGGCGGTTCGTCTCGTCGATGGCGAGCCGCATGGAGTCGGTCACCCTGTCCGCGTACATCAGCACCGTGCCGGAGACGTTGCGGGCCGCCCGGCCGATCGTCTGGATGAGCGAGCGGAAGTTGCGCAGGAAGCCTTCCTTGTCGGCGTCCAGGATCGCCACGAGCGACACCTCGGGCAGGTCGAGACCCTCGCGCAGGAGGTTGATGCCGACCAGGCAGTCGAAGACGCCCGCACGCAGGTCGTGCAGCAGCTCGACGCGCTCGAGCGTGGCGACGTCGGCGTGCAGATAGCGCACGCGCAGCCCCTGGTCGCCGAGGTAGTCGGTGAGGTCCTCGGCCATCTTCTTGGTGAGCGTCGTGACGAGCACACGTTCGTCGCGCGCGGCGTGCTCGCGCACTTCGTGCACGATGTCGTCGATCTGGCCCTTGGTCGGCCTTACCTCGATCTGCGGGTCGACCAGCCCGGTGGGCCGGATGATCTGCTCGACGACCTGCGCCGAGTGCTGCAGCTCGTAGTCGCCCGGCGTGGCCGAGACGTAGACGAACTGCGGGACGCGCGCCTCGAATTCGTCGAAGCGCAACGGCCGGTTGTCTAGCGCGCTGGGCAGACGAAAACCGTGCTCGACGAGCGTGAGCTTGCGGTTCCGGTCCCCCTCGTACATCCCGCGGATCTGCGGCAGGCTCACGTGGCTCTCGTCGACCATGCAGAGGAAATCGCCGCCGAAGTAGTCGATGAGGCAGTGCGGGGGCTCGCCCGGCTTTCGCCCGTCGAGGTGCCGCGAGTAGTTCTCGATGCCGCTGCAGAAGCCCATCTCCTCGAGCATCTCCAGGTCGTAGTTCGTGCGCATCTCGAGCCGCTGGGCCTCCAGCAGCTTGCCTGAAGCCTTAAGCTGCTGCAGCCGCTCGCGCAGCTCGTCCTGTATCCCCTGCAGCGCGGCCTGCAGCTTGGCGGGGATCGTGACGTAGTGGGTGGCCGGCCAGATCGGGAGCGTGTCGAAGCTCGTCAGCACCTCGCCCGTGAGCTGGTCGACCTCGTCGATGCCCTCGATCTCGTCGCCGAAGAAGGAGATGCGCACCGGGTGCTCGGCGTAGGGCGGGAACACGTCGAGCACGTCGCCGCGCACGCGGAACGTCCCGCGCTGCGGCTCGTAGTCGTTGCGGTCGTACTGGATCTCCACCAGCTTGCGGATCAGCGCGTCGCGGTCGCGCTCCTCGCCGCGCTGCACGAACACCGCCGTGCCCGCGTAGTCCTCGGGCGAACCGATGCCGTAGATGGCCGAGACTGAAGCCACGACCACGACGTCCTTGCGGGACAGCAGCGCGGCCGTGGCGGCGTGACGAAGCTTCTCGACCTCCTCGTTGATGGAGGAGTCCTTCTCGATGTAGGTGTCGGTGGAAGGCACGTACGCTTCGGGCTGGTAGTAGTCGTAGTAGCTCACGAAGTACACGACGGCGCTGTCCGGCAGGAACTCGCGCAGCTCCGCCGCGAGCTGCGCCGCCAGCGTCTTGTTCGGTGCCATCACGAGCGTCGGCTTCCCGACCGCCTCGATCACCTTCGCCATCGTGAACGTCTTGCCCGAGCCGGTGACACCCAGCAGCGTCTGGTAGCGGTCGCCTCGGATGACACCCTCGGCCAACCGCTCGATCGCTTTGGGCTGGTCGCCCGCCGGCTCGAACTCCGAGCGCACTCGGAACCGCGTCACTGCTTCTGCCACGGATACGCTCCCGGATAAAGCTTGCGGTAGGTGTCGCGCTCCGCAAGCACCTTCTCGACGTAGTGGCGCGTCTGCGGGAAGTCGATGCGTCCGCCACCGCCGGCGCGCTTCCAGCGGTCCGCGTTCACGATGCCCGCGTTGTACGCGGCCAACGCGAGCGCTCGGTCCCCGCCGTAGCGGTCGAGCAACTGCCGAAGATAGCGCGCGCCGTAGCGGATGTTCTCCTCCGGCTGCCGCAGCCGCTGCGTCGTCACGGCGACCTTCCGGCCCCGGGCGCGTTCGATGTCCTCGGCGGTCTCCGGCATGACCTGCATGAGCCCGACGGCGCCCTTCTTCGAGACGATGTCGGGGTCGAACCCGGACTCGGCGTGAACGACGGCGGTGACGAGATACGGGTCCACGCGTTCCGCGAGCGCCACGCGCCCGATCTCGGCACCGAAGCGGAACGGATAGTACATGCGCTGGTACCACTTCGGGCCGGCGACGGCAGCGGCGGCGAGTACCGCGAGCACCGCCACGAGGGCCAAGGGCGCCAGGCGGTGCCAGGATAACGGGTGCTCACGCGGCATGCGGCGCGACCTCTCGCTCCCAGAATCCCTCGAGGTCCTCGCGAAGGCGCGCGAGGTCGCCGTCGTTGACGATGACGGTCTCTGCCAGCTCGGCGCGCTGCGCGTCCGTGGCCTGCCTGGCGATGCGATCCCGGCAGTCGGCCTCGGCCATGCCGCGCTCGACGCAGCGCCGAACGCGCTCTTCCACCGGCGCCTCGATCGCCAGAACGTGGTCCGCGAGCTCCGCCAAGGTCGGCGCCTCGACGAGCAGCGGGACGTCGAGGACCACCAGCCGAGGCGGCTGCTCCATCAGCTGCAGGTTCCGCAGGCCCTCGCCCACCTCCCGAAGGACGGCCGGGTGGGTGATCCGGTCGAGCGTGAGAGTCGCTTCGTCCGAAGCGAACGCGAGGGCGGCCAGCGACGCCGTGTCCACCGACCCGTCCTCGGCGAGCACTTCATCGCCGAACGCGCCGACCACCCGGTCCCGAACAAGCGGCATGTTCAGCATGGACTTGGCGATGACGTCGAGGTCGAGCACGACCGCGCCGCGCTCCGCGAAGAAGCGCGCGGCCTCGCTCTTGCCCGAACCGATACCGCCCGTGACCGCGAGCACGAACATGGCTTCCTCCGAAAGAAAGGTCGGGGCCGAGCCGCGCTGTCGCGCCGGCCCGGCCCCGTTATTGTAAGCCGACTCCGCAGGCGGCGGGTGACGCTACTCCTCTTCGGCCGCATCCTCGCGCGGGCCCTCGACGGGCTCCTCGTCCATCGGCACGGCCGCCGCGGTCTCCGAGGCGTCCGTCTCCGGCTCCGCCTCGGCGTCCTCGTGCGGCTCCGACTCGTCGTGCGCCGGATGCGGCTCTCCCTCGGCGTAGTCGGGGGCCTCCTCGGCCTCCGCCTCGCCCTCAGCGGCCTCCTCGCCCTCTTCCCGCACCGGGCTCTCGGGGAGAGCCAGGCCGAGGTCTTCGGCGGCGGCGCGCATCGACAGCGAGATCCGCCGGCGGTCGACGTCGATGTCCATGACCTTGACGTGGACCTCCTGGCCGATCCGCACTACGTCCTCCGGCACCTCGACGTGGCCCTTGGCCATCTCGGAGATGTGCACGAGTCCCTCGACGCCGTCGCCGATCTCGACGAACACGCCGAACGGGACGAGCTTCGTGACCTTGCCGGTGATGATCGCGCCGATCGGGAAGTTCTTGACGAGCTGGCGCCACGGGTCCTCGGTGGTCTGCTTGAGGCCGAGGCTGATGCGCTCGCGGTCCAAGTCGACGTCGAGCACCTGCACGTTGACCTTGTCGCCCACCTGCACTACCTCGCTGGGGTGGTTGACGTGGCTCCAGGACAGCTCCGAGATGTGCACCAGGCCGTCGATCCCGCCGAGGTCGACGAAAGCGCCGAAGTCGACGATCGAGGACACGGTGCCGGGCAGGATCTGACCCTTGATTAGCTTGGAGAGGATCGCCTGGCGCTCGGTCTTGCGGCCCTCTTCGAGGACGACGCGGCGCGACAGCACGACGTTGTTGCGGTTGCGGTCCATCTCGATGACGCGGCACTCGAGACGCGTGTTGATGAACGCCTGCAGGTCCTTCACGCGACGAAGGTCCACCAGCGACGCCGGCAGGAAGCCGCGCAGGCCGATGTCGAGGATCAGGCCGCCCTTGACGACCTCGATGACCTCGCCCTCGACGTTCTCGCCCGAGTTGAACTTCTCCTCGACGTTGACCCACGCGCGCTCGTACTCCGCACGCTTCTTGGAGAGGATCAGCCGGCCGTCCTTGTCCTCCTTCTGGAGGACGAGCGCCTCGACCTGGTCGCCGAGGTGCACGATGTCTTCGGGGTTGGCGTCCTTGCGGATGGAGAGCTCACGCGCGGGGATGACGCCTTCTGATTTGTATCCGATGTCGAGCAGGACCTCGTCCCGCTCCACCTGCACGATCGTGCCGCTGACGAGATCGCCCTCGTCGAAGTCGGTGATCGTGCCGTCGATCAGCGCATGCATCTCCTCTTCGGAGTACTCGCGTTCATCGATAATGCTTCCGGTGTCGAAATCGCTCACTTCTGGGTGGCCCCTTTCCTTCTCCTACGCGGGGCCCCGATACCTACATCTACGGATCGTCTCGGTGCTTTCCATACATGTCTTCTCGGGGGCCTACATTACCCGGCTCCGCACGCCCTCGTGGCGTCCGAACAGCCGAAATTCGATATTACACTACGCCAAACCCTCTGAACAGAGGAAACGCGCCGCGCGGGCTGTACCCACCCAAGCACGTATCACACCATCGTATCTTCGTCGTGATAGACGTCCTCCCGATGCTCCACCCCGGACTCGGTCGCGACCGGCTCCTCGTGCGCGGAGAGCAGCCAGATGAGTCGGACGATGCCCCACGCGACGATGGCGTACACGATCATGGCCAGCAGCACCGCCCACTCCAGCACGCTGCCCCGCTCGGAGATCTGCGGGAAGATCCCCCGGAACGGGAAGACGAACGGCTCCGTGACGCGGTAGATGAACATGACGAACGGGCTCGCGGCATTGGCGGCGAGCAGCCTGAGGAAGAAGCGGAAAGCGAGCAGGATCTCGAGCACGTCGAGAAGGTACAGGACGACCCGCCGTGCCATGATCGCGCCGTACGTGTGCTCGTCGTCATGCACGATCGTCGTCGGCGTGTGCTCCACGTATGCCATGGGGACCTCCAAGATGCCGGAGTAGCAGCGACGTGGAGTACTTACCCGCGGCTGCGGGGGACGATTCGCGCAGATGCCGCTATTTGGCAGCCGCCCAGTCGGTACCGGAGCTCACGTGCACCTCGAGCGGGACCTTGAGGGCCACGACAGCGGTCATCGCTTCCGCGGCCATCGCCGACAAGCGCTCGAGCTCGGCGGGAGGCGCCTCGAAGACGAGCTCGTCATGCACCTGCAGCACCATGCGACTGGCAAGACCCTCCGAGCGCAGGCGCCGGTCCACCTCGGCCATGGCGAGCTTGACGACGTCCGCCGCCGTGCCCTGCATCGGGTGGTTCATTGCCGTGCGCTCTCCGAAGCCGCGGAGGTTGTGGTTCGCCGAGTTCAGCTCGGGGATGCGCCGCTTACGGCCGAACATCGTCACCGCGTACCCGTCGCGGTGCGCCTCCGCCACCACCCGGTCGAGGTACTCGCGCACAAGCGGGTACGCGTCGAAGTAGCGGTCGATCATCGCCTGCGCGTCGTCGCGGGGCACCTGCAGCGACTCGGACAGCCCGTGCGCGGAGATGCCGTAGACGATGCCGAAGTTGACCGCCTTCGCGCGGCGCCGGTGCTCCGGCGTGATGGATGCGGGCGCCACCCCGAAGACGCGGGCCGCGGTGGCCGTGTGGAAGTCGGCGCCCGAGGTGAACGCCTCGATGAGTCCGGGGTCGTCGGAGAGATGCGCGAGGATGCGCAGCTCGATCTGGCTGTAGTCCGCCGCCACCATCAGTTCGTCGCGGTCCGGCGGCACGAACGCCGCACGGATCCGCCGGCCGAGGTCGGACCGGACCGGGATGTTCTGGAGGTTCGGGTTGCTCGACGAGAGACGCCCCGTGGAGGCGACGGTCTGGTTGAAGGTCGTGTGAAGGCGGCCGTCCGGGCCCAGCAGTCTCGGCAGAGCGTCGATGTAGGTCGAACGGAGCTTCGTGAGCTCGCGATACTCCATGACCCTGGCGCAGATCGGGAAGCTCTCGCACAGCGGCCCGAGAACGGACGCGTCCGTCGACCAGCCCGTCTTGGTGCGCTTGCCGGCGGGCAGCTGCATCTTGTCGAACAGCACCTCGCCCAGCTGCTTGGGCGAGTCCACGTTGAAGTCCACGCCGGCCAGCTCGAGGATCTCCGACCGCAGCGCCTCGATCTGCCCCGAGACGTCGGCGGCAAGGTCGTCGAGGATGCTCGCGTCGATCCCGACGCCGATGTTCTCCATACGCACGAGTACCGGCACGAGCGGCATCTCGATGCGCTCGAAGCACTCCAGGCTCCCGTCCGCCTCCAGCCTCTCGGCGAGGACAGGCTGCAGCTCGGCGACGGCGGACGCCCGCGCCGCCGCGCGCTCCCCCGCATCCGCGCTCTCGGCAAGCCTTCGGCCGAGGTACTCCTCCACCAGCCTGGGGAGCTCGTAGCTGCTGCGGTTGCTCTCGAGGAGGTAGGCGGCCACGTCGCAGCCGAACAGCCGCGCGGGATCCAGCGCGTCCAGCGGGTGGGGGCACGCGTGCACTGCCTCGCCGGGCGGGCACAGCGGCTGCAGGGCCTCCTTCGCGTCCCACGCGGCTATGCGGGCGCGCGACACGAGCTCGCCGAGCACGGCGTCGGCCTCCTCCCCGCGCACGACCACGGTCTCGCCGGGCACCGCGACCGCCAGCACTCGCGCCTCCGCGGGGAACAGCGTCTCTCCCGCGCCGTCGTCGAGCGCGACGCCGAGCCAGGCCTCCGGCCCCCCCGCTATGTACGCGCGCAGCCGCGTGACCGCGTCCGGCCCCTCGGCCGTCGCGCGCACGGCGACCTCCTCGAGGGAGGGGGGCGCCTCCTCGACCGCGGGTGCGGTGGCGAACACGCGGTCCACGAGCGTGGTGAAGGACAGGGCGGTGAAGACGCGCAGCACGTCCTCCGCGCGCCACGTCCCCCAGCAGACCCCGCCGAGATCCAGCTGGACCGGCACGTCGCGGCGGATCGTCGCCACGATCTTGCTGGCGCGTGCCTCCTCGGCGTTGGTTCGCAGGTTCTCGCCCAGCCTGCCCTTGATCTCCTCCGCGTGCGCGAGCACCTCCTCCAGCGAGCCGTACTCGGCGATGAGCTTCGCCGCGGTCTTCTCGCCCACACCGGGCACGCCGGGGATGTTGTCCGAGGTGTCGCCCTTCAGTCCCAGGTAGTCCGGTATCTGCGCGGGCGTGACGCCCGTCTTCTCCTTCACGCCGGCCTCGTCGTAGACGACGATGTCGGTGATGCCCTTGCGCGTGCTCACGACCTCCACCGCGCCGTCCTCCACCAGCTGCAGCGCATCGCGATCCCCCGTGACGAGCAGCACGCGGACGCCCGCTGCCTTCCCGAACTCGGCCAGCGTCCCCAAGACGTCGTCACCTTCCCACCCGGGCGACTCGACGATCGGCACGGCCAGCGCCTCGAGCACCTTCTTGACCAGCGGGAACTGGACCTTGAGCTCGTCGGCGGTCGGCGGGCGCTGCACCTTGTAGCGCTCGAGCACCTCCGTGCGGAAGGCGGGCTTCCCGCAGTCGAACGCCACCACGACGCCGTAAGGCCGCAGGTCGGAGACCATCTTCACCAGCATCGAGGTGAAACCGAAGACTGCGTTCGTCGGAGTGCCGTCCGGCGCGGTCATGGTGGGCGGGAGCGCGTGGTACGCGCGATGGACAAGGCTGTTGCCGTCGATGATGGCGACGACGCGGTCGGTCATGCGGGCGCCCTTTCGACAGGTCCTCCGAGGCGTCTCGATTGTACCCGACGGCTCGGACCTCGCGGGCGCCGCCCGCGCCGCCCGGCGGCTCCCTCTTCGGTGCTGCGCAGGACTCGCCCCGCCGGCGTATCATCCTGAAAGGACACGCTGAGTCGGAGGGATACATGGGCTTCTTCAACTGGTCGGCGCCGCTCTTCGGGCGCTTCGCCGACCGCTGGTCGGGCGAGGACACCGAGCTGATCGCCGGGTGGCTCCGTCCGTACGTGCCCGTCCGCGGCCGGCTGCTCGACCTCGGCGGAGGGACGGGCGCGCTGGCGCAGCACCTCGCGGGTGCCCTCGAGTGTCACGTAACGGTGCTGGACGCGACTCCCGAGATGCTCTCCTATCTGCCGGCGCATGGCGACGTAACGGGCGTGCTCGGATGTGCCGAGGACATGCCTTTCGCCGATGACACCTTCGACGCCCTCGTCGTCTCGGACGCGTTCCACCACTTCCGCGACCAGGACGGCGCGGTCCGCGAGATGCAGCGTGTCGTGCGCTGCGGAGGGGGCGTCCTCGTGCTGGAGCTGGATCCGCGCCGCGCGATGCGCCTCGTCGTCTGGGGCGAGAAGCTCCTCGGCGAGCCGGGCGCGTTCTTCACCCCGGAGGAGATGTGCGCGTTCATGGCCGAACGAGGCATCGAAGGTGAGTGTGAGCCCCAGCGCGGCGTGAGCTACCGGTTCCTCGGCACCGTGCGCTAGCAGCACCTTCCGCTCGTCACCTCGTACCTCCCCGAGCGTTTCCGCCCTGCGCCGGCGGGAAGATCCACCTCCCTGTAGAAAGGGAGGTGGCACGATGGCTTACGCGGACCGTACCGTCTCGTACGGGGACACGGCGACGGCAGGCACGTGGGCGATCGCCGAGGGGGTCGTGCTCGTCATCGTCGGGCTCGTCGCGGTCTTCGCCCGCTACTCGATCGCGACGGCGCTGACACTCGCGTTCCCGCTCTACCTCGTGGTGAAGGGGATCCTCGAGGTGATCGCGGCGTTCCGCACGCAGGCTGAAGGCGGTGCGCTGTGGGACCTCGCGTTCGGCATCATCGCGATCCTCGCGGGCGTGATGCTGTTCGCGCGGCCCGCCCTCGCGGGCATCACCCTCGTGGCGATCCTCGCAGGCTACTTCTTCGTCGAAGGCATAGCCAGGCTCGTCATCGGGTTCCTGGTGAGAGCGCCCGGCAGCGGATGGCTGTGGGTGATGGGGGTCGGAGCGATCGACGTGGCCCTCGGCGTATACATGCTGGCCGCTCCGGCCGCGACGCTCGCGGTGGTCGCGGTCCTCATCGGGCTCAACATCCTCGCCGCAGGGGTGGCGATGGTCGTGATCGGGGCGCTCGAGCGGACGCGGCACGTCCCGACGGGCGTGACCCCCGCCTAGGTGCTCCTCCAGAGATAGCCGACGTGACGCACCGTGACGAGCCGGCTGGACAGCTCCGCGCCGATCTTGGCGCGGATGCGGCGCACGTGCACGTCCACCGTGCGCGACCCGCCGTAATACTCGCTGCCCCAGACGCGCCGAAGAAGGACCTCTCGGCTGTACGCCCTGTTCGGATGCGTCACGAGGAACGTGAACAGCGCGTACTCCATGTACGTGAAGTCGATCGGCTCGCCCTCGACGTGCGCCTGGTACGTGGCGAGGTTCACGGTCAGCTCGTCGATGCGGATGAGCTCCTGTGCGCTCGCCTCCTCGCCGGGCCACAGCAGCTGGCGCACGCGGGCGGCCACTTCCTCCGAGGCAGCGCCGCGCACCATGAAATCCGAGGTGAGGCGGATCGGCAGGCGCAGTTGAGCCAGCACCTCCTGCTCGATGACGAGGAACAGCGCGATCTCCTGTCCTGAGGCGTTCGCGTTCTCCACGACCTGCGTCAGGACGTCCGGGTTGCGAGCGCCGTCGAGGACGACGAGATCGAACTCGCCCTTGGCCAGGTTCGACTGCAGCTCGTTGAGATGAGCCTCCACGATGGCCACGTCGAGACCCAGGAGCGCGTGCCGCAGCCACCCGCGGGTATGCGCGTCGTCCGAGGCGAGCAGCACTCTCTTCATGTGCATCAGTGTAGCGCTCCCTCAGGTCAGGGATGGAAAGCGCGGGGCGCCGGAGAGAGAGCGCCGGCGCCCCGCGCTTCGTGATGCGAGAACTCGTCTCGCGCTAGATGACAGGCAGGTAGCGCTCGAGCTCCCACTGCGACACGTTCTGGATGTAGTCGGCCCACTCGGCCTTCTTGTTCTCCACGTAGAACGAGTGGATGTGCTCGCCGAGGACCTCCTTCATGAGCTCGGAGCCCTCGAACAGCTCGATGGCGTCGCCGAGGCTCCCCGGCAGCGTGGCGATACCGGCCGAGGAGAGCTCCTCTTCCGTCATCTTGAAGATGTTGTTCGTGGCCTCCGAGGGGAGGGTCAGCCCTTCTTCGATGCCCTTCAGGCCGGCGCCCAGCATGCAGGCGAACGCGAGGTACGGGTTGGCCGACGGGTCCGGCGAGCGGAGCTCGACGCGCGTCGCGTTCTCCTTGCCGGGCTTGTACATCGGCACTCGGACCATGGCGGAGCGGTTGCGGCGTGCCCAGGTGACGTAGACGGGAGCCTCGAAGCCGGGCACCAGGCGCTTGTAGCTGTTGACCAGCGGGTTCGTGACCGCGCAGAACTCCGGCGCGTACTTCAGCAGACCGGCGATGTACTGCTTGCCGATGGTCGAGAGGTTGTATCCCTCGGGATCTCCTGCGTCGAAGAACGCGTTGCCGTCCTTGTTGAACAGGCTCTGGTGGGTGTGCATGCCCGAGCCGTTCTGGCCCTGGATCGGCTTCGGCATGAAGGTGGCGTACACGCCGTTCGCGTAGGCGATCTCCTTGACGACCAGGCGGTACGTCATTACGGCGTCGGCCATCGTCAGCGCGTCCTGGTAGCGCAGGTCGATCTCGTGCTGCGACGGGGCCACCTCGTGGTGCGAGTACTCGACCGGGATCCCCATCTTCTCGAGCGTGAGCACGGTGTCGCGGCGCAGGTCGCTCGCGATGTCGAGCGGCGTGAGGTCGAAGTAGCCGCCCTCGTCCAGCACGTCCGTGCCCTGATCGTCGGCGAAGTAGAAGAACTCGAGCTCGGGGCCGACGTACATCGTGTAGCCGCCCATGTCCTGCGCCTTCTTGAGCATGCGCTTGAGCGCGAAGCGCGGGTCACCCTCGAAAGGAGTGCCGTCGGGCTTCATGACGTCGCAGAACATGCGGGCGACGCCCTTCTCGTCCGGCCTCCAGGGCAGGATCTGGAAGGTATGGGCGTTCGGGAACGCCACCATGTCGGATTCCTGGATGCGGGTGAAGCCGTCGATCGAGGATCCGTCGAAGCCCATGCCCTCTTCGAAGGCGCCTTCGATCTCGGTGTCGGTCACGGCGAACGACTTCAGCACGCCCAGCACGTCGGTGAACCAGAAACGCACGAAGTGGACGCCGCGCTCCTCGATCGTCTTGAGCACGTAGTCCTTGTCGAACTTTGCCGCCATACGCTCATCCTCCTCGGGGACGGTTTGCACGGCCCGGCGGGCCGTGGAGACTCGCTGCCTGACTCAGAGGATAGGTAGCCGATGTTTCGGCCGCGTTAACGGTTACGGGGAGAACAGGACGGCCGAGGTACCCGCGCGGGCACCTCGGCCGTCGACGCCGTTCGATCTAGCGGTACAGCAGCACGATGCCGTAGCCCGACGGATCGAGCGGAGACGCCTCGTATGCGGCACCGCCGGCCACGCGGACGAGCGTCTGCCTCTGCCCCTTGCTCCAAGCCGCGACGAAGAAGTCCGCTAGCCCCGACGTGTCGTGACTCGTCAGCGTCCAGCCGTTCGCCGCCATCCGCGCGGAGTAGAAGCTCCAGACGTCGGAGACGACGAGTGTGGTCGAGCGCGACGAGAAGACGGCCAGCCCGTCCGCCGCGTACGCGTCCGGCATCCAAGGCTCGCCCTTCCAGATCGACGCCCGCTGCGGCAGCGACCAGTCCACACCCGGATACAGCGGCGTGTCGGCCGGCGCCTGCTCGGCCATGGGGATCCCGTGCGGCGTGCTGTGACACGCCGGGCACTGCACGTTCGCACGGCGGATCGCGGACACGACCGGCGTGGAGGTCGCCGTGTGGCACGTGGAGCAGTCGAACGTCGTGCCGGCCGAAGACATGTAGCGGTTGTGCTCGATGGAGAGCGAACGCACGTGACATGGCTTGCAGGCCGCGGCGTTGAGATGGTACGTGTCGTCGGCGAACGTGTGCAGCACCGGCAGCGAGGAATAGGTGCCGCCGTGGCAGTACGTGCACTCCAGCTTCCCGATGTGGTCCGTGGAGCCGTGAACACTATATGCAGGCAAGTTCCAGCCCTCGCCCACAGGGCTGTTCGGCCCATGGCATCCGTTGCAGCTCGTCATGGGATGGGCGCCCGGGTAGGTGGTGTGACAGATCTGGCAGCCGGTGTTCGTGATCGGCATGGTGGTGTAGATCTGCACCCCGAAGCTCCACGTCAGGGTTGCCGAGCCTGCGCCGTTAGTGACCGTGAGGACGACCGTATGCGTCGCGTCGTTGTCGAGCGGGGCCGGCGGGAGGTAGTCGACCGTTCCCGCCATCGCGTTCAGTGTCGCGGGCACGCTCGTGCCGTCGACAGACATCGCGACCGTCGCGCCGGTGCCGCCGGTGACCTTCGCCGAGATGGTCGGACGGTCCGTGGTGGACATCGAGCGGTCCGTCGGGAACGGCGAGGAGAGCGTCGGCGGTGACCCGACGCGGAAACTCCAAGTGTAGTCGGAGGCGGCGCCCGCGCGGTTCACGACCCGCACGTACGCGGTGTGCGTGCCCTGGGCGAAAGAGGCCTTGGGCGTGTACGAGATCGTGGCGCGGGTGTAGTCGTAGTCGACCACCCACACCGCGCCGCACCCGTCATCCACCCAGTGGCCGCCGGTCACGAAGTAGCCGAACGTCGCCGTGACGTTCAGGCCGTCCACCTTCATCGAGAACGATGGAGCAGCCTGAAGCTGTGCCGGGTCGAACGCGGAGACGGCGATGAGCGGCTTGTCCGACGCGATCGCCGTGCCCGGCGCCGGTTGCGCGGCCGAGAACGTCGCGGGTCCGGCGGCGAGCGCTGGCGTGACGGCGCCGAGGACACCCGCGAACGTCACGGCCGCGATCAGCGCGATCCGAAGGATGCGGGTCACTTGTACACCACCTCGATCCGGTGCCCTGCGGGCAACAGCGGCGTGGCCTGGTGTGAAGGACCGCCGTAGAAGAACACGATCGCCTTGTGTCCCGTCTTGAAGAACGTCATGACGAAGAAATCGGAGCCAGGCGGCGGGGGATCGCCCGACAGGGACCAGCCGCTCGCCGCCATCTGCGACGCGTAGTACGCCGATACCTGGTCTCCGGTCACATCCGAGCGCCGGGAGGAGACCACGATACGGCCGGCAGCAACGAACTCCGTCGGCATCCATCCGAGACCGGCATAGATGGAGGCGCGCTCAGGCATCGACCAGGCGTAATCGGGATACAAGGGGACGTCCGTCGCGGGCCTGGAGGCGAACTGCACGCCGTGCCCGTAGCTGTGACAGCCGAAGCAGTCCAGGCTCTGCTCGGCGATCACGCCGGCCACCCGGGGATCGGCGGACTTGTGGCACGTGTCGCAGCTGCGCGGCGAGGTCTGCGTCTTCGAGTTCGCCACGTGCTCCGTAGAGACGTTGTTCTGATGACAGATCAGACACGCGCTCTGGAGCGACGTGGTCACGTGCACGCTCTCGTGACCCGACGTCGCCGCGTGACACGCCGCGCACGCCGTGTTGCGGGACGCGATGGCCGCAGTGATCGTGGTGTCGGTGGAGCGGTGACACGACGAGCACGTGAAGGCCAGCCCCGCCGCATCCAGGCGGCCCTGGTGTTCCGTGGTCAACGCGCGAGCGTGGCACTGCCCGCAGCTCACCTGGGAGGTCGTCGAGTGACGCTGCGCCTCGGTGTCCGGGTAGTGGTTGTGGCAGTCGGCGCAGGTGCGTCCGGTCCAGATCGCGCCGTGCTCGTCGATCGTGGCGTGGTCGAGGTAGGCGGTGGAGTGCATCGCCGTTCCGTGGCAGGGGCACGCGCCCCTCGGATCGCCGTGACACGCCGCGCAGTTGTCCATCCTGTGTGTGCTGAAGATCGTCGTGTGGCAGACGGTGCACGACGTCTCGGACTGCATGGTGGCGCGAGCGGTGCCGAGGTAGTAGTCGGTGGTCGCCGTCGTCGTGTAGCCCGTGACGTCCGTCGCGCTGAAGAGGAACTCGTAGCGCGTCTCGGTAGTGGGAGGGACGAACGCCTTCGAGACGCTGCCGCTCGCGGAGGCGACCAACGACTGCCACACGCCAGCGGGATGGCCGTAATTCGCGACGCGCCAGTCCACACGGACGGAGCCCGGCCTGATGCCGTCGAAGTCCGAGACCGAGGCGGCGACGGCGATCGTGGCGTCGAGCCCCTTCGACTGGCTCACCGGCCGGATCCCGCTGATCGCCGGATACTCCACCACGTTGAAGCTCCACGTATGGTCCGCGGGGTTGCCCAACACGTCAGCGGTGCGGACCGTGACCGAGTGCGGCCCGTCGTGCAGGCTCACCGCCGAGGGGAACGAGACCACCAGCGTCGTCGGATCCGGCTGCCAGTACGAGCTGCAGCCGAAGGAGTCGGGAACCCAGGCACCGTCGAACGCCGCGTTCACCGCCGCCGGTGCACCGTCGAGCCAGGCGAGCGTCGCCGAGGGGTCCATCCGGTGGACGTCGTAGAACTTCGCGCCGATCGACGCGGTGGAGGTCGAGAGCGTCGCGCCCGCCGCCGGCGACTGGGTGCCCCCGACGACCGAGGGAGGCGTCGTGTCGACGTTGAAGGTCCAATCGAGCGTGCCGACATTGCCGTGCGAGTCGCGGACCCGGAGCGAGGCGGAATGGACGCCGTTCACGAGCGGGGACACCGCCGCCGTAACGATAGCGTGCATCGCGTCCGTCGGAGTGAACGACGCGGGAACCCTAGATCCGTCCAGCGTGAGCTCGGCGCCGAAACCTGTGTCGAGCGCGTCGTTCACGTCACTGATGGGCACGGTGATCGTGGCCGCCCGGCCGGCGATCCCGCCGGGACCGGGGGACGGCGTGCCGAAGCGGGGTGGATCGGCCACGGTGAACGACCAGGTCCCGGTGGTCACGTTGCCCGCCGTGTCGGCAGCCGCTCCCCATAGCGTATGAGGCCCCTCCGAGAGGATGCCCGACCACTTGGCCGAGGTGGTGGTGGCGTCGATCGAGGCGGTGACGACCGGCGAGAGTGTCGTGCCGTCGCTCTTGATCACCATCGAGGCGGGATCGATCCCGTCGGCGTCGCTGGCGACGAGGGTGACCCCGCTCGCCGCGTCCGCCATCGTGCTCCCGTCGACCGGGGTCACGTTGAGCGCTGGCGGGACCGAGTCGACCCAGAAGGACCATTGCGTGCGTGCAGCCGGCGACCCGGTCATATCGGTCGCGGTGACGACGACGGTGTGCGGGCCGTCGGCGACCGGACCCGCGTACACCGCGTTCCCGCTGGCCGACGTAAGCGGCAGCCATGTGACCGCGACGGGGACGCCGTCCAGCGCCATCGTCACCGAGGCGGGGTTCACCTCGCCTCCGCTGATGCCGACCTGCACCTGCGTCACCGACCGCTGCTTGCTCCCATCGGCGGGCGCCTGACCCGAGAACGCGAGGTGCGCCGACCTGACGACGGAGAGCGTCCGCCCGGTCACGATCGCGGTGCGGTCGTAGACGTCCAGCGTCAAGGGATGCGTCCCCGGCGCGAGGTCGGGAACGGAGAACTGAAGATCCACCGAGGTCGGATCCTCGACCCAATATGTGCCGCATCCGGAGGACGCCCAGTACCCGCCGTACTGCACGACCGACGGCGCGAGAGCGGTGCCGTCGACCCAAAGCCTGGACCCGGCACCGTCGACACCGACGCTCGCCGTCGCGTGGACGCTGAGCGTGAACGGTCCCTGCACGAGCGTCCCGTCCGCAGGAGAGAGCGCCGACAGGGTCGGGCCGGTGATCGTGTGGTCGACGAGGAAGGACCATGTCGTCGTCGCCACCGCGCTTCCGTCGCCTCCCCACACGGTCACCGTGTGGGTCCCGTCGCCGATCGCGCCGTCGTACACCGCTCGCCCGTGACCAGCGTCGATCGGCGCGTAAGAGGCCGTCACCGTCATGTCGTCGATGCGCATGCCCACGCTCGATGGCAGGATACCGACGCCCGCCATGCTCACCTCGACGTGCGAGAGGGAGATGTGCCTCGAGCCGTTGGGGGGCACGGGGTTGCTGAACGTCAAAGGCGTCGACTGGACGATACTCCACGAGCTCGTCGAGAGGTTGCCGAGGCGGTCGTAGGCCTGGAAAGTGACCGTGTGTGGACCATAGCTGAGCGCGGCCACGCTCGTTCTGACCGTCGCGGTCGTGAAGTCGTCGACCCACCAGGTGCTGCAGCCGTCACCGGTCCAATAGCCGCCGTAGGTCACGGTAGGCGTAGCGGCGGGGGCACCGTCCACCAGGAACGCGCATCGCGGCCCGTCGATGAGGTCCAGGTCCTGCGCGCTCGCGCTGAGCGTGACGGGGGCGATCACCGTCGTACCAGTCGCGGGAGAGGTCGCGCCGATCACGGGCCCGACGGTGTCGGCTGATGCGAGAACCGGGGCCGCCAGCGCGAACGCGCAGGCGGCCGCGAGGACCACGACGAGACGCCATCCACTCATCCCGAAGACCCCCTCATCGCCGCCCGACGCCTACTGGGGCGCCTGGCCGTGCTCCTTCAGAACCTGGTCGAACGGCCCGTATTCGACTAGCTTCGCCGTGTCCACCGTCCCTCTCCAACCCCAGGTGCGATGCACGCCGTTGAAGTCGAAGCATGCCTCGACGAGCTGCTTGTCCAGCCGCAGCTCGGGTTCCATCCGCCCGAGCATCGCCTTGTACGCGGCCTCGTTCGCGACCGGACGCTGCGTGCTCCACTTGGTGTTCTGACCAGCGAAGAAGCCGTTCCAGCTCTGGAGCAAAGCACGCACGTTCGAGCCGTCCTTCCACGCCTTCTCGGCGGGCGCCTCGGCGGCGTAGTGAGCCTGAAGGAACGCGTCGACGACATCCGGCCGCCTCTCGAGCACCGTGCGCTCGACGACGAGGATCGTGTAGTTCGCGCGGTAGCCGACGTCGGCGAAGTCGGTGACGGGGTGCGCGCCCTGCTTGATCAGCGCGGCCTTGTAGATGTTCAGGCTGACTATCGCGTCCAGCTGCCCCCTGCCGAAGCGGTTCATCTGGTCGCCGGCGGGCCCGAACGTCACGTGGATGTCCGAAGCGCCCTCGCCTATCGCGATCCCCGCGTTCTTCGCCGCCTTCGTGAGCAGCGCGCCGGGGGCCGGGTTCGTATTGAGGAAGCCCACCTTTTTGCCCTTGAGGTCCGTCACGCTCTTGATGGACGGATCCCGGGCCAGGAGCGTGTACCCTCCCCCAGCGGTCGAGCCGGCGAGCGCGACGTACTGGAGACCGCCCGCGCCGCCCTGGTTCTTCTCCGACCGCACGTAGTCCATGAACACGGCGAGCGGCATGTACACGAACGGCCACTTCGAACGCTCCAGCGCATGGAACGTGCGCGGCGGGCCGTCGATCCTCTCCAGCTTGGGGGTGATGCCGAACGGCTTCAGCCGCTTCTCGAACTCCCCGGCCGAGAACCCGTACAGGGCCTGGGGGGCCTGCGACGGGCTCAGGACCATCATCACGGGCCACTCGCCGCCCTCGAGCTTCCACTGCCGAGTCGTGTCGTAGCCGCTCTCGGGATCGACCCATCTCGGAAGACCGGGCTTGAGATAGTAAGCGGAATCAGGAAGACGCTGCGGCGCTGCGGCCACGGCGGAGCCGGCTTCGGCTTTGGCCGTGCCCTTCACGCCAACGGAGGTGGCCGAGGTGGAACAACCGGACAGGAGCAGTGCGGCGGCCACTGCCAGCACTGCGGATCTGCACGCGCCTCGGGTCATCTCATGCCTCTCACGTCGGCCGCCCGCGCCTGCACGCTTCCAGCACGGGCGGCTGAATATCTGTTAAGTGTCGTGAAACTCTCTGATTGTGATTCCCGCCACTATCGGTTTTCAAGACGCCTGTGTCCAGCGGGCTCCCGGTGGGCCGACGAACCCTGCTCGACCAAGCCGCCCATCCGCTCGTGAAGCCGCTCACATGGTATCCGGCAGCGCGCCTTCGGCTTTCTTCCAGGGAGGATTCGGAAGGGATGCCTTCCATCGCCCGAAATAGCTCGTTCATCGGAAAGCTGCAAAGCTTTCCGATGCTCGGCCGAAAAAGGCCGCTACTTGAAGTCCTCGGGCTCCGTACGATACTCGCGCGTGTCCGTCACGCATGCGCGGAACGTCTCCGGTACGCTCGCCCAGCCTATGCCGAGGTGGTCTCGGGTCGACCCCGCGCGGTCGTAGCCGTCCTCCAGCGCGGCCACTTTCGCGCGATGGTCGGTAGTGTCGCCCTCGATGTGCGGGGCCCAACGCTTCGCGGGCGGCAGGTCGTACACGTAGACCTTGTAGAACTCCCCGTCCACGTGATCCGTGTCGACGAGCCGGCGGAGCGCCTCGCACGCCGCGCGATGCTCCTGCTGAGGGAATGCGTCGCCCGCGCCGCGCGGGTCCCCGTCCGTGTACTTCATCACCGTGACGTGCAGCGCATGCGGGAACCGCTTCTCGAACCCGCGCATGATCTGCATGATCTGCGCTCGCGGGAAGAAGTCGCGCCGGAGAGCGTCGCGGGTGCTCCGGCCGGCCGCGCCGTAGTAGGTGATGTGGTCTCTCGGAACGCCGAGGCTCGTCACGGCCCTTGTGAACTCCGCCCGGCGCGCGAGGCCGAAGTCGGCGTGGTCGCCGCTGTCCCCGTCGCGATCGTAGTCGCGCCACAGCTCGGGGTGCCTCCGGTAGTAGCCCGCGAACGCACGGCTCGCCTCGCCGTCCGTCAGCAGCACGACGTACACCGGCCTCTTCGCGCGCACCCAGCGGCGGATGGCCTGCGCCGCCGCGAGGCTCTCGTCGTCGGGGTGCGGCGAGTAGAAGATCACGGCCGTCTTCGAGCCCGGTGTCTCCTCGGCCGACTGCTCGATGGTCTGCGTCCCGGGAGCAGCCGGGCGTATCGGAGGGACCGTCGTGCCGGTCTCCACCTGGGAGCCCGGGGGAGTCGTGACGGCCGTCGACGGCGCGCGCGGCGCGCACCCGGCCATCGCTGCGATCACGAAGGCAGCGAGCAACGATGCGAGCATGTGACGTCTTCGTCCCACGTCCGCCCTTTCCCGCGCGGCAGCTGCCCGTCCGGAGTCTACCCCGCGTACAGCTTCCCGTACGGCCGGTGGCTGACGGGGACCAGCTTCGTGAACGTGCCTTCGAGAACCTCGGCGAGGTCCATGCCCTGCGCCTCGCAGAAGTCGGCGAGTATCGGCTCGAGCACCGTCATGTCCGACTCGTCGGCGGTGAAGATACCGCACTCCTTGCCGACCTGCCACGGCTCCACGCTCCCGCGCAGGTAGATCACCCCGCCGTGCATGCCCGTGCCGCAGAAACCGCCCACGAGCGGCTGCTCGGGGAACTGAGTGTTCACGCCCAGGAGCACGAGGATGCCGCCGGCCATGTACTCACCGAAGAAGTCGCGCGCCTTGCCGCCGCACACCATGATCGGCGCCAGGTCCTCGTATGCCTTCATATGGATGCCCACGCGGTAGCCCACGTCGCCTCTGATGTAGACGCGCCCTCCGCGCATGCCGTAGCCCAGCACGTCGCCGGCGTCGCCGTGCACGATCACCCGGCCGGCGTTCATCGTGTTGCCCACGCCGTCCTGGGCGTTCCCGAACACCTCCACCGTCGGCCCGTCCATGAACATCGCGAGGTCGTTCCCGGGCGTCCCGTGCACCTCGATCCCGCGGTCGGCGCCGGAGATGCCGGTGCCGATGTAACGCTGCCCGTTCACGCCGTTCACCACGACGCTTCGGGCACCGTCGGCGAACGCCGCGCGTATCGCCTCGTTGAGCTGGCGGTAGTACACCCCATCGGCGTCGATGGCGACGGCGTCGCCCTCCCGCGTCACCTGCGGAGCGACCTTCAGATAGCCTTCGGCCGGCGTGCTTCTCATCGCGCTCCCCTCACATCCCCGCGGGCTTGACGCCCAGGATCCTGCACGTCTGTTCGTCGAGCCCGATGGAGCGAAGCCGCTCGCGCGATCCCCGCAGCGACTCGACCGCGTTCACGCCGAGCGCCCCGAGCACCTCCTGCACCTCGTGGGTCCAGCCGTGCACGAGGTTGACCAGGCGCTCGGCGCCCCACTCGGGGTCGATGCGGCGCGTGAGCTCGGGCTTCTGTGTGGTGATGCCCCAGCTGCAGCAGCCCGTGTGGCAGCTCTGGCACATATGGCAGCCGAGGGCGACCAGCGCCGCGGAGCCGATCGCCACGACGTCGGCGCCGAGCGCGATCGCCTTGACCACGTCGGCCGAGGAGCGGATCGAGCCCGCCGCCACGATCGACGCCTGGTTGCGGATGCCCTCGTCGCGCAGCCGCTGGTCGACGACGGCGATGGCGATCTCGATCGGGATGCCGATGTGGTCGCGCATGATGACCGGTGCTGAACCGGTGCCGCCCCTAAAACCGTCCAGATACACGTAGTCGGCACCCGCCCGGACGATGCCGGACGCGATGGCGGCGACGTTGTGTACCGCCGCGATCTTCACGCCGACCGGCTTGTAGCCAGACGCCTCCTTCAGCGCGTAGATGAGCTGACGCAGGTCCTCGATCGAGTAGATGTCGTGGTGTGGCGCGGGCGACAGGGCGTCCGTGCCCTGCGGGATCATGCGCGTCTCGGAGACGGCCTTGTTGATCTTCTCGCCCGGCAGGTGGCCGCCGATGCCCGGCTTGGCGCCCTGGCCGACCTTGATCTCGATGGCCGCGCCGCGGCTGAGGTAGTCGGCGTTCACGCCGAACCGCCCCGACGCGCACTGGACGATGATGCGGTCCTGGTAGGGATACAGGTCCGCGTGCAGGCCGCCCTCGCCGGTGTTCATGAGCGTGCCGAGCTGCGTGGCAGCCATCGCCAGAGACTTGTGCACGTTCAGCGACACCGAGCCGTAGCTCATCCCGCCGAAGACGATAGGCACCTCGAGCTGCACGTTGTTGTGCATGCCCGAACCGTCCTTGAGCTTGTAGCCGCCGTTGCCGTCGGACTCCACCTCTACCGATTCAGGCTTGCTGCCGAGGAACGTCCGCAGCTCCATCGGCTCGCGGAGCGGGTCGATGGAGGGGTTCGTGACCTGGCAGGCGTCGAGGACCAGGTGGTCGAAGATGCGCTGGTACGGACGCGGGTTGCCCATCGACGTGAGCAGGATGCCGGCTGTCTCCGCCTGCCTCCAGACCGCCTTGCGCAGGTCCGGCGACCAATTGTCGCTCTCTCGGAATGCGAGGTCGTTCTTCGTGATGCGGATGCAGTGCGCGGGGCAGTACGTCACGCAGCGGTGACACGCACGGCACTTGCTGTCGTCCGGGATGGGACGCTCGTTGAAGCTGTACACGCCCCAGCCGCACTGTTGCACGCAGCGCCCGCACTTGTGGCACTTGTCGTAGTCGATCTCGACCCTGAACTCGGGCTGGATGAGTGAGGTCGGCATGTCAGCTCACCTCCGCGACGCACGAGTCCGGAGTACCGGTCACGGCGCAGCTCACTTCGGACGGCGACACGTGAAGGTCGCCATGGATCGGCCATTCCATCCCCTGCACGCGCGCGATGACCGGCTCGCCGGCCTTCGGCGCCCACGTCGCGTCGGGGGCGGGCATCACCGTGCGGATGGCGCTCTCCTCGGATGCCACCATCACCCGGCTGCCCGTGCGCGCCGCCATCAGCGGGCGCAACTTGATGCGATCGTTCAGCGCGACCATGCCGCCGTTGAAACCGAGCACGATCGCGAACGGCCCGTTCAGCATCGCGGGGCCGTAGACCGCGCGCAGCGAGCGCATGACCGCCTGTTCCTCGGCCGGCATCCGGTCGATCTCGGCCCACAGCGGCGCGGCGAGCGCCTTGCACGCCAGCGCCAGCGGCAGCTTGTGGCGCCGCAGCAGCAGGTCGAACAGGTACGCCGCCACCTCGGTGTCCGTGCCGAGCGTGCACTTGTAGCCGAACTGCTCGAGGTAGCGGGTGTTGATGCCGTAGCTGGAGATCTCGCCGTTGTGCACGATCGTCCAGTCGAGCAGCGCGAACGGGTGCGCACCGCCCCACCAGCCCGGCGTGTTCGTCGGGAAGCGGTTGTGGCCCGTCCAGGTGTGGCCCTCGTACTCCTCGAGCTTGAAGTAGTGGCCGATCTCCTCCGGGTATCCGACGCCCTTGAAGACGCCCATGTTCTTGCCGGACGACGCCACGAACGCGCCGTCGATCTCGGCGTTCACGTGCATGACCGCCTCCACGACGTAGTCCTCGGCCGAGAGCTCCGAGTCCTCGAGCTTGCCCGCGTCGGGCTTCAGGAAGTAGCGCCACAGGTGCGGCGCGTCGGTGATGCCCTTCACCGGGCGCGTCGGCATGGGCTCGACGACGTCGACCTGGAAAGCCTGGTCGAAGTACGCGTCGGCGTCCTCCTTGGCCTTCAGGTCGTGGTACATCATGTGGAACGCGAAGTGGTCCGGGAATTCGGGATAGATGCCGTAGCCGGCGAACCCGCCGCCGAGGCCGTTGCCGCGGTCGTGCTGGATCGCCATGGCCATGATGGCCTCCTCGCCCGAGAAGCGTTCTCCGCTCTCGTCGCAAAGGCCCATCAGCCCGCAGCCGCCGTGGATCTTGAATGGCGACTCCTCCCTATACCTCGTGGGATCGAACGTCATGGTCTACTCACCCTCTCCCTCGTCCGAGAACAGACGGCCGAGGACGCCGCCGCCAGAAGCGGGCAGCAGGTCGAGGCCGAGCTTCTTGCGCGCGGACTCCTTCGGCTTGCCGAGGGTCCCGGTGGTAAGGAACGTCTCGTATGCGGCCGCGACAGAGTCCGGGCCGTGGCCCGCCTCCATCGCCAGCTCCTTGAGCTTGCGGAACGTCTCCGCCATCCCGATGTCGGAGTGGCAGAGCTCCTGGCAGGTGTAGCACTCGAGGCACTTCCACAGCTGGCTGTCGGCCAGCACGTCGTCGAGCTTTCCGTCCACGAGCGCCTCGACGATCTCCGTGGGCTGGAACGTGGGGTCGACCTTGCACACGGGGCAGTCGTCCTTGCACGCCTGACAGCTCGCGCACTTGGCCAGCAGGGCGACGTCGAAGCTAGTGGAGAGGCGCACGCGGTCGAGCTGGCGCGCCTCCCACTTCTCGAGGAACGGCTGGACGGACACGCGATGCATGTCGAGGCCGATCTCCTCGGGGAGATGACCGTAGGTGAGCGCGATCAGCTCGGAGAGGTAGAAGACGGGGACGTTGACGTCCTCTTTCGCGCGCTGCAGCGCCGCCTGGTTGAGGTCGAACTGCATAAAGCAGCTCGGGCAGACCACGACGAGCGCGTCGGCGCCCTGCGCCTGCACGTCCATCAGCTTGCGGCGCGCGAACGCCAGCGAGTCGTCGCGCTCGCCCACGCGGTCGAGCGCGGAGCCGCAGCACTGCATCTTCGTCGGGTAGTCCACCACGCGCGCGCCGAGGGCCGCGACGACGGCCTCGACCTTCGTGGGGTGCAGCGGGTCGTCCCAGCGGACGGCCGGCTGCGGACGCAGCAGGTGGCAGCCGTAGTGGACGGCGAGCTTCATGCCCCACAGCGGCCTCTTCACCTTGCTGCCGACGTACGCGGGCTCGAGCACGTCGGCCAGCCACTCGGCCATGTGCACGATGTCGAGGCCACCAGTGTAGGTCAGGCCTTCCCCCGCGATCCGCTCGTTGATGCGCTCGCGCATCCGCCAGTCGGTGGCGAGATGGCTGTGCGCCTCCTTGAACGTGGAGTAGCAGCCGTTGCACGGCGTCACCAGGTCGAGCCCGGCGCGCTCGACGATGGCGAGGTTGCGGGCCGCGGCGGTGAAGAAGGCGTCCTCGTTGTTCGCCTTCACCAGCACGCCCTCGGGGCAGCACGTGAAGCCTTCGAGCTCGGTGACCTTCGCGCCGAGGTCGTCGAAGGTCAGCCGCGTCGCCTTCTCGATGAACGGGAAACGCGCGGGGATCGTGCACCCCCAGAAGACCGCGAACTCCTTGTCCTTCATGCCACAGCTCCCTTGAGAGAAACGAAAACGCCCGTCCGGACCAGCAGACCGCTGGCCGAACGAGCGCCGTTGCTCGCATCCACGACACCTCGCTGTGTCGTGCGGGTGATTGTAGCACCGGGCGTGCCGGGATAGAAGACGTTTCGGCAGGATCGCCGTCAGATGACGAGCTGCGCTACTCCGTCTCGGAGGCGAGCAGCACGGCCTCGGCGACCTGGCGCAGCGGGAGGCGCTTGTCCATCGCGAGCTTCTGCAGGCGCCGGAACGCCTCGGGCTCGGTCATCCCCTTGGCGATGAGCACCGCCTTCGCGCGGTCAACGACCTTGCGGGTCTCGAGCCGCTCATTGAGGTCGGACACCTCGTGCTCCAGCTCGCGCGCCTCGGCGAAACGGGAGACGGCGACCTGCATCGCGGGAAGGATGTCTCGGCGGGAGAAGGGCTTGACGACGTACGCCATCGCCCCGGCGGCGCACGCGTCCTCGACGTAGCCCTGCTGCGAGAACGCGGTGACCATCACCACGGGCGCGATCGACTCCGCGGCGATCTCGCACGCCGCCGCGATCCCGTCCTTGCGCGGCATCTTGACGTCCATGAACACGACGTCGGGTTTCAGCTCGCGCGCCAGCTCGACCGCCTCTACGCCGTCGCGCGCCTCGCCGACGACCTCGTGGCCCTCCTCGGAGAGCATCTCGCGCAGGTCCATCCGGATCAGCGCCTCGTCCTCGGCGATGAGCACGCGCACGGGGCGGTCCTCTCTTCGTCAGCCCACTGTCTCCGTTCGGCGTCCCGATTGTACCGTTCCCCGAGGCGACTGGAAGGACCGCGAGACCGCGTCTCCTCCGGGGTATCAGCATCTGGCAGAGTCCGGCACGGAAAGGAGTCACGATGGTCAAGGCGATACTGCTGCCGACGGACGGGTCGGCTACCGCGATAGCGGCCGGCGACTTCGCGGCTGACATCGCGAAGTGCGAGGGGGCGAAGGTCGTGGTCCTCGGGGTGCTGCACCCGCATCAGTGGGGCGACACCACGGAGCTTCCCGGCGACGAGGTGCTCCGCTCCGACATGCACCGGGCAGTGGACGACGAGGTCGCAAGGCTCGGCGGCATGGGCGTCCAGGCCGAGGCAAGGACGTGGGACACGCCGACGGACCAGGTCCAGACCGCCATCGAGCAGGTGGCGCGGGAGATCGGAGCCGACTTCATCGTCATGGGGACCCACGGACGCAGCGGGCTCGACCGCGCGCTGCTCGGCTCGGTGACCGACCGCGTGCTGCGGCACTCGACCGTCCCGGTGCTCGTGGTACCGCCGACGTCGGTGAGGCCGCAGTCGCAGCCGCGCACGACGGCGGGAGCGGCGGCGGGTGTCTAGCCCGGCTCCGGCATCCTCGCGAGCGGGACGCGGATCGTGACCGTGGTGCCGCGTCCCGCCGCGCTGCCGAACGCCAGGCTCCCTCTCAGGTCGTCCTCGACGAGGGTCTTGACGATGGCCAGGCCGAGGTTGGCGGACGACTCGAGGTCGAAACCCTTGGGAAGGCCCCTGCCGTCATCGCGCACGACCAGCCGCACCTCGTCCGGCAGCCGGCGCATCGAGACCGTCACGCTGCCTCCGCGACCGGCGATGCCGTGCTCGATCGCGTTGTGCACGAGCTCGGCGGTCACCAGCGCGAGCGATGTCGCGACGGACGCCGGCACCTCGCCCGTGCTGCCCTCCACGGACACCTCGACGCGGTCCTCGGGACCGACGAGGCTCTGGCGTACCATGTCGACGACGGTGGCGGCCGCGCCGGCGAAGTCCACCTGCTCGACGGTGGAGCCGGCGAGCATCTCGTGGACGACCGCCATCGACGAGATCCGCTCCCCCGCTTCGCCGAGCGCGTGCTCCACCTCCTCGGAGCCCGCCCGCCGAGCCTGGATGCGCAGAAGCGACGCGATCGTCTGCAGGTTGTTCTTGACGCGGTGATGCACCTCGCGGATCGTCGCCTCCTTCACCTTGAGCTCCTGTTCGTGGCGCCGCGCCTCGGTCACGTCCTGCACGAGCACGAAGGCGCCGCGCGGCAGCGACAGCGTGCGGTACGACAGCCATCGGCCGCCCACCTCCACCTGCAGGCCGAGCGCGCCGGTGCGCTTGAGCACGGGCGCGATCGCAACGGCACCGCCCGGGAGCTGTGACGCCGGCGTGCCCACGACCGGGCCGTCGTGGCCGGCGACCGAGAGGATGTTGACGCCGTTCGGGCTCGCGTACTCCACCGTGCCCGACGGCGCCACTCTCAGGAAGCCGTCGCCGGCCTGGCGAGTGGTCGCGAAAGGCCCGTCGCTCGCGACGTCCACGAGCGGGCCGCAGCGCAGCACGCCGAGAAGGTCCTCGGCGACCTGCATGAACACGACCTCCATCTTGCCCGGCGCTTCGACCACCTGCTGGCTCAGGTCACGCACGACGACGCCGAGGACTTCGGCGCCGCCGATCGGATACGCCGTCGTGGAGAACGCGATGCCGCGCGTCGCGCGGTGACGCGTCCCCCGCACCACCTCGGCCGTACGCAGGGCTTGGTACGCCTCCGGCTCCTCGCGCTCGGAGAGCGTGCGGCCCACGCGGGTGGACGCGACGGCCGCGACGGCCGTGACGGGCCGGGCGTCCGCGACCACCGAGAGAGCGCCGCCTGGCTGCCGCAGCGTGAGCGAGACGTCCCCGTAACCGAGATCGGCGACGAGCTGCAGGTTGTCCGCGACGTTGGCGAGGTGCGTGCGCTCAGCGTCGGTGAGCATCGCGGGGAGGCGCGGTGACGTGTCCATGGCCGCCATGATAGCGCTCGATGCCCTATAATCCGACCGCACGCCTCGGCGCCCGGGTGGCGGAACTGGCAGACGCGCCGGTCTCAAAAACCGGTCCCCGCAAGGGGGTGCGGGTTCGATCCCCGCCCCGGGCACCAGCTCACACAGGCACCAGGTAGCGCCGCACGAGCGGCTCGACCATCCGCTCGCGCCCCGGCCGCTCCATCCTCGCGAACCCGCTGCGCACCTGCAGGCAGCGGTCCGGCCGCAGGCTGCGCTCCACGATCGGCAGCAGGTACGCGTCCTCCTCGCGCGTGTGCGCCCGCACGAGCCGCGCCCACTCGGCGAGCGACTCGCCGACACTCTCGGCGCCGCCCTCGGCCGAGGCGATCCGGTCCATCAGCCTGCGTGCGCGCCAGTGGTCCGCCCGAAGCCGGTCGCACTCGCTAGAGAGGTGCGGCAGCCGCGACTTGACCACGGGGAAGAGCACCTCCTCCTCACGGCGATGGTGCACCTGCTCGATGAACGTGCGGGCGTAAGTCACCAGCGCGAGCATGTCGCCGGGCGGGAGAGAGCGTCCCTGGATCAGCGTCACGGACATCCCGGTCGCCGCCTCCGCGGCCTCCATGACACCCTCGTGGTCCCGCCTCAGCGTGTCGGTGCATCCCATGGCGTCTCCTGTTCCCGTGGCCTACTTCTTTCCCCGGATGCGCCCGTCCTCGTCGAGACGGCTGCCGAGGGGGAATCATCCATCTGCGCGGAGGGGAGGTGCGCGTGCCGCAGCCGTGGTACAAGTCCGCGATCGTATACGCCGTCGACGTCGAGAAGTACGCCGACGGCGACGGCGACGGAGTCGGGGACTTCCGGGGCCTGACCTCGAGGCTGGACTACCTGTCGTGGTTGGGCGTCAGCTGCGTGTGGATCCTCCCCTTCCACCCCTCGCCGCGCCGCGACAACGGCTACGACGTCACGGACTACTTCCAGGTCGACCCGCGCCTCGGCACCCTCGAGGACTTCTCGGACTTCGTGAAGCGCGCGGGCGAGCGGGGAATCCGCGTGATGATCGACCTCGTCATGGACCACACGTCCGACCAGCACCCGTGGTTCCAGGCGGCGCGGCGGTCCCGCAGCTCGCGGTACCGCGACTACTACGTCTGGGCGGACATGCCCTCCGCCGACACGGCGTGCCAGGGCCCCGTCTTCCCCGGCGAGCAGGACGGCGTGTGGACTTACGACGACGTGGCGGGCGCCTACTACTACCACCGCTTCTACGCCTTCCAGCCGAACCTCGACCTCGCCAACGAGGAGGTCCGCCGGCAGGTGGACCGCGTGATGGACTACTGGCTGTGCTTCGGGGTGGCGGGATTCCGGATGGACGCCGTCCCCATCATGCTGGGTCTGGACGACCCTCGGCTGCGCAAGCCCCGCGACCCGCACGGCGTGCTCCGCGACCTTCGGGCGCTCGTGCAGCGCCGCCGCCCGGACGCCGCGTTGCTCGGTGAGGCGGACGTCGAGGCCGAGCAGATCGTCAAGTACTTCGGCGACGACGACGAGCTGAACATGCTCTTCAACTTCCTGCTCAACAACTGGCTTTGGCTCGCGCTCGCGCAGGAGAGGAAGGAGCCGCTCCTGCGCGTGCTCGAACAGCTTCCCGCGGCCACTTCCGCCGGGCAGTGGGTGAACTTCCTGCGCAACCTCGACGAACTCAACTTGGGCTGGCTGTCCGACGAGGACCGGGACTTCGTGCTGCAGCGTTTCTCCCCCGACCCCGCCACCCACATCTACGGCCGAGGTGCGCGCGGGAGGCTCGCGCCTCTCCTGGGCGGCGATCGCAGACGCATCGAGCTCGCGTTCAGCCTCATCCTCACGCTGCCAGGCACGCCCATGCTGCCCTACGGCGACGAGATCGGCCTCGGGGAAGACCTGTCGCTGCCGGGACGGGAGGCGGCACGCACGATCATGCAATGGTCGGCGGGGAGGAACGCGGGATTCTCCGACGCGCCGCGGGGACGCCTGGTGCGCAAGCCGGCGAGCGGGGATCCTTTCGGCTTCCGCAAAGTGAACGTCGAAGACGAGCGCGCCGACGCCGGCTCGCTGCTCAACGCGGTGCGCGAGCTGCTCGTCGCGCGGCGCGACAACGAGGAGTTCGGCCTCGGCAGCTGGCACGTGCTGCCCACGGACACCTCGGCCGTGCTCGCGCACCGCTGCAACTGGAAGGACGGCATCGTACTCGCCGTGCACAACCTGTGCGGCAACGAGCGGAGATGCGAGCTCGACCTGCGCGACCAGCAGGGGCGCCGGCTGGACGATCTGCTCGCGGCCGGGCAGCACACGCTGGACGACGGGTGGTTCCACCTGACGCTGCCGCCGTACGGCTTCCGGTGGTTCCGGGTGGTGGGCGAGCGCCTGGCGGGGAACAGACCGTGCGTGTACGGACGGTGAGCGGCATGGACGTGCCGGACGGCTATCGATGGTGGCAGGCGGGCGTCATCTACCAGGTCTACCCGCGGTCCTTCCAGGACAGCGACGGGGACGGGGTCGGTGACCTCCGCGGCATCGTCCGGCGGCTCGACTACCTGGAGTGGCTGGGCGTCGACGCCGTCTGGATCTGCCCGGTCTACCCGTCGCCGATGGCCGACTTCGGCTACGACATCTCGGACTACTGCGCGATAGACCCCCTGTTCGGGACGATGGAGGATTTCGATCGCGTGGTCGCCGAGGCGCACGGCCGAGGGATGCGGGTGCTGCTGGACTACGTGCCGAACCACACGTCCGACCACCACCCCTGGTTCGTCGAGTCGCGGAGCGGCCGCGACAGCCCGAAGCGCGACTGGTACATATGGCGCGACCCTGGCCCGGACGGCGGGGCGCCCAACAACTGGCTCGCCCACTTCGGCGGCAGCGCGTGGACGTACGACGGGCGGACGAGGCAGTACTACTACCACGGCTTCCTGCCCCAGCAGCCCGACCTCGACTGGCGCAACCCCGAGGTGCGGGAAGCGATGCTCGACGTCCTGCGGTTCTGGCTGTCTCGCGGCGTCGACGGGTTCCGGGTCGACGTGCTGTGGCACATCGTCAAGGACGCCGAGTTCCGTGACGACCCGCCGAACCCCGACTACGTGCCGGACGACGGGCCGTACAACGCCCTCGCCCACGTGTACTCGACCGACCGGCCCGAGGTGCACGACATCGTCCGCCGGATGCGTGAGGTGCTGGACGGCGACGCGGACGAGCGGCTGCTCATCGGGGAGATCTACCTGCCGGTCGAGCGGCTCATCGCCTACTACGGCGAGAACTGCTGCGGCGCGCAGCTGCCGTTCAACTTCCAGCTCATCGAGCTGCCCTGGAACGCGGAGAGGATCAAGCGGGCGGTCGACGGCTACGAGGCGCTGCTCCCGCTCGGCGGCTGGCCGAACTGGGTGATCGGCAACCACGACCATCACCGGATCGTGAGCCGCGTCGGCTACGCGCAGGCGCGGATCGCTGCGATGATGCTGCTGACGCTGCGGGGCACGCCCACGCTCTACTACGGCGACGAGATCGGCATGACGGACGTGCCGATCCGTCACGAGCGCATCCAGGACCCGTACGAGAAGCGCGTTCCCGGGCTGGGCCTGGGGCGCGACCCGGAGCGCACGCCGATGCAGTGGGACGACTCCGCGAACGCGGGCTTCACCGCCGGCACTCCCTGGCTCCCGCTGGCGGACGACTCCGCGGTCACGAACGTCGAGGCGCAGCGGGAAGAGGAGCTCTCGATGCTGTCGCTCTACCGCCGGCTGATCGAGCTCCGCCGCGCGGAGCCGGCACTATCGGTAGGACCCTACACGCCTCTGCCGGGCGCCGGCGACGTCTTCGCGTACGGCAGGCGCGACGGCCCCCGGCGATTCCTCGTCGCGCTCAACCTCGGCCACCACGACCAGGTCTACCCGCTGGCGCCGTACGAGGGAGTCGTCATCCTCTCGACGCTGCTGGACCGCGAGGCCGAGCCGGTCCGGGGAGCCCTCGCGCTCCGCCCGAACGAGGGCGTGGTCATCGCCGTGGTGTGACCGACGGTACCCCGTCGCCTCGCGCCACCGCGGTCGGCGGGCCCTCGGCGGCATCCGCGCGCGCGGCGCGGCGGTACAGCGGGTACGCGATCGCCATCACAGCGCCCGACAGCAGCCAGGCGAGGGGTATCGACGTCACCTGCGACAGGTAGCCGAGGCCCGGCTGCCCGGCGGTCCCTCCCGCGTCCGCGAAGAGCGTGTCGAGAGAGAGCGCGGTCGCGCGCTGCTCGGGCATGAGGTGCGGGTTGATGAACGCCATGCGCACGGGCCGGAAGATACCGAAGAGCACACCGTACGCCACGTACAGCACGACTAGGATGGCGAAGGGCGCGAAGCCGCGATCCGACCTCGGCAGGAGCACGCCGAAGATGCCGATGAGCGCGACGATCACGGCTTGTCCGAGCGCGAGCCGCGCGAGCAGAGGCGCGGCCGGCGCGGTCCCCTTGCGCGTCGCGACGCCGACGAGCGCGTTGCCCGTGATGCCCGCCAGCGCGAACAGCGCGGCCACCACACCGGTGAGCCAGATCGCGTCGGTGCCCAGCACGCCGAGGAAGTACGGCTGCCAGGAGTAGAAGCCGAACATCAGGAACAGCCCCTGGACGGCCGAGGCGAACAGCAGCGGACGCACCACCGGGTTGTGCAGGCAGTACGACAGGCCGGTCACCAGCACCTCGCGGGACCGCTCGGCGAACGCGTTCGGCGTGATCGGGGGCCTCTCGGCCCGCACCTCGTGCATGAACACGGCGGCCAGCAGGAAGGTGAGGCCCAGCATCGCGGCCCTGACGAGGAACGGCAGCGCCAGGTCCAGCTGCCCGAGCAGGCCGCCGGACAGCGTGCCTACCAGCATCGCGCCGGAGAACGCCATCCCTCCCCAGGCGAACACCGTCTGCCGCATCCCGGTGTAGCCGACGCGGTTGAGCGCGTCGACCATCCACGCGTCGACCGCGCCCGTGTAGAAGGTGAATCCCAGCCCGAGGAACACCGACGACGCCGCGAACACCCACACCCCCCACCGGTACTGATACGCGCCGACGTACACGAGCGTCGAGACGATCAGCGTCGCCAGCGAGAGCATGAAGGACACCTTCCGGCCGAGGGTGTCCGCGATGACGCCGGTCGGGACCTGGAAGAGAAGGTCGCCGACGGAGAACGCGGCGTTGACGAGGAACACCTGGAAGATGGACAGCCCCGCACGCAGCAGGAACAGCGTGTTGACGCCCCAGATGATCGACGTCGACAACGTGAACAGGGCCTGGGTGGCGATATAGGTGCGGATGATCGTCCGCGGGGATTCGGCGACGGCCATGGTTGGTAGATTCCGCTTCCCGTCCGGCCCGTCACATCCGGGGTATCTTCCACGGATGAGGGAAGGGGCCGGTATGCGCGATGCCGAGGGACTGACGGCGGGCGACATAGGCGTGCACGCGGCGTTGTTCGATCTTTCGCGGGGACGCCAGGCCCTGCTCTCCGTCGCCCAACCCGCGCTCGGCGCGTTGCTGGCGGCCGGCCGTCTGCCCGACGCGCGCGTCGTCGCCGTGGGCCTCGTCGCCGCCACGGCGGGGTACCTCGCCGTCTTCTCCCTGAACGACGTCCTGGACCTCCACGTCGACGAGCGCGCGCTCGCGGCTGGAAAGGACGCCGCGCCCACCGGCGACGTCGACACCGTCGTCCTGCGCCATCCGCTCGCCCAGGGCGTGCTCTCGCGAACGGTCGCGCTGGCGTGGGTGGGCTCGCTCGCGGCCGTCGCCCTCGTGGGAGCCGCCGCGCTCGGCGGCGCCTGCGTGCTCGCCTTCGCGGCGGCCGTGGCCCTCGAGGTGGCTTACTGCGCCCTGCGTTCGGTGACGTGGGCCAAGACCTTCCTCTCCGGCGCGATGGTGGGCATCGGCGGGCTGGCGGGCTGGGTCGCCGTGGCGCCGCTCGGTATCCGCGCGCTCCCCTTCTTCGCGCTGCTCGCCGCGTGGGAGATCGCGGGGCGCAACCTCCCCAACGACCTCGCCGACATCGCTGCGGACTCGGCCGTCGGCCTGCGCACCGTGGCCACGACCTTCGGACCGCGGGTCTCGGCGGACGCCTCCGCGCTCGGCGCGTACGTGACCGCGGCGATCTGCCTCGTCCTCCCCGCTCCCCCGCTGCTCCGGGTCGGCGCCCTGCTGTGCTGCACGTGGTCGATGGCCGCGCCCGCCCTGGGCCTCGCGTCCGACCCGACGCCGGAGCGTGCCGGCTCCTACTTCAATCGCGCGAGCCTCTTCCCCGCCCTCGCCTTCGCCGCGGCACTCGCCGGCTTGCTGGCGCGCTGAGTGGACGCCGAGGCGGCGCGCTCGCTGTTCGACGCCAACGCGGCCGGGTACGACCGCGTCAACACCCTCATCAGCGTCGGGCTCGACGCGCGCTGGCGACGGTGGGTCGCGCGACGCGCGGTCACGCGTCCGGGCGCGCGCGTCCTCGACGCGTTCGCGGGCACCGGGCTCGTCGGCGTCGAGTGCGCCGTCCTCGGCGCCGAGGTCACGCTTGCCGACGCGAGCCCGCGGATGCTCGCGCGCGCGTCGGCGCACGCCGCCGAACGCGGGGTCGAGGTGTGCGAGATCGTGACCGACCTGACGGCCGAGGTCCTGCCGTTGGAGCCCGGGTCGTTCGACGCGGTGACGCTCTCCTTCGGCATCCGCTACCTCGACGAACCCGCCGGCGTCCTGCGGCGTCTCGGCTCGCTCCTCGCGCCGGGCGGACGGCTCGTCGTCCTCGAGTTCGTCCGGCCAACGGCCGGCCCCGTGACGGCCGCGGCCTCGCTGTACTTCTTCCGGCTGCTGCCGCGCATAGCCTCCCGCCTCGCCGGGCGGGCCGAGCTCTACGGCTACCTCGTCACGTCCGTGGACCGCGTGGGCCACGTGCGCGACCTGGAGCACCTGCTGGTCTCCGCCGGCTACGGGGTGACGGAGCGCCGGACCTTCGGATTCGGCCTCGTAGCTGGACTCGTCTGTCATCCGCGCGCTTGATGGTCCCGGCGACGGCGTCTATCCTTTGGGAGTGGTTCCGCGGACCGGGAAGGCGCATTCGTGACGACATGGCGGCACATCGCGGTCGGCGGGGTTCTCGCGGTGCTGCTGGCGTTCGCGGTCTCCCCCGCGTACGCGACCGACACCGTCTCTCCGATGAAGCCGGAGCCGGTGCTGGTGCTCAAGAGCTTCAAGACCACGCCCGCCTCCCTGTCGGTCGGTGACCGGTTCAAGCTCGAGCTGCTTCTCGACGACGTCGTCGACGTCAAGGCCGAGAACGTCGTCGTCACCTTGGGCGCGTCCGCCGCGTCCCCGTCGGCCAGCGCTGCGACGTCCTCCAGCGGGACGGTGCCCGAGGTCGTGGTGCTCGGCACCAACACGCGGTTCATCGGGACGATCGCAGGGATGGCGACCAACCGCAGCGTCGTGTTCGACCTCGTGTCGAACCCCAAGGGGTTCCCGGGGCCCTTCTCACTCCCCGTCACGATCCAGACCGACTCGCCCAACGGCGGCCGCATCACCTCGGTCCAGAGCGTCGGCCTGATGTTCACGCGGACGCTCGTGTTCGACGTCGGGTCGCTCACCTATCCGCGCGAGGTCACGGCCGGCAAGCCGTTCAACGTCTCAGTCACCGTCAAGAACACGAACGACTTCCCGGTGAACGGCGTCGCGCTGTCGTTCGACTCGACGGCGGCGACGTGGGTGTCGAGGGAGACGACGATCGGCGTGCTCGAGCCCGGCAAAGAAGGCAGGCTGGTCGCCACGGCCATCGCTCAGGAGCCCGGCGTGTTCGTGGTGACCATGTCGATCGCGTACCGGGACGACTACAACCAGACGAAGCAGATACAGCGTGAGATAACGCTCGTGGCGAAGCCGAGACCCGCCGAGGCACCCGCGGAGCGGAAGCGGACCTCGGGAGATGAGCTCGTGCTGTTCCTCATGGCGCTGCTCGGGCTCGGAGGGTGACGGGGTGGTCGACGAAGTGACTGTCGAAGAGCTGACCGAGCCGGCCGAGGAGGCCGGGGCCGACTCGCCGTCGCGCGCGTGGACGCCCGTAGCCCGCGTGCTCGTGCTGCCGCGCTCGACCTTCGCGCGGCTCGTGGCCGAGGACATCGCGGCGTGGCCCGCGGCGATCGGCGTGCTGGCGTTCGCCGCGGTGGCGAAAGCGGCGCTCGCGGTGGGCCTCGCGGTCCGGGCGGCGAAGGGCACGAGCTTCCTCGCGGCTCTCGGGATACGCTACGGCGCGGACGTGCTCGGCCCGCTGGTCTTCGCGCTCGCGGCCGCCGGCGTCCTGCTGCCGGCGCAGCGTCTGTGGCAGGGTGACGCGTCCTTCCGGCGCCTGCTCTCGGCAGTCTCGGTGGCGCTCGTACCGCTCGCGCTTCGCGACGTCGTCCAGGCGGGATACATGGCGGCCACCAGGAACGTCCTGCTGCACCCCGGTCTCTCCGCGCTCCTCGCTCCGCCGCCGCACTCGGTCCTCGGCCGCGTCGCGTACGCGCTCCTCGGGCAGGTCGACGCGTTCACGCTGTGGGCGCTGGTGCTGCTCACCCTCGCCGTCACCGTGACGCACGGCCGAGGCTGGCTTCGTCCCACGTTCGCGGCTCTCGGCGTGGCGCTCGCCGCCGCGCTCGTCGGCGCGCTGCCGTCGCTGGCGTTCGCGGCGCTGCTCTTCCGCTAGGCGGCGGCGACCTCGTTCCTTCCCGCCGGGACAGTTTCCTGCGCCGGAGGGGCGGGTAGAAAATCTCTACCACATCGCCGAGAGGGGCCTGTCATGCCGCAGCTTACCGAAGAGCGCATCCATCGTGTGATCGACGAGAAGGGTCCGGTCCTCACCTGCGCCGTCACCGATTGCTCGTACAACCGCTTCGAGGCGTGTCACGCGCCGGGGATCGCCGTCGGCGACGCCCACCCGTCGTGCGACACGTTCACGGTCGGTCCCGCGAGCATCGACCCAGGCGAGGCGTGCGTGATGGCGTGCAAAGTGTCGGAGTGCATGTTCAACTCCGACATGAACTGCCACGCCGCCGGCGTCACCGTGAGCTTCCACTCCGCCCACGCCGACTGCATCACGTTCAGGGAGCGGATGCAGTAGGGAGCGTTACCGCTGTTCGCGAGGTATCCCGGACACCCAGCTGGAGCCGCCGGGCGGCGCCTGCCCGTACGGCGCAGCCCGCTTCTCGCCTCTGGTATCATCTGTCCGACCGTGAGGAGCCCTCGGCAGCGTCGGTCGAACGCCTGCCGGCGGCATACCGGAAGGTGCCGAACGCCATGTCGTGGGGACTCGAGAACCGCCTCGCCCGCATCATCCGGCCACAGGACGGCCGCACGGTCATGCTCGCCGTGGACCACGGCTACTTCCTCGGGCCGACGTCGGGCCTCGAGTGCCCGACCGCCAGCGTCGTGCCGCTCGCGCCGTACGCCGACACGCTCATGCTGACGCGCGGCATGCTGCGCACCTGCATCCCGAGCAGCGTCGACACCCCCATCGTGCTCCGCGTCTCAGGTGCGAACAGCGTGCTGGACGACGACCTGTCCAACGAGACGATCATCGCCGACATAGAGGAGGTCATCCGGCTGAACGCCGCCGGGATGGCGCTCTCGATCTTCGTCGGCGCGCCGCACCAGCACCAGACGATCGCTAACCTCGCCAAGCTGATCGACCTCGGCGAGCGCTACGGCATCCCCGTCATCGCCGTGACCGCCGTCGGCAAGGACATGGTGCGCGACGCGCGCTATCTCTCGCTGGCGAGCCGCATCGCCGCGGAGATGGGCGCGCACATCGTGAAGACCTATTACGTCGAGGAAGGCTTCGAGCGCATCACCGGCACGTGCCCCGTCCCCGTCGTGATGGCGGGCGGCAAGAAGCTGCCCGAGCGCGAGGCGCTCCAGATGACGTACGACGCGCTGGCGCGCGGCGCGGCCGGCGTCGACATGGGCCGCAACATCTTCCAGTCGGACTCGCCGACCGGCATGATCAAGGCCGTGCGCGCGGTGGTGCACGAGGGCGCGAACGTGGACGACGCCTTCGCGATCTACTCCGCCGAGAAGGCCGCGAGCGGCACCTCGGCCATGTCCTGCGGCGGGCTCGCCGACGATCGCAAGATCTAGGCGCCCTCGATGACCGGGACCAACCGCGTCGCCGTCTACCGCAACAACGCCGACATCCACATCGAAGAGCGGCCCGTTCCCGCTATCGGTCCCGGCGAGATCCTCGTGCGCGTCCGCGCGTCCGGTATCTGCGGGTCCGACGTGATGGAGTGGTACCGCGTCCCGAAGGCGCCGCTCGTCCTCGGCCACGAGCTCGCGGGCGACATAGCCGAGGTGGGCGGGGACGTGAAGCACCTGCATGTGGGGCAGCGCGTCGTCGTCTCCCACCACGTGCCGTGCAACACCTGCCGGCTCTGCCTCGGCGGGTTCCACACCGCGTGCGAGACGCTGCACACCACCAACGTCGACCCCGGCGGGTTCGCGGAGTACGTGCGCGTGCCCGCGCTCCAGACCGAGCGAGGCGTGCTCGTCCTCCCCGATGACGTCACGTACGACGAGGGCTCCTTCGTCGAGCCGCTCGGGTGCGTGGTGCGCGCGCAGACGCGTGCCGGCGTCCGGCCCGGGTCGACGGTGCTCGTGGTGGGGAGCGGGATATCGGGCCTGCTGCACATCCGGCTCGCGGCGGCGCTCGGTGCCGGGCGCGTTCTCGCCACGGACGTCAGCGAGTACAGGCTGGACTGGGCGCGGCGTGCCGGCGCGGCCGAGGCGTTCGACGCGAGCGAAGCGGGAGAGCGGCTCCCGGAGCTCGTCCGCGACGCGAACGGCGGCTGCCTCGCCGACCTCGTGCTGCTCGCCACCGGCGCTCCGAGTGCGATCGCGCAGGCGCTCGCGTGTCTCGAGCCCGGCTCGACGTTCGTGTTCTTCGCACCACCGCCGCCGAACACCCCCCTCGACATGCCGATGCACGAGCTGTGGCGGCGCGAGGTGACGGTGCGTACGGCGTACGGCGCGGCGCCTGAGGACCTCGCCGCAGCGCTCGACCTCATCGCGACGCGGCGGGTCCGCGTCGACGACCTCGTGACGCACCGGCTGCCGCTGGACGACATCGCCGAGGGCTTCCGCCTGGTAGCCGAGGCACGCGAGTCGGTCAAGGTGATCGTCGAACCGTAACGCCCGCTACAGCGCCAGCACCATCGCGAGGTCGTACAGCTCCTGACGCAGAGGGTGCCTGCAGGAGTACCCTTCCTCGAGCGACAGCGTGACGATGTCGGCGCTCTTCAGCGCGGTCATCTTGCCGCTCTCCCCCCTCATGAGCGCGTTCACGGCCGCCGAGCCCATGCGCGACGCGAGGATGCGGTCGAAGGCGGAGGGTGCGCCGCCTCGCTGGATATGCCCGAGCACCACCGCGCGCACGTGGTGCGAGCACGCCTGCGAGAGGTCCTCGGCGAGGCCGAACGCGTGCCCGGCGCCCTCGGCCACGATGATGATCGTGTGCTTCTTGCCGCGCGACACGCCGCGCCTTATGCAGCCGCAGACGTCGTCGAGATTCCAGGGCACCTCCGGCACGAGGATGCAATCGGCGCCCGAGGCGAGTCCGGCGTAGAGCGCGAGCATCCCGCACTCCCGCCCCATCACCTCGATCACGAAGGTGCGCTCGTGGCTGCTCGCCGTGTCGCGCACCTTGCTCGTGGCGTCGCAGATGGTGTTCAGCGTGGTGTCGAAGCCGATGCAGGTGTCCGTGCCGGCGACGTCGTTGTCGATCGTGCCCGGCACGCCGAGGACCTTGATGCCGCATTCATGGAGCCGCTGCGCGCCGCGGAAACTGCCGTTGCCCCCGACGACGACCAGACCGTCGATCTCGGTCTCCTTCAGGATCTTGCACGCCTCGGCGATGCCCTCCTCAGTCTGGAAGCGCGCGGAGCGTGAGGTGGCCAGGAAGGTGCCGCCGCGGTCGAGGATCCCGCCCACGCTGCCGAGGGAGAGCGGCCGGAAGCTGCGCTCCAGCAACCCCTCGAACCCGCGCTCGATCCCCCACGCGTCCGCGCCCGCGGCGATGGTGGTCCGCACCACCGCACGGACGGCCGCGTTCATCCCCGGAGCGTCGCCGCCGGACGTGAGCACCGCGATCCTCGGCTTGCCCGCCAACATGCACTTCTCCTCCCGAAGAGCCGCCAGGCCGGCTGCGTGGCCGGTCCTAGCAGTTATTCTCCACAACCACGCCGAAGTCCCGCAGGCGCCGGTAGCGCGCCTCCAGCAGCTGCGGGGCAGGCACGGCGGCGAGCTCGTCCAGCGCGCACGCCACGGCGTCGCGCACGAGCGGATAGACCGCCTCCGGATCTCGATGCGCCCCGCCGAGGGGTTCCGGCAGCACCTCGTCCGCCAGACCGAGCTCCACGAGGTCGCCGGCGGTGATCCTCAGAGCCGCCGCGGCCTCGGACGCCTTCGCGGCGTCCTTGTAGAGGATCGTCGCGCCGCCCTCGGGGCTGATCACCGAGTACCACGCGTTCTCGAGCATGACGAGGCGGTCGCCGAAGCCGATCGCCAGCGCGCCGCCACTGCCGCCCTCGCCCACAGCCACCACCACCACGGGCACGGACAGCGCGGACAGGGCCGCGAGGTTCTCGGCGATCGCCCACGCCTGACCGCGCTCCTCGGCCTCCACTCCGGGATACGCGCCCGCCGTGTCGACGAAGGAGACCACCGGCAGCCCGTACTTGTCCGCGAGCGCCATCGCCCTGCGCGCCTTACGGAAGCCCTCGGGGTGCGGCTGGCCGAAATTGCGCGTGAGATTCTCCTTGAAGTCGCGGCCTTTGCGGTGAGCGAGCACCACGCACCGCCGGCCGTCCAGCTCGGCGAACGCCGCCAGAAGCGCCTCGTCGTCGCCGAACGCGCGGTCCCCGCGCAGGACGAAGACGTCATCGAACAGCCGCCGCACGTAGTCCTGCCCGCGAGGCCGGTCCGGGTGCCGTGAGACCTGCACCTTCTCCCACGGCGTGAGCGAGCGGTACAGCGTCTCGTGGAGATCGGCGATCTGGCGTTCGAGGCCGGCGATCTCCGCCCCGAGCTCGGGGTCCTGCTCGACGACCTGCAGGCGCTTCAGATGCTCGAGCTGATCCTCCAGCTCAGCCAGCGGGCGTTCGAACTCCATGATGAAGGGGCGCGCCACGGCTTACGCCTCCTTCCGCGGGACGGCATAGCGCAGCAGCCTCTCGAGCGTGTCGCACAAGTCCTTGCGCGCGACGACGGCATCGATCATCCCGTGCCTCTCCATCGACTCGGCCGTCTGGAAGCCCTTCGGCAGCGACTGGCGGATCGTCTGCTCGATGACCGCGGGTCCCGCGAAGCCGATGCGCGCGCCCGGCTCGGCCAGGATGACGTCCGCGAGAGTCGCGAACGACGCGGTCACGCCGCCGTAAGTGGGGTCCGTGAGCAGCGCGATGAAGGGCACGCCCGCCCTCGCCAGCCGTTCGGCCGCCGCGGAGGTCTTCGCCATCTGCATCAGCGACAGCATGCCTTCCTGCATCCGCGCACCCCCGGAAGCGGTGACGAGCACGAGCGGCAGACGCTCCGCCATGGCCAGCTCGATGGCCCGGGTGACCTTCTCGCCCACCACCGAGCCCATCGACGCGCCGATGAACCGCCGGTCCATGACGCCGAGGACCACGCGGGTCCCGCCGATCGACGCGCGTCCCGTCAGTATCGCCTCGGGCATCCCCGTGCGCTCGCGCGCGGCCCGCACGCTCTCCGGGTACGGCTTGCTCCCGCCGAAGTGCAGGGGGTCCGCGGCCGTCAGCCCGCAGTCGGTCTCGTCGAAGGTACCGTGGTCGGCGAGCAGCTCGATGCGCTCGGGAGCGGACAGCTCGAAGTGGTGGGCACAGTGCGGGCAGACCATCAGGTTCTGCTGGAGCTCGCCCTGATACACGATGCGCCGGCACGCGGCGCACTTGCTCCAGACACCCTCGGGCACGTCGGCCTTCTCGGCCGAGAAGCCGCCGACGGTCGTGTAGCGGCCCTGCTCGCGCGCTTTGAACCAGTCCGAGATCGACAAGACGACTCTTCTTCCGCGATGTGCCGCGAGCGGCACCCTCGGTGTCCTGGGGTGCCGCTCGGAAGGTTCGGCGAGACGTAAGTGCAGCTTACCTCATCTCTCGCCGACTTTGCGGCGAGAGATGGCGAGCATCGACCTCGAAACTGCTACAGGGTGAAGTCCTCCTGGCCCTCGAAGACGCTCAGCGCGCGGTCGGCGTCGTAGTCGCCCATCGTGATGGCGGAGATCGCCTTCGTGAGGCGGACGGCTTCGTCGAGGCTGCGCTGGTGGATGTTGCGGCCCGTCGCGTTGCCCCATGCGCCGCCCGTGTGTATCTGCTCGTAGAGCTGGCAGAGGAACGTCTTCGCGTCGACCGTCGAGCCGCCCGCGCACACGAGCTTCGTCCGGCCAGCCGTCTGCGAAGCCTCGCGCAGCGCCTCGGCCGAGGTGCACGTGCCCTCGATCGCCTTCGGCGGGTTGACCTTCACGAAGTCGGAGCCGAGGCAGCAAGCCACGCCCGCGGCGCCGGCGATGAGGTGCGCGTCCTTCTCGTCCATGACCGCACGCCCGCGCGGGTACATCCACAGCACGACGATGAGGCCCTCGGCGTGCGCGTCGGCGACGAGCTGCCCGGCCTCCTGCATCATGTGCGACTCGTACTCCGAGCCGATGTAGATCGTGTAGCCCACCCCGACGACGTTCACGCCGTTGTCGCGCAGGTCGAGGATCGCCGAGAGGTCGTACAGCTGCGGGCTGTACGGGTCGTCCTGATGCTTCGCGGGGTCCTTCGCCGAGGTCTTCACCAGATGCGTCTTGCTGTTCATCTTCACGAGGTAGTTGACCGACTTGTAGTCGCCCGCGTACTCCGCGACGAGCCCGCGCTGTCCCGCCAGCACCCCGACGACACCCTGCGAGCCGATCTTGAACATGTGCTCGGGGTCGTTGTCCTCGGGGTCGATGCCGCTGCCGTGGAAGTCGTCGTTGAGGTGCTCGACCTTCTGGTCGCAGGCGAACAGCATCAGTCTGCCGCTCCCCCGCGTCGCGGCCATGTAGTTGTCGATGTACGTCTCCCGCATGTCCGCCGGGACGTCGGCGGGCACGCGCACCTGCTCGCGCGTGATCTTGGGCATGTCCCCTCCTCAAGGAAACGTGTTCACACACACACGGTCTCATCGCCGAAAGGCGGGCGTCGCAAACGCCACATCCTTCCAGCCGACGTATGACAGGTTAGGCGAACCTGCGTCCTCCCGCAAAGTGCCCCTACAGGGCGCTGTCCATGCGGACGTGCGGCAGGTAGGTGCGCGGCGTGCGGAAGACGCCCGAGGTCACGCGGAAGCCGAGCTTCTGGTAGAAGGGCACGGCGGTGAGCCTCGCGTTGAGCCACACGTCGGTCATCCCCAGCTCGACCGCCTTCACGAGCGCCGCCTCGATCAGCGCGCTGCCCACTCCGCGGCGCTCCCAAGCGGGCGACACCGCCACCTGCCGGATCTGCCCGGTTCGACCCTCCGGTTCGGCGATGAGGCGCGCGTACCCGATGACGTCGTCCCCGACCGTGGCCACGAGGTGCGAGCTGGCCGGGTCGCCGTCGTTCCAGTCGTCGTCGCGCGCCACACCGAACGGCTGGTGCAGCACCCGGTATCGCAGCTCGACGGCGCCCGCCAACACCGGCGACGGGTGCTCGACCAGCCTTATCTCCCAGACTTCGCCCACATCAGCCTCGATACCGGTTGGTCACGGGCATCCGCCGGTCCTTGCCGAACGCCTTCGGCGTGATCTTGATGCCGAGCGGGCCCTGGCGGCGCTTGTACTCCGCCGCGTCCACCATCCGGCAGACGCGCTCCACGACCGCGGGCTCGAAGCCGGCGGCTGCGATGTCGGCGCGCGACGCGTCCTCTTCCACGTACAGCCGCAGTATGCCGTCGAGCTGCTCGTAGGGAGGGAGCGAATCCTGATCGGTCTGTCCCGGCCGCAGCTCGGCCGAGGGAGGCTTGGAGATCGAGGCCTCCGGGATGGTGGGGGGACCCGGCAAGGTGTTGCGCCAGCGGGACAGCTCCCAGACGCGCGTCTTGAAGACGTCCTTGATCGGCGCGAAGCCGCCGACCATGTCACCGTAGAGCGTCGAGTACCCCACCGACAGCTCGGACTTGTTGCCGGTGGCGAGCACGATCCAGCCGAACTTGTTCGAGAGCGCCATCAGCAGCGACCCGCGGACGCGCGCCTGCAGGTTCTCCTCGGTGACGTCGAACGGCAGGTCGTCGAAGGACGGCTTCAGCGTCTCGAGGAACGCCCCGTATGGCGCCGCTATAGGAAGCTCGCGCACGTCGATGCCGAGGTTGGCCGCGAGCTCCCGGGCGTCGGTCAGGCTCCCCGCGGACGAGTACGCCGACGGCATCAGCACGCCGTGCACGCGCCCCCCGCCGAGGGTGTCGGCTGCGAGAGTGGCGGTGAGCGCCGAGTCTATGCCCCCCGACAACCCGAGGACGACGTCGCTGAACCCGTTCTTCCGCAGGTAGTCGCGCAGCCCGAGCGTCAGCGCGGCGTACACCTCGGCGGGGCCCTCGGGCATGGGCTCGACCCGCCCGGACGTGGGGCTGTGTCCGATGACGTCGACGTCGACCACCAGCAGGTCCTCCTCGAAGGACTTCGCGCGAGCGACCACCTCGCCCGTGGGCGAGATCACCACGGACCGGCCGTCGAAGACGAGCTCGTCCTGCCCGCCGACGAGGTTGCAGTACGCCATCCACACGCGGTTGTCGCGACACCTGGCCCGCAGCATCTCCTCGCGGTCGCGGCCCTTCTGCAGATGGAAGGGGGACGCGGAGATGTTGAGCACGAGCCGCGCGCCGTCCTCCGCGTCCTCCGCGACCAGTTCGGGGACCCACACGTCCTCGCACACGGTCACCGCCACGCGCTCGGAGCCGATCTCCACGAGGCCCTCTTCGGCGCCCGGACGGAAGTACCGCTCCTCGTCGAACACGCCGTAGTTCGGGAGCCGGCGCTTGTGGTAGACCTGCAGCACCCGCCCGTCTCCGCACAGCGCGGCGGCGTTGTACAGCGCGCCGTCCTCCGCACGGTCGACGAAGCCGACGACGGCCCTGCGCCGGCATCCGGCGGCGACCTTCTCGAGCGCGGCGAGGTTGTCCTCGACGAAGCTGTCGCGCGCCAGCAGGTCCTCCGGCGGGTACCCGGTGAGCACGAGCTCCGGCAGCAGGGTCACGGCGGCGCCCTGCTCCTCCGCGGCAAAGATCGCCGCGGAGACGAGCGCTGCGTTGCCCTCGATGTCGCCGACTGCCGCGTCGACCTGCGCGAGTGCGAGGCGCACGGGCTCCTCCACGGACGGGAACAGGTACATTGGCAAGCGTACCACTGCCCGCCGCCGCCGAATCGCGCGGCACGGCCACGAAGGGAGTGCGTGCCGAGGTGACCGATGGAGCGCCGACGATCCTCGCCCCGACCGAGGAGTGCCTCGGCGGCCGTCTCGTCTCGCTCGACGCGCTGCGCGGCCTGGTGGTGCTCGCGATGATCTTCGTCAACAACGTTCCGGCAGGGCCCGCGGTCCCGCCCACGCTGCGTCACTCGGTCTGGAACGGCGTCACCTTCGCGGACACGATCTTCCCCGCGTTCGTGTTCATCATGGGCGTCTCGATGGCCTACTCCTTCGGCAAGACCGCCGGCCAGCCTAGGCGGCGCGTGGCGCTGCGGTTCCTGTCGCGCGTGGTGCTGCTGTTCGCGCTAGGCGTCCTCGCGAACGTGCTCTTCGCCCGTGCGGTGGGCATCGAGACGGTCCGCATCCCCGGAGTGCTGCAGCGTCTGGCGCTCGCGTCCCTGCTCGCAGCGCCGTTCACGCGGTCGAGGACCCGCTGGGTGCTCGTGGCCGCCGGCGGCTTCCTCGCCGCCCACACCGCCATCCTGCTCTTCGTCGCCCCACCGGGCGTCGTCGCCGGCGTGACGAGCACCACGGTGTGGCCCGGCTCGACGATCGCGGCCTGGCTCGACCGGCTGCTCCTCGGCCCAGGCTACGGCAACGGACTCGACCCGGAGAACTTCCTCGGCGCGCTCTCCTCGGCCGGCGGGGCGCTGCTGGGCGTCGCCACGGGCCGGACCCTCATCAGGCACTGCCAGCAGCGCCGGGGGCTGCTGCCGCTGCTGGCCGGCGGCGCGGTCGCGTTCGCGCTCGGTCTGGCGTTCACGCCCGTGCTGCCGCTCAACAAGCGGCTGTGGACCGCGACTTTCGTGCTCGCCGTATCCGGTGCCGTCGCGGTGCTCCTCGCGGTCATGTACTACGTCATCGACCGTCGTGAGCACACTCGACCGGCGTCTCTCGCCGTTCCCGCCGGACGCAACGCCATCGCCCTGTTCCTCGGGTCGGAGCTGCTCGACGCGCTCCTGATCTGGCTGCGCCTTCCCGACGGCACGCGCCTCTACCAGGGTAGTGCCGAGTGGCTGCAGTCCGCTCTCGGCCGGCTGCCGGGCGCGGTCGCGTTCGCCGCGGCGCACGTCGCGGTATGGTACGCGGTGGCCTGGGCGCTCCACGTGCGCCGGATCTACGTCAGACTCTAGCCCCACCGAGTCGCGCTGACAGCCGAGGACGGCGGGTATAAGCGTCGGGTCATGGCGACGAGGTCTGCTGTGCAGGCCGTATCCGAGTGGAGGTGCATCCTGCGATGGCGATGGTCAGATGGGACCCGTTCAGCGAGATGATGACGGTGCAGCGCGACATGAACAGGCTGTTCTCGAGCCTCGGAATGCCCCTGTACACGAGCAAGGGTGACGGCGAGCGCGTCGCGTGGATGCCCACGGTCGACGTGGTCCGGCGCGGAGACGACCTCGTCGTGCGCGCGGAGCTGCCCGGCGTCAAGCCGCAGGACATCGACGTCGCCCTGACGGACGACGTGCTGACGATCAAGGGCAAGCGCGAGGAGAAGGCCGAGTACAAGGAAGGCGACTACATCCGCAAGGAGTCGAGCTTCGGGAGCTTCGAGAGGCAGATCATGCTTCCCCAAGGCGTGGGTACCCAAGACATCAGCGCCGGCTACGGAGACGGGATCCTCGAGGTCACCGTGAAGAACGCCGCCAGGACGGGGCAGCCGCAGACGCAGCACATCCCGGTGTCGGGGATGCAAGGCCAGCCCCAGGTCACGGAAGGCCGAGCGCAGCGCCACGAGGTACCTGTCGGCGGCCGGACCGAAGAGGGCGGCCCGAAGTACTGACGGGCGAGGAAGACGTGACGGAGGCCCGGGCCGGATTCCCGGCCCGGGCCTCCACGCGTTCCGCGGTGGCATGTTCGATGTTGCGACGGAAGTCCGCGGCGATGCTTCGGATCCGGAACGCCGAGGGCTCGGAAGCACGCTCCATGCCGCCGTCCGGATGCTAGCCGCTCGTCGCCCTGGAGACGGTGTTCCCCCCCGGACCCCGCGGGGAATGAAGAAGGGACCCACCCGAGACGAGAGGTGATCGGCCATGGCAGACCCGGACGCTCGGCAGGCTCCCGTGCTGGACATCGTCCGCAGCGGAGACGACCTCTTGATCCGCACCGACGCGGACGTGCGGCCTGAAGACGTGCGTGTGGACGTGCGCGACGGCGTGCTCGAGGTGCGCGTTCCGCGCGCGGCTCTGCGCTCGCGCGCGGTCAAAGCGCAGGAGCGACGCGAGGCCCCGGACCACTCGCATCCCTCGGGCACCGCAGGCGCGGAGCCGCCCCTGGGATCCGTCGACGAGCAGGACCTGTGGAACGCCCAGAAGCCGCTCATCTCGGAGGACCGCGTGACGAGCATCCATCTCGAGGGCTTCACGGACGAGCAGGCCAACGAGGTGCTCGAGGCCCTCGGCGACGACGCACCCGAGGAGGCGCAGGGAGGCAGCGCCACGGGCAGCGACGTCTTTCCCGCGCACGGCGGCTTCCCGTCACGGAACCCGGAGCAGGAAGAGCCGTCCTAGAAGCGGTTCTGCAGGACTCCGAACGCAGCGCCGATACCGCTGAGGACCAGGCCGAACAGACCGAAACCGCCCGCGAACGCACCGGCGGCGGCACCGACTACGGCGATCGCCGCTATCGGAGGAGTCCGGTGACCGCCGGAGCCTCGGCGCGTCGCCTCGGCGATGCCAGCGCCGAACAGCAGCATGAACAGCCACGGGAAGAGCCTGACGACGTGCAGCACCTGACCGACGACCAGCCCCCCGAGGATCCCGGCACCCAGCGCGTAGAGGACGGCGAGGCCGTATTGCCTCGGCTTGATGCCGCCCAGGCGCCTGCCCGCGGGAGCCGCGCACTCGAGGCACTTGTAACCTACCGCCGTCGTGACCATGTCCTTCGGGCAGATGTACCGGTCGCAAGAGACGCATCTCACGTTCGTCTCGACGGCCGGATGGAACGCACACTGTGCCACGCTCGTCCTTTCTTGCGTATCACACCGTGATCGGCAAACGGCATGCCGACGGAGCGCTACAGCAGCAGCTCCAGCACGGCGACGTCGAGCAGCCGCCCGAACTTCTCCCCGACCTCCCGCATCACGCCGACATGCCCGAACCCGAAGCGCTCGCTCAGGCGCAGGCTGACGTCGTTCTCCGTGCACACGCGCGCGAGCAGCGCGTGCACCCCCACGTCGCGGGCGCGCTCCAGCAGTGCGGCCATCAGCGCCGCTCCGACGCCCGAGCCCCGTGCGCTCTCGTCCACGTAGACGGAGACCTCGGCGGTGCGGGCGTATGCGGGACGATCGGACCACGGTGAGAGCGAAGCCCAACCCACCACGCGCCCGTCGGCCTCCGCCACCAGCACCGGGTGGGCGGTGCCGCGGCAGGTCAGCCAGCCTTCGCGCTCCTCGGTGGATCGCGGCTGCGTGTCGAAGGTCGCCGTCGAGTGCAGCACCGCCTGGTTGTAGATGTCCGCGATCGCGGCGGCGTCCGCCATGCCCGCTTCGCGCGTCGTCACTTCCATGGCCCAAGTGTAGCCGAGGGGCCGCGGATGAAGGGTATATGCGTGGGCATACGGCTGCGGACCCGGAGGAGGCAGACATGGCGACGAGCGCCGATCCGTTCGCGGATCTGCTCACACTGCAGCGTGACATGGACCGCATCATGACGAGGTTCGGCGCGCCGCCGAGGATGGCCGGCGAGGACGGGCGCTCCTTCTGGATGCCAGCGGTCGACGTGTTCAAGCAAGGTGCCGACATGGTGGTGCGCGTCGAGCTCCCCGGCGTAGGCGCCGCGGACATCAACGTCTCCGTCACCGGCAACATGCTGAGCGTCAAAGGCGAGCGCCGCCGGGACGAGAGCCGCTCCGAGGACGACTACGTCATGCGGGAGTCCACGTACGGCGCGTTCGAGCGGCGGATCACCATGCCCGAGGACATCGACGCGAGCCAGGTGCGCGCGCAGTACCGCGCGGGCGTGCTCGAGGTGATGGTCCCGGGGTCGGCGCTCATCGCTCCGCAGCCACATCCGGTGCCGGTCGCGAGCGCTCGGCAACCGCAACCGGCCGTGGGGGGCGGGCAGGCAGCACCGCAGAGCGGCTACCAGCAGCCCGGCGTGCAGGTCCAGGGAGGATGGGTGGCCCCGCAGCAGCCGCAGCAGGGGCAGGAACCACATGCGTCGGCCCCCTCGCAGCAGCAGATGGGCACCTCGTACGCGGCCCAGCAGGGCCAACAGCCCGAGGAGCCGCCGGAAGAGCAGAAGCGGCGCACCCGCCTCGGCGGATGGCTGCACGGCGACGAGGGCTAGCGGGCCAGCAGCTCGGTCAGGCTCTGGACCTTGTACCCGCGCCTGTGCAGCCCTTCGATGATGGCCGGCAGGGCGGCGGCGGTCCGGGGATTGGTCTCGTGGAACAGCACGACGGAGCCCGGCCGGACGTCCTCCAGCACCGTGTCGCGAATATCGGCCGAGGTGAAATCGCTGACGGTGTCCATACTCGCGACGTCCCAGTACGCGAAGACCCTGTGGAGGTCCTTGATCGCGGTGATGCCGTTGTCGTCGAGCTGCCCGCCCTTCGGCCGCACGTAGACCGGATGCACGCCCGCGACCTTGTAGAACACGTCGTCCGCGGACATGATGTCCGACTCGTCGACCTGGACCGTATTGCCGAGCAGCTCCGAGTGCATCATCGTGTGGTTCCCCAGCTCCGAGCCCTGCGCGAGCACGGCGCGGCACAAGTCGGGAGCCATCTCGACCCGGACGCCGATCTCGAAGAAGGTTGCGTGTGAGTCGTATCGCGACAGGGTGCGCAGGATCCCGGCGGTGTTAGCCGAGGGGCCGTCGTCGAACGTGAACGCCACCCGCCTGCCCGCGTCGCGCACGCGCACGATCCCCTGCGACAGCAGGTACTCGGCGGGCGGCACGTAGAAGCCCGCGCTGTGCGCCTGCAGCCGGTTCTGCGTCCCGGTCCCGCGCTGCGGCTTGTCGTAGACGCGCTTCGGCTCCGTGACGACCGTCTTGATCGCTGCCGCTTGTGTGTCCACGACGGAGAACGAAGAGGTCAGGACGCTCGGTACGGGCGCCGAAGACGTGTTCGCGGCGGGCCGGCCACGTGGGGTGGAGAGGCCTCTCACAGCGAATGCCGCTGCCGCGAGCACGACCGCCGCGAGCAGGATGGCGGCCAACAGGCTCGGGGCGTGTCTTCTCATCATCGCGGCGGGGCTCCGATCGTTCGGGGTCGTTCGCTGCTCAGGAGCAACACCGGTGCCGACGAGCCGCTCCGGCCGGACGGGGATGCGTCATCGCTCCGGTCCCGAGTCTAGCTGCGATGCGCCTTCGACGTGAAGCGCAGGTCAGACATGCACCTGGCGGGGCCGAGACCCGCGCACGCTCTCCGCGAGCCGCTCGCCCTCGGCGATCTCGGCGAGGCACCGCTCGAGATCCTCGGCGGAAAGCTCGCCTTCGTGACGAAGCGAAGCGTGCACCACGGTCCCATGGGCGGTGCGGCGTCGACGCCACTCGATCCCTACGCGACGGCCGTCCCGCAATCGGGCTCCCAGCGAGATGTTCATGTGGACCCGCCTCCCCTTCTGCGACGTAAGCTGCGACTTGGGTGAGATGCTACCAGCAAAGTATACCCAGGACGTGGTCGATAGCTAACACGATGGCATTAGCGGCCGGATTAGCGGGATGCGATATACACGTCTACGCATGGGCACGATTCACAGAAACGTGAGCGCTAGGATTCGGGGTCAGGCATGAGCCTGCATTGAAAATGCTCGTCAGACGCGGTGAACGGCGTCCGCGAGGCGTCCGAGAAAGACGGCGAGATCATCAGGAGCGTCCTGCCGCCGCACGATCGCGCTGCCCACTATGACGCCGTCGGCCATCGCCGCGACACGCGCCGCCTGCTCGGGCCTCGACACGCCGAAGCCGACGGCCACCGGGACGGCAGCGCCTTCGCTTTTGGGACGAGCCGCCTTCACGCGCGCGACGAGCTCGGCGAGCTCGGCGGGCAGCTCGCTTCGCTCCCCCGTGACGCCGAGCGAGCTCACGACGTAGATGAAGCCGCGTGAGGCCTCGACCACGGTCTCGATCCTACCCGCCGTGGAGGTCGGCGCGACGAGGAAGACCGTGTCGATCCCGCGACTCTCGGCAGCTCTCAGCCAGCCCACGGCCATCGGGTTGTCGGGCGGCATGTCCGGCACGATGACGCCGGAGACGCCGGCGCCGGCGGCCGCCGCGGCAAGCTTCTCGAACCCGTAGCGCAGCATCGGGTTCAGGTACGTCATCAGCGCGACGGGGGGCGGCTCCGCGACGCCGGGATCCGCCAGGAACTCGGCGGCCACTGCGATCGTCTCGGCAAGACCGAACCCGCCCGGTGCGGCCGCCCGTGCAGCCTCGGCGGCGGCCACGATGACGGGGCCATCGGCGAGAGGATCCGCGTAGGGCACCCCGAGTTCGATCACGTCGGCGCCGCGGGAAGCTGCCACGCGAAGGGAGGCGAGACACGTCTTGCGATCCGGGTAGCCGGCCATGAGGTAGGTGATCAGCGCCGGGTGCCCGTGCCCGAAGCCTCGGCCGAGGCCCGAGGCGACACCGTCCGGGTGACCCTGAGACGCCCCGGGTGTACTCCCCGTATCAGGCACCTAGCCCGGCCTCCCGGACGATGTCGATATCCTTATCCCCGCGGCCGGACACGTTCACCACGACGCGGCCGTTCGGCCCCAGCTCGGCGGCGAGGCGCGGCAGCAGCGCGAGGGCGTGCGCGCTCTCTATGGCGGGGATGATGCCCTCGGTCCGGCAGAGCAGCTCGAAGGCCACCAGCGCCTCGGCGTCGGTGACGGCCTCGTAGCGGACGAGACCCTCGTCGTGCAGGAACGCGTGCTCCGGGCCCACGCCGGGGTAGTCGAGACCGGCCGAGATCGAGTACGCCTCGAGCGGATTGCCCGCCTCGTCCTGCAGCAGGTAGCTGTAGAAACCGTGCATCACGCCGGGCTCGCCCTTCGAGATGGACGCGCCGTGCTTGTCCGTCTCGACGCCGAGGCCGGCGGCTTCCGCGCCGACGAGCAGCGGCCGGTCATCGGCGGGGACGTCGCGCAGGAAGGGGTGGAACATGCCGATGGCGTTGCTGCCGCCGCCGACGCACGCGAGCACCGCGTCGGGCATAGGCTCGCCCTTCTCGGCCAGCTGCGCGATGGTCTCCTCCCCGATCACCGACTGGAAAGCCCGCACGATCGCGGGGTATGGGTGCGGCCCGACCGCCGAGCCCATGACGTAGAAGGTGTCCCTCACACGCTCGACCCAGTGCCGCAGGGCCGCCGTCACGGCGTCGGCCAAGGTGCCGCTGCCCTCGTCGACGGGCACGACCTCGGCGCCGAGCAGGCGCATCTTGTAGACGTTGAGCGACTGGCGGCGGATGTCCTCGACGCCCATGAACACCGCGCACTCGAGCCCCATCAGCGCGGCGGTCGTCGCCGTCGCGACCCCGTGCTGTCCGGCGCCGGTCTCGGCGATGACGCGCTGCTTGCCCATCCGCGTCGCGAGCAGGCACTGCCCCAGCGTGTTGTTGATCTTGTGCGCTCCGGTGTGGTTCAGGTCCTCGCGCTTGAGAAAGACGGTGCCCAAGCCCACCGCCTCGGCGAGCCTGTCGGCGCGGTAGAGCGGCGACGGCCGGCCGACGTAGTCGCGCAGCAGCGTGCCGAGCTCGCCCGCGAACGCGGGGTCGGTCTTCGAGGCCTCGAACGCCGCCTCGAGCTCGTGCAGCGCCGGCACCACCGTCTCGGGGACGAACGTCCCTCCGTACGCCCCGAAGAAGCCTTGCGCGTCCGGGCCGGAGTAGACCTCCTCGGCCGAGGGGAGCAGCTCGCTCATCTATCGCACCTCCGCATCGGCGGCACGTACGGCCGCGACGAAAGCCTGCATCTTGTCGTGGTCCTTGTGGCGGCGCCGTTCCTCCACGCCGGAAGAGACGTCCACGGCGAACGGCACGAGCGCGCGTACCGCCGCGCCGACGTTCACGGGCGTGAGACCGCCGGCGACGATGACGGGCGCCCACCTCGGCAGTGGCGGGACCGAGTCCCACGCGAACGTCACCCCCGTGCCGCCGTTCTCTCCGCGCACGAAGGTGTCCAGCAGGAACGCGGCGGCCGCGCCGCGGTACGCGGCGAGCTCGGAGGCGAGGTCCGCGCCGTCGCGGACGCGGAGCGCCTTCACCACGGGCGCCGGCGCGTGAGCGCAGCGCTCGGGGGACTCCTCGCCGTGGAACTGCAGCGCCGAGAGGCCGAGGCGTCCCGCGGCTTCAGCGACGAACGCCGGGTCCGCGTCCACGAACACGCCGACGCGCGCCACGAACGGCGGCGCGTCGCGCAGGGCCTCGGCGGCTTCGTCGAGCGTGACCTGACGGGGGCCTTCGGTGAGCACCACCCCGAGCGCGTCGGCTCCCGCCTTCACGGCGGCAAGCGCGTCCTCGGCGTTGGTGATGCCGCATATCTTGACCCGCGTGCGTTGCGTCTTCATGCGTTCCTTTCGGGCAGGCGGGGCGGACCGATCCGCCCGCCCCGCCTCCGGTCCCTACTCCTTGTCACAGAGCGTGGTGCCCGCGGCGAAGTCGAAGTCCTCGAGCTTCCCGCTGTTGTAGGCCTCGTACGCCGCCAGGTCGAAATGCCCATGTCCCGAGAGGTTGAACAGGATCGTCTTGTCCTCGCCGGCTTCCTTCGCGGCCAGCGCCTCGTCGATGGCCACGCGGATCGCGTGGGTCGACTCCGGCGCCGGCAGGATCCCCTCGGCCCGCGCGAACCGCACGCCGGCCTCGAAGCACTCGATCTGGTGCACCGCCACGGCCTCGACGTCCTTCGTGTCGTAGAGCATCGACACGAGCGGCGAGTCGCCATGGTAACGCAAGCCGCCGGCGTGGATGCCCGCGGGCACGAAGTCATGGCCGAGAGTGTACATGTAGGTGATCGGCGCCATGCCGGCCTCGTCACCACGGTCGTAGCGGTACTCCCCGGCGGTGAGCGTCGGGCACGCCTTCGGCTCGACGGCCACGAGGCGCGTCTTGGTCTTGCCCTCGAGACGGCGCTGGTAGTACGGGAACGCGATGCCGGCGAAGTTGGAGCCGCCGCCGATGCACGCGATGACGACGTCAGGCTCGGCCTCGGCCATCTCCATCTGCTTGATGGCCTCCAGCCCGATGACCGTCTGGTGCATGCACACGTGGTTCAGCACCGACCCGAGCGAGTAGTGCACGTCCGGGTTCTTCAGCGCGACCTCGACCGCCTCGGAGATCGCGATGCCGAGCGAACCGGTCGAGTCCGGGTCCATCGACAGCACGTGGCGGCCGGCGTCGGTCTCGTTCGTGGGCGAGGCGTGCACCTTGGCGCCGTACGTCTCCATGAGGAAGCGCCGGTAAGGCTTCTGGTCGTAGCTGACCCGCACCATGAAGACCTCGACGTCGATGCCGAACAGCGCACCGGCGATGGAGAGCGCCGAGCCCCACTGGCCCGCGCCGGTCTCGGTGGAGATCTTGGTGGTCCCCTCGGCCTTGTTGTAGTACGCCTGCGCTATCGCCGTGTTCGGCTTGTGCGAGCCCGCCGGCGAGACTCCCTCGTACTTGTAGAAGATCTTCACGCCCGCGGGCAGGCCGAGCACCTTCTCGAGCTGCTTCGCGCGCATCAGCGGCGAGGGCCGGTACGTCTTGTACACCTCGAGGACGGCCCCGGGGATGTCGATGTAGCGCTCGGTGCTGACCTCTTGCTTGATGAGCTCCATCGGGAAGAGCGGAGCGAGGTCCTCCGGCCCGATGGGCTCGTTGGTGACGGGATGCAGGTACGGCTTCGGCTCCCTCGGCAGATCGGGCAGCACGTTGTACCACGCCGTCGGCATGTCCCTCTCGTCGAGCACGTACTTCGTCCTGTCAGACATCTCGCGTTCCTCCCTTTCTCACACCCGTCAGCTGTTCCAAGACGTCTTCAGGGAACCGCGCCCTCATCAGCGCCGTCCCCACGAGCACAGCATCCGCGCCCGCCTCTGCCGAGGCCTCAACGTCCTCGCGGCCCGTCACCCCGCTCTCGGCCACCACCGTCATGTCGATCCGCCGCGCCTCCGCCACGATGAGGCGGGCGCGCTGAAGGTCGATCTCGAGCGTGCGCAGGTCGCGGCTGTTCACACCTACCAGCCTGGCACCCGCGTCCCACGCCGTGTCGAGCTCCGCCATCGAGTGCACCTCCACCAGCGGCGCCAGACCGAGCGTTCCCGCGAGGTCGACGTACTCGGCGATGCTCTCGCCGAGGACGGACACCATCAGCAGCACCGCGTCGGCGCCATGGCCTCTCGCGAGGAAGAGCTGCAAGGGGTCGACGACGAAGTCCTTGCACAGCACGGGGACGTCCACCGCATCCGCCACGTCGGAGAGGTCTCCGAAGCTGCCCGCGAAGCGGATCGGCTCGGTGAGGACCGAGATCGCCGAGGCGCCCCCGGCCTGGTAGACGCAAGCCTGCTTGCTCGCCTCCAGGCCGGGGGCGATCGAGCCGAGCGTCGGCGACGCCTTCTTCACCTCGGCGATCACGGCGACGTCGTCGTGGTCCCGCAGCGCCGCGACGAAGTCGCGAGGCGGTCTGGCGCAGCACGCGAGGCGTTCGCGGTCGGCGGCGGCAAGGTCGCCGTAGTCGCGCCGCAGCGTCTCCTTGCGGCTCGCCACGATGTCGTCCAGGACGCTCACGACGCCTGCGCTTTCGCGAGCCGCTGCGTCAGCGTGACGAGCGCCTCGAGGCGTGCGAGCGCCTCGCCGGAGTCTATGCTCTCGCGCGCCTTCGCGACGCCCGCCGCGAGATCCGGCACCGCGTCGACGGCGAGCAGCGCGGCCGCGGAGTTCATCACCACGATGTCGCGCCGCCCGCCGGTCTCGCCGGCCAGGATCGACCGGACGATCGCGGCGTTCACGGACGCGTCCCCGCCTCGCAAGGCGTCGACGCTGCCGCGCGCGATGCCCACGCTCTCGGGCACGATCTCGTAACTGCGCACCTCGCCGCGCGTAGCCTCGCCGACCAGCGTCGGGCCCGACGCGGAGACCTCGTCGATGCCCGGATGCCCGTGCGCCACGATGACGTGCTCGGAGCCCAGCCTTGCAGCCACCTCGGCCAGCAGCGGGACGAGCGCCGGGTCGTACACGCCGAGGAGCTGGTGCTTCGCGCCCGCGGGGTTGGTCAGCGGGCCGAGGATGTTGAACACCGTGCGGATCGCGATCTCGCGGCGCGGACCGCCCGCGTGACGCATGCTGGCGTGCAGCGCCATCGCGAACAGGAAGCCGACGCCGACCTCGTCGATGCACCGGGCCACGTCGGAGGGCGCCAGGCCGATGTCGACCCCCAGCGCCTCGAGGACGTCCGCGCTGCCGCTCTTCGAGGACACCGCGCGGTTGCCGTGCTTCGCTATCGGCACGCCCGCGCCCGCGACCACGAACGCCGTGGTGGTCGAGATGTTGAAGGTGGCGCGCCCGTCCCCGCCCGTGCCGCACGTGTCGAGCACGCCCGCCGCGTGAGGGCGCACGGGCGTGGCGCGCTCGCGCATCGCGCGGGCGAAGCCCGTGATCTCGTCGACGGTCTCGCCCTTCATGCGCACCGCCGTGACGAGCGAGGCGATCTGCGCGGGCGTCGCCTCGCCGTCCATGATCGAGCCCATCACCTCGTGCGCCTCGTCCTCGCCCATCGACTCGCCCGCCACGGCGCGAGAGATCGCGGAGCGCACGGCGTCCGAGCTGCCGGGAAGGACGGCGGGAGCGGCAGGGGCCGCTTCCGGCTCGTCGGCGGCGATCTCGCCCGCGAGCTTCAAGAAGTTCTCGAGGATGACGACGCCTTCGGGCGTCAGCACACTCTCGGGGTGGAACTGCACTCCGAAAACCGGCTTCTCGCGGTGCTGGAGCGCCATCACCAGCCCGTCGTCGGTGCGTGCGGTCACCTCGAGGCACGCCGGCACGCTCTCGGCCTCCACCACCAGCGAGTGGTAGCGCGTGGCGGTGAACGGCTTCGGCATCCCCTTCAGAACGCCGGTGCCCTCGTGCAGCACGTCGGCCGTCTTGCCGTGGACGGGAGCAGGAGCCAGCACGACCTTGCCGCCGAACACCTCGGCCACCGCCTGATGACCGAGGCAGACGCCGAGCACGGGGATGCCCGCCTCGGCTGCCGCCGCGATGATCGCCTCGCTCGCACCCGCTTCCGACGGGACGCCGGGACCGGGCGAGACGACGACGCCCTTGGGCTCCATCGCGAGCACCTGCCCAGGGGAGACCTCGTCGTTGCGCTCGACGCGCACCTCGGCGCCGAGCGCCGCGAGCAGCTGCACGAGGTTGTAGGTGAAGGAGTCGTAGTTGTCGACGACGAGGATCATGCGGGGACCTCCTCGGTCTCGGACGCGCTCATCCCGGCGGCCAGCTCGAGCGCGTGGTGCAGCGCTCGGATCTTGTGCAGGCACTCCTCGTACTCGCGCTCCGGGTCGCTGTCGGCGACGATGCCAGCGCCGGACTGCAGGTACGCGCGTCCGTTCGCGATGACGAAGGTGCGGATGGTGATACACATGTCCATCGCGCCGTCGACGCCGACGTAGCCCACGGTCCCCGCGTACGGCCCCCGCGCGGCCGGCTCCAGGTCGCGGATGATCTCCATCGCGCGGATCTTCGGCGCGCCGGACACGGTGCCGGCCGGGAACGTGGCGCGCAGAGCGTCGAACGCGTCGCACTCCGGCTTCAGCGTGCCGGTCACGTTGCTCACGATGTGCATCACGTGGCTGTAGTTCTCGACCTCCATGAGCTCGTCGACCTTCACCGTGCCCGCCACGCTCACGCGCCCGAGGTCGTTCCGGCCGAGGTCGACCAGCATCACGTGCTCCGCGCGCTCCTTGTCGTCGGCCAGCAGGTCGGCGCGCAGGCGGCCGTCCTCCACGGCGTCGACGCCGCGCGGGCGCGTCCCGGCGAGAGGGCGCGTCAGCACGCTGTCGCCCTCGACGCGCACGAGCGGCTCCGGCGAGGAGCCCACCAGGGTCACGTCGGGGGTGCGCAGGTAGAACATGTACGGCGACGGGTTGACTGCGCGCAGCACGCGGTAGAGGTCGAGGCCGTCGCCCTCGTACGGCGCGGAGCAGCGCTGCGACGGCACCACCTGGAAGACGTCGCCCGCCGCGATGTGCTCCTTGGCGCGCACCACCATCGCGATGAACTCCTCGCGCGTGGTGTGCTCGGTCAGCGGCACCTCGGCCGTCACACCGACGGCGCCGAGCCGCGGGGCGATCGGGCCGGCCGAGAGCTTCGCCAGCGTGGCGTCGATGCGGGCCACGCCTTTCGCGTACGCGCCCTGGGGATCGCCGTTCGGGCGGACAGGGGCGATGACCTGCATGACGCGGCGAGCGTGGTCGAACGCCACGATGACGTCGGAGAGCATGAAGACGGAGTCGGGCACGTGCAGCTCGTCGTTGCCGTGCCGCGGCACCTTCTCGAAGCCGGAAGCCACCTCGTAGCCGACGAAACCCACGGCGCCGCCCACGAAGATCGGCAGCCCGGGCACGCGCGCGACGGACCCGACGTCGAGCAGCTCCTCGACCGCGGCGAGCGGGTCCGGCGCCGGACGCTTCGTGCGGTGAGGGCCGTCGGTCACCTCGGCCATTCCGCCTCGCGCAGTCACGGTGTCGCCGCCCACGCCGAGGAAGCTGTAGCGGCCGAGGCGCTCGCCGCCCACGACGCTCTCGAGCAGGAACGCGTGGCGCGCGTCCTGCGCGAGTGCCATGAACGCCGAGATCGGCGTGGCGAGGTCCGCGTACACCTCGCGCGCCACGGGCACGACGTCGTGCCCCTCGGCCAGCTTCGCGAACTCGTCTGCAGTCGGCAGCAGCATCGGTCCCATCCTCTCGGGCAAAACAAAAAGACCCTCGTCCTCTAGGGACGAGAGCCTCCTCTCGCGGTGCCACCCTAGTTGCCGGCTGCCGAGGCGGCCGACCACTCGTTTCCTGTCGGTACGGAGCCTGGTCGCGGCTCGATACCCGGTCCCTTGTAACGGCGGGCCTCCGCCCGGACTAGTCGGCGCGTTTCGCGCTTTTGCCCGGGAGCCTCAGGGGTCCATTCCCACCGGCCGCTCGCGTCGGATTTCCACCGTCACCGACTCTCTATGCCTTGCGGACCGGAGTACTACTCCCCGTCACTGGCGTGGCGATATGTGGTTGGCGAGCAGGATACTACCCGATGGGGAGCAGGTCAACTCGGCCTCGGCGCAGTCTCCAGGTCACTAGCCGCCTCACGCTCACCGCCCGCGCCGTTTCCATCGGCGTTCCCTCCGCTCCTGCCTCCGCGACGCCCCGTCGCCGGATCGGCCGGGCCACAGACCGTCGAGTGCCTCGATCAGCTTCCGGGGCGGATCGCCCTTGCACACGAACGCGTCCGCTCCGCCCGCGCGGGCCTCGGCGCCCATGTGCGGCCGCGCGCTCAGCGCGACGACCGGGGCACCGGGCAGCATCCTCCGTAGCTCCGCAAGCGCCTCCGGACTCGCCCCCGGCAACTCCCAGTCCAGCAGCACGATCTCCGGGTGCAGCTCCTTGCACGCCGCGAGGAGCGCGGGAGCGTCGGCCGCTTCGCCGACGACCTCGTAGCCGACCAGCTGCTCGACGATGAGCCGCAGTGCCGATCTCACCTCGGCCTGGTCGTCGGCCAGGAGCACCCGCATCGCGCGCACCTCCTCCGCCGGCCTTACGTCTACTCGTGCCGGAGCGCGAGGATGGGATCGAGACGCGCGGCCTTCGCAGCGGGATACACGCCGAAGAACACGCCGATGCCCGCCGCGAACAGGAACGCGGTGATCGTCGACCACGCCTCGACGGTCGTCGGGAGGAAGGGCTTGAGCGCCGCGGCACCGCCCGCGCCGAGCAGGATGCCGATGACGCCGCCGATGACGGACAGGACGACGGCCTCGATGACGAACTGCGCGAGCACGTCGTACGTCTTCGCGCCGACAGCCTTGCGGATACCGATCTCGCGCGTCCGCTCGGACACGGACACGAGCATGATGTTCATGATCCCGATGCCGCCGACGACGAGCGAGATGCCGGCGATGCCGGCCAGCATCACGGTGAGCGTGCCGAGCAGCTTGTCGAGCACGCCGACGGTCTCCTTCTGGGAGTAGACCGACAGATCCGTGCCGAACCTCGGCCGAAGGGCGTGCTTGATCATCATGGACGTGCGGTCGAGGTCCTTGGCGTCCTTCACCTTGACCGCCATCATCGCCAGGTCGTTCGTGCCGAGCACGCGCATCGCGGAGGACAGCGGCAAGTGCACGACGTTGTCCTTGTCGCCGGTCAGCCCGCCGCCCTGCTTCTTCAGCAGGCCGATGACCGTGATCCGTTGCCCGTTGACCGTGAACGTCTTGCCCACCGGGTCCTCGTTGGGGAAGAGCTCGCGGGCCACGGTGGCGCCGATCACGGCGACGCGAGCGGCCGAGTCGAGCTCGTTCTTGCGCGAGGCGCGGCCCTTCTCGAGGTCCATCTTGAAAGCCTTGTGCTCCGGGTCGTTCGCCCCGCCGACCATCGTGCGGAGGCTGTGGCTGCCCGCCTTCGCGACCGCCGGCGCCTGCACGATGCCTGCGACCACCTCAGCGGTGGGAAGCCGCTGCTCGAGGTAGTCGCGATCGCCCATGCCGAACTTCTTCGCGCTCGGCTGGCCGGTGCCGCCCTGGTCGGAGGGGAAGACGTAGAGCAGGTTGCTGCCCATGCCCTCGATCTGGTCGACCATGTCCTTCTTGACGCCCGAGCCGATCGAGGTGAGCAGGATGACGGAGGCCACGCCGATGATGACTCCGAGCATCGTGAGCGTCGCGCGGAACTTGTTGGCCTTCAGCGCGCGAAGGGCGATCCGGAAGCTCTCCATCAGGTTCACGCCGCCACCTCCTTCTTCTCGCGCATGAGGCGCTCGAGCTCGTGCGATGCGAATATCCTGTCCTGGACGGCCTCGTCGGATACGATCCGCCCGTCCGCGATCCGAACCACGCGCTCGGCGTGCCGAGCGACGCGGTCGTCGTGCGTGACCAGCACGACGGTGATGCCCTGCGCGTGCAGTTCCTGCAGCATCGTCATGACCTCGACGCCGCTCGTGGAGTCCAGGTTGCCGGTCGGCTCGTCGCCGAGGACGACCTGCGGCTCGTTCACGAGCGCCCGGGCGATGGCGACGCGCTGCTGCTGCCCGCCGGAGAGCTGCGCCGGCGTGTTCCGCAGCCGATGCCCCAGCCCGACGCGCTCCAGCGCCGCCTTGGCGCGCCGCTGCCTCTCACCGCGAGGGATGCCCGCGTACACCATCGGCAGTTCCACGTTCGCCAGGGCCGACGTCTTGGCGAGCAGGTTGAACGACTGGAACACGAACCCGATCCGCTTGTTGCGCAGGTCGCTCAGCTGGTTCTGGTCGAAGGACGCGGTGTCCTGCCCGTCCACGACGACCTCGCCCGCCGTCGGTTTGTCGAGCAGGCCGATGATGTGCATCAGCGTGGACTTGCCGGAGCCGGAAGGGCCGACGATCGCGATCATCTCGCCCTGCTCGATCACGAGGTCGGTGGGCTGCAGCACCTGCAGCTCCGAGCCCTCGAGCTGATAGCGCCGCGTCACGCCGCGGACCTCGAGCACCGCGCTCATCGCTTGCCTCCCGTCTGCACTGCCATGCCGTCCTTGAGGTTCCCACCGGAAGCCACCGCGACCGTCTCTCCCGCGGCGAGGCCCTTGACGACCTCCACGTCGGTCTCGCTCATGACGCCGGTCTTGACCACGCGCTTGGCGAGCTTGCCGTCCTTGACCACGAACACCGACTGGCCGTCCTTGCTGTCGATGAGCGCCTCTATCGGGATCGCCACCGCGTCCTTCACGTCGTCCACGAAGATGACCGCGTTGCCGCTCATGCCGACGCGGAAGGCGCCGTCGTCGTTGGGGATCTTCAGCGCCACGGGGAACACGACCGCGCCGTTCGCCGTCTGGCTCGCGTTCGGCTTGATCGCGAAGACCGTGGTGGTCATCTCCTTGCCGGGCGCCGCGTCGAGAGTCACGACCGCCTTCAAGCCGAGGCGGCAGCGAGCGACGTCGTTCTCGTCGAGCTGGCCGGAGAACCGCAGCGACTTCAGGTCGACGACCGTGAAGGGCGCCGCTGCCGGCGACACCGCGCAGCCGTCGGTGGCCTTCGGCGCGCCGCCGTCGGCACCGGGCGCACCGTTCGCGTTGAAGATCACGACGCCTGCGATCGGAGCGCGCAGCACCGCCTTCCTGCGACTGGCCTCCGCGCGCATCACATTGCGCTCGGCGGCGTCTCGTCCCGTGCGCGCGGCCTTCCGGCGGGCGCCTACGTCGCCCGCGGACGAGAGCCGCTGCTGCTGCGCCTTCGCGCCCATGTACGCGGCGTACGCGGCTTCCTTCTGCGTCTGCGCGGCGGCAAGGCTCGCCTCGGCCGAATGCGCTGCCTTCAAGGCGTCGTAGGCCGACCGCGTCTGGTCGTACGCCCGCTTCGCGGCCGCCACCTGAGCGGCGGCGGCCGCTCGCTCGGTGCTCGACGGGACCTGCGCGCCGATCGCCTCGAGCTGCGACGACGCGCCCTCGTACGCGCTGCGCGCAGCGTCCACCGCGGCGTCGAGCTGGTCGGCGTCCATCTCGGCCAGCGCCTGGCCCGCGGCGACCTCCTGGCCCTCCGTCACGAGCACGCGCGAGAGCGTACCCGCGGCGGGCGGGAACACGTCCGCCTTGCGGTCCGCCTCGGTCTTGCCCGACACCGACACCGTCACGCTCAGCGTCTTGCGCTCGGCCTTTGCGGTCGGCACCGTCGCGGCGCCCGCGAACGCGCCCGAGATCATCGTCCCGGCGACGGCGACCACGACCGCGAGCGCTCCCGCGACCAGTGCTATCCGCTTCCCCTTGCCGTTCACACGCATCGTCGTTCCTCCACTCCCCTGACGCCGGCCTCGATACCGGCGGCTCGTCCTCCATATACGGACAGCATCCCTCCGAGGCGCTCCACCCGCGCCGGGCAGGGGGCCGGTCTTCGGCCTGGTCGACCGGCCAGGTCCGAGGGGAGCGTTGACAGGCTCGCGCGCATGACGGAGTGTTCTCGGGACGGCACCCCACGGCTCGGAAGGAAGGGCGCCCCGTGCCTGCCGAGAGCGACGCGCCGGCCGACCGGCTCACCGATACGCAAGCCCTGCTCGCCGCGTTGGCGCTCGTCGTCGACGACATGCCGACGGCCGTCGCCGTCTTCGACCCGCAGATGCGCCTTCGCCATTGCAACCGCACCTGGCGCCGGATCTCAGAGCGCGACGGCCGTTCTCCCGTCCGCGTCGTGGAAGGCATGCACGTGACCGAGTGCGTGCCGGGAGTGGAGGAGTGGCTCGAGCCGATCGGACGCGAGCTGGCGCAGGGCCTAACGGTCGTGCGCGAGGCCCTGCCGATAACCTCCGAGGGACGGACGACCTACTGGGACGTCACGATCGCCCCCACCGTCGAGGACGGCGTGATCACCGGCTTCGTCCAGGCCGTGGCGGACGCGACCGAGCGCGCGCAGGCCCGGCGGGAGCTCGAGCAGCGCGTAGAGGAGCGCACGCGCGAGGTCGAACGGCGGCGGCAGGTCGCGGACGGGCTGCACGAGGTGCTGTCGGTGCTCAACTCTTGCTGCCCCGAGGAGCAGGTGCTGGACTGCATCATCCGGCAGGCGCGCCGCCTCCTCGACACCGAGACCGTGGCCGTCTACCACCTCGAGCAGGAGGGCCGCGGGATCCTGACGGTCGGCTCGCACGGCATCCGCAACGACCTCCTCGCCGAGGTCGCCTATCCGACGCACGAGGGGTTCGTCGCCGACACGCTGATGCATCGAAAGCCGTTGGTCGTCCCCGATTCCTCTATGCTGTTCGGGCCGATCACCGACCGCATGCTCCCCGAGCACCGCGACCGGATCCACCGTGTGTTCACGCGCTACCGCGCCCTCCTCGCCGTCCCGCTCGTCATCGGCGACCGCGTCTGGGGTGCGCTGGCGATGTACTACGACGAGCCGCGGGCCTTCTCCGAGGAGGAGATAGCGCTCGCCGCCGATCTCGCCGACCACCTCGCGCTCGCGATGGAGAACGCCGAGCTGCGCGAGAGCGCCGAGACCGCGGCGGCGCTCGACGAGCGCGCGCGCCTCGCCAGGGACCTCCACGACGCCGTCACGCAGACGCTCTTCTCCGCGAGCCTCATCGCCGAGGTGCTCCCGCGGCTGTGGGACCGCGACCAGGCCGAGGGCCTCAGGCGCCTGGAGCAGCTGCAGCACCTGACTCGAGGGGCGCTGGCCGAGATGCGCACGCTGCTGCTGGAGCTCCGTCCCGCGGCGCTCGAGGAGGCGGAGCTCGCCGAGGTGCTACGCCAGTTGGCGGAGGCCAAAGGCACGTCCGGGCTGTATGTGGAGGTGGTCATCGAGGGCGAGCCTCGCCGCCTGAAGCCGGACGTGCAGGTCGCCCTCTACCGCAGCGCGCAGGAAGCGCTCAACAACATCACGAAGCACGCGGGGGCCACGCGCGCCGAGGTGGCGCTGCGCTACGGAGCGGGACGCATCGAGCTCTCCGTGGACGACAACGGCGCCGGGTTCGACCCGTCGGTCGTCGGAGGCGAGCACATGGGACTGCGCATCATGCGCGAGCGGGCGGACGCCATAGGCGCCGCGTTCAGCGTCGAGAGCACGCCCGGGCTGGGCACGTCGGTGAGCGTGGCGATCCAGGACACCACGGAGGGTGATCTCTGATGCCGGACACCATAAGGGTCATGATCGTGGACGACCACGCCGTCGTCCGAAGCGGCCTCGCCGCGTTCCTGGTGGCCTTCGAGGATCTCGAGCTCGCAGGCGAGGCGGGCACGGGCGCCGAGGCGGTCAGGGTGTGCCGCGAGCACCGCCCCGACGTGGTTCTGATGGACCTCGTGATGCCGGGGATGGACGGAGCGACCGCGACTGCCGAGATCCGCCGGGAGTGCCCCTCCGTCCAGGTCATCGCGCTCACCAGCTTCCCGGAGGAGGACCTCGTGCAGAAGGCGCTCGCGGCGGGCGCCATCGGCTACCTCCTGAAGAACGTCTCGGCCGAGGAGCTGGCCGCCGCCATCCGCTCCGCCCACGCGGGGCGGCCGACGCTCGCTCCCGAGGCAGCGCAGGCCCTCATCCGGACGGCGACGCGAACGGGGAGCGCGGTGGGCAGCGACCTCACCGCTCGGGAACGCGAGGTGCTCGAGCTGATGGTCGAGGGCTTCAGCAACCCGACCATCGCCGAGACGCTGGCCATCAGCCGCTCGACCGCGAAGTTCCACGTGAGCAGCATCTTGGCGAAGCTCGGCGCAGCCAGCCGCACGGAGGCCGTCGCGCTGGCGCTGCAGGAGAAGCTCCTCGGCTGAGCTCTACGGCTTGAATCCGGGAGGCACGAGGACCGTGTCGATCACGTCGACGTACCCGTTGCTCGCCGGGACGTCGGGCTGGATCACCTTCACCGCGCCCTCGACCGTCACCGTACCGTCTTTCGATGCGACCGCGAGCACGCCGCCCTCGTACGTCATCACGCGCTTGATCGTCACCATCTGGCTCGACGGCACTCTGCCGATCACGAGGTGGTAGCGCAGCAGGCGGCGGAGCTTCTCCTTGTTCGCCGGCTGCTCGAGACTCGCCAGCATGCCGGTCGGCAGCGCATCGAACGCCGCGTTCGTGGGAGCGAACAGCGTGTTCTCACGCTTGCCGCCGAGGACGACCGACAGGCCGGCGGCGTCCAGAAGGCGGCTCATCGTCGATAGCTCGCCCGACACCTTCAGCAGCTCGGCGACGGGCTTCTTCGCGTCGCCGGCGACGGTCGTCTCCGCGGAGGGAGGCGCCGTTGGCGGGCCGGTCTGAGAGATGCTCTCGGTGGCCGCGGGCGAGCCGGTCGTCACCGCCGTGGGCGACGTCACCGTGCGCGTGCACGCGGCGAGCAGGAGAGCGGCGAACAGGGCAGCTGTGATGCCGAAACGTATCCGCATGTCTTCCCCTCCGGTCGGTTCCGGTAGGTGGATACCGCTCACGGCCGTTCCCGAAGCAGCCTGGCGGGCTACTGGCCCGCCGAGGTGCCGAGCAGCTCGCTCACGGTCACGAGCTCGTAGCCCTGCCCGCGCAGCCACGCGATGACTTTCGGCAGCGCCTCGGCCGAATGCCAGCCGCGGCCGTTCGCGTGCATGATGATGATCGACCCGTTGCGGGTGCCATGGCGGACCGCGCCGAGGATGGCGGCCGCCGACACCTTCGGGTCGGGGTCCCCGGTCTCGACGCTCCACTGCACCGGTACGAGGCCCTCGGACGCCACTTTCGCGACGGTGACGGCGTCGTGCTCGCCGTACGGGAACCGGAAGACTCGAGGAGCCCGGCCGGTGACCTGCGTGATGGCCGCCTGCGCCGCCTCGATCTCCCGCCGGAACCCCTCGGCGGTGATCCGCGTGGGATGGCGGTGCGCGTAGCTGTGGTTCCCGATCTCGAAGAACGCGACGTTCGCGAGGAATTTCGCGTCCTGCGCGTGCGTCTCCGCCCAGTGGCCGCCCATCATGAACGTCGCGGGGGCGTTCTCGTCGATGAGCACGTCGACGAGCTTCTGGTCGAACCCCGAGGGCTTGCTGGGCACCTCGCACAGGTCGAACGTGAGCGCGACCTTGCGCACGCGCTCGTCGCCGTGGAAGACGAGCCTCGCCGCCACGGCCGCCGGCGCGGTGGCGGGCAGCGAGCCGGAGGGGGAAGCGTTCACGGCCGAGGGTTCGCCCGAACGCCCCGCGGCGTCGCCGCCGAGCGCCGCGGGCTTCGGCGCCCGGCCCGAGCATCCGCCGGCGGCCAGCACCGCCGCGACCGCCAGCACCGCCCAGGCCCGACGCGTGTCCGCTCGCCGCGTCACGGCGTGCGGGTCGCGGGCTTGGAGGTCTTCGGCTTCGCTAGAGCCTCGGCCTTCTTGAAGATCGCAACGAACGAGCCGAGCCGCAGCCCGCGCGCGCCCGCGTTCCACCTCGGCAGGAGACCGGGGTCGCCCGCGTGGTATCTGACGAAGCCGGTGGCCGTGGTGAACGCGACGGAGTAACCGGCCTCCTTCACGAGCTGCGAAGACAGCTTGTCCGTGCCGCCGCCCGGATACGCGAGGGCCGTGACCGGTCGCCCGATCACGCGCTCGAGCCACAGCCGCATGCCGTTCGTCTCGCCCCACAGGCGCGCCTTCATCAGCGCGTAGTTCTCCGAGCGGGACCTCACGATGAACGTGTGCGAGTTGGTGTGCGACTCCACGTCGTATCCCTCGGCCACCAGCTTCCTCAGCTCGGCGGCGTGCATGAACGAGTTGCTCGGGCTGTCGATCCACTTCTTCACGACGAAGAACGTGGCCGTGAAGCCGTACTTCTTCAGGATAGGGACGCCGTAGGTGAGCTGGTTCATCCGGCCGTCGTCGAACGTGATGAGCACCGGCTTCTCCGGCAGCCGCCTGCCGGTCTGCGTGAAGTCCACGAGCTGCGCCATGGAGACCGCGTGGTAGCCGTTGTCTTGCAGCCACTTCATCTGCTGGTCGAACGTGGCCGGTGAGATCGCGATGAAGTTGTTCGGGTTCGGCATGATGTGGTGGTACATGAGCACCGGCACGACCTGGTCCGTCGCGGGTCTCGTGACGGGCGGGACCGGGGGCGCCTCGCTCCCCATCGGCACGACCGGCGGTCTCGTCGCCGTCTTGGCGGCGGAGGAGGCGGCCGCCTTCGCGGGAGGCTGCTTCGCGCGCGACGCCGCGGCGCGCATACCGATGGCGATGCCCGCCATGAGCAGCAGCGCGACGGCAGCCATCGCTCCGATGGACACCGCCGCGAACCGGTTCGAGCCTCTCCTGCCGTGCTTGGCCATCACACCTCCTCGAAGGGGTCTGCGAGCTCACAGCGAACACCATACCGTACCCGCGCCCGTTCGCGGGTTGTAGCCACAGCGTACCCGTGACAGACTCACACGTGCCACCTCCGAGACCTGGAGCAGCGACGATGAGCAGAAGCGGCCGAGGCGGCCTCCCCCTCCTGATAGCGGTGACTCTGGCTGCGACCGCGCTCGTCGGGACCGCCGCCTTCGCCGTCACGCGCCGGCCCTCGGCAGTTCGACGCGCCGTCCCCGCGGTCGCCGAGCCGTCGGGCGCCCCGATGGCCGCGGCGGTCGGGCTGGTGCGGCTGCGCAGCTCCGTTGCGACACCCGAGCCGAACGCCGAGGCGACCAAAGCGGCGACCGTGGTCTCGCGCGCCGCACCGAAGGCCGCGGCGCAGCCCTCGGCGTTCGACGCGGACCGCGCCATGGCCCACGTCCGCAAGTTGTCGGCCGAGATCGGCGTGCGCGTGGGCGGCACGAGCGGCGAGGATCGCGCGGTGGAGTACGCTCGCGGTCACCTCGCGTCCCTCGGCTATCAGGTTCGCGTCACGCCCGTGCAGCTCCCGAACGGCCGCACGTCGCACAACGTGATCGCGACACGCAAGGGCGCGGGCGGTCCGATCGTGGTGCTGGGAGGCCACATCGACACGAAGGCGCCCGCGCCGGGCGCGGACGACAACGCCAGCGGCGTCGGCGCCACCCTCGAGCTCGCGCGCGACTTCGCGTCGGCGCCCGCCCGCGGGGACGTGCGCTTCGTGCTCTTCGGGACCGAGGAGCTCATCGGCGACGGGAACAGCGACCACCACCACTTCGGCTCGCGCGCGTACGTGCGATCGCTCACCTCGGCCGAGAGGAAGAGGTTCGCGGCGATGGTCTCGATCGACATGATCGGCTACGGGCTGGACTTCCGCGTGCGGACGATGGGAGTCGGGACGCGCGGCTTGTGCGACCGCCTGCTGACGACGGCGTCACGCACCGGGGCGCCGCTCGCGTACCTGCGCGACCCTGGTGGCAGCGGCTGGAGCGACCACGAGGCGTTCGAGCGTGCCGGCTTCCCGTCGGCGTGGCTGGAGTGGCGCGACGACCCGAACGCACACACCGCCCGAGACATCTCCGGCAAGATCGACGTGAGCAAGGTGCGCACGACGGGCGTGCTCGTGCACGCGTGGCTGCGCTCGCTCACCGACGCCGATCTCGCGCAGCTCGCGGCGACGCGCTGACGCCTACACCGGCGAGGACTTGCCGCTGACCCGCTCGACGTCGACGCGGATGACCACGACGTGGCCGAGGTCGGCGGGCAACTCCCCGGCGTCGCCGCCGTACACCTCGACCAGCGCCGCCAGACCCTCCCGCAGCTGCGGTCCCTCGGTCACGACTTGCGCCTTGCCGGTGCCGATGACGCTGCGGTACCGCGTCGTCCAGTCGCAAGGGCGGCCCTCGTTGCGCACGATCTCGGCGTCGAGGGTGATGTCGAAGCAAACGCGCGGGTTGCGGCGCAGCACGTCGAGCTTGCGGCCCTCGGCCGCCGAGTGCGCCCACAGCACCCCGCCGCGCCACGCGTACGTGAGCGGCACGACGTACGGCGCGGCGCCGTCGCACATCGCAAGATGCATCACCTTGCCGCACGCGAGGATCTCGGCGACCGCCGAGGGGTCGGTGATCTCCCTGTCGCCGCGCCGCACTCTACCGCCTGCGGCCGGAAAGCTCGGCGGAAAGGTCGTCGAGGGTCAACCCCTCGCGCGCCATGACGACGAGCAGGTGGTAGACGAGGTCGCCCGCCTCGTAGCGCAGCTGGTCGCGGTCGTGTGCCATCGCGGCGATGACGACCTCGGTCGACTCCTCGCCTATCTTCTTGAGCAGCTTGTCGAGCGGCCCGTCGAGGAGCTTGGCGGTGTAGCTGGTCTTCGGCGCGCCGGACTTGCGCTGCTCGATCACGTCGAACAGCTCGTCCAGCACGCTTCCGATCTCGCTCATTCCTCGCCCTCCTTAGAACACAGGTCGCGATAGAAGCAGCTCCGCTCGCCAGTGTGGCACGCAACGCCGGCACCCTGGTCCACCAGCACGAGCAGCGTGTCGGCGTCACAGTCGAAGCGCACCCCGATCACGCGCTGCGTGTTGCCGGAGGTCGCGCCCTTGTTCCAGTACTCCTGGCGCGACCGGCTCCAGAACCAGGTGGTGCCGGACTCGCACGTGCGACGCACCGCCTCGGCGTCCATCCAGGCTAGCATGAGCACCTCGCCGGTGTCGTGCTGCTGGACGATCGCGGGGATGAGCCCGCCTTCGTCGAACTTGAGCTCGGGAAGCTCCATCGTCTACATCCTCACCGGGATCCCATGTGACGCCATGTGCTCCTTGACCTGACGCACCGTGAACTTTCCGTAGTGCAGCGTGGACGCCGCCAGCACCGCATCAGCGTCCGCCTCGATCACGACCTCCGCGAAGTGCTCGAGCTCGCCGGCGCCGCCCGACGCGATGACGGGGATGTTGAGCGCCTTCGTGACCGCGCGGGTCAGCGGCAGGTCGTAGCCGATGTTCGTCCCGTCGCGGTCCATGCTCGTGAGCAGGATCTCGCCGGCGCCGAGGCGCTCGACCTCGCGCACCCACTCTATCGCGTCGTTTTCAGTGTTGATCCGCCCGCCGTTGATGAAGACCTCCCAGCGGTCGCGCCCGGCCACCTTCTTCGCGTCCACCGCCACGACTATGCACTGGCTGCCGTAGATGCCGGCCGTCTCGTGCACCAGCCGAGGGTCGCGCACCGCCGCCGAGTTGAGCGAGATCTTGTCGGCCCCCGCCGCGAGCATCGCACGGATGTCCGCCGCCGATCGCATACCGCCTCCGACGGTGTACGGGATGAAGCACTCCTCGGCCGTCCGGGTCGCCACGTCGAGCATGGTGGGGCGCTCCTCGTGACTCGCCGTGATGTCGAGGAAGACGAGCTCGTCGGCGCCGGCCTTGTCGTAGGCGGCGGCGAGCTCGACCGGGTCGCCGGCATCTCGCAGCTGCACGAAGTTGACGCCCTTCACGACCCGTCCCTCGTGCACGTCGAGGCAGGGGATGACGCGCTTCATCAGCATCGTTCACGCACCCCGCGCGGCTTCGAGTGCCTCGGCGAGCGTGAACGCGTTCTCGTACAGCGCGCGGCCGACGATGACGCCTTCCACGCGCGGCCCGATCGAGGCGAGGTCGCGGATGTCCTCGAGCGTGGCGACGCCGCCCGACGCGATGACGGGGATGTCGATCTGGTTCGCGAGCGCGCGATACGCGCCGTAGTTGACGCCCGTCTGCATGCCGTCCAGAGAGATGTCGGTATAGGCGAGGCGGCGCACCCCCAGGACCTCGAGGTCGCGAACGAGCTCGAGCACGCCGTACTCGGTCCCCTGACGCCAGCCCTCGATCGCCACCCTCCCATCCCGCGCGTCTATGCCCGCGACGACGACTTCGGGGTAGCGCTCGCACGCCTCGGCAACGAGCTGGGGCTCGGTGATCAGCGTCGTGCCGAGGACCGCTCGTCCCACGCCCGCCTCCACCAGCCTCTCCAGCGTCTCCATGGTGCGGATGCCGCCGCCGGCCTCTACCTTCACCTCCGGGACGGCGCCGATGATCGCCTCGATGTGCCGCAGGTTGACCGGCTTGCCGAGGACGGCGCCGTCGAGGTCCACTACGTGGATCCACTCGGCGCCCTGCTCGGCCCATCGCGCCGCCTGGTCGACGGGACTCTCGTTGTAGACGGTGACGGCGTCGAGACGCCCCTGGCGGAGCCGCACCACCTTGCCGTCGAGCAGATCGATGGCGGGAAAGACGATCATGTCCGACGCCCCTGTCCCGTGACGACGCGGCCGAAGTTCGCGAGAAGCCTCAGCCCCAGCTCGGACGACTTCTCGGGATGGAATTGCACCGCATAGGTGTTGCCGCGCTGCACCGCCGCCGCGAAGCGCGTCCCGTACTCCGTGCTGCCGATGATAGCCGAAGGGTCGGCCGGCTTCAGGTGGAAGCTGTGCACGAAGTAGAACGCGGAACCCTCCGGGATGCCCTCGAACAGCGAGCTCTCCCGCGGGTAATCGACCGTGTTCCAGCCGATGTGCGGCACCTTGACGCCGTCCGCTATCCGGACGCACTCGCCGGGGACGACGCCGAGGCCCTCCCACTCGCCGTCCTCGTACCCGATGCTCGCCAGCAGCTGCATGCCGAGGCAGATGCCGAGGAGCGGCACCCCCTCGGTCGTCCGTTCCCGCACCACGTCCGCCATCCCGCTCTCACGCAGCTCCCGCGCGGCGTCGCGGAAAGCGCCGACGCCGGGGAGCACCATGCCTTCGGCCGCCTCGACGACCCCGCGGTCGCTCGTCACGACGACGTCGCTCACGCCGGCGTGCTCGAAGCCCTTCTGGGCGCTTCGAAGGTTGCCCATCCCGTAGTCGATGACGGCGATCACGCTACAGAGTCCCCTTCGTCGACGGCAGCCCGGCCCGCGGGTCGACCGCCACCGCATCGCGGAGCGCCACCGCGAACGCCTTCGCGGCCGCTTCGACGACGTGGTGCGCGTTGCCTCCGGAGAGAGAGCGCAGGTGCAGAGTGAGGCCGGCGTTGTTCGCGAGCGCGCGGAAGAACTCCTCGGCCAGCGTGGTGTCGAAGGTGCCGATCAGCTCGATGGGCACGGCGACGTCGTACAGCAGGTAGGGTCGGCCCGAGATGTCGAGCGCGCAGCTCACCGCGGCCTCGTCCATCGGCACCGTGACCGAGCCGTAACGGCGGATGCCGCGCTTGTCGCCCAAGGCCTCCACCAGCGCCTGCCCGAGGCATATCCCGACGTCCTCGACCGTGTGGTGGGCGTCGACGTGCAGGTCGCCTTCAGCGGTCACCGCGAGGTCGAGCAGGCCGTGGCGGCCGATGGCGTCGAGCATGTGGTCGAAGAACGGCACGCCCGTCGCGATGTCGCACCGGCCCTCACCGTCGAGATCGAGGGTGAGGACCACGTTCGTCTCGGCCGTCTTCCTGGTGACAGTCCCCACGCGTGACATCCCGCTCACCCCTCCCCGTCCGCCGCCGCACGGCGGGCAAGTGTCTCGGACAGCGCCTCCAGGAAGCGCTCGTTCTCGTTCTCGTGCCCGATCGTGACACGCAGGCAATCGCCGATGCGCGGATTCCCGGAGAAGTCGCGCACCAGCACGGAGTAGCGCTCGAGCAACTCCCGCCACACCGCGTGTGCGTCCGGCACGCGGAAAAGGAGGAAGTTCGCCTCGCTCGGATACGGGGTCACGCCGGGCATCGCCTTGAGGGCGTCGTAGACGACGCCGCGCTGCCGGACGATCTCGCGGATCCCGCTCTCGAACGCCGCTCGCTCGCGGAACACCGTCGCGGCGACCTGCTGGCTGAAGCGGTCCACCGAGTACGGCTGCCGCACCTTCGTGAGCTCGCTCACCACGTCCTCGTGCGCGAGCAGGTAGCCGATGCGCATGCCGGCGAGGCAGAAAGCCTTCGAGAACGTCCGCAGCACGGCGAGGTTCGGGTTGCGGTCCATATGGGGACGCATGGTGTGCCGGGAGAACTCGAAGTACGCCTCGTCCACCAGCACGAGCGCGTCGGTGGTGTGCAGGACGTCGATGAGCGTGGTCTCGGGAGTGACGTTGCCGGTCGGGTTGTTCGGGTTGGCGATGAAGACGAGGTCGACCCCCTCCTCGAGCCTCTCCATCACCGCCGGCTCGTCGACGTCGAAGCTCTCGGTGCGCTGCACAATGGCGCGCTCGGTCCCGGTCACGCGCGCGTCGATCCCGTACATCACGAACGTCGGCGGACAATCCAGGAGCGTCCGCCCCGGCCCTCCCCACGCGAGCATGAGGTCGAAGATGAGCTCGTCGCCGCCGTTGCCCACCAGCACGTTGCCGGGCTCCAGCCCGTTGGCCTCGGCGATCAGTTCGCGCAGCTCCGTCGCCATCGGGTCCGGGTAGCGGTTGAACGCGCAGCCGCTCTTCACGATGCGCGACAGCTTCTCGACCAGATCGGCGGGCAGCTCCGCCGGGTTCTCGTTCGCCGACAGCACCACCTCGGCCGGTATCTCCGCGTCCGTGTACGGGCGCAGGCCGGCGAGCTCGGGCCGCGGCGGGCGCACTCGGTCCACCTAGGCCTCCTCGTCCTCGTAGTCCGACAGCTCGAGCCGCAGCGCGATGGCCTTGGCGTGGCTGTCGAGCCCCTCGGCCGAGGCGATCTCGATGACCATCGGGCCGTCGATCTCCAGCGCCTCGCGGGAGTAGCTGATGACCGAGGAGCGCTTCACGAAGTCCTCGACGGACAGCGGCGATGAGAAGCGCGCCGTGCCGCCGGTGGGGAGCACGTGGTTCGGGCCGGCCATGTAGTCGCCGAGGCTCTCGCACGTCCAGTGGCCGAGGAAGATCGCGCCCGCGTTACGGATGCTCCCCAGCAGCTCGAACGGCTCCGCCATCTGCACCTCCAGGTGCTCGGGCGCGATGCGGTTGACGACATCGAGCGCTCCTGCGAGGTCGGGCGCGGTGATGATGCGGCCGTTGTCGGTGAGTGACCGGCGGACGAGCTCGGCGCGCGGCGAGTCCGAGAGCAGCGCTTCTAGCGCCTGCTCGACCTCGTCGGGCAGCGTCGGGTCGGTGGTGACGAGCCACGTCGAGGCCTTCGGGTCGTGCTCGGCCTGCGCCATGAGGTCGATGGCGATGAAGGCCGGCTCCGCGGTCTCGTCGGCGAGCACGAGGACCTCGGAGGGGCCGGCCAGCATGTCGATGCCGACATCGCCCACCACGAGCTTCTTCGCCGCCGTGACGTAGGCGTTCCCGGGCCCCGTGATCTTGTCGACGCGCGAGATGGAGCGCGTGCCGTACGCGAGCGCCGCGATCGCCTGCGCGCCCCCGACGCGGTAGATCTCGGTCACGCCCGTCTGCGACGCCGCGTACAGGACGTGCGGGTCGACGGTTCCGTCCTCGCGCGGCGGCACGACCATGGCGATCTCCTCGACGCCGGCCACCACGGCAGGGATGGCGTTCATGAGCACGCTGGATGGATAGCGCGCGCGGCCTCCCGGCACGTAGATGCCGACTCTTCGCAGGGGTGTGACCTGCGCCCCCAGCAGCACCCCGCCCTCGAGCGTCGTGAACCAGCTCTGCGGTACCTGGCGCCTGTGGAAGTCCTCGATGGCCGCGGCCGCGGCCGAGATCGCCTCCGCGAACTCCTGGGAGACCATTCCCTCCGACGCGTCGATCTCGTCTTCGGTGACGCGCAGCTCCCCGAGATCCGCCTTGTCGAACTTCGCGGTGTACTCGCGCAGCGCCTCGTCGCCTCGGGCGCGCACGTCCTCGATGATGCGCGCGGCCACTCCGAGCACCTCGGCGTCCAGCCCGCTCGCACGCGCCAGCTCCTCGTCGCCGAGCCGCTGTCCGCGCGTGAGATCGATGCGGCGCATGACCATCTAGCACTCCTCCCTCGCCGGCAGCACGGCCGCCAGCCTCGCCACGAGCGCGCTCACGCGCTCGGGATCCGTCCGCAGAGCGACCGGGTTCGCCACGAGCCGCGCCGTGGAGGCGAGCACCTCGTCGACGATGCGCAAGCGGTTCTCGGCCAGCGTCCGCCCCGTCGCGGTGATGTCGACGATGCGGTCCACCAAGCCGATGAGCGGCGCCAGCTCCACGTTGCCGTGCAGTTTCACGACCTCCACCTGCTGTCCCGCTGTAGCGTAGTACTCCTCGGTGATGCGAGGGTACTTCGTCCCGACGCGCAGCACGCCGAGGTGCCGCAGCCGCTCGCTCACGGCACCGGCCGCGTCCTCCGGCTCCGCCACCACGAAGCGGCATCCGCCGAAGCGCAGGTCGAGCAGCTCGGCGCGCTCCAGACCGGCTTCCACGAGCACGTCGCGCCCCGCGATAGCCACGTCGACGCCGCCGTAGGCGACGTACACCGGGATGTCGGTGGGCCGCGCGATGATGAACTCGAGATCGCCCGTGCGCAACAGAAGCTGGCGTCCCGGGTCGGCGATGCCGCCCACGTCGTAGCCCGCACGGCCGAGGAGCGCCACGCTGTCGTCGTACAGAGCGCCCTTCGGAAGCGCCATACGCAGCAGACGCTCGCTCATCCCTCGCTCCTCGCCGACGCCCACGTCGTCGTGGGAGGCTCGGGCAGCGGTCTGTCCAGCGGCAGCGACGGCTCGCCGTCGCGGTCGAGGCGCACGATGCGGCCGTCGTCTTCGGCGAGCAGCGTCTCGGGGGCGTCCAGCCTCCCGGCCTCCGCCACGGCCTCGCGTCCGCCGCGCGCGGGCGTCACCCACACTCGCCAGCCCGCGGCTCGCAGGTCCCGAGCGGCCGCGAAGGACGCCTTGGGGTGGCCGGCGAGCACCGCGTCGATCCCGCGCGCCTTCGGCGCGACACCCTGCTCCGCCAGCGCTATGTGGAGGCGATCGAGCCCGAGCGCGAAGCCGGCAGCCGGCTCGTCATGCCCGAACGTCGCCAGCAACCCGTCGTAGCGGCCCCCGCCGCCGAGCGGCACACCGAGGCCGCGGGCGTACGCCTCGACGACGAGACCCGTGTAGTAGCCGAAGTCGCGCAGCACGCCGAAGTCGAGCGTGACGCTGGCGGCCACCCCCACCGCCTCCAGCAGCGTCCACGTCTCGGCCAGCGCGTCGAGCACGTCGGCGCATCCGCACGGCCCTGCCATCTCGCGCACCGCGTCGATCGCCTCACGCCGTCCCCTCACGCGCGGGACGCCCGTGAGCGCGTCGGCGAGCACGGGAGCGAGGCCGGCGTCCCCGACGAGGCGGTCGAGCGCGACGAGATCGCGGTCGTGACATGCCGCCATCACCTCGGCCGACCACTCCGGCGGCGCGTCGGCGACACGCAGCAGGTCGCGCAGGATCGCCACCGTGCCGAGGGCCACGAGGAAGTCCCGCAGGCCGGACGCCGCGAGGGCCTCCACGAGCACGGCGACGACCTCGGCGTCCGCGGCGGGACCCGACGCGCCCACGAGCTCCACGCCCACCTGCGTGAACTGCCGCGCCTGGCCTCGCAAAGACGCGTGCTCGCGGTACACCTCGGCCGCGTACGCGATGCGCACGGGTACGGGCTCGCCCGCAAGGCGCGAGGCGACAAGACGCGCGATGGGCACCGTCATCTCCGGCCGGAGCGCGAGGAGCCGGCCGTCCAGGTCGACGAGACGGAAGGCGGTGCCGTCGAGCGCCCCCATGCCGGCCTCCAGCACGGCTGCTTCCTCGACCGCCGGCGTCTCGACCCTGCGATATCCCCACGACGAGAAGACGTCGCCGATCGAAGCCGTCAGCGCGTCGCGCTCCGCGGCTTCCTGGAACAGGACGTCTCTGAACCCTCTCGGGGTGATGGGGCGCACGGCACGCTCCTTGGTGGGCAGTCCGTCTCCGCTTTATCGCACTATAGTGATAGTGTGCCAAAGACCGAGGTGCTCGTCAACGCTTTCCGTTGAGGTTGATGCCCGCAGTGCCCGGGGTCCACCCGTCTCTCCACCCCTCTGTCGAAACGTGGTGTCACCCGCGATACCGCCGGCGACACCACTTCGACACCACCGGTGACATCACCGGTGACACCACTTCTCGGAGAGAGGGTGCCGGTCCCGCGGCGAGGGGTGTGCCCCTTGGCGAGGGTGTGTCCGCGGCTCGCCGCCGCCGACGCGCCGTCACCCCTCCCAGACGGCGTCGGCGCCCAGCCACGACTTCAGCTCGGCATGCAGGTTGGCGTCGTCGCGGTCCACTGAGACGCCGGGGAGCTTCACCTTCTTGCGCTCGCCGTTCGAGCCGGTCACCACGTGCACCGAGTCGCGCCCGGGGTACCGGGCGAGGATCTCCTTCAGCCGCGACGCCCCGCCGTTCGCCACCGCGGTCCCGTCCATCGTCACGCCCAGGACGCCCGGCGGCTTGTCGAAGGATCCGTCCAGTGCCAGCAGCTGCACCTCGATGGTGCTCAGCTTCCGCCCGCGGTCCGTGACCTCGACCTTCGCGCGGATACGCACGATCGCGTCCTCGGCCATGACGTTCTCGAAGCGTCCGTACGCGTTGCCGAACACCGCGCCGGTCATCGAGCCGTCGAGGTCCTCCAGCACGTATTCGATCATCTGCTTGCCGTTCTTGGTGACCAGCTTGTTCGCCGAGGTGAGGATGCCGGCGAACCATCCCACCGTACCGTCCTTGAGCTCGTCCGACTCACCCAGCGACAGCGTGGCGGAGGCACGGATGACCTCCTCCAGCTCCTTCAGAGGATGGTCGGACACGTAGATGCCGAGCATCTCCTTCTCGAACGCGAGCTTGATAGGCTTGTCCCACTCGTCGCCGTTCGGCGGAGGCGCGGCGTCCTCGAAGCCGTGGTCCGCCGCACCGTCGAGCTCGAACATCGAGATCTGGCCGTCCTCGGCGTCGCGCCGGCGCTGCATGCCGGCCTCGACGCAGCCGTCCATCAGAGTCATCAGGTGCTTGCGGGTGTAGCCCGTGGAGTCGAAGGCGCCCGCCTTGATCAGCGCCTCGAGCGTCCGCTTGTTCACCTGCCGAAGGTCCACCCTCTGGCAGAAGTCGGTGAGCGACGTGAACGGCCCGCCATCCTCCCGTGCGCGCACGATCAGCTCGACGACGCCTTCGCCCACGCCCCGGATGCCCGCGAGGCCGAACCGGATGCCCTCGGGCACGGCGGTGAAATCGGCGCCCGAGGAGTTCACGTCCGGCGGCAGCACGTCGATGCCTCCGCGCTTGGCCGCGGCGACGTAGCGCACTATCGAGTCCGTCTTGCCGGTGTAGCTGGAGAGCACGGCGGCCATGAACTCGAGGGGGTAGTGCGCCTTGAGGTAAGCCGTGTGGTAGGCGATGAGCCCGTACGCGGCGGAGTGACTCTTGTTGAAGCCGTAGCCGGCGAACTTCTCGATGTCGTCGTAGACGCGCTCGGCCAGCTTGCGGTCGTAGCCTTTGGCGACGGAGCCCTCGACGAAGTCGCTGCGCCACTTCGCCATCTCGGCGGGCTCCTTCTTGCCCATAGCCTTGCGCAGCTTGTCGGCTTTGGCACCCGAGAAGCCTGCCATCTCCATCGAGATGAGCATGACCTGCTCCTGGTAGACCAGGGTGCCGTACGTCTCCTCCAGCAGGTGCTTCACGCGCTCGTCGTAGTACTCCACCCTCGCGCGGCCGTGCTTGCGCTCCACGAAGTCCTTCGTCATGCCCGACTGCAGAGGGCCGGGGCGGTACAGTGCGAGGCACGCCACGATCTCGGCGAAGTTCTGCGGCACCAGGTCCTTCACGAGCTGCCGCATCCCCGCGGATTCGCCGAGCTGGAAGACGCCGTCGACGTCCCCTCGGCGGAGCAGCTTGTACGTGTCCGGGTCTTCGAGCGGCAGCGCCTCGAGGTCGATCTCGACGCCCTCGTTCGCGCGCACGGCGTCGAGTGCTTTGGCGATGACGGTGAGCGTGCGCAGTCCGAGGAAGTCCATCTTGAGCAGGCCGAGGTCGGCGATGAGCTTCCCCTCGTACTGCGTGACGATGGCGCCGCCCTTCGTGTCGCGCTTCACGGGCGTGTGCATGTGCAGCGGGTCGCGGCAGATGACGACGCCGGCCGCGTGCACGCCCTCGCCGCGGACGATGCCCTCCAGCGCGATCGCCGCGTCCACGATGCGCTGCGTGTCGCCACCCGCGTCGTAGTCCGCCCGCAGATCCGGGTTCGCTTTGAGCGAGCCAGCGATGGACGCCTCGGGGCCCTCCTGGATCTGCTTCGCGATCTTGTCGGGCACCCCGTACGGATAGCCGAGGATGCGCCCGGCATCTCGCACCGCCGCTCGCGCCTTCATCGTGTTGAACGTGACGATCTGCGCGACCTTGTCCTGGCCGTACTTGTCGCGCACGTAGTCGATGACCTCGCCGCGACGCTCGTCGTCGAAGTCCATGTCGATGTCAGGCATCTCCATGCGCTCCGGATTGAGGAAACGCTCGAAGAGCAGGCCGTGCTCCAGCGGGTCGAGGCTGGTGATCCGCAGCGCGTAGGAGATGATCGATCCTGCCGCGCTGCCTCGGCCGGGACCTACGCCGATGCCGTGCTCCTTCGCCCAATGCACGAAGTCCTGCACCACCAGGAAGTATCCGGCGAACCCCTTCTCGCGGATGACGCCCAGCTCGTACTCGAGGCGCTGCACCGCCTCGGCGGGCGGAGGGTCGCCGTAGCGCTCCCGAAGGCCGGCACGGCACTTCTCCTCGAGGAACTTGTCGAGCCGCAGCTCCTCGGTCTTGCCCTTGATGCGCTCCGGCACGTCGAACACCGGCAGGATGATGTTGCCGAACTCGAGCTCGAGCTCGCAGCGCGACGCGATCGTCCCGGTGGTCTCGAGCGCCTCGGGGAACTCGGTCAGCGCCTCGGCCATCTCCTCGGCTGTCTTCATGTAGAAGCGGTCCGAGGAGAAGCGCAGACGGTCGGCGTCGTCGAGCTGACTGCCGGTCTGGATGCACAGCAGCATGTCCTGCGCCTTGGCGTCCGCCGCGTGCACGTAGTGGATGTCGTTCGTGCCGACCACCCCGACGCCGAGGTCGCGCGCCAGCGAGACGAGTTCGCGGTTGAGCTCGGCTTGAGTGACGCCGTTGTCCGCGGTGATGCCCTGGTCCTGCACCTCGATGAAGAAGTCCTCGCCGAACAGGCGCGCGTAGTCCTCCGCCCACCGCCGCGCCGACTTCAGGTCCCCGCTCTCCACGGACTTGCTCAGGATGCCGGACATGCACGCCGAGGTGCACACCAGCCCTTCGTGCCGCTGCGCCAGCAACTGCATGTCCACGCGCGGCTTGTAGTACAGGCCGTTCACCCACGCCTCGGACACCATCGCCATCAGGTTGCGGTAGCCGGTCAGGTCCTTGGCGAGCAGCAGCAGGTGGTAGAGCGCGGGTTTGCCCTCGCGGGCGAACCGGGACTCGGGCGTGAAGTAGACCTCGCAGCCCACGATCGGCTTGACGCCCGCGGCCTTCGCCGCCTTGTAGAACTCGACCGCGCCGAACATCGCGCCGTGATCCGTGATGGCGAGCGACGGCATCTCGAGCTCGGCCGCGCGCGCGACGAGGTCCTTCACTCGGGCCGCCCCGTCGAGCAGCGAGTACTCGGAGTGTGTGTGCAGGTGGACGAAGCCGGACATGAGCGGCTACTCGCCCGCCTTCTTCTCGAGGCGGTCGAGCACGATGCGATAGCCGTCGGCGCCGTAGTTGAGGCAGCGGCTCACGCGCGAGATGGTGGTGGAACTCGCTCCGGTGGTCTCCTGGATGCGGTTGTAGTGCTCGCCCGCCGCCAGCATCCGCGCCACGGCGAGGCGCTGCGCCATGTCCTGGATCTCGCGGATCGTGCACACGTCCTGCAGGAACGCGTACACCTCGTCCGCTGTCTTCAGAGAGGCGAACGCCTCGAGCAACGCCTCGACCTCGGGCGTGCGGACGCGGTCTTCGGGCATGCGGCGCTGACCTCCCTCAAGGCGCAAGATGTCGTGGATATGGTAGCACCTGGCCGCGAGATGATGGGGTCCGCTCGCCGAGAGGAAGGATGGCGGGATGAGCGGACGGTGCGCCTCTCGGAGGTCAGACGGTCCTCTCCGACCCGCCATGCTCGGAGGCCGACGAGACCGGTACCCTGCGTGCCCGCACCGCGACCCGGACCCGCGGGATCACGCCGGCAGCGCCAACGGATGCCATGACGATGAGCGCGGGCGCCGCCGGGAACGCGTAGCGGGTCTGCGGCAGCACCGTGAACATCGACGCGAGCACGTAGACGGGAAGGCTCGCGACGACCGCCACGCTCGGCCGGCGCCGGACGAACAAGAGGCCGAAGGCCGCCATGGCCGACAATCCCAGGTGGTAGTACTTCGAGACCCCGGCGAGGCTCGCAAGGGCGAGCGTCGGCGCGCCGGAGAAATCGGGCGAGAGGTCGACCCGGTCCGTCTGCCTCTGGAATCTCTCCTCCCAGAACACGTCGTACACGGCGATCCACGGCGTCGAGAAAGCACGGAGCGTCCACTCGACCCTCTCGAGGACGAACCCGCTCGCGTCCGACCGCAGGCGAGCCCGGATCCGAGACGCCGCCACCGCGGCGGCCGGGTCCTTTTGTTCTCGCATCGCCCGATCCCACAAGCTGCGCTCATCGGGCGCGAGCCTAGAGCCTCCAAGAGAGTCCAGCAGCGGTGCGCTCGCGGACGTCCGCAGCGGCACGAGCCGATGGAGCACCAACGCGTTGCGAGCCGTCCACGGAGCGATGAGCAGCGCCATCCCGAGCAACGCCGAGGCAGCGAGCACGGCCAGCCTTCGGGGAGGCTCCAGCCTCCGCAGGACAAGGTAGACGAACGGCGCCGCCGGCCATAACGCGAACACCGGGCGTACCATGACCAGCGCGGCCGAAGCGATGCCGAACACGGCGGCGTCCCGCCACGTTCGGCGCGTCACGTCGGCCTCGACGAACCGAAGCGCCAGCAGCAGGTCGAGCGCGACGAGGAACGCGCCGAGCGACTCGCTCAGCGACACTGACGCGGCCCATCCGAAGGGCAGGTACGCGGCGGCGAGAAGTCCGGTCAGGAGCGCGGACGGCCTCCCCCCGAGACGGTGTCCGATGAGCGATACCAGGAAGACGGTCGCGATCGCGAGCAGCGACTGAGCGCCGATGACGAACGGCTGCACGAGCCTGATCGTGGCGTCACTCTGCGCGCTGCCGAACAGCGCGTAGAACGGCGCCAGGAACACGAGATAGCCCGGCGTCACGATGGCGTTGGGTGCGACATGCGCGGCGGTCGGCCATGCCGTGCTGTACGCGAACAGGTGCCGGGCGACGAGCCTCTGCGCGCTGCGAGTGTACGCGAGGGCGTCCTGCACCATCGGCGGCGTCACGAAGCTGGAAGTGGCGAGCCGGAAGAGGACGGCCGCGGCAAGCGCGGAGATAGCGGGAGACGCGAGCGCGCTCCGTGTCCGTTCCCGGTCGATCATCCAAGCCTCCGCGCTCAGCCGCTCTGTCGCTCACATCTTGTCTTGGCGCCGGCCAGGAGTCCAGTCGGGCGCTTGCGGTACAATCTCCCGACACACCCCGGACAGGAAGCCTCGCATGGCCGACACGCCCCACCGCAACGGTCTCGACAACGTCGCCCTCCGCGAAGCGGACACCGAGGCACCGCGCCAGGACGTCGTCCGGCGAGGCGGGACGTTCGAGTCGTTCCGTCATCGTGACTACAGCCTATTCTGGAGCGGCGCGCTCGTCAGCAACGTCGGCACGTGGATGCAGAACTACGCGCTGGCCATCGTCGTCTACGCGTTCCGCCGCTCGCAGACGGACCTCGGCATCATGAACTTCGCGATGGGGATCCCCGTGCTGTTCCTCGCGATCTACGCCGGCTCACTCGCCGATCGCGTCGACCGCAAGCGCCTCATCATCGCGACGCAGGCGATCCTGCTGGTGCAGGCCGCCGCGCTCGGCTACCTGTACGTGACGGGGCAGCTGTCGAGCCGCACCCCGCTGCTCTCGCTCACCTACGTCGTCGTCCTGGTGCTCGTGAACGGCGTGATGTCGGCACTCGCCTTCCCGTCCTGGCAGTCCATACTCCCCGACCTCGTCCCGCGGGAGAGCCTGCTGAACGCGATCGCTCTCAACGCGGCCCAGTTCCAGTCGGCACGTCTCGTCGGCCCGCTGATCGCGGGCGCTCTGGTGCTGGCCGGTTCCGGGATGGGCGACATCTTCTTCGTGAACGCCGCCAGCTTCCTCTTCGTCATCGCGGCACTGTGGGTGGTACGGCCGAGGAAGATGGAGCACCACGCGAAGGACGAGAGCGCATGGGAGCGGATCACCGCGGGGCTGCGCTACGCTCGAGAGAACCGCGTGGTCGGCATCATCATCCTCTCGACCGCGATCCTCACCATCTTCGCGATGCCGTACATGATGCTGCTTCCCGCGTTCGTCGACAGGACGCTCGGATTCCACGCGGACGCGGAGATCAAGCGCGTGGTCGCCTACGTGATGGCGGCCAACGGCCTCGGCGCCGTGGTCGGCGCTCTCATCATCGCCAGCCTGCCGAAGCACGTGCGCCGCGAGAACCTCTTGCGCTACACGATGCTCGCGATGGCGGTGCTGCTGCTCGCGTTCGCGGCCTCGCGGTGGCTCCCGGTGACGCTCGTGCTCTCCGCTCTCGCCGGCGCGGCGTTCATCACGACGACCTCGCTGTTGAACACGAGCGTGCAGCAGACCGTGCCCAACCGGCTGCGCGGCAGGGTGATGGCGCTGTTCGTCATGGCGTTCATCGGGATCATGCCGCTGTCGGCCGCCGCGTTCGGGCCCATCGGTCAGGTCGTAGGACCCGGGAACGCGATCGGCGGGGCCGCGGCCGTGCTGCTGCTGTGGGTGATCGTCCTGTTCGCGCGCCCGGGGCTGCTGCTGCCCGAGCACCGGAAGGCCTAGAGCGCGGGCGCGACCGGGTTGACCAGGGAGCCCACGCCCTCGATGCGCACCTCGACCACGTCGCCCGGGTGCATCGGCCCGATGCCGCCGGGCGTGCCGGTGAGCACGACGTCACCCGGCAGCAGCGTCATCACGCAGGACACGAACGAGATGAGCGTGGGCACGTCGAACACCATGTCAGAGGTGCGGGACGACTGCACCACCTCGCCGTTGAGCAGTGTCTCTATCTTGAGGTCGTCCGGTTCCACGTCGGTCTCCACCCACGGCCCGAGCGGGCAGAATCCGTCGAAGCTCTTCGCGCGAGTCCACTGGCCGTCCTTCTTCTGGATGTCGCGCGCGGTCACGTCGTTCGCGCACGTGTACCCCAGCACGTGGTGCGCTACCTCCTCGGGGCGCAAGTGCCGGGCGCGCCGCCCTATCACCGCCGCCAGCTCGCCCTCGTAGTCGATACGCATGGACGGTTGCGGCAGCTGGATGGTCCCGTTCGGCGCGTTGACGGCCGTCGAGGGCTTCAGGAAGATGACGGGCTCCTCCGGGAGCTTGTGGCCCATCTCGTCGGCGTGCCGTCGGTAGTTGATGCCGACGCATACGATCTTCGTCGGCACGACGGGCGCCAGCAGCCGCGCCTTGCTCAGGCTGATGTCCTCCTCGCGCTCCCACGCGGCGAACGGCTCGTCGGAGATGAGGGTTACGGTGCAGTCGTCGGCGAGCCCGTAGCGGGCGTCTTCGCCGTTGAGCACCCGGACGACTCTCATGGGACCCCTTCTTTGCGGCTTCCTTCCCGTGCTATTCGCCACCTCTGCACCCGCTACCTGCCGAGGTTGTGCGCATTCGCCTTGCCGCGGGCGGTCACGCTGAAGGGGGGACCCGGTCCGGGAGCCTAGCCGTGCTCGGGATGCGAGAGCCCGTAGACGATCGAGTCGACGAGCGCGTCCCACGACGCCTCGATGACGTTCTCCGAGACCCCGACCGTGCCCCAGCTCTTCTCGCCGTCCGTGCTCTCGATGAGCACGCGCGTCACCGCTCCCGTGCCCTTCTTCTCGTCGAGCACGCGCACCTTGAAGTCGGTGAGCTCGATGGCGTCGAGCGCGGGATAGAAGCGGCCGATGGCGATGCGCAGCGCGCCGTCGAGCGCGTTGACGGGACCGTTGCCCTCGGCGGTGGCGATGAAGCGCTCCTCGCCCACCCACACCTTGACGGTGGCCTCGGTCATGACGCGCCCGTCCTCGCGCTTCTCCACCAGCGCCCGGAAGCTCTCGAGGCGGAAGAACGGCTCGTAAGTGCCGGTCTCCTTGCGCAGGAGGATCTCCAGGCTGGCGTCGGCGGTCTCGAAGCTGTAGCCGCGGTACTCGAGCTGCTTGATGTCCTCGATGACCTTCGCGGCGGTCTCGGGTCGGCCGGCTAGGTCGACGCCGAGCTCGCTCGCCTTCATCACCAGGCTCGCCCGCCCGGCGAGCTCGCTCACCACCACGCGCGCCAGGTTGCCGACCGCGCTGGGGTCGACGTGCTCGTACGCGGCCGGCAGCCTCGAGACCGCTGAGGCGTGCAACCCGCCCTTGTGCGCGAAGGCGCTCGTGCCCACGTACGGCTGGTGCGGGTCGGGCGAGAGGTTCGCCGTCTCGGCCACGAAGTGGCTCACCTCGGTCAGCAGCTTGAGCTGGTCGGACGTGACGCAGTCGTCGCCGAGCTTGAGCACGAGCGCGGGGAGGATCGCGATGAGGTCCGCGTTGCCCGCACGCTCGCCGTAACCGTTGACGGTGCCCTGGACGTGCGTGCAGCCCGCGCCGATGGCGACCAGCGAGTTGGCGACCGCGCACGCGGAGTCGTTGTGGGCATGCACTCCAAGCACCACCCCGGGCAGCGCCTCGGCCATCGCCTTGACGACCGACCTCACCGCGTCGGGCAGCGCGGCACCGTTCGTGTCGCACATCACGACGGCGTCGGCGCCCGATTCGGCCGCCGCGCGGCACACGTCAACGGCGTAGCCGGCGTTGCGGGCGTAGCCGTCGAAGAAGTGCTCGGCGTCGAAGAACACCGTCCGGCCCTGCGCCTTCAGGTACGCGACCGAGTCGCGCACCATCCGCAGGTTCTCCTCGAGCGTGGTGCGCAGGGTCTCGGTGACGTGCAGGTCCCACGCCTTGCCGACGATGCACATCGCCCGGCATCCGGTGTCGAGCAGCGCCCTCAGGCCGGGATCCTCCTCGGCCGAGGAGCCGGCCCGGCATGTCGAGCCGAACGCGGAGACCACCGCCGTCTTGAGGTCGAGACCGCGGACCGCCGCGAAGAACTCGATGTCCTTCGGGTTGGATGCGGGAAAACCGCCCTCTATGTAGTGGACGCCGAGGTCGTCGAGGCGTCCGACGATGCGCAGCTTGTCCTCCACCGAGAGGGACAGGCCCTCGCGCTGGGTGCCGTCGCGCAGCGTGGTGTCGTAGAGGGTGATCATCAGACGCGCTCGAGCCATTCCTCGTACGCCGGCACCTCGCCGTGCACGGCCTTCAGATACGCCTGCTGCAACATCAGGGTCACGGGCCCGGGCTCCCCGATCTCGCGGCCGTCGATGGCCCGCACGGGCACGACCTCCGCCGCCGTGCCGCACATGAAGACCTCGTCGGCGACGTACAGGTCGGTGCGCACCAACGACCGTTCGCGCACCTGGATGCCGAAGTCGTCCGCGATGCGGATGACGGAGTCGCGCGTGATCCCGTCGAGGATCCCGTCGGACAGCGGGGGGGTGAGCAGAACGCCGCCGCGCACGATGAACAGGTTCTCGCCCGTGCCCTCGCACACGCAGCCCTGCTCGTTGAGCAGGATCGCCTCGTCGTAGCCGTGGTCGAGCGCCTCGATCTTCGCCAGCGAGGAGTTCGTGTAGTTGCCGGTGGTCTTGGCGGCCGGCGGCATCGCGTTCACGCCGCGCTGGCGCCAGCTCGAGATGCCCGCCGTGACGCCGTGCTTCATGCCCTCCTCGCCGAGGTAGCTGTCCCACGGCCACACGGCGATCGAGATGTCCACCGGGGCGGGCAGCGGGTTGAGACCCATGACGCCGTACCCGCGGTACGCCAGCGGGCGGATGTAGCACTCCTTGAGGCCGTTCGCGCGGATGACGTCCTTGGTAGCGTCCACCAGATCCTCGACGCTCCTGCCGAGGCTCATGCGCAGCATCTTCGCCGAGCGGTCCAGCCGCTTCATGTGCTCGGTGAGGCGAAAGACGGCGGGGCCGTCCGAGGTCTCGTAGCAGCGGATCCCCTCGAAGACGCCGGAGCCGTAGTGGAGCGCGTGGGTGAGAACGTGGACCTGGCAGTCGTCCCAGTCCGTGAGCACGCCGTTCATCCAGATCTTCTCCATCTTCGGCAGTGCCGCCATGCGTCCACGCTCCTTCGTCTCGGGCGGCCGCGCTCGCCGCCACGCCTCTACAGCCTTTGCACCACCAGGTCGCCCATCTCGGCCGTCCCGACCACGGCACCGCCGCCGCCCGCTACGTCCCGCGTGCGGAAGCCGTCGTCCAGCACCGCGGCTATGGCCGAGGCGAGGGCGTCGGCGGCCTCGGCAAGACCGAAACTCGTGCGCAGCATCAGCTCCACCGACAGCAGCATCGCGAGCGGGTTCGCCACGCCCTGCCCGGCGATGTCGGGTGCCGAACCGTGCGACGGCTCGTACAGCGCCGTGCCGTCCCCGAGGGACGCCGAGGCGAGCATGCCCAGCGAACCGGTGAGCATCGACGCCTCGTCACTCAAGATATCGCCGAACATGTTCTCGGTCACCATCACGTCGAACTGCGCCGGACGCCGAACGAGTTGCATCGCCGCGTTGTCGACCAGCATGTCGAGCAGCTCGACGTCCGCGTAGTCCGCGTCGTGCACGCGGTGCACGACCTCTCGCCACAGCCGCGACGTCTCGAGCACGTTGGCCTTGTCGACCGAGTGCACGCGCCCGCCGCGCGTCCGCGCCGCGTCGAACGCCACCCGGGCGACGCGCTCGATCTCGCCCTCGGTGTAGTCGCAGGTGTCATAGGCGCGAACGCCGCGCTCGTCGCGCACGCGCGCACGCTCGCCGTAGTAGAGTCCGCCTGTCAGCTCGCGCACGATGAGCATGTCCACGCCGTCGAGAGCCTCGCGCTTGAGGGAGCTCGCGTCCAGCAGCGCCGGGAACAACTTCACCGGCCGCAGGTTGGCGTACAGCCCGAGCGCCTTGCGCAGGCCGAGCAGGCCCTGCTCAACGCGCGGCGCGTCCGGGTCGGTCGTGTCCCACTTCGGTCCGCCGACGGCCGCGAGCAGCACGGCATCCGAGCGCCGCGCGCACTCCAGCGTCTCCGGGGGCAGCGGCGAGCCCGTCCCGTCGATGGCGGCCCCGCCGAGGAGCGCACGCTCGTACTCGAACGACATGCCGAAGCGCGCGGCGAGCACGTCGAGCACCTTGACCGCCTCGGCCGTGATCTCCGGGCCGATGCCGTCGCCGGGCAGAAGACAGATGCGGAAGCTGTGCTCGAAGCTCATCGGCCGGCCTTCGAGCGGATGGAGGCGATGAGCCCGCCCCCCTCGATGATGCCCTTGACGAACTCGGGGAACGGCTGGGCCTTGAACGTCTCGCCCGTCGTGACGTCGGTGATCGTGCCGGCGTCGGCGTCCACGACGACCTCGTCACCGTCGCGGATCGCGTCGACGGCCTCGGCCGACTCCATGATCGGCAGACCGGTGTTGATGGCGTTGCGATAGAAGATGCGCGCGAAGGACTTGGCGACGACCACGGAGATGCCGGCGGCCTTGATGGCGATCGGCGCGTGCTCCCGCGAGCTCCCGCAGCCGAAGTTCTCCTCGGCCACCAGGATGTCTCCGGGCCGCACCTTCCCGACGAATCCCGCGTCGAGGTCCTCCATGCAGTGCTTCGCCAGCTCGGAGGGCTCGGAGGTGTTCAGATAGCGCGCGGGGATGATGACGTCGGTGTCCACGTCGCGGCCGTAGCGGTGGGCGCGTCCCTCGAACCTCATGTGCTGAATCCTCCCGTAAGCCAGCCGAAGGGTCGGCATGCCGGTTGAGCTGCGAGCGAAGCGAGTCAGCTCGATCCGCCATCTCTCCGGCTGCGAAGTCAGCCGGAGAAGGGATTCTAGCACAAGCACGCGGGCCGACGGGGGCTACGGCGACGGCGTGGAGGTGTGCGTGCGGCTGCCCGGCACGTGGCAGCGGCGGCAGACCTCCTGCCGGATCACGGCCGGCTCCTGCGTGACGGACGTCGCCACCACGCTGCCCGAAGCGTCTACCGTCCACGCGCCGAGCATGTACGCCGCGCTCGCCTCGGCCGAGTGAGGCCAGTCGGACGTGGAGCCCGGAGCGCGCGTGGGGTCGGACGCGAAGGAGCCCGTGCCGTAGTGGCAGCGCTCGCACGGCGCCTTCGAGGGGGCGTAGTCGGGTGAGGCGGGCTCGGGCGACAGGCCTCCGCGATGGCAGGTGTAGCACTGGCCGGGTCCGTTCGAGGCGGCCGCCATCGGAGCCGTGTGGGTGCGACTCGTCTCGTGCGCAGGCTGCATCAAGTCCGCGAACAGCAGCGACGTGCGCGTCTGCTCCGTGCCGAGGAACACCTCGAACGTCTGGTTCGACATGCTCCCGCCGTCGCCGTGAAGGAAGAGCGTCACGTTCACGTTCCCGCTCCCGGAGACCGGGATCATGTCCGTGAAAGGCGTGAACGCCGTGGCGGTCGTCGTGTGTGACGCCTTCGGTGTCCCGGCCACGTCGACGCGCATGTCCGCGGTCCCGGTGGCATCCACTTTCAGATCGCTCAGGACCCTCAGCTCGCTGACGCCGGTGATGTCCACCGTCAGCTGCTTCACTTGGGTGAACGCGGTCTCCGTCGTGCTCACCGCCGCGTCGTTCGACGCGTTCGGCGTCCCCGGGAAGTTCGTGGTGGTCGTAGTGGTGCTCGCGTTGCCCCGGAAGTTCCCGATCGCCAGGTTGTGGCAGTCCGCGCACCAGACGGACAGCGCGTACTGGTCGATGCCGTTGGTCGCTCGCGCCGGCGTGGTCGCGTCCGCGGACTCACGCGTAGCGGGATCCGGCGTGACCCAGATCGTCGAGCCGGGCCCCGTGTTAGCGGCGGTCAGGGTGGACTCGACCGACCGCACCGCGTTCGGGTTGTTCACCAGGCCCGTGGTGGCGAAGTTCGTGTACGCCTTGTAGCCGACCATGCCGTCACGTGTGTAGGAGACCGTCGCCGGCCCGCCCCCGCCGTACGGCATGTCGTCCGTGCCCTGGATGGACCCGGACGGGCTCGCCCGCAGCAGCTTGTATCCGCCCGCGAGCACCGTGTCGTTGTACGGGTACGTCCTCGGCCGCCACAGCTCGTCCGGGGCGTTGTGGGGCTGGTGACAGGAGAGGCAGCCGAGCGGTGTCGGCCCTACGCGCTGATAGCCGAGGCGGCCCTCGCCCGCCGCGTTCTGCGTATGCGTGCGCTGCAACCGGAAGATGCGGTTGGCCGCCCCCACCGAGCGGATCTGGATGGTGGCGGTGGTGACGTTGCCGGACGCATCGGTCGACGCGAGCGTCGTGGTCTCGAGACTCTCGGTGACCCCCGATGCGGGGATGACGGGCGAGGCGCCGATGCGGTGGCCCACGCTCGTCGACATGCCGCCCGGGTTGGCGTCGTACACCGTCCGTCTCGCGTGCCCGGAAGGCCCATGGCAGTACATGCACGCGTCGGCCTGGTTCTCGCCTCGCATGAGGAAATAGGAGCCGTCCGTGCGGTGGACCGCGTGGCAGATCGAGCACTTGTTGGTCGCCGTGTCGTAACCGCCGTGCGGGTCGGCATAGGTGAGCGTCGACGTGTCGTTGAACGCCGCGTAGCCGCCCTCGTGCTTCGGTGCCACGTCGAACAGGTCGCTGTATGTGAATGACGACACGCCGTAGTACGGCGCGCCGGTGGCGGTCACCGTCGGTTCGACGGCCGAGGCGGCCGTGGCGTTGAACGCGGCCGTCCATGACAGAACGGCGAGCGCCGCGACGAACGCTATGGCCCTGCCTCGACTTGCCGCTGTCACGTTATGCTCCAACGCCGGCACCCGGCTTCGCATGCGGAGTCCCCTGCAGCTGCTCAACGCCTCTCCAGGGGACTCCACCTTTCTTTCGCGAGTATGCACTAACCCCTACTGCGTCGTGGACGTCTCCTTGGAGGCCGGCGCCGCTCTGAGGACGTCCCATGGCTGCCCCTTGAGGCTGACGCTGCCCCAGAACGATTCGATGTCCTTGCCTCCCACTGTGCCGCCGGTCTTGCCGTCGACGGTGAACCTTACCCTTTTGACCTCGGGGAACTCGCCAAGCGTCCGCAACACGGACGCGAGAGCCAGCATCTTCTCCTTGGGCTCCGCGTTGAACGACAGTACCGCGGGCGCCCAGTCGACTGTCGCGATCCCGTCCTTCACCGCGACGCTGTTCACCTTGGCTTGCGGCTGGACGATGGCGAGATTCTTGTCCGTCTTCGGCTGAGCCGCCAGCAGGACGTCGAGCGCGGCCAGATAGGGGTTCTTGGCGTCGACCACCGTGCGCTCCTCGAACAGGCTGCGCCCGGTCGAATAGAAGACGGACGTCTCCGTCGTCTCCCGCGCGACGCCCGTCGGCTCGGGGACGCTGCTCCCCGCCCGGCTGCCGCAGCCGCTCAGGGCCACGGCCGCCAGGGCCAGGATGCAGACTACGATCGTAAGCTTCCTCATGCTAGGCCTGACCGCCTTCCTCGCTCGCGACTCCGAGGGTATCGAGGATCTCGGCGTAGCCGACCGTCGGGACGTTCAGCTCCTGGGCGGCGTCGCGCAACGCTGCGTCGTCCGTCAGCAGCACTCGCTTCCCGCGCAGGTCGGCGGCGACCGCCAGCGCGCGCGCGGCCCCCTCACCGAGCTCGAACCGCTCGGCGAGCGCCCTCACGTCCTCGTCCGGGACCTGTCGCTCGACCCAGTCGAGCTTCATGCCGCTCAGCGCGCGACCGGCCTCGGCCACCGCAGGCGAGACGTTCAGGCGCTTGATGGCCGCCGCGATCGTCTCGCGATTCTCGTCCTCGCCGAGGCGCTCCACGAACTCGGGCGATGCCACGTACTTGACGCCGGTCCGGCGGAACAGGAGCGCGAGCAGCGGGAGCAGGAGGAGGAGCAGGCCGTACGGGATGTAGCTGCGCCACGCCGCAGCGGCGGTCGGGACGGAGAAGACCTCGACACGGTCGTTGAACTTGTCGGCGATGGCCAGGCGGCCGCCCTTGTATGCGATGCCGTCCGGATAATAGAAGGTGCCGTCGTCGTGGCCGACGTCGCCGACGCGCTCGACGAACTGCCCCTTCGTGTCGAGCACGATCAGCTCACTCGACAGGCCGTCGACCACGTACAGATATCCGTTCTCATCCGCGGCGATGGACGAGGGCAGGCCGAACTTCCGGTCGGCGCCGTTGTACATGACCGCCTGTCCAGGCGGAATGGGCTTGCCGTACTGCCATAGCGGCTTGCCGTCCTTGATCGCCTGAATGCGGTAGTTGAGCGAGTCCGCCACGTAGATAGTGCCGTCGGCGCCGACCGCAACGCCGCCCGGCGTATCGAACTGCCCCGGGTTCTGGCCTCGGCCGAGATACCCGGTGATGGCCTTGTTGCCGTCGAGGTCGAACTCGACGATGCCGGCGACCATGGCGACGTAGAGGCGGTTGCGGGCTATCGTCACCGCGAGCGGGTAGTCGTCGAACTTCATGACCTTCTGAGGCCGGTGCTGGGCGTCGAAGATGACGATCTTCTTCTTGCCCTTGTCCAGCACGTACGAGCGGCCGTCGGTGTTCACTGCGATGCCGATGGGCTCCCACAGCTGGGTCGGCTGATCGCCGGCGTCCCCGTAGGTGGTCACGTAGTTGCCGGCGCTGTCGAAGATCACGACGCGCTTCTTGCCGGTGTCGGCGACGTAGATGTTGCCCTGTTCGTCGAAGGCGACGCCGGTGGGCCGGCGCAGCAGGTCACCCTGGAAGCCGTAGATCGAGAACAAGTAGTGCCTGTCCTTCGTCCCGGACTGGGTGGCCAGCTGAGGCGGCCTGCTCAGCAGGTAGTACACGACGCCCAGGCCTAGCAGCAGCGCCAACAGGACGAGGCTGACGACCACATATGTGATCACCGAGCGGGATGTGGTGCGAGAAGTCACGTGATTCCTCCTGAGGCTACTTGGTGCCCGTGGCGGAGACCGCCGGCGCGTTGAACCGCGCGTCGGTCGAGAGGTCGGCAGCCGCCTTCTTGGCTTCGGCCGGATGGTCCTTCTTCACCCTCGCAAGACCGTCCTGCGCCACCTGATACGTCGGAACGTACTGAAGTGCCCAGCCGTAGTCCAGAGCGGCCGTGTACCAGTCGTTCTGCCGCTCGGCGAACGCACCGCGCTCGTAGAGTAGCAGGGCGTTCTCGGGGCCGTAGTCGATCGCCTTGTCCAGCGATGCCTTCGCGCCCTTCAGATCGCCCGCCTTCTCCTGCTCGTGTGCGAGCGCGACGTACGCGTCCTGGTAGAAGCCGGCCTGCTGCCCCTCCATCGTGCCCGCTTTCCTGAGGTCCGCCACGGCGGACTTGGAGTCGCCGGATTTGCCCTCGGCCAATCCGAGTATGTAGTAGCCGGAGGGATCCTTGGGCGCGAGGCGGATGGCGTTCTGCGCCTGCTTGATGGCCGAGTTCGCGCTCCCCTGCTCGAGATAGGCGGCGGCGAGCTTGACGCGGGCCTGAGGGTCGTTGGGGTTGCCGCGCACGGCTTCCTCGGCCGCGGCGACCGCGCGCTCGAGTTCCGTCCGAGGCGCGCCACCGCTACCGACGACGAGCTGGCGCACGAGCGCGGCGGCCACGACGACGATCGCGACGATCAGGACCGCCACGAGCGCACGCAGCAACGGGAGGGCTCTTGGAGACATGGACTGCACCACCTTGGGGCGAGGCTTGCTTCGGGCTTCCGCCCTTTACGGACGACTTCTCATGATATATCGTTCAAGAGGCTTTGTTAAGGGTTGTTCATATTCGGTCTTCGGCCGTCTTCTTAGCACAAAGCGTGCTAATCCACGTTCGTCACCGCAAGAAGGAGCATCATGAGACGCATCATCCTGCTGAGCGTGGTCGTCGTCGCCCTGGTCGGGCTGGTCGGCTACGTCCTGCTCGTCCCGAACGCGACCGAGGTCTTCGCGAAGAAGACGACGGTCACGGACCCGACGACCATCGCCAAGCTGACCCTCGGCTTCGTCCAGAACCCGTATCCCGACGACTACAACGTCATGAGGATACCGGGCTGGATCGACAATCGCGGTAACCAGCGGATCGTGACCGCCGATGTCGAGATACAGCTGCTCGATCAAGGGGGTAACCGCAAGGAGCTGGTGAAGTACCAGGTAACGGACATCGCACCGAGATCTCGCAAGTCCTTCGACGCGAACGGCGGCAACTTCAACGCGCCCCGCACGGCCAAGGTCAAGATCGTCAAGCTCGAGGTGGCCCAATGACGGGGTGGGCGAAGCGCTCCGGCGCGGCGGCCCTCGTAGCCGTCGCCATCGCTGCTTCCACGGGTCTGACCGGCTGCGCGCAGGACCAGCGGCAGACCACGATCGTCGTGGAACCGTCCGGCAAGGCGCTCACTCCGCTGCAGCGCGGCGAGATCCGCCGTGACGTCCTGCGGACGGCGCGCGAGGGCATGGACGCGTGGAAGCGCAACGACGTCGCGAAGATGCGTTCGTATTTCGGCACCGACCTCGTGGCTTTCTACGACAAGACGTACAAGGACTACGCGAAGGCCGGCAAGGTCCGCGTCCGGAGATACCGCGACGTCGCGCCGCTCGAGATGACCGACATCAACACCGCCGGCACCGAGGCGCTCGCCACTTGGGAGTTCTACGACGACTCCTACTTCGCCGACTCGTCCGGAAAACCGCTCACGAAGCCGACCGGCAAGGACACGTCGCTCCAGCTCGCGCTCGACAAGAAGCGCGGCAAGTGGACGATCGTTCGCCTGATAGGCGCCAACGCGGTCCTCAAGTAGGCGCCGGACCGCAAGCGCGGCGTGACAAAGGAGAGACCGCCCGGCCCGGGCGGTCTCTCCTTTTCGTGCCTCGAACGGCCGCGGCCGCTAGAAGTCGAGCCACCGCCGGTCCAGCGGCTTGTCCCGCTTGTAGTTGTCGATGCCGACGACCGGGTTGTAAAGCTTCTCGATCGACGCCGGATGACAGTTCGTGCAGGACCCTGGGAGGTGGCAGCTGAAGCAGTCGGCGAGCGTGCCCGGCTTCTTGCCGGTGGCCTCGAGCCCGTGCTCGGCTATCCACGCCTTGCCGCCGTGCATGCCGCCCTGCGTGACCAGGCGGTGGCAGGTGCACGACTGCTGCGACGGTGTCCCGGGCTTCTTGTCGAAGTGACAGCGCCAGCACCACTCGAGATGCAGGAACGCCTCGCGAGCGTGCGTGCCACCCTGGTTGGCGCCGCTCTTCGGGCTCCATCCATCCGGATGCGGCATGTTGACTCCGTGACAGCGCAAGCAGGGCCGAGGGTCGTGGCACCTGTAGCAGACCTGCTTGCCGCCGGAGACCTGGATCCGTGCGAGCGGTGCCACGGAGCGTGAGCGCTGCGTGAGATCGCGCGTGTGGCACGTAGCACACTCCGAAGGCGCCCGCTTGCCGTCGTGGCAGGGCAGGCACTGGTCCATGCCGGGGGCCGACGCCGTTCGAAGCACTCCCGGATGCGCGACGTCGCCGTGACAAGTACCGCACTGGACTCCCTCGTCCAGGAAGTCGCTGTGCCGCACCCGTGTCCCTGCGACGATCCGTGTCGGCCCTATGTCGCCGTGGCAGTCCAGGCACTTGAGCGCGTCGACCCGCGTCGTGAGCTTCTTGGGCAGCTGGCCCGACGCCGTCCAGACGTACGTCCATCGGACGTAGTCGATACCGAGACGCAGGCCCCCGGTCGCACCGGAGCCGGAGTGGCAGTCACCGCACTGGACGGCCTTGTGAGCCGTCTGTGCGAGCGCCTCCGCCTCGGGGCTCTTCGCGTGGCACTGCGCGCATGTCTGCGGACTGCCGAGGTAGTACCGCGTTCCGAGAACGGCAACGAGGAACAGCAGCAGGACCGCGACCCGCACCGCCCACGCCGGGCTGCGTCGATGGCTGGCGGCCTCCGATTCGAGAAGCGACTTGAGGCGGCCGCTCGGCGACATCGTGCGCGCGATGAAAGCGACCGCCACGACCAGGACGGCCACGAAGACGACCAGGGCTGCGGCTATGACGAGACGGCCGCTCTGGTCACCCGACAGGGCGGTCCTCAAGGTGACGATGAGGTCCTGGATGTTCACTGGATCGGCCTCGCCTGAAGCCACTGCCGGAAATCGACCGGCAGCCCCGGGTGCGTGTGGCGCGTGTGGCAGCTCTCGCACGACTTCGGGTCATGGCAGCGTTCGCACACCTTGCTGCCCTGTGTCTGGACCGTGGCCTTATGCCTCTGCAGGAAGCCCTGAGGGTGAGGCATCTCGATGCCGTGGCAGTTGTCGCAGGAACCGGTCTTGTGACACACGAGGCAGTCCTTGGGGCCGGTGTCGCGGCTCAAGACCTCCGGCCCGTGAGTGCTTCGATAACCATCGGGGTGCGGGACGTTCATGTTGTGACACTGCGCGCAGTAGTTGTCCGGATGGCATTCCCGGCACGTCCTGAGGTCTCCCATGCCGTGCGTCTGCTGCCAGTTCTGCCCGTGTGTGACTCGCCAGGGCGTCCTGATGCTCTTGTCGGCGGCGATCCCGTTCTGGGCGTCGGTGTGGCACGTCCGGCACCCGGTGACGTCCTTCGCGTTGCTGCTGTGGCACTGCATGCACGTGTCCATGGTGTAGCGCATCCGGGAGGCGCCCACAGCTCCATGCGCGGCTCCGGCGTGGCACTGGTCGCACGTCCAGCCCTGGTCGAGGGGAGTCCTGTGGCTCATGCGGATGCCCCGCTTGACGACGGTCTTGCGCAACGTCTTGAGGTGGCACATCAGACAGCGCTGAGAGTCGATCTCGGCGGCGACGTGCTTCGGGCCGGGTGTCACCTGCCGCACGATCATGTCGATCGTGCCGAGGCGGCTCTCGATGAGGCCGAACGTCGAGGCCCCGGTGTGGCACTGGTCGCACGTGACGCTCTTGTGCGGGGACGAGGCGAGCGCGCTCGCCTCCTTCGAGTGACAGGCCGCGCAGAACGAAGGGCTGACGGAGGCGGTCACCACGAGCGCCGCGAGGATGACGCATATCGCCAGCACCGAGAGCGCGAGGAGCCAGATGCGCTCCGCGTTCTGCATGCGTTGCTTTCGGCGGTCCGTGAGACCGAGCGGATCGAGGCGTTCCATCAGAAGCCGAGCCCTCCGGGCCTGTCGATCGCGGGAGGGGCCGTGGTCGGCTGGTTACCTCTCTTGGGTGCGTTGGGCATGACGGGCTGCCGCTGAGCCGCCTCCGCTCCCAGCTGTATGCCTTCCTTGCCCGTCCGCTGGTACATGTCGACCGCGGCGAGGACGGGAGCGGCCAGGTTGTGGAGGAAGTCCCGCTTCTCCTCCGGAGGGTGGTCCTTGAAGCCGGCCTTGATGAAGGTCAAGTAACCGCCGTTGATCCACGTCACGGCGTACGCGCTCTGGTCCGCGTTGAAGCCCTCCCGCGCCGGCCTCACCCCGCCGACGAGTATGGTCGTCGCCTTGACAGGGAATCCCGCCATGATCTGCGCCTGCTTGACCTTGGCGTCGGACTCGGCCGGGAAAAACTCCGCGCGCGCGTAGACGCTGATCGAGACCTGCATCTCGAGGTTGACGTTCAGGGTGTTGTACAGGGCCTCGGCCGCTCTATCGGTTTGGCCGGGGACCCCCTGGCGAGCCATGGTCTCGTAGGTGAGGATCTGATCGGGCAGCTGCTGCAGCGGCTTCTTCGTGGGCTGGTACAGCTGCGGTTCGTATTGGGTCGCGAGCGTGAGCCTCTGCGCGGGTGCCAGGTTCAGCAGCGGTGGCCCGAGGCGCCAGTTGACGAACAGCGCGGCGAGTACCGTCGCGACCATGACGGGGACCAGGACCTGCAAGAGACGCCGCTCGGGGATGCGCTGCCGTACCGAGGATGCGTCCTGCCGCGACACGCCTGGGGCGGCAGCGCCTGCGGGACCGGTCTCCTTCTTTCGAACCAGCGGCATCTATGGCTCCGAACTCATGGGCAGCGGACTGTGAAGTCGCAGGCCCGGGATCGACCCTAGTTTAGCAACTGCCGGGCCGAGAGAGGCCAGAGGGGCCCCTGCCTCTCGGCAGGGACCCCTCTGTTGCTTCGACCGCCATATCAGCAGGCCGGAGCGGTACCTCTTAGTTGTGCACGCCGATGCCGGGGTGGCAGCGGATGCAGACAGCGTCGAGGTTGGTCTCGCTGACGCCCGTGAACGAGAACGTCGGGACGTAGGCAGCGTTGGTGGCGACGGAGGCCGTGTACGAACCCAGCAGCTTCATGTCGGTGGACTTGCCGGAGTGCGGGAAGTCCGAGTCACGCGTGTAGCCGCCCACGACGGACGTCGCGATAGCGGACGCCTCGTTGTGGTCGTACAGGTAGGCCTGCGTGCCGTAGTGGCACTGCGTGCAGGAACCGGACGCGGGCATGACAGGCGCGGCGGCCTGGCCCGAGCCGTAGCCGGCCGGGTCGGCGGTGCCGTTCCTGACAGACAGGTCGTCGCGGTGGCACGAGTAGCACTGGCCGGGGCCGCTGTGGGCGCCGACGAACGGAGCCGGGTGGGTCCGCTCGGTGTGGGCCTTGAAGCCGAGCTCCTCAGGGATCACCGGGGTCTGCGATGCGAACTCGATCGCGCCACCGATGTTGAGGTTGTGGCAGTCAGCGCACCACACGGACAGCGTGTACTGGTTGACGGTCGCCGGGTCCTCGGAAGGACCGGTACCGGCGCCGATGTCCCAGCCCTGAGCGATCCACCGCGGACGAGCGGAGTTGATCCCGTTCTCCGAGTAGACGCCGTCGGCCGAGGCCTGCTTGCTGAAGTTGAAGCCAGCGGTCAGCGTGGTCTCGGGGACCTTGATCTGCTGGCCAACGTCGAACATGCCGTACACGTTCGCGGCACCGGTCGTGTCGCCGGACGGGAAGCGGCGGAGCAGCTTGTAACCGTCGGCGAGGTTCGCGCCGTCCTGGACGAGCGTGTTGTCGTACGCCATCGGGCGCCAGATCTGGGCGGTCGCGTTGTGCGGCTGGTGGCAGTTCATGCAACGCAGCGCGTACGGACCGACCTTCTTCCAGCCAGAGCGGCCCGTGCCGACCGGCGACTGTGCATGGTGCCGGGTCAGGCGGAACATCTCGTTCTTGGCCGGATCGTAGCTGCGGACGTTGATCGTCGCCGTGACGGTGGCACCGTTGGCGTCGGTCGTCGACAGCGTGACGGCCTGCGCGATCTGGCTGACCGAGCTGTCCGGGATGTAGGTCTGGGCACCGATCGTGTGACCGTTGCTCGTGGCGGTGCCGGCGGGGTTCAGGTCGTAGACGACCTTGGCCGAGTGGGCGGAGCCGCCGATGTGGCAGTAGTCGCACGCGTCGTCCTGGGAGTCGGCACGCAACAGGTAGTACGCACCCTCTGCACGGTGGACGGCATGGCACACCTTACACTTGTTCGTGGTGGTGCTGTAGCCGCCGTGCGGGCCCTTGCCGTTGACGCCGCTCGCATAGCCGACGCCGGCCGGGATGCCGGTGGTGGCGTCGAACGCAGCGTAGCCGCCCTCGGTCTTGGCAGAAACGTCCTGCAGGTCCTTGTACGTGAACGTCGAGATACCCGTGACCGGGTCGGATACGGCCGGCGCAACGGCGAATGCCGTGCCGGCGAGCGCGAGAACGAACACCGCCACGAGGGCGATGAACAGAACCTTCTTCACCTTCATACCTCCAGTTATGGGGAGATCCAGTAGGTTCCTCATTTCGCAACACCTCCTTTCCGAGGAAGGATGTCGAGCACGGCGCCTAGGCGCCGATGTCTCCGAAGGGGTTCGGACGCAGAGAAGCACGACCTTGAAGGACGAGCGTCTCTTTGCGTTCGGCTGTTCGTGTGGACCATCTTCTCGGCCGTGCTTCTCGTGAAGCCATGCACATGCGTCAAGGAGAACTTTCCTCGACTGATGTTAGGTTAACCACGCTTAACCTGGTTTTCAATACCTTTCTCGCCGAACGGTTGGCAAGCATACCCAGTGCCAGCTTCGTTCAGGAAGGCAGGAAGAGCGCACGCAAGTAGGCGGCCGCGCCATCTTGGACGGCGCGGCCGGTCGGTGACGCGGGATTGCGGTTAGCCCAGGTCCTCGGGCAGCGCGATGTGGCCGGCGACTGCCGTGGCAGCCGCCACCGCCGGCGAAGCGAGGTAGACCTCGCTCGTGGGATCGCCCATCCGCCCCACGAAGTTGCGGTTCGTCGTCGCGACGGCCCTCTCCCCCGCCGCGAGGATGCCCATGTGTCCGCCGAGACACGGGCCGCAGGTGGGCGTGGAGATCGCCGCGTTCGCGTCGAGGAAGACCTCGAACAGCCCCTCCTCCATCGCCTGACGGAAGACGGCCTGCGTCGCGGGTATGACGATCAGCCGGACGTCGGGGTGGACCTTGCGGCCCTTGAGGACCTCCGCCGCTACGCGCATGTCCTCGATCCGGCCGTTCGTGCAGCTGCCGATCACGACCTGGTCGACCGTGACGTCGCGCGCCTCGCGCACCGGGCGCGTGTTGCTCGGCAGATGCGGGAACGCCACCGTCGGCTCGATGGCGGCGGCGTCTATCTCGATCACGCGCGCATAGGAGGCATCCGCGTCCGAGGAGTGCACAGCCCAGTCGCGCTGTGCGCGCGGGCCGATGTAGTCCGCCGTGACGCCATCGAAGGCGATGATCCCGCTCTTCCCGCCGGCCTCGATCGCCATGTTGCAGATCGTGAAGCGGTCGTCCATCCCGAGACCCTGGATGGTGCCGCCGGTGAACTCCATCGCCTGGTACAGGGCGCCGTCCACGCCGATCATCCCGATGACGTGGAGGATGAGGTCCTTGCCGCCCACCCACTTCGGAAGGTCGCCGCTCACGACGAACTTGATGGACGCGGGCACCTTGAACCACGCCTCGCCGGTCGCCATCCCAGCCGCCGCGTCGGTGCTGCCGACGCCGGTCGCGAAGGCGCCGAGCGCGCCGTAGGTGCACGTGTGGCTGTCCGCGCCGATGACGACGTCGCCCGGGACGACCACGCCCTGCTCGGGGAGCAGCACGTGCTCCACCCCCATGCAGCCGATCTCCCAGTAGTGCGAGATGTCCTGCTCCTTGGCGAACTCCCGCATCAGCTTGGTCTGTTCGGCGGACTTGATGTCTTTGTTCGGCGCGTAGTGGTCGGGCACGAGCGCGATCCTATCGGGGTCCCACACCTTCTCGACGCCGATGCGCCGGAACTCCTTGATGGCGATCGGCGCGGTGACGTCGTTGGCCAGCACGAGGTCGAGCCGGCAGTTCACCAGCTGCCCGGGCTCCACCTCGTCGAGGCCGGCGTGCGCGGCGAGGATCTTCTCGGTGATGGTCATCGGTCGGGGCACGCTTCTCACAGCTCCTCGTGGACGGCCGGGGCCTGCGAGACGAGCAGGCGATTGAGTGCATTAGTGTAGGCCTTCGCGCACGCGACGACGATGTCGGGGTGCGCGCCTCGGCCGGTGAAGATCCGTCCGTCGGCGGCGCGGACGCGGATCGTGACCTCGCCGAGGGCGTCGGTCCCCTCGGTGACGGCGTTGACGGAGAACTCAGTCAGCTCGTTCGGCACGTCGACCAGCTTGCTGATGACCTGGTAGACGGCGTCGATCGGGCCGTCGCCGTGCGCACTCCCGATAAGGTGCGCGCCGGCGGGGTCGACGAGCTCGACGGTGCAGGTCGGGATACCCGGCTCGCCGCATACCACCTGCACCTTCTCCAGACGGTAGACCTCGACCGCACGTTGAGCCTCGTCGGCCATCATGGCTTCGAGGTCGCCGTCGAACACCTGCTTCTTCTTGTCCGCGATCGTGAGGAAGCGCGCGTAGATGTCCTCGAACGTGGCGTCGTCCGGCTCGTAGCCGAGCTCGGACAGCCGGTGGCGCAGCGCGTGGCGGCCGCTGCGCGCGGTGAGCACGATCGAGCTCTCCAGCACGCCCACCTCGCGCGGGTCGATGATCTCGTACGTCGAGCGCTCCTTCAGCACGCCGTCCTGGTGGATGCCGGAGCTGTGGGCGAAGGCGTTCGCGCCGACGATCGCCTTGTTCGGTTGGACGGCTATCCCGGTGATGCTCGTGACGAGCTTGCTCGCGCGCATGAGCTCGCGAGTGTTGATCCCGGTGGTGAGGTGGAAGTGGTCGGCGCGCTGCTTGAGCGCCATCACCACCTCCTCCATCGCCGTGTTGCCGGCCCTCTCGCCGATGCCGTTGATCGTGCACTCTATCTGGCGGGCACCGGCTCCGACCGCCGCGAGCGTGTTGGCCGTGGCCATGCCGAGGTCGTTGTGGCAGTGCACCGACACGGTCACGCCCTCGATGCCGCGAACCTTCTCCATCAGTCCGGCTATGAGCGCGCCGAACTCCTCGGGGTAGGCGTAGCCGGTGGTGTCCGGGATGTTGACGACGGTGGCGCCCGCGTCGACCACCGCCTGGATCATCCGATACAGGTACTCCGGCTCGGCACGCCCCGCGTCCTCGGCGTAGAACTCGACGTCTCCCACGAAGTCGCGCGCCAGCTTCACCGCCGCGACCGCACGCTCGAGAGCCTCGTCACGGCTGATGCGCAGCTTGTCCCTCAGGTGGCTCTCGGAAACGCCGATCCCCGTGTGGATGCGGGGCCGCGCGATGCCGCGCAGCGCCTCGGCAGCGGTCTCGATGTCCTTGGCCACCGCGCGCGAGAGAGCGCAGACGACCACGGAGTCGCCCACCGCCTCGCCGATCGCCCGCACGCTGGCGAAATCGCCGGGAGAGCTGATCGGGAAGCCCGCCTCGATGACGTCGACGCCGAGGCGGACGAGCTGGCGTGCGATGTCGAGCTTCTCGGACGTGTTCATCGACGCGCCCGGCGACTGCTCGCCGTCGCGCAGCGTGGTGTCGAAGATGCGTACTCGGTCCTCGCTCATGATCTCAGGCCTCCATCGCTCCCTTGCCTAGAGCTCGACGCTCCAGGCGTCCTCCATGCCCACTCGCTGGACGATGGCGGACAGAAGCTCCGGGCCCAGCGGACTATCGACGTTGACGCCCATCAGGGCCTGGCCTCCCTTCGTAGTGCGGCCGACCTGCATCGTGGCGATGTTGATCCCCGCGTCGCCGAGCACGGTGCCGACCTTGCCGATGACTCCCGGCTTGTCCTCGTAGCGGAAGAAGGCCATGAAGTCCCCGGGCATCATGTCGAGGTCGTAGCCGAACAGCGACACGAGCCTCGGCTCGTTCTTCTTGCCCACGAGCGCCGCCGCGGCCTCTATCGGCTCGCCGCCGCCGGACGTCGCCCTCACGACGATCATGTTCAGGTAGTCGTGGGTCTCGGGGCGCTTCGTCTCGGTGATCTTGAGCCCGCGCTGCTCGGCGTAGTAGTCGGCGTTCACGTAGTTGACCGACTCGTCGGTCACCCGCTCGAGCATCCCCTTGAGCACGGCGGTCCGCAGGACTCGCGTGTCGATCTCGGCGAGGCCGCCGACCGTGAGCACGTCGACCTCGGACACGCCGCCGCGCACCAGCTGCGCGACCATGCTGCCCAGACCCTCGCCGAGCGAGATGTAAGGTCCGACCCTCTCCATGACCTCCGGCGCTACCGGTGCGATGTTGACGGCGGTCGCCACCATCTCGCCGCGCAGCCCCGCGGCGATGAGCTCGGCGATCTGGTCGCCCGCGCGGTCCTGCGCCTCCTCGGTGGACGCGCCGAGGTGCGGTGTGACGATGACGTTGTCGAAGCGGAAGTACGGCGCGTCCGTGCACGGCTCGACCTCGTATACGTCGATGCCGGCCGAGGCGACCTTGCCGCTCTCGAGCGCCGAGACGAGCGCGTCGGTCTGGTAGATGCCGCCGCGGGCGGTGTTCAGCAGCCGGACGCCGTCTTTCATCTTGGCGAACTGCTCCGGCCCGAACATGCCGATCGTCTCTTTCGTCTTCGGCAGGTGCACCGTGATGTAGTCCGCCCTCGGCAGAAGCTCGTCGATGCTGCCGACGAGCTCGACGCCGAGCTGCGCAGCGCGCTCTTCCGAGATGTACGGGTCGTAGCCGACCATCTTCATGCCGAGGCCCCGCGCCCTCTCGGCCACGAGCGTGCCGATGCGGCCGAGGCCGACGATGCCGAGCGTCTTCTCGTACACCTCGGTGCCGGTGAACTTGCTGCGCTCCCACTTGCCCTGCTTCATAGAGGCGTTGGCCTGCGGGATGTTGCGCGACTGCGCCATCAGCAGCGCGATCGTGTGCTCCGCGGCGGATACGATGTTGCTCGTGGGCGCGTTGCACACGACGATGCCGCGCTCGGTGGCCGCCGCTACGTCCACGTTGTCGATGCCGACCCCGGCCCGGCCGATGATCTTGAGGTTCGCGCCCGCCTCGATCACGATCCGCGTCGCCTTGGTCGCCGAGCGCACGACGAGCGCGTCGTAGTCTGGGATGACCTCTACGAGCTCGGCCTCGGACAGACCGGTCTTGACGTCCACGTCGAAACTCTCGCGCAGCTTCGCGACGCCGCTGTCGGAGATCGCGTCCGCGATAAGTACCTTCATCCGGTTCACTCCCCCATGAAGACGGCTTCGGCGGCAGTCACGCCGGCGCCACGCTCGAACGCGTATCCCAGCTCCGCCAGCGTCATCTCGAGCGCCGCCAGCGTGGTAATGATGTCGAACTCCCCGAAGTAGCCGAGGTGCCCGATGCGGAATATCCTGCCGGCGTAGTCGTCCTGACCGCCGGCTATCGTCACGCCGTACTTGTCCTTCATGATCTTCACGATCTTCTTGCCGTCGACCCCCTCCGGCACCCACACGGGGGTGACGGCAGAGCCGCGGCCTGAAGGCGGCGCGAACAGCTCGAGGCCCAGCGCCTCGCAGCCTCGCCGCGTCGCCTCTGCCAGTTTGGCGTGACGGGCGATGACTCCCTCGATGGTCTCCTCGCGCATCATCTTGACGGCCTCCTCCAGCCCGATGATGAGCGAGACGGGCGGCGTGAAGGGCGTCGTCTCCTTCTCGAGGTTCTTGCGGTACCTCTCCCAGTCGAAGTAGAACTTCGGCAGGGTCGAACGCTTGTGCGCTCGCCACGCTTTCTCGGAGACCGAGACGGCCGCCAGTCCTGGCGGGAGCATCAGGCCCTTCTGCGAGCCCGTCATCACCACGTCGAGGTGCCACTCGTCGGTCTTGCACGGCACCGCTCCGATGCCCGTGATCGAGTCGACGATGAAGATGCACTCCTCGTGCTTCGCCACGATCCTCCCGATCGCCTCGACGTCGTTCAGCACACCTGACGAGGTCTCGGACTGCACGACGACCACACCGCGCGTGCCGGGGTGCTCCTTCAGAGCCTGCTCGATGTCCGCGGGCTTCACGACCTCGGTCCACTCGTAGGCCAGGTCGACCACCGTGAGCCCGTACGCCTTGGCGATGCTCACCATCCGGTCGCCGAACTTCCCGTTGCGCGCGACGATGACCGTGTCCCCGGCGCAGAAGCAGTTCGCGAACGCCGACTCCATGGCACCCGTGCCCGAGCACGCGAGTATGAGCACGTCGTTCTTCGTCTCGAAGACGTACTTCAGCCCGCCGATCGAATCCATGAGGATCCGTGAGAAGTCGGGCGTGCGATGGTGGATCATCGGCCGGGCCTGCGCGAGCAGGACCTCGGCGGGTACCGGGGTCGGTCCCGGTGTCATCAGGTACTTCTTCTGCATCTTCTAGCCTGCTCCCCTTCGGTCGTCGTTACCTGCATCAAGGCGGCCGTGCTGAGCTGTGCTGCTAGTCCTGCTCGATCCAGCTGAACATCTTGCGGAGGCGCGCACCCACGTCCTCGATCTGGTGCTCGGCCTCCATGCGGCGCATCGCCTTGAAGTGCGGGGCGTTCACGCGGTTCTCGAGCATCCAGTCCTTGGCGAAATCGCCGTTCTGGATGCGGTCGAGGATGCCGGCCATCGCGGCCTTCGTCTCATCGGTGACGATGCGCGGGCCCGATACGTAGTCGCCGTACTCGGCCGTGTTGGAGATCGAGTAGCGCATCTTGGCGAGGCCGCCCTCGTACATGAGGTCCACGATGAGCTTCAGCTCGTGGAAGCACTCGAAGTACGCGATCTCCGGCTGATACCCCGCCGCGACGAGCGTCTCGAAGCCTGCCTGCACGAGGTGCGACACGCCGCCGCACAGCACGGCCTGCTCGCCGAACAGGTCGGTCTCGGTCTCCTCCTGGAACGTCGTCTCGATCACCGCGGCGCGCGCCCCGCCGATGCCGGCCGCGTACGACAGGGCGATCTGCTTCGCGCGCCCGGACGCGTCGCGGTGCACGGCGATGAGGTCCGGAACGCCGGAGCCCTCGGTGAAGACGCGGCGAACCATGTGGCCCGGGCCCTTCGGCGCGATCATGATTACGTCGACGCCAGCCGGCGGCTCGATCTGGTTGAAGTGGATGTTGAAGCCGTGGGCGAAGGCCAGGACCTTGCCGGACGTCATGCTCTCGTGGATCTCGCTATAGTAGATGTGGCCCTGCAGCTCGTCCGGAGCGAGCATCATGACGAGGTCCGCATCCTGGGCAGCCTCGCGCACCGTCATCACCTTGAGGCCGTCCGACTTGACCTTCTCCCAGCTCGCCGAGTCGGGACGCAGTCCGACCCGGACGTCCACGCCAGAGTCGTGCAAGTTGAGCGCGTGCGCGTGGCCCTGGCTCCCGTAGCCGATGACGGCCACCTTCATGCCTCGGATGATGCCGAGGTCCGCGTCCTTCTCGTAGTACACGTTCGCCACGTTCCGTCTCCTCCTCGAAATCGATGTCGGGCTCGACGCCCCTACTGCTCCCGCAACCCGCGCGAGAGCGCGATCTTGCCGGTCCGTGCGAGTTCCTTGATGCCGTACGCGCGTAGCAGGTCCTCCATCGCCGAGAGCTTGTCGCCCGCGCCCGTGGCCTCGATCGTCAGACTGTTCTTGCCGACGTCGACGATCTTGGCGCGGAACACGTTCGCCACCTCGATGATCTCGTGCCGGCGGTCAGGCGGCGCGTTCACCTTGAACAGCACGAGCTCGCGGTCGACCATCTCGTGAGGGTCGAGGTCCTGCACCTTGATGACGTTGATCAGCTTGTGCAGCTGCTTCGTCACCTGCTCCAGCGGCGTGTTCTCGGCGTTCACCACGATCGTTATGCGCGAGAGCGTGGGGTCCTCGGTGGTGCCCACCGCCAGTGAGTCGATGTTGAATCCGCGACGCGCGAACAGCGACGTCACGCGCGTCAGCACGCCCGGCTTGTTCTCCACGAGAACGGACAGCGTGTGCTGCATCACTCCCACACCTCCGTCAGCAGCTCGTCGTCGAGCATCTCCGAGATCGGGCCCCCGGGGATACCGCCGAGCATCTCGTCGATCGACCCGCCGGGCGCCACCATCGGGTAGACGTTCTCCTCCGGCTCGATCCGGCAGTCCACGAGCGCCGGCCCGTCATGCTCGAACGCGCGGGTGAGCGCGTCGTCCACCTCAGAAGGCTGCGTCGCGCGGATCCCGAGCCAGTCGTACGCCTCGGCGAGCTTCACGAAGTCCGGCACCTGCTGCGACAGCACGGACTGGCTGTAGTGGCGCTCGTAGAACAGCTCCTGCCACTGCCTCACCATGCCGAGGAACCCGTTGTTGAGCACGACGACCTTGACCGGCAGACCGTAGTTGCGCGCCGTCGCCATCTCCTGGCTCTTCATCTGGATCGAGCCGTCGCCCGCGATGTCGATCACGAGCGCGTCCGGCCGGCCGGCTTGGGCCCCGATGGCGGCCGGGAGGCCGTATCCCATGGTGCCGAGACCGCCGGAGGACAGCCAGGTGCGGGGCTTGAGCACCTTGTGGTACTGGCACGCCCACATCTGGTTCTGGCCCACCTCCGTCGCGATCACGACGTCGCGGCCGCGAGTCAGCTCGTCGATGCGCTCCACCACGTGCTGCGGCATGATCGCCGCGCCCTCCTTGTGGTAGTGGAGCGGGTAGCGCTTGCGCCAGTCGTCGATGACGCGCATCCACTTCTCGGTCCTCGGCTCCGCGGCCGTCTTCCGGAGCTCGGCGGTGATCGCGGCGAGCACGTTCTTGGCATCGCCCACGATGGGCACGTCGACTGGCTTGTTCTTGCCGATCTCGGCCGGGTCGATGTCGACGTGGATGATCTTCGCCTTCGTGGCGAAGGTCTGCAGCTTGCCGGTCACGCGGTCGTCGAAGCGAACCCCGACGGCGATGAGCAGGTCGGTCTCGGTCATCGCGTAGTTGGTGTACTTCGGGCCGTGCATCCCGGGCATCCCGATGTGAAGGTAGTGGTCCTCGGGGAAGCCGCCCTTGCCCATGAGCGTCGTCGTCACGGGCAGCTGCATCAGCTCGGCGAGCTCCTTGAGCTCCTTCGCCCCTTCCGAGGCGATCACTCCGCCGCCCGCGTACAGGATCGGCTTGCGCGCCTTGGCGATAAGCGCGGCGGCCTGCTTCACCTGCTTCGCATGCCCGCGCATCGTGGGCTTGTAGCCGGGGATGTTGACCGTCTCGGGGTACTTGAAGTTCGGCACCTCACCTCGGCTGACGTCGACGGGGAGGTCGACGAGCACGGGACCGGGACGCCCTGTGCCGGCGATGTGGAACGCCTCCTTTATGACCTCGGGGGCGTCCGCCGAGTCCTTCACGAGGTAGCTGTGCTTGGTGATGGGCAGCGTGATCCCCGAGATGTCGACCTCCTGGAACGCGTCGGTCCCTAGGACGGACGTTGCGACCTGCGCCGTGAGGACCACCATCGGGATCGAGTCCATGTAGGCGTTGGCGATCCCGGTCACGGTGTTCGTCGCACCCGGGCCGCTCGTGACGAGGCAGACGCCGGGACGCCCGGTGGCCCGGGCGTACCCGTCCGCCGCGTGCGCCGCGCCCTGCTCGTGGCGCACGAGGATGTGCCGCAGCCGCTCGCTGTCCCATATCGCGTCGTAGATCGGCAGCGCGACGCCGCCCGGGTAGCCGAACAGGACGTCGACGCCCTCGGCCTCCAGTGCTTTGACGAGCGCCTGAGCTCCGCTGACCCTCATGCCTCACACCTCCTTGCGTTCGTCGTGCAGCTCATGACAGCACCGCCCCTTCGTCCGCGCTGCTGACGAGCCGCGCGTAACGGGCGAGGTAGCCGGAAGTGACGTTGGGCTCGCGCGGGGTCCATGCAGCGCGCCGCCGTTCGAGCTCCTCGGCAGGCACGCCGAGGGAGAGCACACCGGCGTCGATATCGACGGTGACCGGATCGCCCTCGTGAACGAGCGCGATCGGGCCTCCGTCCGCGGCCTCGGGGCTCACGTGCCCCACCGCAGGCCCCTTCGTGGCGCCGGAGAAACGGCCGTCGGTGATGAGCGCACAGCTGCCGGAGAGGCCCATGCCCGAGACCGCCGAGGTGGGCGTGAGCATCTCGCGCATGCCGGGCCCGCCCTTGGGGCCCTCGTAGCGGATCACGATCACGTCGCCCGGTGCTATCCGTCCGCCGAGGATCGCGTCCACGGCGTCCTGCTCGGAGTCGAAGACGCGCGCCGGGCCCGTGTGCGTGCGCATCTCCTTGGGCACCGCCGACTGCTTGACGACGGCGCCCTTGGGCGCGAGATCGCCGCGAAGCACGCGCAGGCCGCCCTCGGGGTAGTACGCGTCCTCGATGGGACGGACTACCTCGACGTCGCGGTTCGTGGCGGCACGCATCGTCTCACCGATGCCGTGGCCGGTCACGGTGAGCGCCTCCTCGGCTATGAGGTCGGCGCGGCCGAGCTCCTTGAGGATGGCCGGGATGCCGCCGGCCGCGTACAGGTCCTCCATGTGATACTCGCTCGCGGGCGAGATGCGCACGAGGTTGGGGGTGCGCGCGGAGACGGCCGCCCAGTCGTCGAGCGTGACGTCGTTCCCGGTCTCGTGCGCGATGGCGGTCAGGTGCAGCACCGTGTTGCTCGAGCCGCCGAACGCCATGTCGAGCGTCATGGCGTTGCGGATCGCCTCGGCCGACATGACGCGACGGGCGGTGATACCCTTCTCGAGCAGCGTCATCACCTGCATCCCGGCGTGCTTCGCAAGGCGGATGCGCTCCGAGTACACGGCGGGGATGGTGCCGTTGCCGGGAAGCGCCATGCCGATGGCCTCCGTGAGACAGTTCATCGAGTTCGCCGTGAACAGGCCCGCGCAGCTGCCGCACGTGGGACAGGCGTTCTCCTCGAGCTCCGCCAGCTCCTCCGCCGTGATCTCACCCGCCTGCAGCTTACCGACGGCGGTGAAGACCGTGTCGAGGTCGCAATCCCGGCCCTGGAACTTCCCGGCCAGCATCGGCCCGCCGGAGACGACGATCGTGGGGATGTCGAGGCGGGCGGCGGCCATCAGCATGCCCGGGATGATCTTGTCGCAGTTCGGGATGAGCACCATCGCGTCGAACGCGTGTGCGCCGACCGCGCACTCGACCGAGTCCGCGATGACTTCGCGCGAGGGAAGAGAGTAGCGCATCCCTTCGTGGTTCATCGCGATGCCGTCGCAGATGCCGATGGTCGCGAGCTCGAGCGGGGTGCCCCCGGCCATCCGTATGCCGGCCTTGACGGCGCCGGAGACGGCGTCCAGGCCGAGATGGCCCGGGATGACCTCGTTGCTGGAGTTGACGACGGCGACGAGCGGACGGCCGATCTCCTCGTCCGTGAGGCCGTCGGCCTTCAGCAGGCTGCGGTGCGGCGCCTTCGAGGCGCCGAGCTTCATGCGGTCACTGCGCAGCTCCATGCCACCACCTTCCCTCTGCGAGGGTGGCGAGCCGTGACTAGCCGCAGGAGCTGGCGGGTGCGACGGGGGCCGGATACGAAGAAACCGCGGTGAGCACAGACTCCCGCCCCGGTCAGGGACGAGAGCCGAGAAGCTCCCGCGGTACCACCCCGTTTGACGCCCGCGCCGAAGCGCGAGCATCCGCTCGTGCGGCAGGTAACGGATGCCACCGACCCGGCCTACTCGTCCCGGCTTCCCGCGGAGGTCTTCCGCATAGGGTCGCCGGTCTTTCTTCCGGGCGGCTCAGGGGCCAGATTCGAAGCGTCCCGCGCCGGGTTCCCACCGTCCCCGGCTCTCTTAAGACTGTCGGGATTGGCCTCTACTACTCCCCGTCGACGCCGATGTGCCGTCTTCAAGTTGAGGGCGAGTATAGGCCAGCGCCCGGAAGCCGGCAAGAACATTCGAAGAGCGCTCGCGGGTCAACCCGCCAGCGTAGACGCCGAACCTGCCCGGTCGTATACTCCACCGGGGTCGGCTCTGGCGTTCGGCGCCGAGCCAGGGGACGGACGAGAACAGCACGCAGGACGGACCGCGAAGGGACCCCGCAGTGACCGCTCAACGGCTGTCGAAACCGGCGCGTTCGCGCCAGCTGGTGGGACGGCTCGCCAAGCAGACGAACCACGAAGTCCCGGCGACGTCCACCGCGCCGGGCACCAGCCTTCTCGCGATCCTGCTCCTGCTGTTCGTCGGCAGCGGGTGCGCGGCACTCATCTACGAGATCGTGTGGTTCCAGCTCCTGGAGCTCTCCGTCGGCTCGTCCGCGATCTCCATCGCGGTGTTGCTGGCGACGTTCATGGGCGGGATGTCGATAGGAAGCCTGGGGCTCGCGCGCTTCGTCCCCCTCGACCGCCACCCGTTGCGGGTGTACGCGTCGATCGAGCTCGGCATCGGCGCATGCGGGCTTCTCGTGTTGTGGCTGCTCCCGTACGCGGGCGGGCTGTACCTGGCGATCGGCGGACACGGGTTCGGCGGGCTGCTCCTGCGGGGGCTGCTCAGCGCGCTGTGCCTGTTGCCGCCGACGATCCTGATGGGAGCGACCCTGCCGGCCGTCTCGAGGTGGGTGGAGACCACAGCGAGGGGTGTGGCGTGGCTCGGCTTCCTGTACGGCGGCAACACGCTCGGCTCCGTGGCGGGTTGCCTGCTCGCCGGGTTCTACCTGCTGCGCGTGCACGACATGTTCGTCGCGACCTACGCGGCCGTCGCGATCAACGTGGTGGTGGGCGGTGGTGCCCTGTGGCTGGCGTGGACGGGCGACCACGCTCCTGCCCGGGCGAAGAAGGCCGCTGCACACAAGCCGTCCGAGGCAATCTGGCCGGTACTGCTCGCGATCGGCCTCTCCGGCTTCACCGCCCTCGGCTCGGAGGTCGTGTGGACCCGGCTGCTGTCCCTGATGCTCGGGGCGACCGTGTACACGTACTCGCTCATCCTCGCCGCGATCCTGCTCGGCCTCGCGGTCGGCAGCTACATCGGCTCCTCGCTGCTGCGGACCTCCGTCGGTCCCCGCACTCTGCTCGGCTGGTGCCAGGTGCTCCTGACGGTCGGGATCGCCTGGTCGGCGTACCAACTCACGGCGGTGCTGCCGTTCCAGCCGAACGAAGCGGCGCTCTCGTCATCGCTGGCGGTCGCCTTCCGGCACGACGTGCTGCGCTCCGTGTGGGCGGTGACGCCCGCAGCGCTGCTTTGGGGCGCGTCGTTCCCGCTCGCGCTTGCCGCGGCCGCGCCGAGCGGCCGCGACCCGGGACGCTCCGTCGGGTTCGTGTACGCGGCGAACACGCTCGGCGCCATCCTCGGCGCGCTGGTGACGTCGCTTCTGGCGATGGCGTGGCTAGGCAGCCAGCGTGTCCAGCAGGCGCTGATCTTCGTCGCCGCGTTCAGCGCGGTCGTGGTGCTCCTGCCGGCGGTAGCGGGCGCGAAGCGCAGGGCGGGGGTGTCCGCAGGGGCAGCGGGCGTCGTGGCGGTCCCGCTCGTGCTCGCGGTCGCACTGGCCGCCACGGTGCACCCCGTCCCGGGAGCCCTCGTCGGGTACGGTCCCGGGTCGGCGGACTCGACGGACGCCCGATTCATCTACATCGGCGAGGGGATGAACTCGTCGGTGGCCGTCTCGCTGGACAAGGGTGTCCTGTACTACCACAACGCGGGCAAGGTCCAGGCGTCGAGCGAGCCGCAGGACCTCCGCCTCGAGCGTATGCTCGGGCACCTGACCACGCTACAGCCGGAGCGTCCCGCGTCCGTGCTGGTGATCGGGTGCGGAGCGGGCGTGACGGCCGGCGCCGTCAGCATCGACCCGCGGGTCGAGAAGCTCACCGTCGTCGAGATCGAGCCGCTGGTGCCGGAAGCGGCACAGAAGTACTTCGCGCGGTTCAACGAAGGTGTCGTGAACAAACCCAAGACCTCGGTCGTGATCGACGACGGCCGCCACTACCTCCTGACCTCACGCCGGAAGTACGACGCGATCACGTGCGATCCGTTCGACCCCTGGACGAAGGGTGCTGCGACGCTCTCGACGACCGAGTTCTTCCAGTCGGTCAAGAGTCACCTGAACCCGGGCGGCGTGGTGACCGTGTGGGTGCCCCTGTACCAGACGCGGCTCGAGACGGTGCAGAGCGAGATCGCGACGTTCATGAGCGTCTTCCCGAACGGCGTCGCGTGGGGAAACATCGCGAACGGGATGGGATACGACATCGTGCTGTCGGGCCGCGCCGACGACACGCCCATCGACGTCGACGCGGTCGAGGCTCGAGTCATGAGACCCGAGTACGCCCCCGTCCGCGAGTCCCTCTCGAGCGTCGGATTCGGCTCGGCGGACGATCTGTTCGCCACCTTCTCCGGATACGGGCCCGAGCTGCGGCAGTGGTTGGCCGGGGCGCAGATCAACCGCGACCGCAACCTGCGGTTGCAGTACCTGGCCGGGGTGGGGCTCGGCAACACCGACTCGGACGCGATCTACCAGGACATGGTCGCCCACCGCTCGTGGCCCGAGGGGCTCTTCAAGGGGTCGCAACGGCGCCTGGACGCGCTGCGGAGGAAGATCGGCCTGTAGCGGGGGCCCGGGGACGACGCCTCCTACGCGGCCGCCTCCACTATCCGGCGCAGCACCGTCTCCACCTCGGCGGCGGTGTCCTCGATCCCCGCCTCTGGATAGAACGCGGCGATGACACTCGGCTTCACGGTCGAGACCTTCGTGCCCGTGCCCTCGGTCCACACCACGATCCTGCACGGCAGCATGAGCGCGATCCGCGGGTCGGCCCGCAGGACGACGTCGGCGTACTTCGCGTTGCACACCTCCACGATCTTCATCGGCTCGCGCTCGAAGCCTTTCTCGGCGAGCGTCGCTTGCACGTCGTGCACGTGCAGCACGCGGAATCCCGCGTCTGCCGTAGCCTGCTCGACAGCCTCCACGGCCTCGTCGAAGCCCAGGCCGGTCTCGATCGCCATCTCGAAGTCGATGCCGTGCATTCTTCTTCCGCCTCCGTCCGGTGTTGTACGGATGCACTATACCTCATGGGGTATCCGATGTCACGCGAGGAGCACCCAGGGCGGGCGACGCTTCAGATCCCCGCGCCCCTGAGGATCGACGTCCGCAGAGTCCCGTCCGGATGGACGCTCATGAGCTGCGTGGCCTCGCCTTGCAGCACGTTCCCGTCGATGAAGAGCACCGTCGTCCCGTCGGCCGACCACTTGAGAAGGTAGCCGTCGTGCCGGAGCGACAACGCCGTGTCGGCCGAGCCGTCAATGTGCATCGCGCGCAGGCGGGAGTGCAGGTCGTCGCCTGCGACGGCGTACGCAAGCCAGGAACCGTCGGGCGAGAGTGCGAGCTCGTCGTACATCCCTGCCTTCGTGTCGGCAGGCGAGCCGGCCAGCTGCTTGTCGCCGCCGCCGTCGAGCGCGACACTCCTCACCGACATCGCGGAGCGCGAGGCGCCGCCCACCGCGTAGAAGAGCCGGTCGGAGCCCAAGGCGAGGTCGTCGACCCTGCCCCGCACGGGGATCCTCGTCTGCTTCCCGCGAGGGTCGACGTAGGTCACCGCGCCTTCTCCCGCGTACGCGAAGGCGGCCGCGTCGGGACCGACGGCGACGTGCGTGCCCTTGCCGAGGTAGCGCAGCCCCGAGCCGTCCGCCGCCACGCGCCGCACCTCGGCACCGTTCGTGAACGCCAACCACTGCGACGACGGGGCCCACACCGGCGGACGGACGTCCGCGGGGCCCACGGTCGTCACGCGCGAGGAACCGACCTCGACCAGCGCCAGCCGCTTGCTCGCGGCGTCGACGACGGCGAGGGTGGTCCCGTCGGGAGACAGCGCGAACGCGCCCGCCGCCGACGTCGCGACCTTCTGCGGTCCGGCGCCGGACTCCTCGGCCACCCACAGAGCGCCGCCCAGCCGGTATGCCACCTTCGTCGCGCGGACGGACTGGGGCAGCACCGGAACGGTCGAGGTCGCGCCCACGGTGGGCGTGGCGACCGTGCTCGTGGCCGAGACGCTCGCTGTGACGGTGAACGACTCGGTCACGGTCGTGGTGGCCTCGCTCACCTTCCTCGGCGCGGCAGGTCCGCCGCCTCCGCGCACGATGAGCAGCACGCCGATCGCGACGAGGAACGTCCCCGCGACGATGACGGCGGCGGCCACCGCGGCCCTTCGCAGCCGAGGATGACCGGGCGGGACGGGGCGCACCTCGGGGGGACCGAGCTCGTCCCAGTCCTCGAACTCGCCCATCACGACCGCCTCCGCCTTACAGCTTCCCGATGACGGCGTCCGCGTACGCCTGCGTGCCGACGCTGCCCGCGGTGGAGCCCGTGTTCGTGCGCTTGATGTCGTAGGTGACGTGCGTGCCCTCGGCCAGCACCGCCTTCACGGACGCCAGCACACGGTCGGCCGCCTCGCGCTCGCCTATGTGCCGCAGCATCAGCACGGCCGAGAGGATCTCGGCGGTAGGGTTCGCGACGTCCTGCCCGGTGTACTTCGGCGCCGAGCCGTGCACCGGCTCGAACACCGCGTGCTCCTCGCCGATGTTGGCGCCGGGCGCCATGCCCAGACCGCCGACGAGACCGGCCACGAGGTCGGAGACGATGTCGCCGTAGAGGTTCGGCAGCACCATCACGTCGAAGTCGGCGGGGCGCAGTACGAGACCCATGCACGTCATGTCGACGATGCGGTCCTCGAACGCGACACCTCGGGGCATGAAATCCTCGGCCACATTACGGGCGACCTTCAGGAAGAGGCCGTCGGAGTACTTGAGGATGTTGGCCTTGTGGACGGCCGTGACCTTGTGGCGGCCGTTCGCGAGCGCGTACTCGAACGCCCAGCGCACGATGCGCGAGCTGCCGGTGACCGAGATCGGCTTGAGCGAGATGCCGGAGTCCGGGCGGATCGTTCCCGCGCCCTTGTCCGCGACCCATCGGATCAGCTCGGCGGCCTCGGGAGTGCCCTCCTCGAACTCGATGCCGGCGTACAGGTCCTCGGTGTTCTCGCGGACGATGACGATGTCGACGTCGTCGTAACGGGCGCCCGTGCCCGGGATCGAGAACGCGGGGCGGAGGTTGACGTACAGGTCGAGCGCCTTGCGCAGCGCGACGTTGACGCTGCGGAAGCCGGTGCCGACAGGAGTGGTTATCGGGCCCTTGATCGCGACGCGCGTCTCGCGGATCGCGTCGAGCACGTGCTCGGGGAGCGGCGTGCCGTACTCCTGCATCACGCCCTCGCCGGCGTCGACCACCCGCCACTCGACGTCGACGCCTGCCGCCTCCACGACGCGCCTCATGGCCGCCGTGATCTCCGGTCCGATCCCGTCGCCGGGGATGAGGGTGATCGTGTGCTTCGCCATCGCGTTCTCCTCGGAGGTCAGCGGCGGATCACAGCGTCCGCCGGGGACGAGTGTAGCGGAGCGGTACGACGTTCGTCAGCCGAGGGGCCGCAGCAGCGCCCGAGCCGGCGCGCCCTCGGCGCCGACCAGCCGCAGCGGAAGGCACAACAGCTCGTAGCTTCCGGGCGTCACCGCCGACAGATCGAGCCCTTCGATCAGCCAGATGCCGGCACCGAGCAGCGCGCGGTGCACCGCCGTCCCGTTGCGGTGGAACCCGCCGACCGACAGGTAGTCCACGCCGAGACAACCCGGCCCCACCTCGGCGAGCCACTCAGCGGCTTCCGTGGACAGGTACGTGAAGTCCTCGTGGAACGCGCCGGCGGCCCAGAGCGACGAGTTGCGCGTCTTCAGGAGGATGCGCTCGCCGGGACGGATCTCGTGCGCCTGAAGCTCCTCCGTGGAGATCGCCTCGGGCGCCTGCAGCTCGAGCGCCCGGCACTCACCGACGAGCGCGCCGAGCGGCAGCGAGTCGATCGTCGCGCCATCGGCGATGAAGTGCGCGGGTGCGTCGACGTGCGTGCCCGTGTGCGTGCCGAGGCGGAGCTCCGAGAGGTTGTTGCGGTCGCCGGCGGCCATGTCCGAGACGCGGCTGATGCGGAACGGTTCGTCCCCCGGCCACACCGGCATGCCTTCACGCATCGGGACGCTCACGTCTATTAGATCAGCCATCGCTCCCCCCTCGGCCGACAGCTATCGCCGCTCGAGCAGCTGCCTCATGTGATGCGCGAGCACGCGCACGCGCGCTCTGCGATCGGACGCGTCCTGCAGCGCGTAGTCCCACAGGTGGTCGGTGTCCTCGACGCCCGCGGAGAGCATGAGGACGACCGAGGCGAGCACGGCCGGATACTCCGGCTCCCCGCGCAGGAGGAGCAGCGCCTCGTCGAGCAGAGGCCATACCTGCGCGCGCGCCTCGTCGGACGCCATCGACACGGCGTTGAGGATGTGCAGCGCGAGGCGCCGCATCGCGGGGGACTCCGGCTGGTAGAGCACGCCGCTGACGACCTCGGCGACGGGGGCGAGCTGACGCGGGTCGTCCTCGGCGAGCAGCGCCAGCACGGAGAGCGCCTCCCAGCGCGTCCGCCGCTCCTCGACGTAGAGCACCTCGGCGAGATCGGAGGCGTACGGCGCCACGAAGTGCGGGGAGCGCTCGGCGATCTCGTGGAGCGCTCCGACGGCCGAGGCGCGTACCCGAGGGGTGGGGGCGTGCAGCGAAAGCGCCGAGAGCAGCGCGCGCCAGCGGTAGAGCGCGTCGGTGAGCTCGGACTCGTCTTCGCGGCGGCCTTCGAGGCCGGTGTCGTGCGTGCCGTCCATGACGGCATCGTACCCCCGGCCGCTGGGAGGGACACGACTTGACTTTGCCGCCGAAGGAGAGTCGCCCGGGGGCGGATAGGAACCGGTAAGGGTCGGTTAAGGCGCCCGGCGGAAGATGTCCGCGGGGGAGGACAGATGATGCATCTGGCCGTCGTGACTACCGGGACGCTGTTCGGATGCGTGGCGCTGCATGAGGGGGACGCCGGGCTCGTCATCGCGCGTGACGTGCTCGAGGTCCTAGGCGTCCACGACGGCGACGAGCTCGAGGTCCACACCGACGGCCGGATGCTCATCCTCATCCCGCGTGAGCGGGAGCGCCCGAAGCAGCCGGTCGACGGGTAGCGCCGGCCGTGCGACGTTCACGGCGTGCCCTGGATCGCCGGGTGTCCCGGCGGGAGCTGTCCACCCGAGCCGAGCTGCTCAGGCGTCAGCTTCGGAGCAGGCTGACCACCCGGTGATGCGGCGGGAATGGTCCCAGGGCTTCCAGCCCGAGGCGCTCCCATGCGCGCGAACAGCACGGTGCCAAGGAAGACTGCCAGGCACACGGCGACGATGACGAGCGCGACCACGCCCTGGGACCCGCGCTCTTTCGCTCGCAGCATCCGGGCGATCGGGCGGTACTCGGGGTAGCCCTCGGCGAGAGTGGCGGCGAGGGACGCGGCGGTGAAGCCGTCCCCGCGCTTGAGACCGATGGAGGCACCGTGCGCCAGCAGCAGCTCGGCCGCCTCCAGCTGGTTGGAGCCGGCGGCCCGCATGAGCGGGGTCCCCCCGTCGCCGGTCCGGGCGTCCACCTCGGCGCCGTTCGACAGGTACAGCTCCATCAGTCCCAGGTTCCCGTGGCTCGCGGCGGCGGCGAGCGGCATGATCGGCCCGGCAGTGTTCACGTCGGCACCGTGGGCGATGAGCGCCTTCGCCGCCTCCACGCGGTCGTCTTCACCGAAAGAGTGAGCGGTGACCATGGCGAGCGGCGTGACCCCGTTCTCGTTCCGCCGGTGGACGGAGGCGCCGAGTCCGACGAGCGACTCCACCATCGCGGCGCTGCATGCGAGCGACAGCGGCGAGGTGTCATTGTCGGCGGGCGCCTCGATATCCGCTCCGGCACGAACGAGGGCCTCCGCTACGGTCAGCAGGTCCCGGCTCACCGCCTGGTGCAGGATGGTCCGCCCGACGAACCCGCGGTCCGGGTTCTGCGCGTCGAGATCGCGCAACCCCTCGAGCAGCGACATCGCGCCCGCGGTATCCCCTTTGTCGACGGCTGCGAACATCTCCTCATGCCGCGGGGTCCAGCGCCGCGACCGCCGCGCCTCCTCGGCCGCGCGGCGCTCCTCGGAGTCGCCGTCCCCGTTGTCGTACCCGCTGGTGCCGGCGCCCGTGGCAGCGACGACCTCGGGCTCGACCGCCGTGCTCGCGTACGGCTCCTCGGCGACCGGTTCCGGCTCCGGCTCCGGGTCCCCGTGCGTCCGTCCGCCGAGGTTGTAGTAGCCGCCCTTGTACTCGACGTGCGCGTTGCTGGAGCTGCCGCTCATCACCACGATGCGGTCCGCGGAGTAGCGGTTGTCCGTGCGGAACACCTTGCGCTCGGCGTCTATCGCCTGCACCGGATAGGCCGCGTAGTCGGCGTTGTGGCGATCGTCCGTGACGAAGACGACCTCGTCGGCCTCGATCCTCGTGGAAGTGAAGAACACCTTGACGACCTTCACGCTCGCCTCCGCCCGTTGCGACCATCACTCCGGAAAGCATGGTGGGGAGCTTCCAGGCGCGTCAAGGCTTCGGGCGAGGATGCCCGGGGTCGGGACAGGCTGCCTGAGGCCGGCTTCTTTGCGACTGCAACGGCGCTAGAGCGCGAACCCGCCGTGCTTCTTGAAATGCTCCACGAGCCCGCCGTCGGCGAGCAGGGTCGCCATGACGGTCGGGAGCGGCGCGAACGGGATCTCGATGCCCTTCGTGAGATCGCGCACCACTCCCGCGACGAGATCGAGCTCGAGCTCGTCTCCGTCGTCGATGAGATCGGTGTCGCACTCGACCACCGGCAGGCCGGTGTTGATCGCGTTGCGGAAGAAGATGCGCGCGAAGCTCTTCGCGAGCACCGCCTTCGTGCCGCTGTGGATGAGCACGAGCGGCGCCTGCTCGCGGCTGGACCCCATGCCGAAGTTCTTGCCGGCCACCAGAAGGCCGCCGTTCGGCTTCACCTTCTCGTAGTAGGCCGGGTCGAGCTCCTCCATGGCGTGGATGGCCATGGCCTCCATGTCGTTGGACTTGAACTTGTACTTCCCGGAGATGACGTAGTCCGTGTTGATGTCATCGCCGTACTTGAACGCCTTCGCGCGGATATCCATCGTCGCCTCCCTACCCGAAGTACTTCCGCGGATCCGTGACGCGGCCCTCGATGACCGAGGCGGCCACGGTAGCCGGACTGCCGAGGTAGATGAAGGCGTTGCTGTTGCCCATGCGGCCCTTGAAGTTGCGGTTCGCGGTCGAGATGACGTTCTCGCCGTCGCTCGGCACGCCGTTGTGCGTGCCCACGCACGGTCCGCAGCCGGGCGTGACCACCGCGGCACCGGCCTCGACCAGCGCTTGGATGTGGCCCGCCGCGATGGCGTCCAACAGTATCTGCCGAGAGGCGGGCGCGACGATGAAGCGCACGTCGGGGTCCACCTTGCGGCCGGCCAGGATCTTCGCGGCGATGGCCAGGTCCTCGAGCCGTCCGTTCGTGCACGTCCCGACGAATCCCTGCTGGATCGGCAGGCCGACGAGCTCCTCGACCGGCGACACGTTGTCGACCGAGTGCGGCTTCGCGATCCGCGGGCCCAGCGACGAGGCGTCGATGGTGATCTCCCGTGCGTACACGGCGTCGGCATCGGGATCGACGGGTCGGGGCGCGCGCTCGCCTCGGCCGTCATACCAGGCGAGCGTCTTGGCGTCCGCGCACATGAGGCCCGCCTTCGCCCCGACCTCGATCGCCATGTTCGAGATCGTCATCCGGGCGTCGACCGACAGCGCGTCGATGACGGGACCGTGGAACTCCAGCGCCTGGTAGGTCGCACCGTCCGCGCCTATCCGGCCCGCGAGCTCGAGGATGAGATCCTTGCTGAACACGCCCGGCGGCAGTTCGCCCGTGCACACGACCTTGAAGGAATCCGGCACCTTGAACCACAGCTTGCCGGCCACCATCGCGGCGGCGCCGTCGGTCGAGCCCACGCCGGTGGAGAACACGTTCACCGCGCCGTAGGTGCAGGTGTGGCTGTCGCAGCCCACCATCAGGTCGCCCGGCACGACGTGCCCCTGTTCCGGGATGAGCTGGTGGCACACGCCGCATCCGACGTCGTACACCTTGGCGCCCGTCCGCTTGCCGAACTCGCGCATCACCGTGTGGAGCGCCGAGACCCCCTCCAGCGGCGACGGGGACGAGTGGTCGATCACCAAAGCGACCTTCGCCGGGTCGAAGACCTTCTCGACGCCCATGCGCTCGATCGCCTTGATCGCGAGCGGCGAGGTACCGTCCTGCCCCATCACGAAGTCGACGTCGGCGACGACGATGTCGCCGGCGCGCGCGTCGGTGCCGCTGTGTGCCGAGAACACCTTCTCGGCGATCGTCTTGCCCGGGATCGTCCTCACCCTCTTCTTGCTACGCGCCCTTCGCGGCTGCCTTCTTCTCCGCCTGCAGGTCCTTGTAGATGTAGAGCAGCTCCTTGTCGAACAGAGCGCGCTTGAGCTCGATCGCCATGGTACGCACCCGCGGCAGCAGCTCGGCCGCCTCCTCCTTGTCCAGCTCGATGCCGTACTCGTGGAACTTGAGCTGGATCGTCTTGCCGCCCGAGTGCTTCCCGACGACGATCTGGCGTACCAGACCGACCTCCTCGGGCGAGAAGACCTCGTACGTCTTGGGGTTCTTGATCACGCCGTCGGCGTGTATCCCGCTCTCGTGCGCGAACATGTTCGTGCCGATGACCGACTTCCACACCGGGATCTGGCGGCCGGCAGCCGCCATGACGTACTCACCGATCTCGCGGAAGCGGGCCGTGTCCATCTTCAGGTCGACGTCCTCGATGTACTTGAGCGCCATCGCGACCTCCTCGAGCGCCGCGTTGCCCGCTCGTTCGCCGAGGCCGCCGACGGTGACGTTCACCCAAGTCGCACCCGCGTGCAGTCCCGCGAGGGCGTTCGCCACCGCCATGCCGAAGTCGTTGTGGGTGTGCATCTCGATCTCGAGCCCGGTCTCCTCGACGAGGTGCTTCACGAGCCTGTACGTGCGGAAGGGCTCCATGACGCCGATGGTGTCGCAGAAGCGCAGGCGGTCGGCACCCTCGGCCTTGGCGGCCTTCGCATACTCCACGAGGAAGCCGACCTCCGTGCGCGACGCGTCCTCGGCGTTGACGGAGACGTAGACGTCCGGGTTCTTGTCCTTCGCGTAGGCCACGCACTCGCTGATCGTCTTGATGACCCACGCGCGGTCCTTCATCAGCTTCGTCTCGATGTGGATGTCCGACGTGGCCAGGGAGATCGCGATGGCGTCGACGCCGCAGTCGAGCGACGTCTGGATGTCGGGGATGCTCGCCCGGTTCCAGCCCAGCACAGAGGCCTTCAGGCCCAGGTGCGCGATCTCCTCGATGACGTCACGCTCGTCTCCGCCCATGACGGGGATGCCGGCTTCGATCTGGTCGATGCCGATCTCGTCCAGCAGCCTCGCGATGCGGACCTTCTCCTTGTTCGCGAAGACGACGCCCGCGGTCTGCTCACCGTCGCGCAGCGTGGTGTCGTCGAGCTTGACCTGGATGGAGCCGAGCTTGCTCTCGACAGGCATGTCGTACGCGAGTCTCTTGTCCACGTGCCGTACCTCCTTCAGGCGAAACCCGGCAAGGGGGAAGTAACAGGGTAGCGCGTCCGGGCGGAGTTCTGCCAGCGGCGCGGCGGCCGCGCCGGGCATGCACACACTGCGCAAGTGTACGGCACGTTGCCGTTCGGCGACAATCTGACCACCGGTGCGACTCCGGCACCTACCGCAAGCGCTATCCGCCGGCGTTCGGAGGGACGCATGCAAGCAGCGCTCGTGTGGCGGCCAGACCTCGCCGCGTACGACTTCGGCGCGGGTCATCCGCTCGACCCGGTGCGGGTCACGCTGTCCGTGTCCCTCATGCGCGAGTACGGGATCCCGCCTGCCGAGGCGCTGATCCGGCCCGACGGCGCGGACGAAGCGGCTCTGGAGCTCGTGCACGACGCGGATTACATCGCAGCCGTGCGCGAGGCCTCCGCGGCGCCGGCGCGCTTCGTGCCGCGCATGGGGCTCGGCACCAGCGACGACCCTGTCTTCCCGGGGATGCACGAGGCCTCCGCGCTCGTGTGCGGCGCGTCGATCGCCGCGCTCTCCGCCGTCCTCGACGAGCACGTGCCGCGCGCCTTCTCTATGGCGGGCGGTCTCCATCACGCCCACCGCTCGCGCGCCGCCGGCTTCTGCGTCTACAACGACCCGGCCGTCGCGATCGCCGTCGCGCGCCGCGACCACCCGGGCCTGAAGGTGCTCTACGTCGACGTCGACGCTCACCACGGCGACGGAGTGCAGGAGGCGTTCTACGACTCGGCCGAGGTCATGACGATCTCGCTCCACGAGACGGGCGCCTACCTCTTCCCCGGCACCGGCTTCGCGAACGAGGTCGGCGAGGGCGCGGGCACCGGCTACGCCGCGAACGTCCCGCTGCCGCCGTGGGCGACGGACGAGTGCTACCGCCTCGCGTTCGACGGCGTGGTCGAGCCGCTCGCCCAGGCGTTCCGTCCGGACGTGATCGTCGCTCAGCTGGGTGTCGACGCGCATCACAGCGACCCGCTCACGCAACTCGGCCTGACGCTCCCGGGCTACCGCTGGCTGGTGAAGCGCATCATCGGCCTCGCCGACGGTCTCTGCCGAGGAAGGCTGTGCGCCCTGGGCGGAGGCGGCTACTCCGCCCACACCGTCGTCCCCCGCGCATGGACGTGGGTGATGGCGGCGCTTGCGGGCGAGGAGCTGCCCGATGAGCTGCCGGAATCGTGGCGCGCGCAGGTACGGGGCTTCATCAAGTGCGAGCCCCCGAGCACCCTCGGAGCCGACGACACGTTCTCGCTGCCGGGGGCGCGTCGGCAGCAGGTCGTCGACGAGACCCGCACGAGCGTTCGCGGGACTCGCCGGGCGGTGTTCCCGCACCTCGGCCTCACGCCGTGAGAGGCGTTACTCCTCGCCGGACGCCGGGTATCTCGCCGGTACGGATCCGTCGACATCGAGGAGGGGCGCCATGGACAGCGGTCAGATGGGCGGCCAGGGCATGATGGGCGGCGGGATGGGCCGGCGTCTGGATCAGGACGGCTGTGTGCTGACGTGCACGGCCGCGGACTGTGCGTACAACCAGGAGCTGGAGTGTTACGCGCAGCAGATCCAGGTCGGCGACGACCATCCCACGTGCGACACGTACACGCACGACGCGCAGGCGCATCCCCGCCAGCAGGAAGGCGTCGTAGCGATGTGCGGGGTTGCGCAGTGCAACTTCAACGAGGGTCAGGAGTGCCACGCGCGCGGCATCACCGTGGAGATGCACTCGCAGCACGCGGACTGCGCGACCTTCCGGCCGTAGGCCTACTGCGCTTCCCAACGGGACGCCGGTGTATAGGACGCAGGCGGGGAGGCCTCGCGCTTGGGGTCGCGAGACCTCCCCTATTTCACGCAACGACCCTCGCGGGGCCGAGGCGTGTGGACGCTACGCCGGCTCGCCCACTTCGCTTGCGGGAACCGTTGCGCACACCTCGGCGCGCGGCGCCTTCGTGACGACCGTCAGGCCGGCCGCGATCACGCACAGGACGGCTGCGATCGTGTAGGCCGGGCCGAAGCCGCCCCAGAACGTCTTGGCGAAACCGGCGATGTAGTTGCCGATCGAGCCGCCGATGCCCCAGGCGGTGAAGACGATGCCGTAGTTCACGCCCGCGTTCTTCAGGCCGAAGAAGTCGTAGGTGGTGGCCGGGAAGAGCGTCAGGTTCGCGCCGTACATGAAGCCGATGCCCGCGCCCACGAGGAGCAGCGCGTTCATGCTGGTCGTGGCGCCGACGGCCCACCCGACGAGGATGGCCTGCGCCAGGAAGACGATGACCATCGTGCGCGTGCGGCCGATCGCGTCGGAGACGATGCCGGCGATCGGACGGCCGATGCCGTTACCGATGGCCAGCGCGACGGTGAACCAGTACGCGCGGTTCAGGCCGAACAGGCTCGGGGCGAGGAAGACCTCCTGGAACGTGGCCTTGCCCGGCGTGCCGAACAGGTCTACCGCGACCTTGGAGATGATGCCGACCATCATGAGGCCGGCGAACGCCACGCATGCGTACATGAACCACAGGAGCCAGAACTGCGGGGTCTTGACCATCTCGCGCCACGTGTAGTCGCACTTCAGGTTGGCCGGGGCCGCCACGGCGGTCTTCGCCTTGGCCTTGAAGCCGGCGGGCTCGGGGGCCACGTAGCCCGCGGGCGGGTTCTGCAGCAGCTGCGCGCACGCGATGATCGAGACGAAGAACGCGATGCCCAGGATGCGGAACATCCCGGACACGCCGTAGGCCTCGATGAGCTTGGTGGTCAGCGGCGCCGTGTAGACGGAGGCCAGACCGAAGCCGCCGACGACGATACCGGTGATGAGGCCCTTCTTGCTGGGATGGAACCACTTGACCGCGGCCGGGGTCGCGCAGGCGTACGCCAAGGCGATGCCCGTGCCGGTCAGCAGACCGAAGCCGAGGATGATGAGCGTGTGGTCGGCCTTCGAGGCCATGTTGTTGAAGCTCGACAAGATCATTCCCGCACCGACGAACACGCCGCCGACGGAGGCGACGATGCGCGGGCCGAAGCGGTCCTGGATGCGCCCGGCGAACGCCATCATGATGCCGAATGCCAACAGCGCGATCGCGTACGGGATCAGCGCGTCGAGCGCCGTCCAGTTGAACGCGTGATCCGCGAGGACCGCCGCCTTCAGACCGGCGGAACCGAGCTTGATCGTGCCGTCCGGCAGCTTCGTCGTCGTGACGAACTTGCCGGCCTCAGCCGCCTTCTCCGGCAGCCCGTCGGCACCCAGCTTGAATGCCTTCGTGAGCGTCGCGGTGACGACGCTCCAGGTGTAGAGCACGCCGAGGGCTAGGTTGATGCCCAGCCCGGCGAGCGCCACCACCCATCCCATACCGGAGGACTTCTTGTCCGCCATGCCTACCACTCCTTCCCCTTGCTCCGACCTTGCCTCGGGACACGTATGCGGCCGCACCCCGAGGGGGCGTTCCGTGTCACGAGCGTACCCTCGCCATCTGGGGGAATCCGCGAAGCGCACGCCGACGGCGCGTATCCTCGGCGGGCGGCGCGGTGAGCGCGGTGAATGGCGGGGTCGGCGGAGGGGAAGGCGTCGCCGACCGGCGCGCGCGAGGGGTCGAACGGAAGGGCGGTCAGGTGGTGGGATGGGCGCCGCGGTCGTCGGGGACGGACTTCTGCCGAGGCTCGTCCGCCGCCGTCCCGCGCGGCTTCCTCGGCACGTCGGAAAGCCGGCCCATGCCCCAGCGCAGCCCGTTCAGGCTGCCGGTGATCAGTCCCACGCCGCTGCCCGACACGAACGACAGGCTCGTCACCAGACCGGCGAAGATCACGACCATCCCGACCACGAGACTGACGGCGCTGGCGACCCAGAAACGGCCTCGCGACGACGTGAGCCGGTACCGGCGGCCGAGCGTGAACCCGACGAAGCCGCCGGCAGCAAGGCCCACGACCGCGCCGGAGACCGCTATCAGCTGATCGACCACCCAGGCACCTCCCACGTCCCGTGCCTCACTTGTTACCCATCGACGGCCCAAGCGGGAACGTGGCGCCATCCTCGGCCGAGGTCCGCCGCCATACGGCGTGCATCGGGCTCGCGACGGGTCAGGAGCGCGCGGAAGTGCGGCGAGTGGTCGAGCTGGACGGTGTGCACGAGCTCGTGCAGCATCACGTGGCGCACCAGCTCGGGAGGCAGGAACGCCAGGGTCCAGTTGAGGTTGATGTCGCCGCCCGCGGAGCAGCTCCCCCATCGGGTCCGCTGGCTGCGTATCCTCACCGCCGAGAAGGGCAACTCCTGCTCGCGAGAGAAGGCGCGGAGCATGCCGGGCAACGCTGCCTCCGCCCGTCCCCGACCGAATCGCCGCAGCGCGCGATGCGCCTCGGCGGTGTCCGTCACGGCGCCGGACAGCCGGACCGTGCCGTCCGCCGGGGTCACACGTATCCGGACGCTGCCGGTGGGCACGTACTCCACCGCCCACGACTCGCCGATCCCCGGCAGCTCGACACGCCCGGGAAGCACGCCCCGCTGTGCGAGGAAGGATTCCCGCTGCTCCCTGACGCGCTCGGTCGCGCGCTCGATCCACTCGCGCCTGGAGTCGACGAGAGACGGAATGCGGGAGTGCGGGTACCGGCGAGGCACCACCACGACGACGCCGGCGCGGGCGCTGACGGTCAGGCGGACGCGGCGCGCGCGCGAGCTCTCGCGCACCGTGTAGGCGATCGTCACACGTCCACCTTGGCGACGCACTCGAGGCATCCGACGTACGGATCGGCGATCGGGCCGTGCTCGCCGCACCAGGCGTCCGTGCGGAACCGCTCCGGCAGTAGTCCCAGCGGCGCGTTACTCACTGTGAGCGTCAGGTCCAGGCACGGGCTCCCGTTCGCCGCCTCGATGTCCGGGACTGGGCAGCGTTTGCACTGTCGCGCACGCCAGGGGGCCGAACCACGCGAACGCTTGACGCGGCAGCGGGTGATCTCCGCGCCGCGATTGAAGTCCTCGTAGTAGTACGAGCATCCCCTGCCCGCCGGTGTGCGCATCATGCCGTCCTCGTGTCCAGCCCGATCGGGTCAGCGGGTGACTAGCATCCGCCGTGCCGCCGCACTGCGGCGGGATGAGCTGCGAGCATAGCGAGTCTGCTCGGTCCCGCCGGGTCCGTGAAGCCCTGAGGTCTTCACGAACCCTTCTTCTCGGCGAAGCCGGTCACCACGTACGTCCCGGAGCGCGGGTCGGTGCGCAGATGGATGATGCCGAGCTTCTCGGCGTCCTCGAGAAGGTTCGAGAAGGTCCGGTAGCCGTAGCTGCCCTCGTTGAAGGACGGCTGCTTGCGCTTCATCGTGTCCTTCACGAGCGAGCTGTACATGACCGCGTCCTCGCGCTGCAGTGCCCGGACCGTGTCCATGAGCAGCCGAAGAGCCGGACGCTTCGCCTTCGGGATCGCCGTCTCGGTGACGGTGGGCTCAGCCGGACCTCGGCCGAGGTCCTCGTAGTAGATGAACTCGTCGCAGCTGTTGGCGAGCAGGTCCGACGTCGAGGCCTTCATGCCGAGGCCGATGACGGTCTTGCCGTTCTCCTTGAGCTTGCTGACGAGCGGGGTGAAGTCCGAGTCTCCGGAGACGACCACGAACGTGTCGATGTGCTCCTTGCTGTAGCACATGTCCATCGCGTCGACCGACAGCTGGATATCGGCGTAGTTCTTGCCGGTCATGCCGCGCTCCGGGATCTCCATCATCGCGATGCCGGCGTCGTGCATCGCGGTGCGGTACTGCTCGAAGCGGCCCCAGTCGGCGTACGCCCGCTTGACGATGACCTTGCCCTTCTCGACGAGACGCTCGAGGATCGCGGCGATGTCCAGCGTGTCCGCCGCGCCCTTTCGCTTGCGCCCCCCGTCGCGTTCGTATCCGAGCGCGAGGTTCTCGAAGTCGATGAACACCGCCAGCGAATGCGCTTCCTCAGCCATTCAGGCCTTCCCCCTTCACCGGCCGCACCGGCCGGAGACGTGTCGTCACGCCGATACTACCACCGAGGGCGGACTTCGCCGCCCTCGGTCGGGCGGTTCCAGCAGACTCGCTGCGCTCGCAGCTGAACCGCCTCCCGCGCTCAGAGCTGCAGTTGCTGCTGGCGACGGCCCTCGTCGACGTGCGTCGGCGACAACGCGAGGATCGCCATGTCGTCGCCGAGGTCGCCGCGGACATACGCGAACACGTCCTCGAAGACGATCTCCGGCAGCTCCCGGACGTTCACTCTGCGGAGGCCCGACAGCAGGAGGAGCAGACGCTCGTGGCCGTACAGCCGCCCTTCGCGTCGCGCCTCGGTGACGCCGTCGGTGTAGAGGAGCAGCACGTCGCCGTTCTCGAGCGCCGTGGCCCTCTCTTCGAACTCCAGGTCACGGTATGCGCCCAGGATCGGCGACGTCGCGGTGAGCAATGTCGTCTCGCCGTCGGCGCGGCGCACCAGCGGCGGCGGATGACCGGCGCCGCAGTAGCGGAGCTCGCCGCTCGCCGTGTCGAGCACGCAGTAGAAGACCGTGACGAACGCGGCCCCGTCGCACTCCCCGACGAGGACCTCGTTCGTCTTGCTCAGCACCGCCGCCGGCGAGCCCAGCTCCCGCGCGTGGATCTTGACCGTCGTCTTGGTCAGAGCCGCGAGCGAGGCGGCGGACAGGCCCTTGCCCGACACGTCGCCCATGATGACTCCCACGCGATCCTCGCCGAGCTCGAACAGCTCGTAGAAGTCCCCGCCCACCTGGGCGTGGCGGGTCGCTGACCGGTACAGGTGTCCGAACCGCACGCCCGGCACCTCTCGCACGACGCCGAGCAGCGCGGTCTGCAGCGCCTCGCGGGTCTCGCGCTCCACGGCCTGCAATCGCGCGTTCTCCAAGGCGAACGACGCCATCGTGGAGAGCTTCTCCGCGAACTCCAGCGCGGGCTGCGAGAAGGGCGTCTTCCTGCCGAAGAGGAGCAGCAGCGCGGCGATCTCGCCCGACGCGGCCAGCGGCACGGCGACGATCTCACCCTCGCCCCAACGCCCCTCACCGGCACCGCGAGCGACCCGCCGGTGGGTCAGCGCGTCCTCGGCCCCCGGTATCTCCTCGACGGCGAACCGCTCTCCGACGAGCGCACGCGGTAGCGACCGGAGGTGCCGCGCCTCCCACCGGTCCGAGGAGCGCACGAAGGCCGCCGCGCCTTCGCAGCCTACGCCGTCGGGAGCCTCGCCGACGAGCACGCCCAGGATGTCGTCGAAGTCGCTGGTGTAGCCGAAGGTCGTCTCGATCTGCGTGAGGAACGCCGCCAGCCGCGCACGCTCCTCCAGCACGTCGCGGTGCTCGAGGTAGCGCGTGACGTCGACGACCGCGAGTATCGCGGCGAGGCCGTCTCCGTGCCACGACTGCCAAGCGCACTCGTAGCGCAGGCCGTCGTTGCCGTGGCACTCCCTGCGCGGGCGAGCGTCGGCATCTGTGAGCACCGACCGGAAGTCCGCGGCGAGCTCGTCGGCGTGGTCCGGGCCGAAGCAGCGAGCCGCCACCTCTTCGAGCGGAAGGCCGGCCAGATCGGAAGCGGACGGCGGGATCGACGCGAGCACTCCGTTGACGCGCAGGCACGCCCCGTCGGGCGCGAACAGCGCGACGCCGAAGGGCAGCGCGTCCAGGATCTCCTCGGTGCCTGTCCGTACGGCCACGCGAGCCCCCGCTCGCCGTCGGCGCTTCCCCGATCGAAGCATAGGGCACTGCGGTCACGCTGGGCAAACACGCCCCGAGCGACCCGCGTCACCCTCCCGCCGCGGCGCGCCTGCGGTCGCACCCCGGTGGATAGCCCTGCCCGAACCCGTCCTCCATCCGGTCGAAGACCCAGGCGATGAACCGCCGGCAGATGAGCGCCTCGTCCGGAGGAAGGTCCACGGTCTTCACGAGCTCGGTGTACGCATGACGGTAGACGCGCAGCAGGGCGCACCAGTGCTCGGGGAGCACGCCCCGGTCGCGCTGCGTCCGGCCGCGCAGGATCCCGTAAGCCACGACGGGGTCTCGCCGGGGACCCTCACCCGCGGTCTCCAGGTGTCCGTACACGGCTTGGAACACAGCGTCGGAAAGACCCCGCACCGCCTCTCGCCACGATTCCGGCGACCGGGGCGCATGGTCGATGCCGCGCTCCTTGGCGGTGGCCATCACCATCTCGACGAGAAGGTCCTCGCTCCCTGCGATGATGTCGCACATCCGCTCCAGGCAACCGTGCTCCGCGGGATCCACCGGGTCGTCCTTTCGACCGACTTTCCTGGTGCTCTCTTAACACTCCTTAAGGGTAGCACGCAGACCACTGCTGTGAAGGGTTCGCGACAAGAATGCGCCGAGTGGCGCGAAGGCGGGGCTAAGCGGCCTGCGCGCTCCAGCTACGCCACAGATTGCGGCTGGAGATGAGGAGCGCGGAGCCGACCGCGACGTACACGAGACCGAGCCACGCGCGGGGATGTCCGCCCGTGAGGAAGTGCCGCAGCGTCGCGCCTCCCGCCATCATGAGAGCTATGAGCAGCCAGCTGCGCAGCGGCAGGAACCCGAGGAACGGACCGGCTGGATCGCGCCGCAGGATGTGGGCGATCGTCCCCGAGGAGATGCGGTCGAGCAGCTTGGACTTGAGCAGCCCTACGGCGAGGAACGGGATCGCCAGCGCCAGCCCGGCCGCGCCGTAGCCCTGGAAGGTCCAGACCAGGCCCATCGCCGGCAGTGCGGTCCCCACGGCGGTCCACATCGAGCCGGCAAGGAACAGCTGCGTCCGGCGGGACACGGCGGGCAGTATGCCTCGGCGGACGCTGTGCTCGGTCATCGCTCCTCTTCCCGCTCTCTCTCGGCCGTGACGTGAAAGCAACTTCCCTGCCGCCTGCCGTCCGCCAACGGATATATACACCATGCCGAGGTGAAAGGAAGAGGCGATGGCGACGCTGCTGCCCGACATGGCCGAGCGCTACTGGCAACTGCTGATCTCGGGAGACGCCGACGCGCTCCTGGCGATGTTCACCCGCTCGCCGCGTATAGACGCCGTCCACCCGGGGACCGTCGCCGGCGAGGAAGCGGTGCGCGAGTTCGCGGCCGGGACTCACGAGTGGCTCGAGGGGATGCAGGCGCACGTCTCGCCCGTCCGCACCACGCGCGGGGAGCTGCGCAGCGTCGCGGAGCAGGAGCTCCATCTTCGCCTCGACGACGGGCGCAAGGTGCATCTGCCCACGGCCGTGGTCGCCGAGCGCGGCGAGGAGCCTCTGCTGGAGAGGCTCACCGTGTACCACAGCACCTGGCCTCTCACCGGCCACCACGAGATCCGCCACCCCGTGCTCGAGGTGGACCCCGACCTCACGGCTCCCGATGTCGTCGGCCGTTACGAGACGGCGCTCGGCCAGGGGTACCTGCAAGGCATCATGGAGCTGTTCGCGCCGGACGCGTACGTGCGGGAGCCGGCCGGCGAGCCGTACGTGCACCGCCGCGAGGACGGGATACGCGAGTTCTACCTCGACCTGTTCGGCAACGTGGGCGGGATCGCTCTCGACCTGTGCTGCCTCACGGACGACGGAGAGGCGTGTGCCGTCGAGTACAACGCCATGAAGTGGGGCCGCACGGTCCTGAAGCCGCAGGCAGGCATCGCCGTGTACGAGCGCGACGCCGACGGCACGTTTCTTCACGCGGCGCGGATCTACGACGACGTCGAGTCGCCGATGGAGACGTCGCCGGCGTTCCAGGAGGCCGAGGCGGGCACCGCCGGGAGCCGCTAGCGGGCAGCTGGGGTACACTCGGGCGCATGGACGCCCCAGACATCCCCGCCACCGACGAAGAGCTGCTCGCGCAGTGCGACGTGGACACGTTCCGCGCCTCCGGCAAAGGCGGCCAGTCGGTCAACACCGCGGACTCCGCCGTCCGGCTGCGCCACCGCCCCACCGGTGTGACCGTGACGTGCCGCCGCGAACGCAGCCAGCTGCTCAACAAGCGCGACTGCCTCGGCCGGCTGCGACGGAAGCTCGAAGCGCTCGCGTACGAGCCGCCGGAGCGCGTGCCGACGAAGGAGCCGGCGCGCGTGAAGGAAGCCGTGCTCGAGACCAAGGCGCGCACCTCGGCGAAGAAGCGGATGCGGCGCAAGCCCTCGGCCGAGGAAGAGTAGGCTCCCATCCCGGCGGGTACACAACGTCGTACCTGCGACGAGGGAGGCGGCCATGACCGGCACCGAGACCATCGTCCGGATCCCCGTGCAAGGGTTCCATCTCGAAGGGACGCTGGCCGTTCCTCCCCGAGCGCGAGGCATGGTGGTGTTCGCTCACGGCAGCGGGAGCAGCAGGCTGTCGCCGCGCAACGCGAGCGTCGCGAGGACGCTGAACGCCGAGGGATTCGGGACGCTGCTGTTCGACCTGCTGACGGGACAGGAGGACGCGGTCTACGAGAACCGCTTCGACATCCCGCTGCTCGCCGGACGGCTCGAAGCGGCGACCGCGTGGGTGCGAGGACAGGCCGAGGCTTCCGCGCTGCCGGTCGGGTACTTCGGCGCGAGCACCGGCGCGGCGGCCGCGCTCATCGCCGCCGCCGACCTCGACGGCTCGATACGGGCGGTGGTCTCCCGGGGCGGCCGGCCGGACCTCGCCGGGGAGGCGCTGCGGCGGGTGACGGCCCCGGTGCTCCTCGTGGTCGGCGGATACGACCCGGCGGTCATACAGCTGAACCGGCAGGCGTACCGGCTCGTCACCGCGCCCAAGGAGATCCACATCGTCCCCGGCGCGACCCACCTCTTCGAGGAGCCGGGCACGCTCGAGGAGGTCGCGCGGCAGGCCGCGGAGTGGTTCGCCCGCTACCTGCCCTCGTAGCGCCACGGTCACGGCGTGCCGGGAGCACCGCTTTCCGGGACCTCGACGCCGTTGCGCCTGCAGATCGTGGCGTAGTAGCGCGCGCCGTCCCGTACCGTGCGCTCCTGCGTCGAGTAGTCGACCTCGAGAAGGCCGAACCTCGGCGAGAAGCCCTCGCGCCACTCGAAGTTGTCCACCAGCGACCAGTGGAAGTAGCCGCGGACGTCCGCCCCGGCCCCTATCGCGTCGTGAAGACAGTGCAGGTGGTCGCGGATGAAGAGTTTGCGCTGCACGTCCGCGTGGTCGGCGATGCCGTTCTCGGTGACGTGGATCGGCAGATGGTAGCGGTTCCACGTCCGGCGCACCACGTCGTGCAGCCCCTGCGGGTAGATCGCCCAGCCGAGGTCGCTCACCGGCAGGTCGTCACCGAGCGGGCCCCCCGTCGGGTCGCCGAAGAAGAGCTGCCGCACCGTCGTCCGGCTGTAGTACTGCAGCCCGATGAAGTCCAGCTGCGCGTGGATGCGATCGATGAACCACAGGTTCGCGAACCAGTCGGCCGGGCTGAGCAGCAGCCGCTCCAGGAGCGAGGAGCGCGAGGAAAGCTCGAACACGGTGCTGTTCACGGCCACTCCCACCTGGGCCGAAGGGAGTGTTTGCTTCACAGCGGTGTACGCTAGGCGGTGCGCCCGCATCAGGTTCACGGCCGCCCTCAGCCCCGCTCGCCAGCTCGCGCGCTCCGGCGGCCAGTATCCGACCACGTAGCCGAATGCCGCCAGCAGCATGGGCTCGTTGATCGTGATCCACGCCTCGACCAGGTCGCCGAACCGCTCCGCCGCGAGCCGCGCGAACGCCTCGAAGCGGTAGGGCGTGTCGGGATTCTCCCAGCACCCGGTCGCCTCGAGCCACAGCGGGTTCGTGAAGTGATGGAGCACTACGAACGGAGCGATGCCGAGGTTGCGCATCGCCGTGAGCATCCGACGGTAGTGCTCGATGGCGTCCTCGTCCCAGACGCCCGGTTCCTTCTCGATGCGCGACCACTCGATCGAGAGCTTATGCGCGTTCTGCCCCAACTCGGCCGCGAGGGTGAGGTCGGCGCCGTAGCGATGCCACCAGTCGTCGGCCTCGCCCGACACCTCGCCGTCGCGGATCCTCCCCTGCTGCTCGAAAGCCCACCAGTCGTTATGACGGTTGCCGCCTTCGACCTGATGTGCCGAGGTGCCCGACCCCCAGTAGAACCCCTCGGGGAACCGCAGGAACGCCACGAACCCTCCCTTGTCTCCGCTCGGCTATATCCTGCCCTATCGAGCGCCGGTTCACGACTCCCCTTCCGGGCAGCGGCGCTCCACCTATCCAGTCTACCTGCCGATGTATCAACCGAGCAGCCGGGCGCGCCGCTGCGCCTCCGGCGGCCCTGCCTTATACTGGACGCGATCCGATCCTTCTCGGAGGGGGGACCCGACGTGAGCCGCAGCAACATACGCACTCTCATCGCAGCCGGTGCCATAGCCGCTCTCGCACTCGTGGCGGGCTGTTCGCTGATCCCCGGCGGCACGCCTGCGAAGGCGCCGCCGGCGCCGCCGGTCTCGGCCGGCGCCAAGGGCACACCCGCCGCGACCGCCACGCCCGCCGTGTCCAAGTCTTCCTCCGGGACCGCGGTCCCGGTGCCCTCCGTGCCGCAGCAGGGCATCCGCGTGAGTTCGGATATCGACGGCATCGAGCTGCGCGACCTGCAGTCGCGCGGAGCCCTCGTGGTCGATCTCCAGGCGGGCGACGCGTTCAAGAAGCAGCACATCCAGGGCGCCGTGAGCGTCCCGGTGCCCGACTTCACCAGGACCGCGTGGGGATGGCCCCGGGAGCGCGTCGTCGTGCTCTACGACCGGACCGGCGCGCAGTCCCAGGCGGCCCAGAGCTGGCTCGAGCGCCAGGGCTTCACCCGCATCTACCATCTCTTCCGCGGGATCGACGGCTATGACGACAAGCTCGTCGGCACCGCGCCGATGCCGATCCCGCCGAGGGAGCCGGTGCTCTACTACTTCTACATCGACCCGAGCGCCATCAAGCCCGGCCAGGAGTTCAAGTACCAGCAAGCGGCGCTCGACGACGCGGACAGGTTCGCGAACGCTCTGAAGGACGAGTTCGGCGGCAACTTCGAGTACCACGCGTACGATGTCACCACGCTCGAAGGCCAGGTCCGCTTCCTGGAATTCGGCGGGGAGGCCGTACCGATGTTCCGCCTAGTGGACGAGGACGGCCACTCGCAGCAGTACACGGGGATCGGCACGATCCAGACCGTGCGCGCGCACTTGAAGCGCGCCATCGACGGCTACCGCAACGACACGAGGCCGTAGCCGCCCGGGGCACGGATCGATGGAGGAGGCGCCCGCGGAAGCGGACGCCTCCTCGTCTATCTGAGGGCGTTCGCCGCCTGGAGCAGAGCCGCCAGCGACAGCGCGGAGGTCGAGCCGTAAGCCTGCAGCCGCGTCGTCACCGTACGGTGGGCCTGCAGCCGCGAGCCGGCAGCCGGGGCCAGCACCGATGGCGGTGTCAGCAGCATCACGCCATGGCTGCTCGCCGCCAGCACCCCGCCCGTCAGGGCGTCGGGGTAGGTCGTGCCGGACGACAGCCCCACGTAGCCGTAAGACAGCCCGTTCGCCTCGCCGAGGTCGGCCATGAGCCCGGCGGTCGCGTAGCGGTCGGCGCCCGCCACACGCGTCGGAGAAGGCAGCGACGTGAGCACCGAGGGTGCGACGACGCTCGTCCCGCCGACGACGATCGTGCTCTTCGCGCCCATCTCGGCCAACGCGGCCGCGGTGTCCGTCGGCAGGCGCGTGGTGTCGGTGAGCAGGATCGGCCAGTGCTTCTCGGCCGAGATGACCGAAGCGGACAGCGCGTCGGGGAAGTCGCGGCCGGTCGCGATGATCGCGTGGCCGTCCGTCCCCCCTCCGCCCGTGCGCCCGACGATCTGCTGCACGATGAGTCGAGCCGTGGCGTACCTGTTCCATCCGCCGAGGCGCGTCACGGTGGCGCCGGGGACGGCGGCTGCGAGCTCGGCAGCGGTCTGGGACGACACGACGCTCTCGCTGCCGAGGATGAAGACCCTCGCCGGCGCGAGCCGTCGCACCTCGTCGCGCACGGCGCCGGGAAGCGTGCGATCGACGAGCAACATCGGCCCGCCTTCCACATCCGCCAGCGCGGCGCCCGCCAGGGCGTCGGGGAAGTTCAGCCCCGTGGTGATCACCACGGCCTGTGCCGTCCCGGGGTAAGCGGCGCGCGAGATGCTGATCGCGGTGTCGTATCGAGTGTCGCCGCCGATGCGGTCGACGGTGCGCTTGAGGACGTTCGGCAGGGTCACGCCGCTGGACCCGAGGTCCGCGCTGACGCCCGCGCGCGTCGCCGTCGGCCATCCGACGATCGTGCCCGTCGAGTCGAGGACCTGCGAGAACGCCACGGTCCGGCTCGCGCCCGGGGCGAAGGTGATGGGGCCCTGGGGGGGTGAGTACTTGTTCTTGCCGTCCTGGCTCGTGGTCCGGAACGTGAGACTGCTCCACGTTCCCGGGAGACTGCCGAGGTTCCGCAGGGTGTAGGTGAACCTGACCCGCTGGCCCGTGATGTACGGCCCGGGGGTCACGTCGATGGGGCCGATCACGTCCAGGCGCGCCTCCCACAGCGGAACGACGTCGATCCACTCGTTGTCGGTCAATCCCAACGCCGCGTAGCACGGCGGCGTCAGGTCGACCGCCCCAGGCTGCGTGACCTGTCGCCCGAACTGGTCGGAACCGGACCAAGCCCCCCCGTATCCGCGAGGCTTGTCCCAGTAGTTCTCCCACGCGGTCGTGTGGGGCGGGATCGGACTGCGGCGCGCGTAGTAGTTGAAGTACGCAGCCTGAGACTCGGGCAGGCCGAGAGCCAGATGAGGCTGGCGCGCGAGGAAGTCGGGGCCCCCGCCTCCGCTGGCCACGTCCTTGTAGCCTATGCCCGTGTTGTTGATGCGGCGCGGCCTCAACGGATCGCTGTACGAGTTCCACCAATTGTCGTCGACGTTCCACGGCCCGACATCGACGACCTTCGCGCTGGCGACGCTGTGAGGAGACGCCACTGCGGTGTTCTGGTTGTTGTCGCGGCCGCGATGGATGCCGTCCCAGTAGAGGCTGACGGCGTACAGCCCGGCCGGGTACCCCGCGCGCGTGTTGCCCTGGTTCGCGAACTTCACGTACTTGTCGGGCAGCGCGACCCCGAAGGTCGACGCGTACTCGTCGTAGAACCGGGTCGCGTACACCCGGAAGGAGCCGACCACCGCCTGAGGGGTGAGCCCCATCGTGGTCAGCGCCGTCTCCAGCCGATGCGTGGCCGCGTCGGTCTCCCACACCTGCGTCACTACCTCGCCCAGAGCGGCCGGCGCCATCCCGAGCGCCGCTGCCGCCCGGGCCGCCGCAGAGTCCTCGGCCGAGGCGAGGGAAGTGTTGTAACCGGTGTCGGCGAACAGCGCCGCCTTCTGCTCGGCGGTCAGTGAGCCGTTCATCGCTATCAGGTCGCTCCGGCGCCGGATGCCGGATTGCACGCGCTCGAGGTCCCGCCCGATCTCGCGTATCGCGGCGTCCTGGCGCGGGGTCAGGTGGAGGCGTCTGGACAGCGCGGCACGCACCGAACCGGTCGTCAGCACGTAGCCGAGCTTCGGCGACCACGAACCGGGGCCGGGAGAGCCCACCGCGGCACCGGCGGAAGCGGGTGCGGCGAGGAGCAGGCTCGCGAGCAGGCTCGCCGACAGAAGGCTTCGACGGATGAGGCTGGATCGGCTGCGACTCATGCTACGACCTCTGTTCCGTATCGGAGATGACCTCATTCTACCAAAACGACCGGCCGCCCCTCGGCGGTACGGCCTCCGGCGCGCTCAGGCGTGCAACTTCTCGAGCAGCCACGCCATGTTCTCGCCGAGGACGCGCATCGTGCGCATGCCCTCCTCGTCCGCCTCGACCTCTCCGGGCTCACGCCCGTACGCGAGGTTCCAGTAGCTCGATCCGGGCACGATCATCTGCGAGATGAAGAAGAGGTGGTTGATCGAGTCGAACACGTGGATGCCGCCGCCGCGGCGGACCGCCACTACCGCCGCTCCCACCTTGCGCTTCAGCAGACCGCCGTTACTCAAGGCCGAATAGCCGCCACGGTCGATCAGCGCCTTCATCTCGGCCGAGAGGTCCGCGAAGTAAGTCGGTGAGCCGAGGAGGATCCCGTCGGCCTCGACCATCTTCGCGATGATCTCGTTGGCGTCGTCTCGCACCCCCACGCAGTTGCCGATCCGCTCCTCGGCGCATTTGCGGCACGCCGTGCACCCGTGGATGCGCTTGTGCGCCAACTGCACGAGCTCGCACTCGATCCCCGCCGCCTCCAGCGGCTCGAACACCTTGCGGATGAGGATCGCGGTGTTGCCGTCCTTGCGCGCGCTTCCGTTGACTCCGAGGACCTTCATCGAGATGCCTTTCCGCCGAGGAGGAGGTTCGCGGGGATACTAACCCGGGAAGCGGAAGAAAGGCGAGGCATGGACGAGGGGTCGCTCACGTTCAGGCTGCTGCGGGCACTGGCGGCGGGCGCGTTGGTCGCGGCCCGGTGGCTCATCCTCCTCGTGGCCGTGGTGGCCGTGGGTCTGCCCCTGATGAGGGTGGCCGCGGGGTGGTACGCCCGCGGCACCTTCGACCTCACCCCTCCCGCCGAGAACGCCTCCCCGGCCGGGATGAGCGCGCTGGCCGTCCGAGGCGGCACGGCCAGGGAGGTCGCGGCCGTTCGAAGCGCCGCCGCAAGCCTTCGCTACCGGGTCGACCCGCGTGCGGTCTCCGTCGTCGTGATGGACCGCGATCCGCTCGACGTAGGCGCGCAGGGCGAGTTCCTCCCCTACCTCGACCTCATACGCGTCAAGCGGTCGGTGATCGATCTCGGCGGCATGCCGCTGCGATGGACGCTGGCGCACGAGATCGGGCACTACGTGGACACCCGCTTCATGACCGACCCGGCGCGGAGGCGTTTCATGGCGCTGCGGCACATACCGCCCTCGCTCAGCTGGCGCGCGCCCGCACTGGAATGGAGGCAGCGTCCCGACGAGGACTTCGCCGAGGTGTTCGCCGCCCTGTCGGTACCCTCCCCGCTGACACCGCCTTCCACCGTCTACGGCAGGGTGAGCGACCCGGCGGCGATAGTGGGACTCCTGCGCGGCGTAGGGGTGAGGTTCGGAGCGGGACCGCCACCGACAGGGTGGCGAGAGGCACTGGCGCGCGAGTACGAGCTGCTCCGAGACACCGTGTCCGAGCCCGCGACACTGCTGCCGCTGCTCGTGCTCGTCGTGCTGTACCTCGCGCTCGGAGCGCTGCCCGCCGCCGCGAACGCGTGGAGGGCGTCGGGGGATTCCGAAGGCGTGCCGCGGGAGCGGCCGCTGGACACGCGCGCGCGACGAGTATTGAATACTCCTAGGCTCGCCACGCATACGGGCAGGAGAAGATATGTCACGCACGAGAATCGTCGTGATGGGAGCGGCGGGTAGGGATTTCCACGACTTCCTCGTCGTGTTCCGCGACGACCCGGCCTTCGAGGTCGTCGCGTTCACCGCTACCCAGATCCCAGGCATCGACGAGCGGATATTCCCCCCGGCACTCGCCGGTCCGCTCTATCCCGACGGCATCCCGATCCTGCCCGAGGCCGAGCTGCCGCGCCTCATCCGCGAGCGAGGCATCGACCAGGTGGTGTTCGCGTACAGCGACGTCAGCCACGTGGAGCTCATGCATAAGGCGTCGCTGGTCCAGGCCGCCGGCGCCGACTTCGTGCTGCTCGACCCGGAGCGCACCATGGTCCCCTCGCGAGTGCCTGTGGTCTCCGTTTGCGCCGTGCGGACCGGCGTGGGCAAGAGCGGCATCAGCAAGCGGGTCTGGCGGGCGCTCTCGGCCGCCGGGCTCCGCGCCGTGGCGATACGCCACCCTATGCCATACCGCGACCTCGAGACGATGGCCGTCGAGCGGTACGCGACCCTGGAGGACCTCGACCGCCTGGGCGTCACGATCGAGGAACGCGAGGAGTACGAGCACATGGTGGACGACGGCGTGGTCGTGTACGCCGGCGTCGACTACGAGGCGATCCTGCGCGCGGCCGAGTCGGAGGCCGACGTCATCATCTGGGACGGCGGCAACAACGACACGCCGTTCTACCGCTCCGACCTCGAGATCGTCGCGCTCGACCCGCACCGTCCCGGTCACGAGCGCCTCTACCATCCCGGCGAGACCAACTTCCTGCGCGCAGACGTGCTCGTCGTCAACAAGGTCTCGACGGCTCCGGCGGAGGGCGTGGCCGAGGTGCTCGCCTCGGCAGAGCGCTTCAACCCGGCGGCGACCGTGGTGATGACGGACTCCGCGATCGAGCTCGAAGGCGACGGCGCCGCGGTTAGCGGCAAGCGCGTCCTCGTCATCGAGGACGGCCCGACGGTCACGCACGGCGGCATGACGTACGGCGCGGGGGCGCTCGCGGCGCGCGAGAATGGGGCGGCCGGACTGGTCGATCCTCGGCCGTACGCGGTGGGCTCGCTCGCGAGCACGTTCGCGGCGTACCCGCACGCCACCCAGGTCCTTCCCGCGATGGGGTACTCCGCCGAGCAGCTCGCCGACCTGGAGGCGACCATCGCCGCGACGCCCTGCGACGTCGTGCTCATCGCGACACCGATCGACCTGTCCAGGCTCGTGCGCATCGAGCAGCCGCACTTGCGCGTCACGTACCGCGTGATCGACCGCGGCGCGCCGACGATCGACGACGTCGTCGCGACGTTCCTCGCCGAGCGCGGCCTGGGAAAGGCGGCCGGGGATGCCCTCGCCGGCGCCTGACGCACCCGTCGTCGTCGCGCTGGGAGGCAACGCGATCCTGCGCCGCGGCGAGTCCGGGACGATCGAACAACAGGAGGCACACGCGGCCGAGGCGCTCGCTCCGGTGGCGGACCTCGTCGCCGGCGGGACTCGCGTCGTTCTCACTCACGGCAACGGCCCCGTCGTCGGCAACATCGTCGAGCGCGGCGAAGCGGCGAGAGCCCGGATCGCGCCGATGCCGTTGTGGATCGCGGGCGCGGACAGCCAGGGCGGCATCGGGTCGATGCTGCAGCTCACGTTGCGGAACCTGCTCGTGGAGCGCGGTGCCGCCTCGGACGTCGTCACACTCGTCACGCACGTGGTCGTCGACCGCGCCGACCCGGCGTTCGCGCGGCCGACCAAGCCCATCGGCCCGTGGTACGCCGCCGAGCAGGCGCGCGACCTCTCCTCGGCAGAAGGCTGGACGATGAGGGAGGTGCCGGGCTGCGGCTGGCGGCGCGTCGTCCCCTCACCCGCCCCGCTAGCCCTCGTCGAGATCGACAGCGTCTCGTCGCTGTCGGCGGCCGGCCACACGGTCATCGCGGCCGGCGGTGGCGGGATCCCGGTCGAACGCCGGGCCGACGGCTCGCTTTGCGGGATCGCCGCGGTCGTCGACAAGGACGCGACCGCGGCGTTGCTCGCGCGCGCGCTCGGCGCGAGCACGCTCGTCATCCTCATGGAGGCCGACGCGGTCTACGCGTCCTTCGGCACGCCCGAGGCGCGCAGGATCGCCCGGCTGACGCCGGAGGAAGCCTCGCGCCTCGCCGCCTCCGGCGAGTTCGACTCAGGCTCGATTGCGCCCAAGCTCGCGGCGGCCGCGGACTTCGCGCGTTCCGGCGGCGAGGCGGTCGTCTGCTCGGCCGGCCGGCTCGCCGAGGCGCTCGCCGGAGCGGCCGGGACGCACTTCGTCGGATGAAGTGCGGCCGTCCGTATCCATCCGGGGCACTCGTTCGTTGTCCCCTTCGAAGGAACCGTCGCAAAGGGGCGACACATGAAGATCTGCGAATTCGCGTGGCGTTGCGGAGGGCTCATCTCGCATCTGTCGGACAAGCCGGTGCTCGCTTCGATCTACCGGCACCGGTACTGCGAGGACGACTGCGCGCATTGCGCTCGCTACATGATGGCGTCCGCGGGACCGATCGCCATCCCCGACGACCTGCTGCCGAACCAGCATCATCGCCTGCCGGCGTTCGGCCTCGCCGACACGAGGGACTACGCCGGCGCGAGCTAGGATCCCCGCGCTGCTATCCGGCCGAGGCGAGGATGTCGCTGCTCCTCGCGATCGCGACCCCGGCCAGCCGCATCTGCTCGATCGCGAGCTCGCCGTCGTCTGGCGCGAGGTTCACCGCCCTGCAGCCGTCCTCCACCAGGGTCACCGCGTAGCCGAGGTCGACGCCGTCTAGGCATGTCGCCCGCACGCAGTAGTCGGTGGCGAGTCCCGCCACCACGAGCTCGTCGACGTCGCGCGCCTTGAGGTACTCGTCCAGACCCGTGGCGTGACGCCGCGCGTTGTCAAAGAAGCCGCTGTAGCTGTCGACCGCGGGATCGGTACCCTTGCGCACGACGTCGTCTATCCCCGCGACGTCCAGATCGGGATGGAACGACGCGCCGGGGGTGTCCTGCACGCAGTGTGCCGGCCACAACACCTGGGGCACGCCGCCGAGCTCGATGATGTCTCCCGGCACGTTGCCCGGGTGGTTGACGGCGAAGCTGCCGTGGTCCGCCGGATGCCAGTCCTGCGTCGCGATCACGAGCGAGAACTTGGGCATGAGCGCGTCGGCGACGGGCACGACCGCGTCGCCGTCCGGCACGGCGAGTGCTCCGCCCGGCATGAAGTCGTTCTGGATGTCGATCAGCAGCAAAGCTCGCATGACAAGACGCCTCCCCCGACCCGATGCTTCTGGGGATACCCTACCCCGGACCGACGGAATCGTGTACAGTTGCTTCGATGATTGTCGAACTAGTTGCTCCCGCAACCGTCGTGAGGACTGCATGAGCGAGACCTGCGAACAGCCGAGGCGCGACAGCGCCCCTTGTTGAGGGCCGAACGTCTCGCCGGACGGCGAGATGCGGCATGCGGATCCCGGGCAACCGTTCGTCACCGGCGTGCTCGACACGCCGTTCCTCCGCGTGCCGGTCGTCTCGACTCGCCTCGGCTTCTCCGACCGCCTCGGCGGATGGCGCGTCCGGTGGCGGTTCGGGCGCAACGGCTACAAGGTCGACCCCGGCCTGTACGCCGTCGGCAGACCCGATGACACCTCGCCGGTGCTCGTCACCGCCAACTACAAGCTGACGTTCGACTTGCTGCGCTCGTCTATCGACGGGCTGTCGGCGTGGATCGTCGTGCTCGACACCGCCGGCATCAACGTGTGGTGCGCTGCGGGCAAAGGCACGTTCTGCCACGAGGAGCTCATCGGGCGGCTGCGCAACGACCAGCTGGCACAGCTGGTCTCGCATCGCAAGGTGATCGTGCCGCAGCTCGGCGCGACGGGCGTCGCGGCCCATCACGTGCGCCGCCTTAGCGGCTTCAACGTGGTTTGGGGTCCGGTCCGCGCCGCCGACCTCCCCGCGTTCCTCGCCGCCGGCATGAAAGCGACCCCGGAGATGCGGCGCCCGACGTTCACGCTTCGCGACCGCCTCGCACTCACGCCCGTCGAGCTCGTCGGGACGTGGAAGCCGGTCGCCTGCTTCCTAGCGGCCTTCCTCGCGCTCGCGTTTCTCGCCGTGCGGCCGCTCGCACCGCTCCCGGTGCTCGCGAGCGCGTTGCGCAACGCCGCGCCCGTGCTCGCGGCCGTCATCGCCGGCGCGGTGGTGACGCCGCTGCTGCTGCCGTGGCTGCCGTCCCGGATGTTCGCCGCGAAGGGCGCGGTCGTCGGCGCGGTCGTCGGCGCGGCGCTCGCGTTCGCGCTGCACGCGCGTCCGGCCGGTGCCGCCTCGATCGTGCTGCTCACCGCCGCGGCGGCCAGCTTCGTCGCGATGAACTTCACCGGCTCGACGCCGTTCACGTCGCTGTCGGGAGTGGAGCGCGAGATGCGACGCTGGCTGCCGCTGCAGATCGGCGGCACCGCGCTCGCGGTCGTCTCGATGCTCCTGGGGATGGTGGCGCGATGAAGGGCTTCCGCTACGTCGAGGATGCCGCGACGCTCGCGCTCGACGCCGAGAAGTGCAACGGCTGCAAGGTGTGCGAGACCGTCTGCCCCCACGGGGTGCTCGCCGTCGAGGACCGCAAGGCGCGCATCGCCGACTTCGGCGCGTGCATGGAGTGCGGAGCGTGCGCGCTCAACTGCGAGGCCGGCGCACTCTCGGTCCGGCCGGGAGTCGGGTGCGCCGGAGGCATTATCCAGGGATGGTGGAACGGCCTGCGCGGCAAGAGCGACGGCAGCGCGGCCTGCTGCGGCTAGCCGCTAGTCCTTCCGCGCTTCCACGATGAGGCGCGTCCTTCGCGCGTGCAGCCGCTCCTCCAGGCCGACCGGGTACACGTGCGGGTTCAGGAACCGCTTGCGCTCGGGCTCCAGCGCGCTCACCTGCGCGATCCCGCGCTCGCGGACGTCCGCCAGCCCGGGCGGGTCATACACCCGCTTCCCCGCGCGGAACACGGGCACCAGCAGCTCCTCGTAGCGCTCCCGGTCGAAGTGCTTGCGCTGGGTGGGATCGGTGGGTGAGATCATGAGCGCCTCGGCCGAGGGCGGATTGTCCTCGACGTCGTACACCATGTCGCCCGAGAGCGTCCCGTCCTCCCGGAAGTAGCGCCGCACGCCGAGGAGCCCGGGCACGGAGGTCTTCGCCGTCTGCTCGGTGACCTTCACCTTCGGCCGCCACTCCCCGCCCGGCTCGCGCACTGCCGCGAGCTTGTAGACGCCGCCGAGGGCGGGCTGGTCCCACCCCGTCGCGAGATGGGTCCCGACGCCCCAAGCGTCGATCGGCGCGCCCTGGTCCTTGAGCGACTCGATGACGTACTCGTCGAGCTCGTTGCTCGCCATCACGATCGCATCCGGGAAGCCCTCCTCGTCGAGGATCGCCCGTGCCTGCCGGGCGAACCACGCGAGGTCGCCGGAGTCTATGCGGATGCCGATCATCTCGTGCCCGCGCTCGCGCAGCTTCCGGCCGGCCTCGCACGCGTGGCGCACGCCCTCGAGCGTGTCGTACGTGTCGACGAGGAAGGTGCAGTTGTTCGGCTCGGCCTCGGCGTACGCCTCGAACGCCTCGAGCTCCGACGGGAACGCCATCACCCAGCTGTGCGCGTGCGTACCCTTCACCGGTATGCCGAAGAGCTTGCCCGCCAGCGTGTTGCTGGTGCCGACGCATCCGCCCACGTAGGCGGCCCTGCTCGCCGAGGTGCCGCCGTCCGGGCCCTGCGCGCGCCGCAGCCCGAACTCGACCACCGGCTCCCCTTGCGCCGCGAAGCACACGCGCGCGGCCTTGGTGGCGATGAGCGTCTGGAAGTTGAGGATGTTGAGAAGCGCCGTCTCGACGATCTGCGCCTGCACGATCGGACCGCTGACGCGGACGATCGGCTCGTTCGGGAAGACGACCGTGCCCTCCGGGACCGCATCGACGTCGCACGCGAATCGCAGCTCGCGCAGCCACTCGAGGAACGCGCCGTCGGCGAAGATGGGTCGGCCGTCGTTGCCGCGCTGATCCGCCAGGAACGCGATGTCGGGATCCTCGAAGCGGAAACCCTCGAGGTAGCCGATGGCGGGCTCGAGGCCGCACGCGAGGGTGTAGCCGCCGGCGAACGGGTTCTCACGGAAGCTCACGTGGAACGCGGCGTCGTCCCCGGACTTGCCGGCCTTCCAGTACGCGTATGCCATCGTGAGCTGATAGAGGTCGGTGAGCAGGGTGAGCGGGCCGCGGTATAGCCGGGCCGGATAGTCGGGCACGTCGCATCGCCTCCGCCTGCAATCGTACCCGAGAGAGGAGGGTGGAGGATGTCCGCCCCGAAGGCGGTGTCACCGGCGATACCGCCGGTGGTGTCAGAGTGGTGTCACCGGCGATACCGCCGGCGACACCGGCATCCCGCAGGACCCCAAGGCGATCAGAACAGGCCCGGCGGCCCACCTCGGGCCTCGGCCGGATGTCAGGCTCCTTGGGCGTCACGGCTACCGGGTCGAGATCGACGCCGCGCAGCACGCGCGCGGCGTCGAGCGCGCGAGGGAGCCACGGCGCCTGCGGCTCGAGCGGCCGGACATTCTGCTACCGTATACTCTCGCGCCCGCACCGCATATCGAGGGGGATCGGCACCGTCATGGGCTCCGGGTCGCCACGACGTTTCGACCTGTACCGTGTCGTGTCCGCGCGCTTCGTCTCGCGCGCGGGCAGCGAGGCCGCGTTCTTCGTCGGCATCTGGGGCAAGGCCGCCTACGCGCTGCACGCCTCGCCGGGGCAGCTCGCGTTCATCATGTTCGCGATGGCCGCCGGCTCGATCCTCGGCAGTATCGTCGCGGGCGTGCTGGTCGACAGGTATGGACCCCGGCGCGTGCTCGCCGTCGCGGAGCTGGTCTTCGTCCCGGCCGCGCTCGGGATGGCGTTCGCGCACTCGCTGCCCGTTCTGACCGCGCTCGTGGGCGTGTGGGCGCTGGCGGGCGCGCCCGTCGTCACCGCCGGCGCGAGCTTCGCCCCGTTCCTGACGCTCGACCCCGACGAGCTGCCGAGGGTCAACGCGCGCATCGAGAGCACTGGATCGCTCGCGATGCTCACCGGCCCCGCGCTGGGTGCCGCCGTGGCGCACTTCGCCGGCGTCGACTGGGTGTTCGTCATCGACGCCGCGACGTCGCTGCTCGCCGCAGTGCTCGTGTGGCGGGTAGTGCTGCGACCGGTCGCGCGCCACGACGAGGAGCGGCATCCCCTTCACGAGCTGTCGGCCGGGCTCCGCGCCACCTATGCCATCCGGCCGGTGCGCTACTACGTCCTCGTCGGCACCGTCGCATGGTTCTCCTTCGGCGCCTTCGGCGTCCTCGAGCCGCTGTTCTTCCGCGACGTCGTGCATACCGGCGTCGAGACTCTGGGGTGGATCAACACCGTGTTCGGCGCCGGCCTGCTACTGGGTGCCGCCCTGCTGCCGAGGCTCCCGCGGTCGCTCGTGTCGGCGCGCGGACTCGTCGGCTTCCTCGTACTGAACGGCCTCGGCGCGATAGCGTACGTCGGCTCATCGGACCTGCGCCGCGTGGTCGCCGGCGCGCTCGTGTGGGGGCTCGTCATCGGCGCGCTGGACCCCCTGCTGCGCACGCTCGTGCATCGCGACACACCCGAAGGGCTCGTCGGCCGCGTGGTGGGGACTTCCGAGGTGCACCGTCGTGCCGGTGAGCTCGTGCCGCTCGCGTTCGCTCCCGCGATCGCGCTCCGCTTCGGCGTGCAGGCCACCCTCATCGGCGGCGGGCTGCTCGGCGCCGCGCTCGCGCTCTCCTCGCTCGGCGAGGCGGCGGCGATCGACCGCCTCCCCCACCGCGACGTCCCCGCCGAGCGGCTCTCGCCGGAAGAGCCGCTGTCGCCCAACAGATAGGCTACCGCCGCTTCGCCACGCACCAGCCGCAGCGGTCCTCGGGCTCGTCGACGACGAGGTCCCAGTCCGGGCTCCGGATGAGCCACTCGCGGTTCGCTGCGTTCTTGATCGAGCGCACGGGGTTCGTGTCGTCGAGCACGGCGTAGCCGCGGATGTTCGGCTCCAGCAGGTGGAACTCGAGCTCGGCGCTGTACTCGCCCCCGTCGAACAGGACGAGATCGTACCAGTGGTCGCATTCGAGCGCCTGCCGCAGCACGTCCGTGCGTTCGGCCGATAGGGCCAGCCCCAGCTCGCGCTCGTACCACATCCGGTGGGTCCCTGGGGCGTCGGCCTCATATGCCGTGCGCCCGATCGCGGGCAGGAAGTACTCGAACGGGCGGTAGTCCCCCGGCGTGATCGTCAGCCCCCACTCCAGATCGACCGGCAGGCCGCTTTCGCTGTAGAACGCGCGGGCCTTGCGGTACAGACCCCCGTCGACCTCTACGCTCCTCAGCCTGCCCGTGCCGTGAGCCAGCCCGCAGGCGAGGCAGTACGTCGACCCCTCGCCGTCGTACGTCCCTATCTCGAGCACCTTCTCGACCTCGGGCCGCCGGGCGAGCTCGGAGAGCGTCGCCCCGATCCGTCCAGTCAGCCCCATCTGCCCGCCCATGACCACCCCCGACTCTCCCGACGACGACGCCCCCCGTCTATCCCCAGCGAGGAGCAGCTCAACCGGTTGCCGACCGTTCACCGATAGACGAGTAACGGATGGCGGCGCGCCTGGCGAGCTCCGCCGCCTCTGCTGCTACTATCTGGAAGGGTCGTCACAAGGGGAGGGTCCGATGCGTCGTTTCCGCGTGCTGCCGGTCGTACTCGTTCTGTCTGTCGCCCTGTCCGGATGCGCGGCCAAGGTGGAGGCGGGCAAGCTCGCCGCCGCCCAGGAGATCGCCGCAGGTGACAAGCTCGCCGCCGCGAAGGACTTCGACGGCGCGCTCAAGCGCTACGTCAAGGCCGCCAACGAGTGCTCGGCGAGCCCGCTCTACGACGAGGCGCTCGGTAAAGCTGCCAACACGCTGATCTCGAAGGTCGAGCAGCAGCCGCTGCCGCTACAGGTGTCGGCGTGCCGCGAGTTCCTCGGCAGCCTTCCCGAGCCCGTCCTTCCGCTGCGCGCGCACAACTGGCTGTCCGAGACGCTTCGCGCCGACGCCGAGGCCGCGGTCTCGCAGGCCAAGGCGTTCTCGGCCGAGAACAGGCGCGTGCTCGGCACGGTGACTCCGGCGGCGAAGCCCGCCGTGAAGAAGACGGCCACGAAGAAGACGGCCGTGAAGCCGAAGGCGAAGGCGAAGAGCGCCAAGCCCGTGAAGCCCGTCGTCAAACCCGCGCTCCCGCCGACTACCACCGCGGTCGCGGCCACCGCCTCGATCGCAGCGACGCCGGTCGCCGCGGTGGTCGCCACTTCGCCGTCGTTCCAGCTCCCCTCGGCACCCGAGCTTCACTCGGTCGCGGACGCTCTGCCCGCCTTGGGACAACCGCCGGCGATGCAGCAGCTCTACGAGTCGCTGGCCGAGATAGCGGCGGCGATGGAGCAGTCCGCGCAGGCTCGCGCGGGAGCCGGCCCGGGCCGCCCGCTCACCCTCCCCCAGCGGCGCACCCTCACGGCCGCCGACGCGCGTCTTTCCCGGGCGCTGCGCGACGTCGGCAAGCTGCTCGCCTCGCTGTAGCCGTCACCTCCGATCGGGTAACTACTCGGAGGCGAGCACGGCAGGGGGCGGCATGGCCGACATCTTCATGGAGCTCCGCCGGGACCACGGGGAGCTCCTGCGCATGCTCTATGAGCTCGCCGAGGCCGGAGCGGACCGGCAGCGGCTCTTCCCTGAGCTGTACGGCAGGCTCTTCGCGCACCTCGGCGCCGAGCAGGATGTCTTCTACGAGGAGCTGCTGCTCGTGCCGACCGCCCGCGAGCGTGCGCTGGAAGGCTTCGTCGAGCACCGGCTGATCTCGTCTCTGCTGGCGGAGCTCGCGCCCGGCGACCCGTTCGACGAGCGGTGGCAGGCCACTCTCGCCGTCCTTCGCATCACCTTCGGCCGTCACGTCAGCGACGAGGAGGGGCCGACCTTCGACCTGGCGAGGGAGGCCGTGCCCGAGGAGCGTGCGGAGTCGCTGGGCGGGCGCTTCTCGGCCGAGAAGCAGCGCCACCTGAAGTTCGCGATGGCGCGCTGAGCGCCCCTCACTCCTCGTAGAGCTTGTAGAGCGCCTGGGTCCCGGAGTCCGCGTAGCCCATCTCGGCGAGCCGCGCGTAGAGCTGTTCGGCCAGGGTGAGACCGGGCAGGTCGAGGTCCATCTCGCGAGCGGAATCGAGCGCAATGCGCATGTCCTTGATGAAGTGCTTGACGTAGAAGCCGGGCGCGAAGTCGCCGGCGAGGATACGCGGCGCGAGGTTGGAGAGCGACCAGCTGCCCGCCGAGCCGGCCGAGATCGACCGCAGCACCGTCTGCGGGTCCAGGCCCGCGTGCTTCGCGTACGCGAGCGCCTCGCACACGCCGATCATGCACCCGGCTATCGCGATCTGGTTCGCCATCTTCGTGTGCTGCCCGGCGCCGGCCGGTCCCTGGAGCACGACGTTGGTCCCGAGCAGCCGCAGGACGGGCAGGACCGCGTCGAACTCCTCGGGGTCGGCGCCCACCATGATCGTCAGCGTCGCGTTGCGCGCACCCACGTCGCCTCCGGACACGGGCGCGTCGAGGGCGTGGACGCCCGCCTCGTGCGCCTCGCGCGCGAGCCTCTCGGCGAGCGCCGGCGACGACGTCGTCATGTCGACGAGGTACGCGCCGGCCTTCGCCGCCTGGAGCAACCCGTGCGCGCCGAGGTAGACTTCCTCGACGTCGGCCGGGTAGCCCACCATCGTGACGACGAGGTCGCACTGTGCCGCCACCACCGCCGGCGTCTCACCCCACCGGGCGCCGCGCGCCAGGACGCCCTCGGCCTTCGACCTCGTGCGTGTGTGGACGACGATCGGGTACCCGGCGTCCAGAAGGTGGCCGGCCATCGAGTGCCCCATGACGCCGAGGCCGACGAAGCCGAGAGTGGGGTTGGCGGGAAGCGTCATCGTGCTCCTTGGGGTCGTGGCGTCTCCGGTGCACTTCACCCTAGCGCGGCGGCTCTGACCCGCACAAGGGCGCCTTCAGTCACCGTTGCCGTGGCTCCGGTCGCGGCTACTGCTCCGCCGCCGATGATGGTGGGTGTAGCCGCTCGTGCCGCCGGTCCTCGGGATCACCGAAGGCACGGGCCCGCTGATGCCGCCGTTCGCGTTCTGGCCCGGGGGAGCCACCTGAGGCGGGGGCTGAGGCGGAGGTTGCACGGGTGTCTGCGCTACCGGCGGTGGCGGAGACGACGGCGCGACAAGCGGCTCCTCGGCGGTGTCCGTCGGCGGCACCGTGGAGGTGTCGATGTTCTCCCCCGTGGGATCGACGCCGATCGTCTCCACGGACGTCGAGCGGATGGGCTCGGCGAACACCTCGCATCCCGACGCGAGCATCGCTCCCGCCAGTGCCGCCGCGATCGCCGCTCGCTTCATGCCGGCTCTCATCGCTCTCCTCCCCGCCGGGGATACCTACCCCCGGCGCCGGGGACAGTCGCGCCCGCCCGCCGAAGTTCCCGGCGCGTTACACTCGGATGGCGACGGGCGGAGGAAGGCGAGCCATGGCGGTGCAGCCGCAGTCACCATATTGGGAGCAGCTCCTCGAGCGCGTGATGGCGGCGCCCGAGCTCGGCGAGGGGATCGCCGAGCTCCTCGCGGCGCCGGACGACGTCTCGCTCCCCCTCGCCGTCGACGAAGACTCCGAGGCCTTCGAGCCCTACAGGTCGCTGCTGCGCGTCTACCAGCGTCTCGACCGCGCGCTCTCCGAGGTGCTCTACCGGCGCGCGTACAACGAGGAACCGCCGCTACTGGGCAGCGACTTCGGCGACTGGGCGGTGGGCAGCCTCGCCCGTGAGGCGTATCTCGACCTGCGTCTCGCGGCGACCGCGTTCGTGAGCGGCCTCGACCTGCAGGCGATGTGCCTGCTCCGCCAGATGGCGGAGCTGCTGTGGCGCGCGCTCATCGTCGTGGGGGATCCGCGCGTGGCGGACGAGTGGTGGGAGTCCGTCGTGGCGAGCGCGGAGACCGGCGAGCGGGCGCGCATCGAGAAGAGGCTGTGGTCGCGGCACTTCCGCCCCGCGCAGCAGATCGAGCGCGTGGGTGAGATCGAGGCGCGCCTCGACGGGCTGTCCGCCGAGGCGGCCGAGGACCACGAACGCGAGGCGATCGTCACGCTGAGCGGCATCTACTCGCTGCTCTCGGGCACCACCCACGGCGGCAGCGACCTCGTCTACGCGTCCGTCACTCGGGGCACCGGGCGGCTGTCGGAGGACCCGTTCGAGCGCCTCGGCGTGCCGAACGAGCTCGGCGAGACGGCCGTGCGGGCGTCGTTGCATCTCCAGTGGCGCTTCTGGCACTACTTCCCGCGCGCCGCCTTCGCGGAGGCGATGCCTCCCGACACCGGACTGGGAGCGCTCCTTCGGGCCGCGCCGGCCCTGAACGACCTTCTGCTGCGCCACTACGGAGAACACCTGCGGGGGGACGAGGCCGGATAGCCGCCGCTGCCCCGCCGGGCCGTTCGCGACGAGCCGGCGTGGGTACCATCCCGACGCGGTCGCGTTGGAGGGGCAGCGATGAAGCTACTGGCCCGGGGTCTTGTCGTCACGCTCGTTCTGGCGGTGGCCGTCGGTGCCTGCGCACGCGAGACGGCGCGGACGGGCCGGCCGGCCGAGAAGCCCATGACGGCCGCCAAGCAGGCGGCGTCGCAGATCGCGGAGGGTCACGCACTGCTGGCGCAGGGCAGCTACGACCGGGCGATGGACGTGTTCGTGACGGCCGCGGCGTATGGCGAGGCCACCACCGATGCCGTGACCGGCGCCGTTGCCGCACTGGACGGCAAGGCCGCGGGACATCGCCTGCGCGACCGGCTCGACGCCGCGCTCGCCCTGCAGAAGCGCCTTCCGACGACCGCTCGACGCGACGCCCTGCGCGCCAAAGTGCAGGACTACCTGCTCGGCACCGTCGTTCAGCAGGTGAAGCAGGCCGAGGCCCTGCTGGCGGACCGCCGCAGGTTCGTGGCGGCCATGCGCGACTCGGGCGAGGGCGACGTCCGCTCCGCCACCGCCGACGGCCGGGTGCTCACCGAAGCCGAGGCGGTGGAGGCCCAGACGCGCTTGAGGGACCTGACGATGCCCTACGCGATGATGGACCTCTACATCCGCCAGGAGGCGCTCGCGGCGGCGCTCGACCGCTTCGCCTCCGACGACCAGGAGTACCTGCAGCAGGACACGGTCTCCGACCGGGCGCTCGACAGCATCGAGCGCTCCTGCGACGACCTCGCCGACGCGCTCCCCCCGGTGCAGCGCAGGCTCGACAGGATGAAGCCCGACTGGCGCAAGGGCTAGGCGCCGGCCTCCCGTCGCAACGTGCGGTACAGCTCGACCATCGCCAGGGTGTCCGTGGCGCAGTACGCACGGAGGTCCTCGAGCACCTTCGCGCGCTCGTCCACGCCCGTGACGCCCAACGCGCACCGAAGGTACCGCAGCGACGCCGTCCCGCCCTCGCGGATGTCGAGGCCGTCGTAGCCGAGTCCCTCGACCAGCGCCGGCAGCACGACCTTGATCGAGCTGCGGCCGAGGAGCTCGGGGTGCTGCACGAAGTCGCGCACCGGCTTCTCAAGGTCGAACAGGCGTGCCCGCACCCGCTCGATCGCATTCGCCTGCGCGGGCAGCGCGGCCGCCAGCTCGCGCAGCCGCGTGTCCTCGAAGGACGCGTGGTAGGCCACCACGCTCCCCTCTTCCCCCAGCGCCTCCAGCATGCTGGCCACGAACGCCGGTCGGGGGTCGCCGTCGGCCTCGGCGATGAACTCGCAGTGCCGCAGCATGCCGTCGGCTTCCAGGATGTGGTCCGACCACTGGAAGGGCACCTGCTGCCACGTCCTGGTGCCGGGATACAGCGGAAGCGCGGGCTGCATCGTCTCGAAGTCCAGAAAGTGGATGGGGAAGCTCAGCCTGCCGAGGACGGCTTCGATCCGCGGATCGAAGCGGGCCGTGCCTCGCCGGAGCGTCTCGCACACGGTGCGTTGTGCGGTCGTGAGCCCGGGGAAATGCGGCGGGATGTCGTCGATCGCCTGGATGCCCGCGGCGAGCAGCGAGGCGATGAGCTCGTCGGTGACGCGGGGCAGCTGCGTGATTGCGCGCTCGGGCAGGGAAGCATGGCAGTAGCCGTAGAACGCGCAGGTGTAGGGGTTGTCGCAGTGCTTGCCGATCCTCCGCTCCGGCTCCGGTCCGTCGAGCATCGCCAGCATCTCGGCGACGAGGTCGGGGATCGCGGGGACCCAAACGCGGACGTCCGCCGTGACGTCCTCCGCGGCGAACAGGCTGCCGAGGTCGTAGTCGCCGCCGGCATACACGTAGGTGTTGTCGAGGTGCATCAGGTACGCGCGGCGGATCTTGAGCCCCGCGCCTTCGAGGACCCACACCTGCACCGCGACGTCGGTGACGTTCTCAGGCTTCACCTTCGTGCCCGACTTCACCTCGTAGAGGTCCCACGCGTCCCCTGCCCGCACGAGCGCGTCCGGCCGCACGAAGACGCCGCCGTGGACGAACGCCGCCTCGAAGATCGCGGCTGGAGGGTCCGCCATCAGGCGCGCGGTGGTCTCCAACGCCTGCGACGACTGCGTGTGGTCCTCGGCGACCAGCATGCCCCCGCCGAAGCGCTCGCGCGCGAGAACGCCCACGTGCGTGCCCGTGTCGAAGATGTGCTGCTGCAGCTCGGTTATCGGATCGGCCAGCTCCGGGCGGCGGCATTTGAGCCACAGCAGCTTCTGACACTGCAGCCCCAGCTGGAACCTGGATTTCGAGAGCGCATGCGCCACGCCGGACACCTCCACTACGACCTGCGAGCAGTATGGCACGCGGGTCTGACACGAACAGCCGCGGCTGCCGCCGGTCGCCGAAGCCCTCGCCAGTCTGCCGCTCGGGCCTTTCCGATCCCTTTCGGAGGGAACATACAGTTCGTACCAGAGTGCTCGCCACCTCCCGCACGCCGCCTCCCGCCCGACGGGCGCTTTCCGGAACCGAGGGAAAGAGGAGGTGGCCCGCGTGGCCGAGGAAGAGAAGGCCAAGTCGGCCGAGGGTTGGCTCAAGAGATTCATCGACACGTTCGACTGGTGGTTCACGCTCACCCGTGGGCAGCAGCTCGCGGTGGTGTCGATCGGTCTCTTCTTGCTGGGCGTGCTCGCGATGGTGGCCGTCGCTGATCCCGAGGTGCTGGCGCGATTCGGCGTCAAGGTGAAGAACGCCACCCCGTTATGGGTCATCGGCAGTACGGGCATCGTGTTCTCGGTGATCAGCTTCGGATTCGCGTTCGCATCGCCCACGCCCCAAACTGGTCACGGAGGACGAGGTGAAGAGGGACTTCGTCAAGCGCCCGCTCGGACAGACGCCGACGGTCGCCTGGAGCGATCCCAAGCAGTCCGTGGAGCTGCAGTGGGTGAAGCTGCCGCACGGCTCCAAGGGGCGGAAGCTGTGGGTGGTGGTCGGCAACGCCGAGCACGCCGGCGCGGACTCTCGGCTGTATCCTCATCCCGCGAACGTGATGGGCGACGGCCGTCTCATCTTGACGCCGTTCCTCATCGGCGACGACACCGACCGGGCGAAGAAGTTCACGCTGTCCGTGGTCGCCGCCGAGGGGAAGGCCGCCCAGGAACTCGACGACTACTACCACTCCGCGTGTGAGGACTGCGACTGGAAGGGCATCCCGCGCCACGCGTGGCCGAGCAACGGCATGGACACGCTCCTGGAGACGACGGTCGCGAGGCTGTAGTCGGGCATGGGGCGAGGGCAGCAGTGGACCGCTCCCGACACTCACCGTCAGGTAACTTGTTTACCGCTGCGGTATAGACTATTGTCGTTTACCGTATCGGTAAACGCATCGGTGGGAGCGGGGGGTTGGAGGTCTACTTCGCGACGAAAGCGCTCGAGAAGCGGCTCGGCTCCGAGAAGGCCCGCGTTCGAGCGTTCGGTTCGGACACGGCGAGGCGGATCCGGCTGAGGATCGACCAGCTCGTCTCCTCGCCCACGCTTGAGGAGATGCGCGGCTTCGGTGGCAGATGCCACGAGCTGACGGGCGATAGGGCCGATCAGCTGGCGGTCTGGGTGACGGCGAACCTGCGGCTGGTGTTCGAGCCCGCGGACGACCCCGTACCGAAGCGAGCCGGCGGAGATCTCGATTGGGACCATGTCACCGCTGTCAGAATCCTGGAGGTGGTCGACTACCATGGCGACTAGCAAGGGCTATCGGTACGTTCCGGACGTCGTGTCGGCCCCTGGAGAGACGCTCCGTGAGGTCCTAGAAGACCGCGGCATCTCGCAGGCGGACTTCGCGACGCGCCTGGGCAAGACCGAGAAGTTCGTCAGCCAGCTCATCAACGGCAAGGCGCCGATCAGCCCGCAGACCGCCCTCGACCTCCAGCGTGTGCTGGGCGTTTCCGCGGCGTTCTGGAACAACGCCGAGGCGCTGTACAGGGGCTACCTTGCGCGCAAGGCCGAAGAGGAAGAGCTCGCGAAGAGCGCCCAATGGGCGAAGCGGTTCCCGCTCAAGGCTATGGCCGACAACAAGTGGGTCGCACGCGAGACGTCCCAGGCCGAACAGGCCGAGGAGCTGCTGTCGTTCTTCGGAGTCGCGTCTCCCGACGCGTGGGAGCAGTACTGGTCGTCGCCGAAGCGGCTGGCGGCACGGATGACGAAAGCCTTCGAGCCGGACACGGTCGCGCTGAGCGCGTGGCTCAGGCGAGGAGAGCTCGAGGCCGAGCAAATCGAAACCGGGCCGTTCGAACCGAAGGCGTTCGAGAGCGTCCTTCGCGAGCTGCGTGCGCTGACGCGCGAACCCGTCGAACTGTGGCAGGAGGCGCTGCGGGAACAGTGCGCCGCAGTCGGCGTCGCCGTCGTGTTCGTCCCGGAGCTGCCCAAGATCCGCTGTCACGCCGTGAGCCGATGGCTCTCGCCGGCGAAGGCACTGATCCAGCTGTGCCTTCGCTACAAGACGGACGACCAACTGTGGTTCGGCTTCTTCCACGAGGCCGCGCACCTGCTCAAACACGGGAAGAAGCGGACGTTCATCAGCGACATCGATCCCGATTCGGCCGAGGAGGCCGAGGCGAACCGGTTCGCCGGCGACCTGCTGATCCCAGCCGGTGAATACCGCGACTTCTTGCTGGGTCACGAGCCGAGCCGGGAGCGCGTGACGGCATTCGCCGAGCAGCTCGGGATCGCGCCGAGCATCGTCGTCGGACGGCTCCAGCACGACGGCTACGTGCCGTTCAGCCAGATGAACGACCTCAAGCAGAAGCTGGAATGGGCACAGTAGGCGGGCGCCGTCCACCCAGCTCGCCCCGACGGACGCCGGAACCATCGAGCTCCGTTTCGTCTCGAACGGCGAGCCCGTCGCGGCCTCTGATCACGTCTACCGCGTGGTATCCAGCGCCATGCACATAATCGCCGAAGGGAAGAACGCAGCCGCCGTCCCCGTCGAAGACGGGCTGACGACCCAGGATGTTGCCGACCTGCTTTGCGTCTCGCGCCCCCACGTCGTCAAGCTGCTCGAGGCCGGCGAGATCCCATTCTACCGCGTCGGCTCGCACCGCCGTATCGAAGTCGCGGACCTACTCGAGTACAAGCGACGCCGCGACGCCGCTCGCCGTCAGACACTCGCGCAGCTCACTCGCGAATCGCAGGACCTGGGCCTGGAAGACTGGGTTGCGCCGGCTTGTCCTGCTCGATGCATGCGTGCTCTACCCGGCGACACCATTCGCCAAGCAATAGGCTGAGCCGCCGAACTCCGGCGCCTGCCGAGTGAGTTGATTTCGCCGGTATTGAATGGTTGGCAGCCGGCGCCGGTGGCCTCCAGTCGAGGCTCCAAGACCGCGGGCAGCAGCGCGGCATGACTCGCTGCGAGAGATCACGCCACGAGCGAGCGCTCCCGGTGAAGGGCAAGCGCTTCGATGCTCGGTCGCAGGTGCTTCTCGGACGGAATCCGGAGCTTCTCCCCGGCAAGTGACTCGTACATCGTTCCCGCCAGGTCCCCGGCGAGAGCGATTCTCATGCCGTCGGTCTCAACCGCGATCAGCCCGAGATCGAACAAGTCGTGCAAGTCGGCGCGAAGTAGCAGACCGTTCGCAGGATGGTTGGTTTGGCCTCCTCGGTAGCTGATTATGTGTGCCGCCTCAAGCGCGGGCTCCGCGTCGTAGTTGCTCATCGCGCAGCGACCCTGATATGCACGCATGAGAACTCGCCGAAAGCGAGGCTGCCCCTGGCGACGAACCACTTCGGCGACCACGCGCTGGCGCCCGTCTTCTCGGGCGCTAGGATCAAATGGGGGAAAGTCGACGAGCGCGACGGAGACTGACGGAGTCATCGGCCCAAGACCATCCGGTATTCCGCCTTCAACTGCCACTGGACCCGAAAGCACGAAGTATCCCGAAGCGTAGTCGTTAACCAGCGCAAGACCCAACACAAGGTATCCGCCGCCTGGAGCCGGGGTTATCACGCCGACGGGAATCGCGTCTGCGCGGCAGCGGAATAGCGCGACGTTCGCGAACCGACGTGTTGGATCCGCGAGATCCTCCCGAGTCGCTCCCTCCTGGTGGTACAGGTACGTCCAGGTGCCGTCACTCTCGTACTCCGGCGGCAAGTCCGGGTAGACGCCCTTGTGCGTCTGAACAACGCTAAGTGCATAGTCCGTCGCGGCGGGCTTCCAAATGCCCTTCTGCAGTGAGGTCAGCTTCACGCCCAGGCCGACGTCGAATGGCCTCTTGCGGAGTGTGCGACCAGCATTCTCTGCAAACCACGTGAGCGCACTTCTGTGCCATGCTGGCAGGAGCGACGCGCGTGCCTCCATCAATGCCCACCCCCTAAATGGAGAATACAGGAGGGGCCAACCCAATGGGCGAGGATCCGCGAATCGTCACTGCGGCAGTCCTGATCGAAGACTCCCGGCTCCTGCTGGCTCGGCGCGCCCCCCACGACAGACTTCCGGGATATTGGGAGCTTCCCGGCGGAAAACTCGAGCCCGGGGAGACGCCGCAGGAGTGCCTGGCAAGGGAGCTCCGCGAAGAGCTGGCAATGACAGCCGAAATCGGCGAAATGGTCGCGGAAACGCTGCACAAGTACGCGCATGGCTGCTTCCGTCTCATCGCCCTCAAGACCGTGCGCCTGTCCGAGTTCGAGCTGCTCGTGCACGATCGGGTGGCCTGGGTCGCACGCGACGAGATCGGCGAGTACCGGCTTGCTCCCGCAGATGTTGCGCTGGTAGACAACCTCATTGCGTCTGGACGCTGGGCGTGAGACACCGGCGAGAGAATCGCCGGGGGTCACGGCAACGTGCCCAACAAGTCTCCTATTGGCAAGGCGATGGGTCAGGGAGCCGGGGATCGCGACACGTTCTCCGTTGACAACATGGGCCGTCAGCGCGCTTTCGATGGCAGCCAGAGCGACAGAGGGGCGAAGCGATCCGGACGCCTCCTGCGCTACGCAACCACGAAGCAAAGCTACCGAAATCGCAGTGACGCTCCGCCTGACTTCGCGCGAAGCGTCACTCGACCAATTCCATGACTCTACCGGTACCTCGGTCTCCGGCGGCGCCCACGCGTCTCACCACCTAGGAACATCGAAAGCACCACGAGCGCTCCGACTGGCCACATCTGCGGCGTGTGCACGAATGTTCGGCAGCCGATTGCGACAAGTTGCCACGCCGCTTGAAAGGCCTGCGCTGGCAACTGGGCGAATATCCCGTTCATGTCTCACCTCCCCCCCTACACGTACTCCACCACGACGGCCATCGCCGTCGCGATCTCCGACATCTCGGACTCACCCAGGCGCCCCAAGCGTCGAGTCAGCCGCTCTGCTGAAAGCGCCCGGGTCTGCATGAGATCGACCGTGGTGTCTCGATCGAGCCCGGTCTCCTTCTTAGCCGCGAGTGCCACTCTCCAAGGAGACGGCCCGAGACTCGACGTTGTGCAAGGAGCGGCGAGACGGACCGGGAGTGCACCCAGTGCATCTGAGCTAATGACGACAACGGGCCGTCTCTTCCTCATCTCCGCACCGCGCGTCGGATCAAGTTCTGCGATCCAGACCTCGCCTCGCTTCGGGCTACTCATCGTCGAGGTCCGCCTCCAGCCAGTCGCGGTCGATCTCGCGGCCGTACTCTTGCGCCATCGCCTCGGCATGCTCTCTCAGCACTGCCCGTCGGTCTTCGAGCGACAATCGCATCAGGGCCCGGCGATCGAGCACCTGCGCTTGAGGAAGCGGTGACGGGGCGGTCACATACGACGCTGCCTGCTCCCGTGAGAGGAGACCCTCCGCCTCCGCCCTAGCCAGCTGACGCTTCTCCCATGTCGACGACTCTCTCAGAAGAGGGCCGGGCTCGACCTTCTCGTAGCCTGCCGCCTTGATTTCGCGCCACCACCACTCGTAGTGGGCCTGCGAGATCACGCCGAGATCGCGCAGACGATGCAGTATCGACTGAATACTCACGCCCCAGCGCTGCCTCAATAGGAGCAGCTCATCCAACGACACGTCCGTCCGCCGCTCACCGACCTCCCCGAACACGAGCGGCACCGGCATCAAGAACGCGCCGGCGAACCGATTCGCCATGCACTCCTCCTCGAGGAGGTCACCAGGCTCAAGGACGACGTGTCCGAGCTCGTGGGCGAGTGTGAAACGCTGCCGGTCGCCTTGCGCATCCGGATTCTCTGCGATTCCCACAGCCCGAAGACGGCCGTCCTTTGTCCGGGCGACACAAGCCAGACCGTCAAGATCTACTTCGCCGTCGAGTTCGAACACATGTATCGAATTGCGCTCGAGAACCTCGCTGAGGCTGGAGATTGGCTCCGTTCCGAGTCCCCAAGCCTCCCTGAGATTCGTCGCAACAACCTCTACCTCGTCCTCGGTCGACACCTCTCGACGCACATCCCGAATACCCGGCTGCCGTTCGGCGAACAGCCTGTCCTCGAGTCGAAGCCGTCGCTCGAGATCCACCCTGAGCGCTGCCTCTACCCGTTCCTTTGTGCGAACGGGTAGCGGGGCGCGGGTGCGGTACTGCAGGCAGTCAATGTGGTACTCAGGTTCCCCCATCAGCTCCGAAACCTTGACGTTCAGCGCTTGTGCGACCGCAACCAGCGTTGTCGGCCGAGGAAAAGCCTTTCCGTTCTCGTACTTTGAGAGAGCTTGCTTCGTCACCTTCCCACCCATCAGCTCCGCGAGCTCGTCGAGCGTAAGGCCCCGCGCGAGTCGGAGCTGACGCAGACGATCGTTGAGCATTCTGACTCTCCTTCCCTGTCGACCTCCTCGTCAAAGTTGACTCACATCTGCTATCATACCCATATTGTCAACCGATAGTTGAAAAGAGGGTAGCCGGTGGCGAAGAAGGTGACCAGCAAGAGGGTGGCGTCCATCGCGTCCAAGGTCCTTCTGGACGGCAGGACGAGCAAGGCGTCGAAGACGGCGGCGGCCAGCGCGCTGAGCCAGCGTGAGGCTAAACGCGGGTCGAAGCGCAAGTAGCTCAGGAGGCAGGTGTGGGAAGACAGCGAGGCCGCTTCCGGAACAGAGCGGCCTCGCCCCTCTCCTCCCCCTTGCGCATTTCCCTCAGTCGTGCTGCCTTGCGCTTCCAGCCGCATGAGCGTATCAGTGAACTAAGCGCCGTATTCTCGGCTGCTTGGCGTACTCCTCGCTTACCGTGAACCTGCACCGCTTGCGCCAGCCTCGGCGCGCCCTCGATTGGAGATCTCGCCCATGCCCCGTGTTCCAACAGCCGCCGACCGTTCTCACACTCCCGAGCTGGAGCTCGCGGAGGTGAAGACGCTCGTCAAGATCGGGAAGGCCGCCGGGCGCCTCACGGACGACGAGGTCGAAGGCGCCCTCGGCGACATCGACCTCTCGCACGAGCAGATCGAGAACGTCTACGCGCTGTTCGCGAAGAGCGGCATCGAGATCGTGGGCGACCACGGGGCGGACATCGGCGCCGACGTCGAGCACATCCTCGAGACCGAGGACCACGCCGACGTCGTCCTCGCCGAGATCCCGCTGCCCACGGCCAAGCCGGCCACCGGCAAGGCCGCGGCGAAGAAGAAGCCGCGCAAGCGCCCGGCCACCTCGGACAACGCCGCGCTCACGGGCGACACGGTGCGCATGTACCTCAAGGAGATCGGCCGCGTCCCGCTGCTCACGGGCAAGCAGGAGGTCATCCTCGCCAAGCGGATCGAGGCGGGCCTCGAGGCCGCCGCGAAGCTCGACGCCGCCGAGGCCGACGGCGTCAAGCTCGACCGCGCCGATGAGCGCCGCCTGCAGCGCATCGAGGCCGACGGCCTCAACGCCAAGAAGCACCTCGTCGAGGCGAACCTGCGCCTCGTCATCTCGATCGCGCGCCGCTACGTCGGCCGCAACATGCACTTCCTCGACCTCATCCAGGAGGGCAACCTCGGCCTGATGCGTGCCGTCGAGAAGTTCGACTACACGCGCGGCTTCAAGTTCTCCACCTACGCCACCTGGTGGATCCGCCAGGCCATCACCCGCGGCATCGCGGACCAGGGCCGCACGATCCGCCTGCCAGTCCACATGGTCGAGAACGTGAACAAGCTCGTGCGCGTGCAGCGCCGCCTGATGCAGGAGCTCAACCGCGAGCCCACCGCCGAGGAGATCGGCGTCGAGCTCGAGATCTCGGCCGAGCGCGTGCGCGAGATCCTCAAGGTCGCGCAGGAGCCCGTCTCGCTCGAGACGCCCGTCGGCGACGAGGGCGACACGCAGCTCGGCGACTTCATGGCTGACTCGGAAGCGGTGGTGCCTGAGAACGCGGCGAGCTTCTCGATGCTGCAGCAGCAGCTCGGCCAGGCGCTCGGCCTGCTCGCGGATCGCGAACGCCGCGTCATCGAGCTGCGCTTCGGACTCGTGGACGGCCATCCGCGCACGCTCGAGGAGGTCGGCCGGGAGTTCGGCGTCACGCGCGAGCGCATCCGGCAGATCGAGCACAAGACGCTCATGAAGCTGCGGCACCCGTCGCGCACCGAGCGGCTGCGCGACTACCTGGAGTAGCGCGGCGCGGTGCCCGTGAAGTTTTCGCTTCCCTGACGTCCCGCCCGCTCGCCCTTGCTCGAACGCCCTTCCGGCTGTAAGTAATGTAGGTATCCCGTCCGTCCGGCCGCCGCACGCGTCTTCTTCGTGCACACCTCGGCCGGCGACCGCGTTCTCTCGAATGGAGGCCGAAGTCCGCATGCCCCACGTCCGCGACTCAGAGCCGGCGCCGCTTTCCGGCGACACGGTACGCGCCTACCTCAAGGAGATAGGCCGCGTCCCGCTGCTCAACGCCAAGCAGGAGGTCATCCTCGCGAAGCGGATCGAGGCGGGGCTGCAGGCCGAGGCGGAGCTCGACGCGGCCCGCGAGCGCGGCGAGGAGCTCGACCGCGCGACGCAGCGGCGGCTGGAGCGCCTCGACGCCGACGGTCTCGCGGCCCGGCAGCACCTCATCGAGGCGAACCTGCGGCTCGTGGTGTCGATCGCGCGCCGCTACGCGGGACACGGCCTGCACCTCCTCGACCTCATCCAGGAGGGCAACCTCGGCCTCATCCGCGCGGTCGAGAAGTTCGACTACCACCGCGGCTTCAAGTTCTCCACATACGCAACCTGGTGGATACGCCAGGCGGTGACGCGCGCGATCGCGGACAAGGCGCGCACGATCCGCATCCCGGTGCACATGAACGAGACCATCAACAAGCTCGTCCGCACGCGGCGCGAGCTGATCCAGGACCTCGGCCGAGAGCCCACACCGGAGGAGATCGCCGAGGAGGTCGACATGCCGGCCGAGCGCGTGAGCGAGATCATGAAGATGGCGCAGGACCCGGTGTCGCTGCAGTCGCCCATCGGCGACGAGGGCGACACGGAGCTGGGCGACTTCATCGCCGACGGGGACGCCGTCGTGCCCGACGAGGCCGCCGACCGCTCGATGCTGAGGGAGCAGCTCGGCCGAGCGCTGCGCACCCTGCCGGACCGCGACCGCCGCATCGTCGAGCTGCGCTTCGGCCTGGCCGACGGACAGCCGCACACGCTCGAGGAGGTCGGCCGCGAGTTCGGCGTGACGCGCGAGCGCATCCGCCAGATCGAGAGCAACACGCTCGTGAAGCTGCGGCATCCTGCCTACGCGAACCGCCTGCGCGACTACCTCGACTAGCGGCCGGCCGCTACCACAGCGTGCCGGCGGACAGCGCGTCGGGGTAGACCTCGCCAGTCGCGATGCCCACGTTCGCCGCGTGTCCCACGCCCTTGCCAAAACGTCTCGCGAATGCTTTCTTGCGCTTCGGCGCCTCGGCTGCTATTAAGTCTCGTACACCCCTCGCGATCGCCCGCCCGCAGACCTGCCCCGCCGCCCTTTCCGCTCCGTCGATCGGAGGCCTCGATGCCGCGTCCCCGCCACCACGTCGACGACCGCCCGCTCACCACCGACACCGTCCGCGTGTACCTCAAGGAGATCGGACGCGTGCCCCTGCTGAACGCGAGGCAGGAGGTCGTGCTGGCGAAGCAGATCGAGGCGGGTTTGGAGGCGGCGGCGAAGCTCGACGCGGCTCTCGAGCGCGGCGAGCTGCTCGACCCGGCCGAGGAGCGGCACCTGCAGCGCATCGAGACGGTCGGGCTCGCGGCGAAGAAACACCTCGTGGAGGCCAACCTGCGGCTCGTCATCTCGATCGCGCGGCGCTACGCCAACCGCGGCATGCACTTCCTCGACCTCATCCAGGAGGGCAACCTCGGCCTGATGCGTGCGGTCGAGAAGTTCGACTACACCAAGGGCTTCAAGTTCTCCACCTACGCCACCTGGTGGATCCGGCAGGCCGTCACCCGCGCCATCGCCGACCAGGCGCGCACGATCCGCATCCCCGTGCACATGGTGGAGACGATCAACGCCCTGGTACGCGTGCAGCGCCGGCTCGTGCAGGACCTCGGCCGGGAGCCCACGCCGGAGGAGATCGGCGCCGAGCTCGAGATGCCGGCCGAGCGCGTGCGCGAGATCATGAAGCTCTCGCAGGAGCCCGTCTCGCTCGAGACGCCCATCGGCGAGGAGGCCGACAGCCAGCTCGGCGACTTCATAGAGGACGCCGAGGCGCCCAAGCCCGCCGACGCGGCGAGCTTCACGATGATGCAGGAGCAGCTCGGGCGCGTGCTGGGCTCGCTGTCCGAGCGCGAGCGCAAGGTGATAGAGCTGCGCTTCGGGCTCATCGACGGCAAGCCGCACACGCTCGAGGAGGTCGGGCGCGTCTTCGGCGTCACGCGCGAGCGCATCCGCCAGATCGAGCACAAGACGCTCGCGAAGCTGCGCCACCCTTCGCGCAGCAGCCAGCTGCGGGACTACCTGGAGTAGCGGCTCCCCCTACGGCGCGACCGCGAGGTTCGCGCGCACGAGCCCCGAGCCGTACGCGGTGTCGAACCCGGCCGTACCGAGGTCGAGCGCGGTGGCTTTGAGCTTCGACTTCACTTCGGCGGGCTCCCAGCCGTTCAGGTCAGGGTCCGGCTGCGTCAGCATCAGCGCCACCGTGCCGGCCACGTGCGGGCTCGCCATCGACGTCCCCGACAGGGTCTGGTAGCCGCCGCCCTTGTACGTCGAGAACACCGAGACACCCGGCGCTGCGACGGCGACCTGCGACCCTCGGCTGCTCCACGACGCGATGACGTTGTTGCTGTCCGTCGCACCCACTGCGATGACGCTCGGGAACGCGCCAGGATAGTCGACGGCGCCCGGGCCGTCGTTGCCGGCAGCTGCGACCTGCACGACTCCCGCAGCCGACGTCCGCGCCACCGCCTGGTCGAAGAGCGCACTGTACGTGTTCGTGCCGAGGCTCATGTTGACGACCTTGATGCCGTTGGCGGCGGCCCAGTCCAGCCCCGAGATGATGTCGGAGAGATAGCCGGAGCCGCGCCGGTCGAGCACCTTGATGGCGTAGAGGTCCGCCTGCGGCGCCACACCGACCACGCCGATCGTGTTGTCGATGCTCGCCACGATGCCGGCGACGTGCGTGCCGTGCCCGTTGTCGTCCTGGTACGACGTGGTGTAACCGACGAAGCTCCTGCCGCCTTTCACGTTCGCGGCCAGGTCGGGGTGCGTGTAGTCGATGCCGGTGTCGACGATCCCGACCTTGATCGGGTCGGCGGTCGTGGTCGGCCAAACCAGGGGCGCGCCGATGCGGTTGATGCCCCACGGCAGGATCTCGGCCGGCTGAGACGGCGCGGGCTTCGTGGGCTTCGCGAGCGCCGTGAGCACGATGTCGTCCTCCACCCGCGCCACGCTCACGTCGAGCCCGAGCGCCTTCGCGGACGCTTCGCTCGGCAGGTAGACGGCCGCGCCGTCCACGAGCGGCAGCGGCTCGATGAGCGTCCCGCCGTGCTTCGTCAGCGCAGCCAGCGCCTGGCCGTTGAGGAAGCCGGAGCGGAACACGACGATCTTGCGCACGGGTGCGCCGATCGCGAAGGCGGACGTTGCGAGTGCGAGCAGCAGGATCGCGACGAGTACGAGGACGGTGAGCGCGCGACTGATGCGCATGGGACCCCCCTGTGACGGCTATCACTGGCGTCGGTATTCTACTACCTCTGCCGCTGCTGTCTACGCCGTCCGCCGATGCGTGCGCGCTACCCCCCGAGCTTGCGGCCCAGCACCTCGTTGACGACCTTCGGGTCCGCGCTGCCGCCGGTCTCGCGCATGACCTGGCCGACGAAGAAGCCGACGAGCCCCGTCTTGCCGCCGCGGTACGCCGAGACCTCGCCGGGGTTGGCCGCGATCACGCGGTCCACGATCTCCTCGATCGCGCCGACGTCGGAGACCTGCTTCATCCCCTTCGCCTCGACGATGGCACCGGCGGCGTCGCCGCTGGCGACCATCTCGGCGAAGACGTCCTTGGCCTGCTTGCCGGATATCGCGCCGTCCTCGATGAGGCCGACGAGCTCGACCAGCATCTCCGGGGTCACGCGCGACGCGCCAGCGGCGATCCCCTCGGCGTTGAGGTACGCCGACAGCTCGCCCAGCACCCAGTTGGCGACCGGTTTCGCGCGGTCGGCGCCTGCGGTAGCCACGGCGGACTCGAAGTAGCACGCGAGCGGCGCGTCCTCCACCAGCGTGACGGCGTCGTGCTTCGGCAGGCCGAAGTCGTGCACGAGACGCTCCTTGCGTGCGTCGGGGAGCTCCGGCAGCTGCTCGGCCACGCTCGCGACCCACTCCTCGGTGAAGCTGAACGGCACCATGTCGGGCTCGGGGAAGTAGCGGTAGTCGTGCGCCTCTTCCTTGGTGCGCAAAGTGGACGTGCGCTTCGCGCCGGCGTCCCAGTGCCGCGTCTCCTGCACCACGCGTCCGCCGTCGTCGATCACGGCGGCCTGGCGCACGATCTCGAACGCGAGCGCGTCGTGCAGCGCCTTGAACGAGTTCATGTTCTTGACCTCGGCCTTCGTGCCGAGCTCCTTCTGCCCTCGCGGGCGGACGCTGACGTTGGCGTCCACACGGAGCGAGCCCTCCTCCATGTTGACGTCCGAGATGCCCAGCGCGAGGAAGATGCCGCGCAGCTTCTGCGCGAAGCGCCGCGCCTCCTCCGGCGTTCGGATGTCGGGCTCGGTGACGAGCTCCATCAGCGGCGTGCCCGCCCGGTTGAAGTCCACGAGGCTCTCCGTGGCGCCGGCGATGCGGCCCTCGCTCCCGCCGACGTGTACCATCTTGCCGGTGTCCTCCTCCAGGTGGATGCGCGTGACCCCGACCCGGGTGCCGTACTCCTCCCCGCCTTGCGGCTCGACGTCCACCTCCACGAAGCCGTCCGAGCAGAAGGGCAGGTCGTACTGGGAGATCTGGTAGTCCTTCGGCATGTCCGGATAGAAGTAGTTCTTCCGATGGAACTGGCTCCACAGAGCGATGTCGCAGTTGGTCGCGAGCCCCGCGAGCACGGTGGCCTCGACGGCGCGCGCGTTCGGCACGGGCAGCGCGCCGGGCAGGCCGAGGCACACCGGGCACACCCGCGTGTTCGGCTCGCCGCCGAACGCCACCGGACAGCCGCAGAACATCTTGCTGTCCAGCGCCGTGAGCTCCGTGTGGATCTCGAGGCCGATGACGGCCTCGTATCGCTCGAGGACTTCGGGGAGGGTCTCGCGTGCCACCTCGGCTGACTCCTTCATGGGGAAGCGTACCTCGATGATTCTATCCGAATCCGCGACGCGAACGCGCCGCTGCATAGCCGCGACTCCCTGGTGCATACTGGAAGCGCCCATCCGGGAAGGAGCCGCGCATGACCGATCACGTCGAAGTCCCTTCGCGCACATCCGGCGTCATCTCGCTCGAGGAGCGCTGGTCAGCGCCGAACTACCACCCGCTTCCCGTGGTCGTCGCGTCGGCCGAGGGCGCGTGGGTGACGGACGTGGAAGGCCGCCGCTACATCGACATGCTCTCCGCGTATTCGGCGCTCAACTTCGGGCACCGGCATCCCGCGCTCGTCGCGGCGGCGCACGCGCAGCTCGACCGGCTCACGCTGACGTCCCGCGCGGCGCACAACGATCGCTTCGGGCCGTTCGCGCGCGATCTGGCCGAGCTGTGCGGCATGGAGATGGTGCTGCCGATGAACACCGGCGCCGAGGGCGTCGAAACCGCGATCAAGGGTGCTCGCAAGTGGGGTTACAAGGTGAAGGGCGTGCCGGACGAGCGCGCGAAGATCGTCGTCTGCAGCGGCAACTTCCACGGCCGCACGACCACGATCGTGTCCTTCTCCGGCGACCCGGACGCCCGTGACGGCTACGCGCCGTTCACGCCGGGCTTCATCACCGTCCCCTTCGGGGATGCCGCGGCACTCGAGTCCGTGCTCGCCTCCGACCCCGACGTCGTGGCGTTCCTGTTCGAGCCGGTGCAGGGCGAGGCCGGCGTCGTCGTGCCGCCCGACGGCTACCTGCGAGACGTGCGCGAGCTGTGCACGCGCTTCGGAGTGCTGATGGTGGCCGACGAGATCCAGTCGGGCCTGGGCCGCACGGGCTACACGTTCGCGTGCGAGCACGAGGGCGTCGTCCCCGACGTCTACATCCTCGGCAAGGCCCTCGGCGGGGGCATCATGCCGCTGTCCGCCGTGGTCTCCTCGGCCGAGGTCCTCGAAGTCTTCCAGGCCGGGACGCACGGTTCGACCTTCGGCGGCAATCCGCTCGCGTGCGCGATCGGCTCCGCGGTCATCGAGCTGCTGCGGACCGGGGAGTACCAGGAGCGCTCGCGCGCTCTCGGCGAGCGGATGCTGCGCGCGCTGCGTGCCGCCGGCGCGCCGATGGTCGCCGAGGTCCGGGGCCGCGGACTGTGGGCGGGCATCCAGCTGCGGCCCGAGGCCGGGCCGGCACGCGCGCTCTCGGAGAAACTGCTCGAGCGCGGCCTGCTAACCAAGGAGACGCACGTCACGACGATCCGCCTCGCGCCCCCGCTCGTGATCTCCGAAGCCGACCTCGACTGGGCGCTCGGCGAGCTGCTCGCAGAGCTGGCGGGCGCGTAGCGCTCACCGCTCCCGGGACCTAACTCTGCAGCTGTCTGACCACCGGCGGTGTCGTGTCGAACGGCCGCGCCGCTTCGAAGGCCGCGGCGGCACGCAGGATCGTCGACTCTCCCCAGTGCGTGCCGAGTATCTGCAGGCCCACGGGCAGCCCTTCGCTCATCCCGCACGGCATCGAGACGCCGGGGATCCCCGCGAGGTTCGCCGGGATCGTGTAGACGTCCGAGAGATACATCTGCAACGGGTCGTCAGCCTTCTCCCCGATCTTGAACGCGACAGTCGGAGAGGTCGGGGTCAGCAGCACGTCGAAACGCTCGAACGCGCGCTCGAAGTCCTGGATGATGAGGGTCCGCACCTTCTGCGCCTGCCCGTAGTAGGCATCGTAGTAGCCGGCGGACAGCGCGTACGTGCCGATCATGATGCGCCGTATGCTCTCCGCGCCGAAGCCTTCAGCCCTCGACCTCATGTAGAGGTCTAGAACATCGGCTGGGTCGGGGACCCGGTAGCCGTATCGGATCCCGTCGAAGCGTGCGAGGTTGGATGACGCCTCGGCCGGGCCGATGATGTAGTAGGCGTCCAGGCCATACTTCGCGTGCGGCAGGTCGACCTCTCCGACCTCGGCCCCGAGATCGGAGAAGGTGTCCGCCGCGGACAGCACCTGCGAGCGGACGCCGGGCGCGAGACCTTCCGCCTCCAGCAGGTCACGCACGACGCCCACGCGCAAACCTCTCGCACCCTGCCCCAGCGCCGCGATGAAGTCCTCGGCCGGGCGCTCCACCGACGTGGAGTCCATGCGGTCCCATCCGCAGATCGCGTTGAGAGCCTGCGCGCACTCCCCCACCGTCTTGCTGAACGGCCCGATCTGGTCGAGCGACGACGCGAACGCCACGATCCCGTAGCGGGAGACGCGGCCGTACGTCGGCTTCATCGCGACGGTGCCGGTGAGCGAGCCCGGCTGGCGGATCGAGCCGCCCGTGTCGGAGCCGAGTGCCAGCGTGACCATGCCGGAGGACACCGCGGCGGCCGAGCCGCCGGAGGAGCCGCCCGGTACGCGGTCGAGGTCCCACGGGTTGTGCGTCGGACCGAACGCGGAGTTCTCGGTGGACGAGCCGAAGGCGAACTCGTCCATGTTGCACTTCCCGATGGGCAGCGCGCCGGCAGCGAGCAGACGGCTCACAGCGGTGCAGTCGTACACGCTCGCGTGGTCCGCGAGAATGCGCGCGGAGCACGTCGTGTTGGTGCCGACGAGGTTCATGTTGTCCTTGAACGCCACGGGGACGCCGGCGAGCAGAGGCAGCTCGGCGCCCTCGGCCACCATGCGGTCCACCCGCTCGGCGGCCTGAAGCGCGATCTCGCGCGTCAGCTGGTTGAACGCATGCACGCGCTCCTCGAGCGCTCCGATGCGGGCGAAGGCCGCCTCCACCATCTCGGCCGCGGACACCTCGCGGGCGGCCACGGCGTCGCGGATCTGCCGGGCCGTCAGTGCGGAGAGGTCGAGGTTCACGCGTTCTCATCCCCCTCGGCCCCGACGATCCGCGGGATGACGAAGCATCCGTCACGCTGCTTAGGCGCGTTGCGCAACGCCTGCTCCTGCGTCAGGCCGGGGACGATCGCGTCGGGGCGCACCGCGTTCGTCACGGACACCGCGTGCGCGGTGGCGGGGACGTCGGCGAGGTCGAGCTCCTTGATGGTCTCGATGTGATCGAGGATCGTCGAGAGTTGCCCGGCGAGCACGCCGACCTGGTCGTCGGAGAGCGACAGCCGCGCCAGCAGCGCGACGTGTCTCACCTGCTCCTCGGATATCGCCATTCCAGGTCCCTTCCTCCAGCCGTGCGCGACCTTGCGATTATAGCCGTTGCGCGGCGGGGAGAGCGCACGAACGAGGGACCGCCCGAAGGCGGTCCCTGCTGCCGGCCGTTCGGGTCGCGGCAGGTAGGCTAGCGGTGAACCACCACGTTGCCACCGCGGAGACGCGTCGTCGGATCCGCCGCGTCGCCCGCGCCCGTCTGGCTGTCGTAGATCACCGCTCCCGTCGCCTTGTCCCATATCTTCACGCGGACCGTGTCCGGCCGGCGGTCGATCGCGCTCACGAGGAAACCGCAGTCACCTCGGCCGTTCATGGTGCCGCTTCCCTGCGCCACGGCCTTCTTCCCGCTCACGACGAGCCAGTCGAAGCTCGTCGCCTTGAAGTTCAACCGGCCGGGATGCAGCTGGAACACGGCGTTCCCGGACAGCGTCTTGTCGCGCCGCCCGTACCGCGCGTGGAAGGCGAACGTGGCCTTGCCGGTGGCGCGAGGCCACTCGGCGAACGAGCCGGCCGGGGAGACGAAGCTGCCGCCGCCGGTGACGAACCCGGCACCCGGGTCGAACACGGGGAGCGAGCCGAGGGAGGCAGAGCCCGCGCCCCCGTCGTTGTCGGTCACGACCAGTGACACCGCGTAGAAGCCCGCCTTCGCGTACGAGTGCCGCCCGGCGACCGTGCCCGACCCGCCCGCCCCGGTCACCTTGCCGGCCGAGGTCGTCCCGTCGCCCCAATCCCAGACGGCCGAGTGCGTGTCGAGCACGCCCGCGTCCGTGAACGCCGCCGAGAAGTCGGCGGAGACGCCCGCGCCTATCGCACCCTCCGGCCCCGTGATCGGCCCGACCGCCGGTGCGGCGTTGAGTGTCGAGAGCAGGAACGTGACCTGGACGGTCCCGCCCCTCCCGTCGTCGGCCGTGATCGTCACCGGGCCGCTGCCTGACGGGCCGTCCGCCACAGCCTGCGACCAGCTCCACGTGCCGTCGCCGTTGTTCACGACCTTACCTCGGCTCGCCGACAGCGCGACGGCGTCGCCGTCCGGATCGGAGACGAGACCGCCGTTGGTCGCCACCGAGCCCTCGGTCGCGGAGACGGAAGGCCGTGCGGCCGACAGGACCGGGGGCCCGTTCGTCGCACCCTTCCACACGCGCACGACGAGGTCGTCGAGATACTGCGTGATCGCGTTACCCGGCCTCCACCCGCCAGCCGCGTAGACGTCCATCCTCCACGGCGCCGTACCGGCGGTGTCGATCGGCTGGTTCGCCAGGATCGTCGCGCCGTCCAGCATCACCGTCTCGGTGTTGGCCGCGCGGTCGTAGGTCACCTTCACGTTGTGCCACGCGTGCTGCGCGACGTTCTTGTCCCAGAAATCGACCGAGCTGGAGCCGGTGTAGACGGTGTAGTAGCCGCGCTGCGAGCCGACGTTGGTGCTGATCTGAACGCCCGCCACCTTGCCGCCGGGGAACGCCATCACGAACGGCGAGGTCGTCATCCCCCACGCGTACGCCTGGTCGACGTAGAACCAGCCCTCGAGCTCGTACTTCGTGCCGTCGGCGGGGGGCGTGAACGACAGCACGCTTCCGCGGTTCGACGTCGCCGTGGGCAGGATGTCCTGCTTGAGCGAGGTGCCGTCCGGGTCGGTCACGAGCTCCCATGACGCCTGTGGGCTCGCGCTGACGGCCCAGCCGCCGGGTATGGCCGGAACGCCTTCGAAGTCGCAGACGTACTCCGTCAGCGTCGGCGCGGCCGATGCCACGGCCACACCGCCGAAGGTGAGGACCACCGCCGTCGCCAGCACGACGATCGCGGCCTGCCTCCATCGGATCCTCATCGGGAATCCCCCTTCACTGCGGGCGGTCCCTCGACCCGCCGGTCACCGTTCGGAGCGAACCTCGGCTCCTGACTTAAGGTTCGGAAAGGGTTTCGGGCGCTATCGTGCCCTCGGTCACACCCGTGCTGAGATTTCCTGGGATGCCGCATGCAGGAGTGACGGTGGACACGCCCCGGCGACGAACGGGATCGAGCGGCCTACCGCCCGAGAGCGAAGATGAGGAACACCGGCACGGCGTTGTACAACATGTGCAGCGCGTACGCCGCCCACAGCGAGCGCGAGTGCAGGGCGGCCCAGCCGGCCGCGACGCCCATCGCAGCGACGGGGACGAACATCCACCAGTTCATGTGGAAGGTCGCGAACACCAGCGCCGAAGCGACTACCGCCGGCCACGCGCCCACGCGTTCCTGCAGATAGCCCGCAAGCACACCCCGGAAGACGATCTCCTCGAAGAACGGCCCGACGATCACGATCATCACGATCGTCAGCGCGAGCCCCACCCCGTCCCTCCCGAAGTACATAGTGAGGTCGCTCATCGGCCCGACCGGCATCTTCCACCCGGCGCTCTCGGCCGCCACCGCGTACGCCAGCGTGAAGATCCGCGTCGCGGTGACCAGGGCGACGACGCCGGCGGCGGTGGCGATGACTCGGAACCCGCGCAGCCCGAACGCCTCGGCGAACCCGACCCGCTTGCGATACCCCAGCGCCGCGAGCAACGCCAGCTGCGCGGCGTAGTACAGCGCGAGGATCCCGCTGCGCATGAGCGGCTTCGCCCCCAGCGGCACCACGCGCGCCATCCACTCGGAGCCCAGCGCCGCCTGCTGCGCCGCGAACAGCGCGAGCACGCCGGCGAGCACCGCGCCGACCTCCCACGCCTCCCACGACGGCGCCAGCGGCGCGATGTCCTCCAGCCGAGGACCCTTCGCGCGGCCTTCGGCGTCTCCTCCCTCGCCGCCGACCACTCTCAGCCGAGGTGCCGCCTCCCCGGCGGGCGCGGCGGGCGCCGCCTGCGGCCGCCCCGCGCGGTACCCGATCGCGCCCGAGTCGCACTCGCTCACGCACTTGCCGCAGCCGTCGCAACGGCTCCAGTCGACGAAGACGAACGCGGCTCCCACCTCTATCGCGCGCAGGGGGCACGCGCGGAGGCAACGCATGCACTTGTCGCAGCGCTGCGGCGCGAGTATGAGCGCGGGGCGAGCCACCTACCGGACCCCGCGGATCGCGTACACGGCCACGATGGCGACGAGGTTGAACAGCGAGTGCGCCAGCACGGCCGACCACAGCGAACGCGTCGCGTGGAACAGCCACGCGAACAGCGCGCCCGCGATCACCAGCGGCACGAACTCCAACGGGTTGATGTGGAGCAGCCCGAAGAGGACCGAACTGCCCAGCACCCCTCCGAGAAGCCCTTGCACTCGTTGGAGCTGGGCGAAGGCCACACCTCGGAAGACGACCTCTTCCACGAACGGGCCGACGATGACGGTCACGGCCACGGTCACCAGGATGCCGGCGATCGAGTGTCCGAAGACGCGCGAGACGTCGATGGCGCCGCCGGGCAGCCTGAGATGCAGCGTCACCACGATCCACGCCCAGAGCAGCGCTGCCGAGCGCGCCGCGAACACCGCCGCGAACGCGAGGCCCGCGATGACGCCCCACGGCCCGTCGTGCAGGCCGACCGCCTCGGTGAAGCGCAGCTGCCGGCGACGCGCGGACACGACGACGGGCGCGAGGATCGCGGCGTAGTACGCGAAGACCACGACCGCGCGGATGAAGTGCGGCAGCTCGCCGGGCATCTCGGCCACGCCCAGAGCGCGCAGCGCGAGCGCCTGAGCGACGTTGAGCGACGCCGCCCACACCACCAGCGCGACGACCGCGGCCGGGGACCAGCGAAGCGAGGTCAGCGGGGGCTGTGCGACCGCCTCCATCTACGCGTGCTCCGCGGGCGGTTCCCCGGTCTCGACGATACGGCCGAGGTCCGCCTCGCCGAGCACGGGCACTCCGAGCTCGCGAGCCTTGTCGTACTTGCTGCCCGGCTCGGCGCCCACCACCACGAAGCTGGTCTTCTTCGAGACGCTGGAGGCGACCTTCGCCCCGCGCTCCTTCAGCAGCCGCGTGGCCTCCTCACGAGAGAAGGTCTCGAGCGCGCCCGTCAGCACGAACGTGAGGCCCGCGAGCGTCTGCGGGAGCTGCTCGCCGGGCTCCTCGGCCGTCTGAACGCCACCGGCCTCGAGCCGGCGGATCCCGCTCTGGTTCTCCGGGTTGTCGAAGAACGCCACCACCGCGTCCGCGATCTTCGGGCCGATGCCCTCCAGCGCCTCGATCTCGTCGCGGTTTGCGGCGGCGACGTCCGCGAGAGAGTGGTAGTGGCGCGCGAGCACCTCGGCCACCGTCGAGCCCACGTGGCGGATGCCGAGGCCGAACAGCAGGCGCGAAAGCGGGCGGCGTCGCGAGGCGTCGATCTGCGCGACGAGCTTGGCCGCGATCGTCTCGCCCACCGTCACCGGCGTGCCGTCGAGCTTCGTGCGGCCCGTCGGGAGCGCCGCGAGCCGCGGCTCCGTGAGGCGGTAGAAGTCGGCGATGTCGTGCACGAGGCCGGCTTCGACGAGCCGCGCGACGATCTCGGGCCCAAGCCCGTCGATGTCCATCGCGCCGCGCGACGCCCAGTGCAGCAGGCGCTCCATGCGCTGCGCCGGGCACGCGACGTTCGTGCAGCGCACGACCGCCTCCCCCGGCTCCCGCCACGCGGGGCTACCGCAGCTGGGACAGGCCGCCGGCATCTCCCACGACTTCGCGCCCTGCGGACGCAGGCCGGGCACGGGCCCGACGACTTCGGGGATGACGTCGCCCGCCTTGCGCACGATCACGGTGTCGCCCTCGCGGACGTCCTTGCGGTGGATCTCGTCGACGTTGTGCAGCGTGGCCTTCGTGATGGTCGAACCGGCGACGAACACGGGGTCGAACACGGCGTACGGCGTCATCGCGCCGGTGCGGCCCACCGATACCAAGATGTGCCGCAGTACCGTCGTCTTCTCCTCGGGCGGGAACTTGAACGCGATCGCCCAGCGAGGCGCCTTGGAGGTGTAGCCGAGCTCCTCCTGCAGCGCGAAGGAGTCCACCTTCACCACCACGCCGTCGATCTCGTACGGCAGCTCGTTGCGGCGCTGTTGCGCAGCGAGGCAGAAGGCGCGGACCTCCTCGGCCGAGGCGGCGCACATGATGTCGGGGTTCACGCGGAAGCCGGCCTCGCGCAGCCGATCCAGCGCGCGCCATTGCGACGTGATGCCGAGCGAGCGCGGGTCCGCTATCTGGTAGATGAAGGTGGAGAGGTCGCGCGAGGCCGTGGCCTTCGGGTCCTTCTGCCGCATGGAGCCGGCCGCCGCGTTGCGCGGGTTGGCGAAGGTCGGCAACCCGAGCTCGTCGGCCTCCTCGTTGAGGCGCTCGAAGCTCGCCTTGCTCATGTACACCTCGCCGCGCACCTCGAGGGTCGCCGGCGGCTCGGCGAGGCGCAGATGGAGCGGCACGGCCTTGATCGTCTTGACGTTGGGGGTGATGTCCTCGCCGGTCGTGCCGTCGCCGCGCGTGGCGGCGCGCGCGTACACGCCGTGCTCGTACGTGAGCGCGATGGCGCTGCCGTCGATCTTGAGCTCGCACACGTAGCCGGGCTCGCGTGCGCCTACGGCCGCCTGCGTGCGCTCGAGCCACGCGTCGAGCTCGTCGAGCGACAGCGCGTTGTCGAGCGAGTACATCCTGTTCGCGTGTCGCACCGGGGCGAACGCGGCCGAGGGCGGCGCGCCGATGCGCTGCGTCGGCGAGGTGGGCGTGACCAGCTCGGGATACTCGCGCTCGATGGCTTCCAGCTCGCGCACGAGCGCGTCGTACGCCGCGTCGGAGATCTCGGGCTGGTCGAGGACGTAGTAGCGGTAGCTGTGGCGGTCGATCTCTTCGCGCAGGCGGCGCGCTCGCTCGGCTGCCTCAGTACGCCCACCGGGATCAGAAGGCGGGATGAGCTGCGCCGCATCGCGGCGTCTGCCCGATCCCGCCACTACTCGGTCGCATCCTTCAAGCGCTGTACGTGGACGTCGTTGACGGAGTAGATGACGACCTCGGGCACGAAGCGGTTCAGACGCTCCGCCTCGTAGATCCACACGTCGCGCAAGGTGACCTTGAAGTACGCGCCGCCTCCCGAGCCGCCCACCGGCTCGACGATCGCCTCGTTGGCGAGGTAGGCCCGCAGCTCGGTCTCGATGTAGTACTCGAAGACGCGCGCCGCGTCCCGGTACTCGTTGTAGAGCGCGAGCCGTCGCTCCGCCTCGAACATGTCCAGTTCGTCGATGCTGTCCACGAAGGTCTTCCTCCCCTTAGGACGCCTCGAGCGCCGTGAGGTGGATGTTCCCCCACGCGCCGAGGTGGTCTCCGATGACTACGAGCAGGCCGAGGACGCCGGTGATCGCCTTGCACGCGTCGATCGCGCGCTGGATGTCCTCCGCCGAATGTACCCTGTTGGCGAGCGCGGTCGCGACCGCGTCCGCGAGCGCGCCGTCGTGCGCGATGACGGTCGCCGCGTCCGCGCTGCCGAGCGACGCCGAGTGCCCCACCGTGCCGGAGGACGTGCAGACCGCCACCGGCATGAGCCCTCCGGGGATCCGCAGCCCGACCTTCCCGGTCAGCGAGCTCTTCCCCGCCCACAGCGCGATCGTGCGGTCCGCCTTCCCCACCATGTAGATGTCGCCACCGTTCTCGACGACCACCTCGGCCGAGAGGGACTCGAGCCCACGCGCGACGTACTCCGCCACGACGCCCGCGACGGCAGCCATCGGGCCCACGCGGGCGAGATGCGCCGCGCGTCCCATCGCGCGGATGAGGTCGGGCGCGTCTTCCGGGACGTCGATCGGCGACCAGGTCTCGGCGAACCGGGGATTGGAAGCGACGTAGCTCTCGATCTGCCAGCGCGCCTGCGCGACGAGGTCCTCCGCGGGACCGGTGAGGTCGGACGCCGCCGAGATCTGGAGGTCGGTCTCCTTGATGACGACCTCGAACGTGGTGAGCCCCGCCGGCGTCACCACGCCGCGGTATGTGCGCGGCTCATAGCTCATGCCTCACAGTCTCCCAGCGTACGGAAGGAGGCGCAAGCCGCCGCCGCGATGAGCTGCGAGGCAGCGAGTCAGCTCGATCCCGGCCGTCCGCGGCGGCGCAAGCCCGCCACGGACGCTGTTAGCGAGAGCAGGTTTCGGGGGCATAGAGAAGTAGGACACCGACCGAGGGGGACGAATGATGCGTCGCATACTCGAGACCTGCGTCGAGATGGACACCCTGGCGCGCGACGCCTACGCGCGGATGGCCGAGAGTTGCGGCGGCGACCCCGACTTCGCGGCGCGCATGCGCCGCATGGCGGCCGACGAGGGGACTCATCTGACCTGGTGGAAGGAGCTGCTCCTGGCGTGGGGCGACGGCCTGCTGCCCGACATCGTCACCGAGCCCGCCGAGCTCTCGCGCCGTCTCGAGTCCATCCTCGCCGAGGTCCGCGCGGCTGCCGCGCAGGCGGCCGGGCCGCTCTCGCCGGAAGACTGCCTCGGCGTGGCCACGCGCATCGAGCTGCTCATGCTCGACCCGTGCTTCGGCGAATTCCTGGACCTCACCGAGCCGGCCATCGCCGCGCGGCGCCACGAGGAGTACGCAGCGCACATCGAGCGGCTGGTCGGAGCGATCGAGGACCGCTACCCGCGCGACTCCGTGACCGCGTCGCTGGCCCGGCAGCTCCGGCAGACGTGGCAGGACAACCGCCTCGTTGCCGAGAACGCCACGCACGACTCGCTCACGGGGCTCCTGAACCGCCGAGGCTTCAACGCGCAACTCGGCCAGTGGACGTCGTGGGCGGCGCGGTACGGCCGGCCGCTGTCGGTCCTGCTGATAGACGTCGACGACTTCGCGCTGCTCAACGACACGCGCGGCTACGCCGTGGGCGACAGCACGCTCGTGGCGATCGCCGAGGCGCTCATCCGGTCCGTGCGCGCCTCCGACATGGTGGCGCGCTACGGCGGCGACGAGTTCGCCATCCTCGCGCCCGAGACCGACGGCGAGCTGCTCCGCCAGCTGTCGGACCGGGTGCTGGAGACCGTGAGGCGGACGTCGGCCGACGAGGGGGACGACGTGCACGTCACGGTCAGCATCGGGTCGGTGGTGGCACGCGACCGCGCGGGCGTGCGTCCGCGCTCGCTCGAGGAGCTGATGGCCGCCGCCGACCAGGCGCTGTACTCCGCGAAGCACATGGGGCGCGACCGCGCGGCCGAGCCCGTAGTGCTCACGAAGGATTAGGCGCTCCGGCGCGAGCTAGACGCCGCTCCCCGCGGCCAGCTCGCCCGCGTGGTAGCTGCTGCGAACGAACGGCGCCGAGGCGACGGCGGCGAACCCGAGCGCGAGGGCCTCTGCCTCGAGCTGCTCGAACGCCCGCGGCTCCACGAACTCGGCGACCGGCAGGTGGCGCTTGCTCGGCCGAAGGTACTGACCTAGCGTCAGCATGTCGCACCCGACGCCGCGCAGGTCGCGCATCACGCCGACGACCTCCTCGGCGGTCTCTCCGAGGCCGAGCATGAGCCCGGATTTCGTCGGCAGGTCCGGCTGCGTGTCCTTGACGCGCCGCAGTAGGCCGAGGCTGCGGGCGTAAACGGCGCCCGGGCGGACCTCCGGGTAGAGTCGCGGGACGGTCTCGACGTTGTGGTTGAAGACATCGGGCCGAGCGGCGGACACGTCGTCGATCGCGCGCTCGTTCCCCGCGAAGTCGCTGGTGAGGACTTCGACGGCCGCATCCGGCATCGCCTCGCGGAGCGCTCGGATGACCGCGACGAAGTGCGCCGCGCCCCCGTCGGCGAGGTCGTCTCGCGTGACCGTGGTTACGACGACGTGCTTGAGGCCCATACGGCGCGCGGCCTCCGCGACCCGGCGAGGCTCGTCGGGATCCAGCGGCGCGGGCGGGCGGGTGTCGACGGCGCAGAAGCGACAGCCGCGCGTGCAGGCGTCGCCCATGATGAGGAAGGTCGCAGTGCCCGCGGCGAAGCACTCACCCTGGTTCGGGCAGCGCGCCTCCCGGCACACGGTGTTGAGCTGCAGCTCCCCCAAGGTGGCGCGCACCTTCGCCTGACGTCCCGGCGCGGCGACGGGACGCTTCAGCCAGTCGGGCATGCGCTGCGCGTTCGGTCCGTGTGCGTACGACATGCGGCCGATGATAGCACCGCGAGCGGGGCGGGGCGGGGCGGGCGGGCGGCTTTGTCCTCAGCGAACGCCGGAGGGGGCTGCCGGAAGTGCGGTGTCACCCGCGACACCGCGGGTGGTGTCAGTGTGACACCGCCAGTGACACCGCCCGTGACACCGCGCTCCGGCCGAGGGGTTGCGCCCAGGCGCCTCCGCCCCGACCGCGCCACCCAGCTGCCCCGCCCGCCTCGAGGAGCCCACGCGGTTCTCGCTCCTCTAGCCGCGCGTCTGTTCGTCGGCCATCTCGGCGGCGATGCGCACGACCTCGCTCACGGTGGGATGCGCGTGCGTCGAGCGCGCGAGATCGGAGACGGGCAGGGCGTTGCGCATCGCCACTGCCACCTCGTGGACTATCTCCACGGCATGAGGCCCGACGATCTGGCAGCCGACTATCCGCCCGCTCCCCTTCTCGGCGACGATCTGCACGAAGCCCTCGGCCTCGCCCTCGGCCAGCGCCTTGCCGTTGCCGGCGAACTTCGCCACGGCCTGCACGACGTCCAGCCCCCGCTCCTTCGCCGAGTCGCGCGAGCTCCCCACGACTGCTACCTCGGGGAACGTGTAGACGCACGCGGGGATCGAAGCGTAGTCGACCGAGGCCCCCGGCGTCTCGCCGCGCGCCTCCGCCACGGCGTTGCGCGCGGCCGCGACCCCTTCCTCCTCGGCGACGTGGGCCAGCATCATCCCGCCGATGAGGTCTCCGATCGCGTACACGCCCGGCACGTTCGTGCGGAAGTGCTCGTCGACCTTGACCGCGCGGCGGTCCATCTCGATGCCGGCCTCTGGGAAGCCGAACCCCTCGGAGCGCGGCGCGCGGCCCACAGCGGAGAACACGATGTCGCTCTCGATCACCTCGCCGGAGCGGAGCGTGGAGCGCATGCGCGTACCGGCGCGCTCGACGCCGTCCACCGCGTCGCCGAGGCGGAACACGACTCCGAGGTCCTCCAGCGCCTTCTGCACCTCCCGCGTCACGCGCTTGTCGTTGCCGGGCAGCACCGTCGGCGTCAGCTCGACGACGGTGACCTTCGACCCGAGACTCGCATAAGCGCACGCGAACTCGAGGCCTATGACGCCACCGCCGATCAGCAGCACCTCGGCTGGTATCTCGTGGAGCGCCACACCGTCGTCCGAGGTCCAGACGCCCGGCTGGGAGTGGTCGATGTGCGGCAGCTTGAAGACCTCGGAGCCGGTGGCGAGCACGACCGCGTCGGCCTCGTAGCGCTGCCCGCCGACCTCCACCGCGTGCGGCGCCACGAGCCGCCCGGTCCCGCTCACGACCTCGACCTTCAGCCGCCTCGCCATCCCCTCCAGCTGGCCGCGCAGCTCGCCGACGATCGTGTCCTTGCGCTTCCGGATCACGTCGACGTTCGGCTCGGCCATGCCCAGCGAGACGCCGAACTCCTCGCCGCGCGACGCGTCGTAGAGCAGGCGCGCGGAGCGGAGGATGGCCTTCGTCGGCACGCAGCCGCGGTTGAGGCACGTACCGCCGAGGTGCTCCTGCTCGATCAGGGTGACCGAGGCGCCGAGCCGGGCCGCCTCGAACGCGCAGCCGTAGCCGCCGGGCCCGCCCCCCAGGACGATCATCTTCATGTCGCGCCCCCGCTTTGCGCTCGGTCGTCAGGTCGCGGGAATTGTATATGCCCGGGCTCACTCCGCCAACGCCGGCGCCTTCGGCTAGACTGGCAGCGAGCGTTCGAGGAGGAGCCAAGTGCGGGAACTGGCGGTCGTAGCGGCGGGCGGCGCGATCGGCGCGGGGATGCGCTGGTGGCTGGGCGGGCTCATGGCCGAGCGTCTCGGCGCCTACTTCCCGTGGCACACGCTCGTCGTCAACATCTCCGGCGCGTTCCTGCTGGGAGTGCTGATGGCCCTTTCGGCCGAGCGGGGCATACTCTCGCAGGAGTGGCGTCTGTTCGCCGGCGTCGGAGTCCTCGGCGGGTACACGACGTTCTCGACTCTCGCCTACGAGAGCATGCGGCTTCTCGAGCAAGGGCTGTGGACGCAAGGGCTCGGCAACATGTTCGGAAGCGGGCTCGCTGGTCTCGTGGCCGTGGTGGCCGGGCTCGCGCTCGGCCGGGTGCTCTAGGGGGGCGGTACACGATGCGCATCGAGGGACGAGCGTTGCGGGTCCAGGTCTTCATCGGCGAGAGCGACCGCTGGGAGCATCGTCCGCTGTCCGACGCGATCGTGGCGATGCTGCGCTCGGAGGGGCTCGCGGGTGCCACCGTGGTCCGAGGCGTAGAGGGGTTCGGCGCGAGCAGCCGCATCCACCTCGAGAACATCCTTCGGCTGTCCGAGGACCTGCCGGTCGTCTTGACGTTCGTGGACGCCGCGGAGAAGGTCGAGGCCGTGTTGCCCAAGCTCGACGAGATGGTCTCGGGCGGGCTCGTCATCGTGGACGAGGTCCACGTCTTCCACTATCGCTCCGGCGCGGAGGCATGACCGCGGCTCAGGCGATGTACTCCGCGTCCTCTATCATCCGCACGATCGCGTCGACCGCCGGCACCTCGCCCTGCGTCACCAGCGTGCCATCCACGACCAGCGCGGGCACGCGGTCCACGCCGAACGTCTGAAGCTCCTCGCGGATGTCGTACACGTGCTCGATCTCGGCCGTCTTGCCGAGCCGCGCGAGCGCCTCGCGGACCCGCGCCTCGATCTCGTCGCACTCGGGACATTCCTCGCCGAGGATGATGATGTGCATGTCGCCGGACCTCCGGGGGTTCGCCTGTACGCGTCCTACGGAAGTCCTTCCCCTGCGCCCGCCGTCCTACGCGCGGGACAGCGCCAGCACCAGGGTGTGCGCGAGTCCGGGCACGGCCGGCGCCGCGTAGCGCAGCTCTTCCACCCGCAACCCGGCAGCCTCGCACGCGCGGCGCGCCGAGGCGGCCGAGCGCGGGTGCGAGCCCAGCGTGAACAGCGCGGAGCCGATCCGGTACGCCTGCCCCAGCGGCGAGCGCGCGTTCGGCCATGTGACGACGAGCCGTCCCCCGGGCTCGAGATGACCGCGCAGCGTCACCAGCAGCGGCTGCGGGTCGGTGTAGTAGTCGAGCACCCCGATGCACGTCACGACGGGCCAGCGCCGCCCCTCGAGGGCCCCCGCGTCGGACGTGAATTCGGCCGAGGCACCCAGCGAGCCGGCGCGCTCCTCGGCGATCGCCAGCATCTCGCGGGAGAGGTCGTACGCGGTGACGGTGCAGCCTCGGCGGAGGTGGTCGATCGCGGCACGGCCGGAACCGCAGCCGTAGTCGAGCACGCGCGAGCCCTCGGGCACGAGCGTGCGGATGACGCGCAGCTCGCGCTCCCCCATGAAGTCGGTCACGGGATTGTGATAGCGGGCGGCGCGGTCGTCGAAGTGACGCTCGATGCGTTCGTGCTGTTCCATCGCACTCCCTAGGCTAGCGCATCCGGTGATGCATGGAACACGTTAAGGAATGCTGGCGGGTATTGACATAAGGACTACTCGAACGTTTGCTGAGCAGAACAGCGGCGCGCGCGCACGCCCTGCCACATCCCGGGGGGAACCGGGCTATCGAGGGAGGATCCTATGAGGAAGCTCTTGAAGCGGACGTGGATGGTGACGGCCGCCCTGATCCTTGGGCTGGCGATCGTACCTCTGCCTGCCACCGCGGCGACCGGCACGCCGCCGGTCCCGGCGCCTGGCGGAGCCGTCATCGGCGTCGACAAGGCGGCGAAGCCGGGAGTGTCGCTCATGGGCGCCCCGATCCCGCTCGCCGACAGCGCCCTCCCGGACGCGTACGAGCCCGACGGGCATTGGGACAACTACCCGCCTCTGGGCACGGGGGTCCCCTGGGGCAACGTGCGCGAGTTGAACGGGCATCTTCCGCGCAGCCTCGGCAACCCGGTGTGGGGCAAAGAGCCGTACACGGAGGTCCACACGATCGACATCGCCAACACGACGCAGTGGGACGAGGACTGGTTCGAGCTGACCGTCCCCGCGGGCGACTACACCAGCTTCTCCAACCTGTCGTACATGGTCGACGCCTTCTCCCAGGACCCGAACGTGGACACGGTCGTCGACGTCTATGGCAGCGGCATACAGTATCCCAAGGCCGACGCGATCCACGGGGCGGACGACACGACTGCCGCCGCTTCCAGCGACGACAGCCCGTGGGAGTACCGGTCCGCGTCGGCGTCCTTCGTGCCTCACGTCAGGCCCGGGGCCTCGGGTCATTACTGGATCCGTGTCCGCCCGTACTGGCACGGCCTCCCCAGCGGCTTCTCCGGTCACGCGGGCACCTACACGCTGCGCATCAAGGTGGGACAGGCGATGCGCCTCTTCGGTCAAACTCGCATCGACACGGCCGTGAGCATCTCGCAGGAGGGCTGGCCGACGTATCCCGTCGCCTCCCGGAACACCACGGTGGTCGTGGCCTACGGTTACGACTTCCCCGACGCGCTCGCGGCGGGCAGCCTCGCAGGTGTGTGCGGCTCCCCGATCCTGCTGACCTCTGGAACCTCACTGCCCGCCCAGGTGCGCGACGAGATCAAGCGGCTGGGCGTCAAGGGCGTCTACGTGATCGGTGGACCGACGCGCATAACCGACGCCGTCGTGAACCAGATACGCCAGATCTCGTCTTCCATCAACGTCGAGCGGGTGGCCGGCACAGACCGTGTCGGCACCGCGATCAAGGTGATGCAGAAGGTCAAGCTGCTCAGCGGCCCCTTCTTCCCTCACACCGCTCTGATCGCCTACGGGTGGAACTACCCCGACGCGCTCGCTCTGTCCCCCGTCTCCGCGGCGCGTCAGGCGCCGATATTCCTGAGCCACAAAGAGGCGCTGGACGTCAGCGTGCGCGGCGCCATCGCGGCCAATGGGTTCACCGACGTGATCATCGCCGGCGGGACGCCCGCGCTGTCAGCGCAGATCGAGAACGACCTCGTGAACCTCGGCGTCCCGTCGAACCGGATCCTGCGGCTCGGGGGGGAGAACCGGTACGAGACGGCCAAGCTGATCGCGTCGTGGGCGTGCGACCTCAGCGGGCCGGGACCGCGTGGCGATAACTGGATCGGTACGGTGAACAACCCCACGGCTCTCGCCAGGCTCTGGAACCCGACGTTGAACGTCTACGCCACCGGCGAGAATTACGCCGACGCGCTGGCGGCCGGGGCCTTCGCCGGCAAGGCGAGCGCGCCGATCCTGCTCACGCCGAAAGCCTCGGTGTCGCCCTACCTCTTCGGGCACCCGGGCTCGATCCCGGCAGGGAAGACCACGTGGTTCCAGGACCTCGCGAGCATACCGCACATGACGCCGATCGGCCGGTCGTACGTCGTGGGCGGCTCCGCCGCGATCACCGATGCGACCTTCCAGGAGATCGACATGCACACCGGGATGCCGGGCTCGTAAGGGCCGCGCAGCACAAGGCATCAACGGGGGGCGCCGAGAGGCGCCCCCCGTTCGTGAGGGGATAATGTAGTCATCGAGAACGCGAGACGGAGGGACGCGAGCATGTGCCAGTTCTGCGTGCAGCACGGCGAGGGCAAGCGGTGGTACCTGCAGGCGCAGAACTACGCCGCGGACCTTACGAGCGACCTCGCCCGACGGGGCTACATGCTGGACTTCATCCGCGACTTCGACCGGCACCGAGCGCAGGCCATCGCCGGTCTCGAGCTGCTCAACACGATGCCGAGGCCCATCCGCGAGCCCATCAAGCGCAAGGTACGGCGCGGCTTCCTCGACCAGCACTTCGGCCAGCCCGTGCCGCTCGAGGAGTGCGAGCATATCTTCGACTTCGCGACGGAGATCGTGCGGATGCCGTGCGTGTGCCGGCGCTTCGCGGGCACCGCCCAGGGCGACGGCTGGTGCATGGCGGTCACCACGCGCCCCGTCGACGACCTGCTGCTCGAAGGCTTCGGCAGCTACGAGGACGGTCCGGACGCGGCCGACTTCCAGCACCTGACGAAGGCCGAAGCGATGCGGATGCTGCGCGACGCCGAGGAGCAGGGCCTGATGCACTCGGTGTGGACGTTCATGACGCCCTTCATCGCCGCCATCTGCAACTGCAACCTCTCGTCGGGATGCATGGCCATGCGCATCACCCGCGAGCTCGACACGAAGATCATGTGGAAGGGCGAGTGGGTGGCGAGCGTCGACCGACAGGCTTGCACGGGATGCCGCAGGTGCGAGAAGCGCTGCCCCTTCGGCGCGGTACTCTGGGACCGCGCCTCCAAGCGCGCGGAGGTGGACGCCTCGGCCTGCTGGGGCTGCGGGGTCTGCCGCTCGGCTTGCGAGAAGGAGGCGATCGGCCTTGCCGAACGGTCGGCGGTGCCCCTGGTCGCGAACGATTGGTGACGGACCGGGAGCGTTATGCCTGCGGCGTGATTGCGGGCGCTGCCCGCGGGGGCCCGACCGTGGCATGATTCGAGGCAGCCGTGCGCGGAAATCATCTGGTCAGACGGCCGACCCTAGGGGGTTTCGCATGGAAGAGCGCAGCAACGACGTCACCGACATCTTCGAGAAGATGTTCCTGCTGGGCGTGGGCGCATTCTCGCTGACGAAGGACAAGGTCCAAAGCGCGGTCGACGAGCTGGTGGAGCGGGGTCGGCTCTCGCGCGAGCAGGGACACGACGTGGTGAGCGAGCTCGGCGAGCGCGGTGCTCGCGAGCGCGACCAGTTCATGGACTTCGTCCGCGACGCCGTCCGCAAAGCGCTGGACCGCACCGACATCGCCACCAAGGCCGACGTCGAGCGGCTCGAGACCGAGATCGCGGTCCTGCGCGCCGAGGTGCTCGCGGGCAAGGCCGGGACGGTCTCGCCGACCGACGACGACCTCACCGAAGGCAATCTGTAAGCCCGGCAGCCGTCATGCCTCCGGCGGTCCCCGTCCGCTACAAGCACCTCGCCCGGTACCGTGAGATAGCCACCGTGCTCATCGAGGAGGGTTTCGGCTACCTCCTCGACGAGATCGGCCTCACGCGATTCTTGCGCGCGTCCGACCGGCTGCGCCGGCGCGATCGGCGCGAGGAGATGCAATTCTCGCTCGCCGAACGCGCGCGGCGAGCGATGGAGCGGCTGGGCCCGACCTTCGTCAAGATCGGGCAGATCCTCTCCACGCGCCCCGACCTGCTCCCCGAGGAGTTCGAGACCGAGTTCCGCAAGCTGCTGGACCAGGTGCCGGCGGTAGACTTCGACGTCGTGAGCCGCGTCATCACGGAAGAGCTCGGCGGGCCCGTGGACGAGCTGTTCCGCTCGTTCGACCGCGAGCCGCTGGCCGCGGCGTCGATCGGCCAGGTGCACGCCGCCGTGCTTCACACGGGCGAGGAGGTCGTGGTCAAGGTCCAGCGCCCGGACATCGAACGCGTGATGGTTACCGACCTCGACATCCTGCTCACGCAGGCGCAGTTCGTCGAGCGCAACACGGTGTGGGGCCGCGACTACAACCTCGTGGCGATCGCCGAGGAGATCGGCCACGTGCTGCGCGCGGAGCTCGACTATCTCGCCGAGGGGCGGAACGCGGAGCGGTTCGCGGCGGCGTTCGCCGGCGACGAGACCGTCGCTTTCCCCGACGTGCACTGGAACCTGACGACGCGCAGGGTCATCACGCTCGAGCGCTTCCACGGGATCAAGCTGAACGACGTCCGCCGGATCGGCGCGGAAGGGTTCGACCGCAAGACCGTGGCGAAGCGCACCGTGCGCGCGTACTTCAAGATGGTCTTCGAGGACGGCTTCTTCCACGCCGACCCGCACCCCGGCAACATCCTGGTGCTGGGCGACGGCCGGGTAGGCTTCACCGATTTCGGCCGAGTGGGGAACGTGTCGCAGCAGCTGCGCGAGCAGTTCTCCGACTTCTTCCTCGCCGTCGTGGACCGCGACGCGCCCTCGGTGGTCGACGGGCTACTGGAGATCGGCGTCGCGCCCGAGCGCATCAACGAGGCCGGGCTCGAGAACGAGGCGGTCCGGCTGTTCTCGCGCTACTACGGGGTCGACCTGGCGGACCTGCACGTCGCCGTGGTGATAGAGGAAGTGCTGCGCGTGGTGCGGCAGTACCGTTTGCGGATCCCGCCGGAGATCAGCGTGGTGCTGGCGACAGTCATGGTGCTCGAAGGTGTGGCGTACGAGACAGATCCGACGTTCAACTTCATCGAGTCCGCGCGCCCCTACGCGCAGCACCTGGTGGCCGAGCGGCTGACGCCGGCCGGGCTGTACCAGAGGGTGTCGAGGTTCGGGCGGCGGTCCGGGCGGCTTCTGTCGGACCTGCCCGACTCGCTGAACAGGCTGATGCGGCGTGCCGCGGACGGCTCTCTCGCCATCGACGTGCAGCCGATGGGATTCGACGCGGTGATGGACCAGCTCCGCGAGATGGTCTACCGGCTGTCCTTCTCGATCCTCATCGGCAGCTTCGTGATCGGCTTCTCGTTCATGCTGCGCGAGGCGAAGCTGCCCTGGTGGATGCTTTGGATGTTCGGGCTGGCGCTGGTGGCCGCCTCGGGGGTCGGGGTGTGGCTGTTCTTCTCGATCTTCTACTCGATGTTCCGCGCCTCACAGGAGCGCCGCCGCCAGCGGTACTGACACAGCTGGCCGCCCTCCCCTGCTCGGCAAGATGCCGGTGAGGATGCGGTCAGGCCCTCACGGGACGATGGCGGGGATCGAGTCACCCCTGCGGAGGGGGTCCACCGAAACATGGTGTCATGGACGGTGTCACGGGTGATACCACGTTGACACCACCGGCGGTGTCACCGGTGACACCGCGTTCCGAAAGAACCCCCTCTCCCCCGCGCGTCGAACGGAGGCGGACGCTGGATGAGCGATGACGACGGCCAAGCCGAGGCCCTCGCGCGGCTCGTCCGAGACGATCCGTGGCGCGCGGACTACGAGAAGGGCCTCTCGAAGTGGCCGGAGAGCTCGAAGCAGCGCACCGGTGCCGCGTCGAGGAGAGGCCCCGTGCGGCTCACGCTCCGCTTGCCTCGGCATGTCTGGGAGCAGGCGCAAAGGTCCGCGGCGCGCGACGGCATGAGCCTCAACACCTTCATCGTCGGGTCGGTCGCCAAGGAGATCGGCGAGGAGCTGGGCTACGGCCGCTTCAGGGACGACCGCCGATAGGAGGCGCTACAGCCCCGCGCGCTGAAGGATCTCGGGCACGCGATCATCGAGACCGAGCGGCATGATGTGCACGCCGTCGGCTATCGCGCGCGACAGGCGCACCTGCTCGACGGCGATGTCGACCGCCTCTTCGAGCGGGTCGGCGGCGGTCCGGACGCGCTCGGCGACGTGCTCGGGCACCATCAGTCCGGCGAGCTTTCTGTTGATGAAGTCTATGGTGCGGGCGCTGCGCAGTATCAGCACGCCAGCTATCACCTTCGCGCCCACCGCGTGCATCGCGTCGGCCGCCCGCGCCAGCTTGTCGAAGTCGAAGATCGCCTGCGTCTGGAAGAACCGCGCGCCCGCCTCCACCTTCTGCTCGGCGCGCGTGCGCTGCAGCGGCCACGGCTCGGCCTCGGGGAAGAGCGCGGCGCCCATGAAGAACCCGGTCCCGCCGACAAGCTCCCGGCCGAGCATGTCATGTCCGTCGTTCATGCCGGCGCCCACGGCGATCATCTGCGTCGCGTCGAGGTCGAACACTCCCTTGGCCTGCGGATGGTCGCCGCCGCGCGGGTCGTCGCCCGTCACGAACAGCACGTTCGTGAGACCCAGCGTCCACGCCGCGAGAAGGTCGGACTGCAGCGCGAGACGGTTCCGGTCGCGGCCCGTCTGCTGGAAGATCGGCTCGTAGCCCATGTCGAGCGCGACGCGAGAGGCCGACAGGCTCGACAGGTGCAGCGTGGCGCCCTGGTTGTCCGTGACGTTGAGCGCGGTAGAGACCGGACCGAGGATCCCCATCGTCCGCCTCATGCCGGTCAGGTCCGTGCCTCGCGGCGGCGCGACCTCGCCCGTGATCACGAACTCACCGGCGTCCAGCGCCTCGCTCAGCCGGCTCATGACGACGCCTTCCGCGTGCGCCCCGCCCGGACGTCCACCTTGCCCGGCTTCTGCTTCCGAGAGTGGTCCTTCGGCGGCATCGCCGGCACGGGGCCACGGCCCTGCTCCTCGAGGCGTTCGGCGATGCGCACGAACACGCACGCGCTTCCCTCGCCCAGCACATCGCAGCGGCCCTCCCACATCGCACCGCACGGGCCGTTGAGCAGGCCCTTCGGGCACGTTGTCACCGGGCAGATGCCGGCGGTCTTGTCCAGGACGCACTCCCCGCACATGCTGCAGCGCTCGTCGAAGACGCCGTGACGCACCACGTTGCCGAGGAAGACGCTCTCGAGCCCGGGGAAGACGGGGGTGCGAGGACGCGCCTCGGCCACCGACTGGGTACCGGCACCGCACGCGAGCACCACGAACGCGTCCGCCGCGTCTGCCGAGCCCGCCTGCTTGCGCAGCGCGAGCTTCGTGACGTTGGCGTTGCAGGGGATCTCGCCCACGGTCCAGCCCACCACGTCGTAGCCGGCCGCCTCCAGCCGGGCCTTCATCTCGAGCACCTGCGGCTCGCCGCCGGTCTCGGACTGCGTGGCGCACTCGCCGCAGCCCACGAGGAAGACCTTCTTGGCGCCCACCGACTCGAGATCGTCGTGTATCCGCGCCCATTCGCGCGGGGTGGTGATGATCATCGTCTCGCTCCCACGGCAGCCCGGACCGCGTCTACGCAGCCCAGCGCATCGGCAGCATACCCCGCGCCGATGCTCGCCGCCCAATCCGCGGTCACGACGGCACCGCCGACGAGCACGGGCACGCCCGCCTCGGCAGTCACGGCGTGCGCGGTGCGTTCCATCTGCGGCAGCGTGGTCGTCATGAGCGCGGAGAGGCACACCACGTCCGACTCGCGCGCGGCCTTCGCGACCGTCTCCGGGGCCACGTCCACGCCGAGGTCTCGCACGTCGAACCCGCGGCTCTCGAGCAGGCTGACGCAGATGTCCTTGCCGATGCTGTGGATGTCGCCCTTCACGGTCGCGAACACGACGCGCCCCTCGGAATGACCCGCCGAGGCGGGCAGGTACGTCTTGACGCGGTCGGACGCCGCCTTCATCGCCTCCGCAGCCACGATGAGCTGCGGCAGGAACGCCTCGCCTCGGCCGAAGGCGTCACCGAGTTCGGTGATGGCGGGCGTCAGGACCTCGGCGATGACCCGGTCCGGCAGGGTGCCCTCGCGGATGACCTCGTCGACGAGCCCGGGTGCTGCGTACGCGTCGCCGGTCTCGATGGCGGCGGCGAGGCGGACGCGGGCGTCGGCCGAGGACGGCGCGGGATGCGCCCCCTCGAGCACGGCGGTGCCGACCTCGGCGGACGTGGGCCGGGCAGCGCGCATCCCCTCGAGCGCCTTCGCCGCGGCGATCCACGCCTCGGCGTTGCGGTCGCGCCCGAGCAGCACGTCGACCGCGAGCGCCGCCGAGGCTATCTCGGCGTCATCGGGGTTGACGATGGCGGCGTTGAGGCCGGCGAACGCGGCCATCTCGAGCATCGCGGCGTTGAGGGCCGAGCGCCCGGGCAGGCCGTGGCTGACGTTGCTCACGCCCAGCACGGTCGCGAGCCCGGCATGGCGCGAGACGCGGATGACGGCCTCGAGCGTGACGCCGACGGCGGCCCGATCGGTGGCGGCCGTCATCGTGAGGCAGTCGACGACGAGGTCGTCGTCGGACAGCCCGGCCGAGTGCGCCGCGCTCCGGACGCGCGCGACGATGTCGAGCCGCCCCGAGGCGTCCGCGGGGATGCCCGCGTCGTCGAGCGCGAGCACCACGATCGCCGCGCCGTACCGGGCGGCCAGGGGCAGCAGCTCCGAGAGTGCCTCGGCCGAACCGTTCACGGAGTTCAGCAGCGCGCGGCCGGGGTAGAGCTTGAGCGCCGGCTCGACCGCCGCGGGGTCGACGTTGTCGATCACGAGCGGCAGGCCGGTGAGCGTCGAGAGCGCGCGCACCGCCTCCGCCAGCATGCGGACCTGATCCACGCCGGCGGCGCCGACGTTGACGTCGAGCAGGTCGGCGCCCGCGCGCTCCTGCGCCGTCGCGTACTCACGCACGACCGAGACGGAGCCCGCACGCAGCGAGTCCGCCAGCGCCTTCTTGCCGGTGGGGTTGATGCGCTCGCCGATGATGGCGAGCGGCCGGCCGGCGCCCAGCCGCACCACGCCTCGCGGTGAGGCCAGCGCCACGCCCGCGGGCCGTTCGCGCGTGACGACCGGCTTGCCTTTCGCGAAGTCCGAGATCGCGCCGGTGAACGACGGCGAGGAGCCGCAGCACGAGCCGACGAGCACCGCGCCGGAATCCACGAAGCGCGAGGCGTGAGCGCCCATCTCGTCGGGCGTGCCGGGGAACACCGTCTTGCCCTCGACCAGCCGAGGTAGCCCCGCGTTCGGCTGCACCACCAGCGGCAGGGCCGTGGCGGCCGCCATCCGCTCGACCAGCGGCAGCATCTGCTCGGGGCCCAGCCCGCAGTTCATCCCGACGATCGCGGCCCCGCACGCCTCGAGGATGACCGCCGCTGCCTCGGGCGTGGTGCCCGAGAGCGGCATCCGGCCGTCGCCGCCGAACGTAACCGAGGCGATCACCGGCAGCTCGGGCGCGACCGAGCGCGCGGCGAGCAGCGCGCAGCGCACCTCGGCGATGTCGGTGAAGGTCTCGAGCGCGATCGCGTCGGGATTCTCGGCCGCCAGCGCGGCGATCTGCTCCGCGAACAGCGCGAAGACGTCGTCGAACCGCGCCTCGCCGATGGGCTCCATCACGAGCCCGCAAGGCCCTACGTCCGCGAGCACGTGCGTCGCGCCCGAGCGCTTCGCGAGGCGCATGCCCGCGCGGTTGAGCTCGACGACATCGTCGCCGAGCCCGTACTCGTCGAGCTTGGCGCGCGTGCCGCCGAACGTGTTGGACGACACGCAGTCCGCCCCGGCCAGGACGTAGTCGCGGTGGAGCTGCAGGATCAGCTCGGGATTGGTGACGTTGAGCTGCTCGGGGCACTGCTCGGGCGGGATGCCGGCGCGCTGCAGCATGGTGCCCATCGCCCCGTCGACGACCAGCACCTCGCCTGTCAGCCTCTTCAGAAGATCCGGCATCTCGAGTCCTCCCAGCCCAGTCTATCGCTTAGAACGTCAGCGTCACCGCACGGCGCGGGCACGCCAGCACGCACGCCTCGCAGTACACGCACTCGTCCTTCTCGAACTCGAGCGTGTCACCGCCCTTGCCGAGCTTCAATGCGCCCGGCTTGCACACAGCCGTGCACAGGCCGCAAACCACGCAGCGCTCCTCGTCGAGCACGATGTCCGAGGCCGCCGCCGCCACGGTGATGCCCTCCTTGCCGAGGAACGCCACCGCCGCTTCGATCTCGTCCTTCTTGCCCGTGACCTCCAGCAGCATCCTTCCCTGCTGGCCGGGCTGGATCTGCGCTCTCAGGATGTTCGGCACGAGGTGGTAGTCCTGCACCAGGTGGAACGTGATCGGCTTCGTGGCCTGCCGAGGCGGGAAAGTCAGGTCGAGTCTTCTGCGTGCCACGGTCAGATCGCCTCCTCGGGCCGGATCTCGAGCGGCTTGGTGGACTGCGTGCCCGGCTGCGGCAGCAGCTCGTGCGGCTCGGTGAGCTTCCAGCGCCGCTCCGACACCCAGTTCTTGAGCTCGGCAGCGATGGCGCGCGCTTTCGCCAGCGAGCTGATCGGGCCCACCGGCACCTTGTGCCCCTCGACCTCGATCGTGCCGCTGCGCAGCTGCGCGTAGGTCACCTGCCCAAGTGCGGGACGAGAGCGCCGCGCCACGCCGTAGTCGAAGATGGTGGCCGAGAGGTCGGCGTCGGTGAGCGCGAGCTGCGCAGCCAACTCCTCGTCGAGCACCGGTATCGGGATGCCGATGCCGACGAAGCTGCTCACGCCGTAGCGCGTCATCGTCGCGGCGGAGTAGTACTCGGGCGACGCCTGCTTGAGGTCGGCTATCACCGCGATCGTGCCCGCAGGCCCCGTCGGCTCGCCGTTCGCGTCGCGGTTCTGGTTCGGGTTGTGCTGCGTCCCCTGCCACGCCACGTAGCCCGGCGCTCCCGCCACGAAGCACCGCGTCCCGACGCCGATGGTCCGGTACGTGGGGTCGTTCAGCAGCGGCGACAGCGCGCCGGCGGAGCAGAACGTCCCGTTAGCGAACCTCGGCAGGAGCGGGCCGAGGTAGGTGTAGATCGGCCGGTCGGACCCGTTCACCGCCACGGCGTAGTTCTGATACGCGTTGCGCGGGTTGAAGAAGTACGCCTGGTTGAGGTCGTCGAGCCCCACCCACGTGTCGATCTCCGTGCGCGGGTAGCAGTCGGTCCCGTGGCTCGTCGCGCGCAGATGCACGCGCTTGCCGCGGAGCAGGTCCTCGATGACGTGCGCGCCGCCGTACTCGAGCCCCTTCGTCTCGCTAGGCTCCGTCACGCCGAGGTAGGTGTCGACGGCGGCGAGCCCGCCGTAGCACGGCACGTCGTTCAGCCAGATCCGCCCCATCTTGATGGGCGGGTCGGAATGGCCGAAGTTGAGCACCACGCCCGAGCTGCACATCGGCCCGAACGTCCCGGTAGTCACCACGTCCACGCGCTTCGCGGCGGCTTTCACGCCGTCCGCCGCGGCGATCTCGGCGAACTCCTCGGCGGTCACCACGACCGCCTCGCCCGACGCGATGCGCGCGTTGATCTCCTCCCAGCTCTTGGCCACTCGCGACCACCTCCGAAGACACGACAGCCTCCCGCCCCGTGTCAGGGCGAGAGGCCTCTCTCGCGGTACCACCCGACTTCGCCGCGCTCACGGCGCGGCCTCTTCAGGTGCCGGACCGGTGGCATTCTCATCGCGGCGGCGGGCTTGCTCCGCGACGGGTCCGAGACCCTACAGCCCATGATATCGGGGGCGTCCGTCCGGCATTACTCGGCGCCCTCGGCTTACACAGTGCGTGTAAGCCGCAACAGCGCCTTTCCTCCGAATGCCTCGGGGGCCATGTTCCGCGGTCCTTCAGGTGCCGGTTCTCAGCTGCCCCGGCTCTCTGGAGGCCCTGACGGGCCGCGTACTCATCCCCTTCGCAGGCTTAGAGCGTTATGGATTTCGCACGAGGATAGTGCCTTCCTCGATGCCGCGTCAATCGAAACCGCCGCTTCTCGCGGGCCGGGAGGAAGCCGATACTGTGAAGTAGTGTGAGGAGGTGCCGACATGGCCGACGAACTGTCCGAGCTCCTCAAGTCGCTGAAGGCCGCCAAGGACCTGCTGCCTCCCGCGACCGCCGAGGAGGAGGAGCCCGCCCCGGGCGGCGAGCGCGGCGTGCTCCCGCCTCGTCCCGATCAGCAGGGCGAGCGCAAGGTCTCCCTCGGAGACGTCGCCAAGGCACGCAAGGACTACGAGCGGGAGCCGCTCGACAAGAAGTAGCGTTCGTCACGACACGAGTGTGTGACGAACGCGCGCGACATCCAGCAGACTCGCTGCGCTCGCAGCTGCTGTCGCGATCCCGCTACACGACGAACAGGCGCTCCGTGTTGTGGAGCCGCCCCACGGTGCCCACACGCTCCCCCGCCGGGTTGTGGATGCCGATCTTCGCGCCCACGTAGCGCTTGAAGTCGAAGTCCGCCACGCGCACCTCGCCGCGCTCGGACAACCACTCCACGAGCTCGTCGCGCGTCACGAAACCTTCGTCGTTGAAGGACACCACCAGGTGGCGGGAGCGGCACTCGGCGATCACCGCGCGCAACGCGTCGCGCATCGTGCGCCGGCCGTTGAAGGCGCTCCGCCGCTCGCGCACGTCCACGCGCTTGCACGCGACCCCGTACGTCTCGGGCTCGTCCCAGCGCACGAGCGTCTCCCATATGTGGTAGTTGCCGAGGTAGCTGTGCTGGTTGTACGGCGGGTCGACGTACGCCACGTCCGCCTCGAGCTTGCGCGCGGCCTCGAGCGCGTCGAGCGCGTTGGCCTCGCCCGGCCCCGGCAGGATCGCCGGCAGGCGCAGGTGCAGCTCCGCCGAGGCACGCGGCGCCCACGACTTGAGGTACGCCATCTGCACGCCGGTCGTGGAGTCGACGCGGTCGGCTGCCTCCATGAGCGACGTGAGCAGTACCGCCTCCAGCACCGGGTCGAGCGACTTCGCCGCTATCGCCTCGCGCACGGCCTCGATGCGCGCGCCGTTGTGAGGCTGGAAGAACCGCGAGCGTTCGCAGTACGTCTCCGTGAACCACCCCGCGCGCCCCGGCAGCCGGTCGAGCTCGGCGATCAGCTTCTCCGCCTCGGCCCGCAGCCGGTCCGCGTCCGCCTGGACATAGCAGCGGGCCAGGGTGTGCGCGAAGGCGTTGTGGTCGTTGGCGAGCACGAAATAGCCCGCGCGCTTCAGCGCGTGCCCCACGCGCGAAGTGCCCGAGAAGAGGTCGGCCACCGTGCGCGCGCCCTCGAAGCCCGCCACGGCCTCGAGGATCGGCCCGAGCAGCAGCCTCTTGCTGCCGAGATACTTGATCACCCGCACGCCTCCAGCGCCGCCGCGACGATCCGGTCGTGGTCGAAGGCGAGCGGCGGCGGCGCGTCGAGCCGATGCCACGCGGCCTCCTCGGCAGAGCCGCGCAGCACGACCGCGTCCACCGTCAGCGCAGGCCTTGGATACTCGTATGTAGGCATGTCCGGATTCTACCGCTCGGCAACGTCGCGGCGCTCCATTTGACATCCTTAGGTTCCTAACCTTATCCTTTAGGTACCTAATGAACGGAGCACGACATGGCGACAGCCATCGACAACCGGCGCCTGCCCCAGCGCATCAAGCGGCTGTACCTGCTGCAGGCGCAGGCCATCAACGACGCGCTCAAGGAGCACGGGCTGGCGAGGAGCCAGTGGCAGGTGCTCTCGCACGTGCGGGAAGCCGGCACGATCACCCAGAAGGAGCTTCAGGGCAAGCTGCAGGTCGAGCCGGCCACTCTCTCGTGCATCGTCGACACGCTGGCCGCGAAGGGCTGGCTCGAGCGGCTCGCGCATCCGGACGACAAGCGCGTGAAGCTCGTGCGCCTGACTGCCGAGGGCGAACGTAGCTGGACGGACATCCCGGACGTGGTCGACATCGTCGAGAAGCGGATGCTCGAGGGCGTGTCCGAGCGGGACGCGAAGATGCTCGCGCGGGTCGTCGCGCGCATGACGGAGAACCTCGGAAGGCGGCGGGAGGAGTAGATGACGGAGGCCGCTACCCATAGACGGACAGCCGGCGCGGGCGTGAGACGGTACTTCCGGCGCACCTTCTCCTCCCTCGGCGTGCGCAACTACCGGCTGTACTTCATCGGACAGGGCACTTCGCTGACCGGCACGTTCATGCAGGGCGTCGCGCAAGCGTGGCTCGTGCTGACGCTGACGGGGAGCGCCACGGCGGTCGGGATCGTGAGCGCACTCCAGTTCGGGCCGGTGCTCGTACTCGGACCGTACGGAGGCGTGCTCGCGGACCGCTTCTCCAAGCGCCGCCTGCTGTTCTTCACGCAGTCCGCGGCGGCGGTGTTCGCGCTCGCGATGTGGATCCTCGTGGCGACGCATGCCGTGCAGATCTGGATGGTGTACGCCGTCGCGGCGTGCATGGGCGTCGTCAACTCGATCGACAACCCGGTGCGGCAGACGTTCGTCTACGAGCTCGTGGGCGGCGACCGCATCGGCAACGCGATCACGCTGAACTCGACAGTGCTCAACCTGAGCCGGATCGTCGGCCCGGCGCTCGCCGGCGTGCTCATCGCCACCGCGGGGATGGCCGCCTGCTTCCTCGTCAACGCGGCGTCCTTCGTGGCCGTCTTGTTGTCGATGGCGCTGATGCGCCCGTCGGAGATGCGTCGCGCCGAGCTGCTGCCGGCGGCGAAGGGGCAGCTGCGCGAAGGGTTCGCTTACGTCGCGCGCACTCCCCTGCTGCGCGCGGTCATCGTGATGGCGGCGCTCATCGGCACGCTGACCTTCGAGTTCCAAGTCTCGCTGGCGGCGCTGGCCCGCCACACGTTCGACGCGGGAGCGGCCGGATACTCGCTGCTGAGCGCCTCGATGGGAGTCGGCGCTGTGATCGGCGGCCTGGTGCTCGCCGGCGTGCACCGCCCCGGGAAGAGCATGCTGGTCGCAGCCGCGTTCGCGTTCGGAGCGTCGACGGCACTGGTGGCGATATCCCCGGACTTGCGCCTGGCCGCGGCGGCGATGGCACTCGTCGGCGCCGCGTCGATCGCCTACAGCTCTGTCAGCAACACGATCCTGCAGCTACACTCCGCTCCCCGCATGCGCGGCCGCGTGGTCTCCCTTTGGAGCACCGCCTTCATCGGCTCGACGATCGTGGGCGCTCCCACGGTGGGCTGGCTCGCCGACCGGTTCTCGCCGCCGACGGCGCTGGCAGCGGGCGCGCTCGCCGCGACCGCAGCGGGTCTTTACGGGCTGATCGAGGTACGCCGGCGGACCGAGAACGCGGCGCCCGTGAGCCTTCCCGCCGCGATCTCGGCCGGGGACACCGCGCGGCGTTCCGCGTGATCCGGGGCATGGCATACTGGCGACATCCCGACGGCGATTGCGAGTGAGATGTCACACCGGGCGAAACTGATCGTCGCGTTCGCGACCCTGTACGTCGTGTGGGGCTCGACCTACCTCGGCATACGGATAGGGTTGCAGGCACACATGCCGCCCGCGCTGATGGCGTCGCTGCGGCTCGTGCCCGCAGGGCTCATCATGCTGGCCTTCGCCCGCTTCCGCGGGACGCCGATCCACGTTCGGCCGAGGGAGCTGCGCGTCATCGCCACGACCGGCGTACTGCTTCTCGTCGGCGGGATGTTCATGATCTTCCTGGCCGAGCAGTACATCCCGTCGTGCCTCGCCGCGATCCTCGTCGCGCTCCAGCCGCTTTGGATCGCCGGCGCCGAGACGGTGCTGCCCGACATGGACAAGCCGTCCGCGCTCGGCTACTTGGGTATCGCGCTCGGTTTCATCGGACTCGGCATCCTCCTGTGGCCGAGGCTCACCCTGCCCGGCTCCGGCCTCGAGCTGGTGGGCACGGGGATAGCCGTCGTGGCGACGTTCATCTGGATGGTCGGCTCGGTCTACAGCAAGCGCCACCCGGTCAAGGTCGACGCCATCGTCGCCACGGGTTACGAGATGCTCGCCGCCGGCGTCGTCACGGGCATCATCGGCATCCTCAAGGGCGAGGTGCCGCAGCTGCTCTCCGGCCGCGTGAACGTGCTCCCCGCCGTGGGCGCCACCGCCTATCTCGCGATCTTCGGCAGCTGCGTCGCGTTCACGGCGTTCGTGTGGGCGCTGCGCCACGCGCCTGCGAGCAAGGTGATGACGTACTCGTTCGTGAACCCCGTGGTGGCGGTGTTCCTGGGCTGGCTCATCCTGCGCGAGCCGCTCGACTGGTGGATCGTGGCCGGCATGGCGGTGATCGTGGCGGGCGTCGCCCTCACGACCACCTCGCCGACTCGCTCCGCCGCTCCCGTCGCCGCCATCGAGGCGGCGGAGGCCTCCGCCGAGGCGTGACCCTCGTTGGCACGACGTTCGCATTTCCGAACGCGTCGACCGCGCCCCGCCTCTCGCAGAAGCCCTCCTCACGAGAACCTCCTGCAAAAAGGGACGCGGCCGTCGTGTCTCAGGGTGGCGCGGCGTCGCACGAAATCTCCACAACTGTGCCATACGCGCGACATGCCGCCCTGGCAGGATGGGTCCATGAGGATATGGATGGTGGTACCGATGATGCTGATGTGGATCGTTCCGCTAGTGCTGATCGCTTGGATGATCAGCGCGGCGTCGAGCAGGCAGGCACTCTCTCACGGGTATGGTCCGGCGCAGCCGGTTGCATATGTTGCGGCTTTGCAGATCGTGCGCGAACGGTACGCGCACGGCGAGATCGACAAGGCGACCTACGAGCGGCTCGTGGCGGAGCTGCTCGGCCAAGCCTAGGCCATACCCCTTCCCTCCCTTCCCCCGGTTGTGCCGGTGGGCGAGTCTCCACCCCCTCGGAGACTCGCCCACCGGCATGTCTGGGCGCGAAGCGCTGTGCCACCTGCGGTGTTATGCGCCCACGCCGCGCCGGGTGTCCGCCGGGAGGCGGTGTCGGCCGCGTTGCGGTGTCCCCCACGAGGTGGTGTCACCCGCGACACTGCCGGTGACACCACTCTGACACCACAGACGACACCGCCCGTGACACCGCCTTCCGCGCGACCCCCCGACCACCCGCGTTCGTCTTCTTGTGCGGTTACATGTCTTGTCATATACTCGCTTTGTCCTATATCGCTGAAAAGGACCGATGTCACTCGACCACGCGATACTCGGGTTCCTCGCGTCGCAGCCGATGACCGGCTACGACCTCAAGACGCGCTGCTTCGACCGTGACGCCAAGCACCTTTGGACGGCGGATCAGGCCCAGATCTACCGCACGCTCGAGCGCCTCGAGAGATCCGCGCTCGTCGTCTCGCGTCTCATCCCCCAGCCCGGCCGCCCGGACCGCAAGGAGTTCGCGATCACCTCGGCCGGGAAGCGCGCGCTCGTGGAGTGGCTCGAGACACCCCACCCGCTCCCCCCGCTGCGCGACCCGCTCCTGCTGCAGCTCTTCTTCGCCGGCGCGCTCCCGGACGACCAGCTCCTCGCACTCCTGGAGACCGCGCGCGACGGCTACCAGCGCCGTCTCGAGGAGCTTCGAAGGGGTTCCGCTCGCGTCTCGGGGAGCTCGCGCGGCGCGAACGTGCGTCGGATGACGCTCGACGGCGCGATGTCGCAGACGCGCGCGGCGATCGACTGGCTCGACGACATGAGGGAGCGGATCGCCTCCGGGATACCGGCGAACGGTGATGCGCTTGGGAGGACCAACCAGTAGAGTGGAGGCAGCATGAGGATCATCGCCATCGACGCGAGTCCCATCAACGGCGGCCCGGCAAGTTATGCCGTCGATGTCTCCGCATCCGCTGCGCAGGATTCCGGCGCCGAAGTGGTGCGCATCCGCCTCTACGACCTCCACGCGTTCTGCTGCACGCAGTGCGCCTCTTGCCAAGGCACCGGCCGCTGCACGAAGCGCGACGGCCTGCTGTCGCACGCCGAACGCGTCGTGCAAGCCGCCGACGTGCTCGTCCTGGGCGCGCCGGCCAAGCTCTCCACCACCTCCCAGGGAGCACAGGCGCTGCTGCTACGCCTGCTCGGGGCCTTCACAGGCACAAGCGTCGCGCGCGGCTGGTACAACCAGCGCACCTTCGCCGTCGGAAAGCGCGCCGCCGTCATCGCCGCGGGTCACAGCTTCGGGCTGCCGATCGGGCCGCTCGGCATGGCGCGGGCGGCGGGCAAGCAGCTCGCCGAGTCGGGCGTGACGATGGTGGGATGCGGCCGCATCCCGGGGCGCTTCAGCGACGCGCGGGCGCGCGACGTCACGCGCGAGCACGCCGAGGCTCTCGGCCGAGAGCTCGCCTTGCCGAAGGAAGGCGTCAGCCGTCCGAAGCGTCGGGGACGCCGGTCGCGCGTGGCCGGGGCGCTAGAGAGCGACACCGCGCGCTAGCTTCGCGCCGGGCAGGTCTCAGCCGAGCAGGAGGTCCATCACGCCTCGGCCGGGGTCGGCCATGAGGCCGGTGGCCGCGGCGGCGGCCTCGTCGTAGCGGATGGCGCCGTTGCGGCGCACCCCCGGCCCCGCGATCACGAACGGCACCGGCTCGCCCACGTGCGTCTTCAGCGCGATCGGCGTCGGGTGGTCGGGCATGGCCAGCACCCGCACGTCGCCGGCGGCCATGCGAGCGCGCACTCGCGAGACCACCTCGCGGTCGATCGACTCGATCGCCGCCACCTTGCGCTCGACGTCGCCGGCGTGGCCCTCCTCGTCGGGCGACTCCACGTGGATGACGACGAGGTCGTGATCCTCCAGCGCCGCCATGGCGCCGTCGGCCTGCGCGACGTAGTCGTTGTCGGAGCCGTCGGTCACGCCCGGGATGTCGAGACGGTCCAGCCCTGTGAGCGTGGCGAGCCCGTTCAGCAGGTCGACGCCGGACGTCATAGCCGCGCGCACCCCGCGCAGCTCGCCGAAGGGCTTCAAGCTCTTGGGCGCCACCCCCGGCCAGAACGGCCAGATGTCGGTGGCGGGCAGCTTCCCCGCGATCAGGCGCGCGTCGTTGTTCGGCAAGGAGACCAGGAGGTCGTGCGCCTGCGCCATCAGCCCTCCGAGGACGAGCGAGCTGGGCAGGTGCGGGGCGACGGGGCGGTCCGAGATGTCGTGCGGCGGCGTGTATCGCTCGTCCATCAGTTCCGGGTGCCCCTTCACCACGACAATGTGCCGGTATGCCACGCCAGGATAGAAGCGGAACGTCTCGTCTCCCAAGGCTTCGCCGAGGGCCTCCACGATGGGCCGGGACTCCGCGGTGGCGATGTGGCCGCAAGCGTAGGAGGTCATGACGCCGTCGAGGATCGTCACGAGGTTCATCCGCAGCGCGACCTCGTCCGGCGCGAGCGTGATGCCCATGCTCGCGGCCTCGATCGCACCTCGGCCGACACGGTCGGCGACGGGGTCGTAGCCGAGGATCGACGTGCACGCCGCGGCGGAGGACGGCTCCTCCCCGCTCGGCACGGTGCGCGCGAGCCCCACGAGGCCGTCGGCAGCGAGCGCGTCGAGGTTGGGCGTGCGCGCGGCCGCGAGCGTGGTGCGGCCGTCGAGCGACTCGAGCCGCCAGCCCGCGGCGCCGTCGAGGATGACCACCACGTACTTCATGACCGCCCTCCTTCACGGGCAAGCGTAGCAGACGCCCGCCCGCGGGTAGTAAGTAAGCCTGACGGCCGAGGAGGTGCTTGTGGGCGCGCTAGCGGATCAGCTCAAGCAGGACCACGACGACATCCGGACGATGGTCGCTGTGCTCGCGGAGATGGCCAGCCGCCTCGACGCGGGCGTGGACGTGCCGCCAGACGACATCCGTGAGGTCATCGGCTACATGGATGTGTTCGTCAACCGCTGTCACAACGAGAAGGAGGAGCGCGTGCTCTTCCCGGCGCTGGAGGAGGCGGGGCTGCGCGGCGACGGCGGACCGCTCGAGGTCATGACCGCCGAGCACCAGCTCGAGATGAACTTCCTCGCGGGGATGAACGACGCGCTGGGGCGCCACGCGTCGGGCGACGCCCAAGCCGGGCAGATGATCACGCAGTACGCGCGGGACTACGCGGCGCTGCTCTCGCGCGACATGGAGCAGGAGGACCAGCTCATCTTCCCCCTGGCCGAACAGCAGCTGCCGCCGAACCGTCAGGAGGGCATGGCGCTGCAGTTCGAGGAGATCGAGCGCACGGTGCTGGGCCCGAAGCGCCACGAGCCGTACCACGCGATGGCGCACGAGCTAGCCGAGCGCTACCTCAACTAGCGCGCGTAACTGCCGAGGAAGTCGAAGCGCTGGGCGCCGAACGCCACCGGCGTGGTGGCGACCAGCGAGTCGCGGTGGGTTCGCGTGTCGAGGAACCGCAGCTCGATAGCCGCGGAGCGGCCGGGCGGGTACGGAGGCACCGCCGTCTCGGCGGGTGCCGAGTACGCCAACGTGTCGCCGAGCATGCCGAGGGGTCGGAGCCCGATGAAGGCCGATCCCTGCGCTGGTGCTCGCTCCAGGAGCGTGACCGTCGAGGTGTGTCCGAAGGAACCGGCGAGGATGGTACCCGGGTAGCGGATCGCAAGATAGCGCTCCCCTCCGGGCTGCACGACGACCTCGGCGGGGTAGGTGGGCAGGGTCGAGACGGCCCGGACGCCGCCGGACAGGCTGAGGAAGGCCACCTCCCCGCGCATCGGCTCCACGGGTACCCCGTAGCGCCGCAGCGCGCGGCCGGCGTGCGAGTAGCCGGCGGGCGCGAGCGGCAGCGGCCAGTAGTGCGCGCCGCCGACAGCGAACTCCGCCACCTTCCCCGAAGCGAAGTCGGCGCGCCATACGGTCGTGCGAGGGAGGTCCTGCCCCCACGGGAGCGCGTCGGCGTCCACGAGGTACGCGGCATAGTCGTCAGCGGCCAGCAGCATCATCTCGCGGGCCGACCACTGCCACCTGGGGCGCCACTCGCCGAGCGGCACGAGCGACTGGAAGAGCTCGAAGAAGGAGACCGACGCGGACTGCTCCAGCGGGCCGAGACGCCGATGCACGGTGAAGCCCAGCCCGGGAACCGTCTCGTACCACGACACCAGCGCGCCGTCGGGCGCGTACGCAGCCCCGAGCGCGCTCGTTCGCAGGGACGTCGGGCCGGAGGCGACGACGGAAACGCGGCGGCTGAGCAGGTCGACCTCGGCGATGCGGCCCGCCTCCGCCACCAGCACGCGCGGCCGGCCGCCCACCACCATCACGTCCGAGACGGCCGAGGCGTCTTCCAGCCCGAGCGTGACGACCCGCGACGGCCGGGCGATCTCGACGATCGTGAGCTGGGTGGCGCTGTCGGTGAACGGCGGGTTCACGTACGGCGTGTACCGCCACTGCGCGAACACCGCGTGCGTGGGCGTGCGCTTCGCATGGTAGCGCGCGTCGAACTGCGGGTTCGCGATCGGGATGCAGCCCGACGACAGCAGCGCGAGCGCGACCATGAGAACGAGCAGCGAGCGGCGGTTCACGTCTCACCTCCCGAGAACAGTCTACTCCGGCGCACCGACAGCGTATGATGAGCGATGCCCACCGAGGAGCCCGTATGCAGCTCCGCACGCTCGCAGTGACCCTCGCGCTCGCCGCCGCCCTGGCGCTCGGCGGATGCTCGCCTGCGTCCGCGCCGAAGCCCGCCACCAAGCCACGGCCCGTCCCGCCCTCGGCCGAGGGTTCCCTGGCGAACCCGGTGGGCAACGACGCCGCGTTCGTGAACAGCCTGGTGCGCTCCGGCGACCGCCTCTTCGAGACCACCTCGCTCCCGAACCTCACCGAGGCGCGCCGGGCGTTCTCGCGCACGTTGGTGCCGCGCGACACCCTCGGCCGAAAGCTCGTGGCGATCGTGTATGAGAAGGCGTCGGCGCCCGGCGTCGACCCGCGCGAGACGCTGAAGCTGGTGTACGAGGGGCGCCTGGTCGTCACGGAGCAGTACCGCGCCAAGCGGATCCGGCATCCGATCATGGAGAATCCGACAAGGGAGACGACCGCGACACCGGGCGGTTCCGGGACGGTCGAGCTGCTGGGAAGCGGCACGAAGGCGACGGCGCTCGTCGAGTGGGTCGCCGACGTGAACTACTACTACTTCGTCATGGCGCCGGGTCTGACGAAGGCCGAGGCGGTCCGGATCGCGCGCTCGATGGCACCGTAGGCGCCGTCCCTTTTGCTACCATGGGCGCCATGATCCGCTACCTCGACACCCGCGGTCTCGACGACTCCCGCCCGACGTTCACCGGCGCCGTCATGAAGGGCATCGCGAACGGCGGCGGCCTGTACGTCCCGGAGCGTCTGCCGACGCTGTCGCTCGACGAGGTCCTCGCGCTGGCCGACATGCCGTACTGGCAGCGCGCGGCGTTCGTGTTCGAGCGGTTCGAGGTGGACGTGCCGGCGGATGTCGTGGCGCGGCTTACACAGACTGCGTATGCCGGCCAGTGGGACGACGCGCGCATCGCGCCGGTGCGCGAGGTCGCGCCCGACACGCACGTGCTCGAGCTGTGGCACGGACCCACCTCGGCGTTCAAGGACATGGCGCTGCAGTGCATGTCGCTGTTCTTCTCCGAGGCGATCTCGATGCGGCGCGAGGCCGGCGAGCCGATCGACGACTTCCTCGTGCTCGTGGCGACGTCGGGCGACACCGGTAAGGCGGCGCTCGAGGGCTTCGCCGACCGGCCGAACACGCGCATCGTCGTCTTCTATCCGGCCGAAGGCGTCTCCGACATCCAGCGCAAGCAGATGGTGACGCAGCGCGGCGGCAACGTCGGCGTCTTCGGCGTGCGCGGCAACTTCGACGACTGCCAGAGCGCGGTCAAGGCCGCGTTCGCCGACGAGGCGTTCAACGCCGAGCTGCACGAGAAGCACGGCCTCAAGCTGTCGAGCGCGAACAGCATCAACTGGGGCCGGCTGCTGCCGCAGATCGTCTACTACGTTAGCGCGTACGCCGACATGGTGCGCTCGGGCGCGGTGCGGCCGGGCGAGCCGATGGACGTGTGCGTGCCGACGGGCAACTTCGGCAACATCCTCGGCGCGTACTACGCGCGCGAGCTCGGGACGCCGATCGGGCGGCTACTGTGCGCGAGCAACGAGAACAAGGTGCTGACCGACTTCATCGCGTCGGGTATCTACGACATCTCCGGGCGGGAGTTCGTCACGACGCCGTCGCCCAGCATGGACATCCTGATCTCCAGCAATCTGGAGCGGCTGCTGTACGAGCTCACGGGCGACCCCGAGACGGTGCTCGAGTGGATGTGCGAGCTGCGCGAGGACGGCGCGTTCCGGGTGGACCACGACACGTTCGCGCAGGTCCGCGAGCTGCTCTCTGGCGACTTCGTCACGAACGACGAGTCGCTCGAGACGATCCGGAGGGTGTGGCGCGACCACGGGTACTTGCTCGACCCGCACACGGCGGTGTCGTGGGAGGTCGCCGAGCGGCTGCGTGGGGACGACCCCGTGCTGGTGGTCTCGACCGCCCACTGGGCGAAGTTCGGCGCGAGCGTGTATCGCGCGCTGACCGACATCCCCTATGGCTCGCCGCTGCCGGAGGATGTCGCAGGGCTGACGGACGTCCAGCTACTCGCCGAGGTGCAGAAGTTCGCGCCCGAGGGCGCGTGCGTGCCGAAGGAGCTGGCGGAGCTCGATGACGCCGAGGTGCGGTTCCCGGGTGTGGTGGACGCCGGGCGGGAGGGCGTCGAGGACGCGGTCAGGGAGTGGCTGGGGCGCTGAGCGCTACTGCTCTCGTGCCAATCGGGTCTCGTCCTTCGACCAGACGACTAGAAGATCCCCTGCCCGGAACTGTGACAGAGCGATCACATCGCCGTCAGTGCCGACGAATTCGACCCAGTACCTGTCGCCACTGACGTCGACGACCGTTCCTCGCGCACCTTTGAGCACGGCACTCTCCGGACGATCCTTCACCACCTCGACTACGTCGGTCAGAGCTGGTCGTCGCCTGCTCATCGCTTCATCCCCTTCAGATGGCAGGAGACGAGACGGGGCACGCCTACCTGCCGATCGATCGCCCAAGCCGATACGAGAAGCATCGGACCGCGCTCGCCGCGCACCTCTGACTCTACCACCCACAGCTCGTCGCCGAGCGGGGTGATCCCCCGCAGCCGAGCCGGCCGCTGATTGACGATCTCACGCAGGATACGTTCGAGCTCGCCCTCGTCCCCGCGGCGAAGGCCCATAGCGGACCTGAACACTCGGGCTTTGTGCCGACCTGTCGGGTGATTCGAGTCGAGACAGTATTCGAGCTTGCGGCGATCGATGATCGCGGAATGCGCGTTGGGCAACGTGGACATGCACCGAAGATACGATACCGGTCTTGCCGCGGTCTGACCGGAGACTTGCTGCGAAACGTGACGCGCAGCCTAACCCTCGCCGAAGAGCTCGCCCTGCTCGGCTGCCATCGGCATGTCCACCCGCTCGGCGCGTTGGTAGGGAGCGTGTACGAACGCGGGCAGGTCGGGCTTCCGGTGCTCCTCAAGCAGCTCGCGGATCGTCAGGATCTGGATCTTCGGGTAGTCGCGGTTCCAGACCGTCGAGTGCCAGAGGCCGGCCGTCGCCGCCTCCTGCTTCATGTGGCTGGTCGGTTCCTCGAGCGTGATGAAGAGGCCGATTGCCGCCTTCTCGCGCTCGAGCGTGCCCTTGAGGTCGCGAATCTGCGACGAGTCGACGTGCCCGCTCTTCACGCTCACGAGCACCTGCTCCAGCCGGCCGTGCTCGTCGGTGAACGTGATCTTGCCGTCGATGCCGCGGTCGGCGCCCTTCTTCTGCACGCCGCCGAGCGGCTTCGCGTCCACGAGCCCTAGCGCCCACCACTGGAACTGGTAGCGACCGTCGTTGTTCTGCGTCAGCAGCTGCCGCGCGCCTTCGACCTCCGTCGGCTGGCCGATGACCTCGACGTCGTCGAGCTGGAAGCTGTCCTTCAGCCGCGCCTTCATGACCGCGATCGACAGGTACGTGATGTCGATGCCGATCCACCTACGTCCGAGCTTCTCGGCGGCGACGAGTGCGGTGCCGCAGCCGCAGAACGGGTCGAGGACGACGTCGCCGGGGTTCGAGGATGTTCTGATGACCCGCTCCAAGAGCGACGCAGGCTTCTGCGTCGGGTAGCCTAGTCGCTCCTTCGCTTGGGAGTTGATTGGAGGGATGTCGGTCCAGATGTCCCCGAACGGCCTGCCCCGCTGCGCGTCGAGGTACCGCTTCAGCTGAGGCACTCCTCCGGGCTTGGTCTGCACAACGAGGCCATCCTCGTACGCGGCTTGCATTCTCTCGCGCGTCCAGCGCCAGACCCGAATCACGCCGAGAAACTCATAGGTGAGATTCGGGCGGTCCGGATTCGGGTTGATAAGGTTATCGAGGCGATAGATCCTGCCGTCGGAATCGCGATGGGAGTACTTCGACGCCGTCTTGGCGTCGAGATCAGACGGGTCGTAGGGGTCGAAAGCTTCGTCCAAACACCATGTCGCTCCGGGTGTCTTGGTAAAGGCCAGCAGCACGTCGTGGTTGTTCGGCAGCTGACGAGTCATCAAGCCCTTCGAGAGGGTGCGTTGCCAGATGAGCTCATTCCGGAAGTTCTCGAATCCGAACACCGCGTCCAGCACGACCTTCAAGTAGTGGCTAGCCGTCGGGTCGCAGTGTAGATACAGCGACCCCGTCGGCTTGAGCACGCGATGCAGCTCGACCAGCCGCGCCGCCATCTCGACGAGGTACGCCATCATCTGGTTCTCGCCGATGCCGTGGCGCAGCGCGGCGACGATCGTCGAGACGTTGTCGGGAACGCGGCCCTCGTGGCGCGACGTGTTCGTCAGGTAGTCGTAGACGCGCTCGGCGTCCGGGCCCCAGTGCCACGTGTCCTCGAACGCGACGAGCTGCGCGTCGCTCTTCCGGCCGGACTCGTCCTTGAAGATGACGTTGTAGTCGCGGTTCGAGTTGAACGGCGGGTCGAGGTAGATGAGGTCGACCGACTCGTCCGGAATGTAGCGCCGGAGGATGTCGAGGTTGTCGCCGTAGTAGAGGACGTTGGTCTTCACTCGCGACCCTTCGGACGCGCCTCGACGGGAATAGCCGCAAGTACGGCCTTGTAAATGCCCTGCGCCGTGTCGGCGAGTCTCTCGTACTCGTCCCTGTCAGTCAGCTCGACGTCTCCGGGATAACGTCCGTCGGCAGCGAAGGGCGACAAATCCGCAGCACCCTCCTCGACCGCCGCCAACTCCGGCAGGAACGGCTCGGCCTGACCGATCAGGACCTTCAGGTCATGAGTCTTGGTGAATCGCTGATCGTTGAGAACGAGAAGGCCCTTGATCGCCTTCTCGGCCGATTGCTGGAGGTGGAACGCCGCTATGTCGAGGAACTCGGGCGACTCGTCGACGAGCGAAGCGGCTGCAAGATCGCGCCGCGCCTTCTCGAGCCAGTTGCGCACTAGTTCCAGCTTCTCATCCATATAGCAGGTGTCCCTCCTCGAGCACCTGGCACTCGAGGGAGGCATAGACGCCGGCGTACTTGTTGAACTCTGCGCGCGTCTTCACAAGCACGTCCGTAGGTACGCCGAGCCCTCGCAGTGCACGGTGGCCGCGCTGAGCACGACGAACAGGCGTCTCACCGCTCGCGAGGACGATCACAAGGAAGTCGTAATCGCTGTCCTCCGTGGGCTTGCCCCAGACTCGAGAACCGAACAGATAGATCTTCTCCGGATGAAACTCGGCCACGAGCGCGCGCACCGCTGCTCGCAAGGCACGATCGTCTGTCGCAACCGGGGTCACAGGGGAACCGACTCTCTCAGCACGCGGTCACGGATGCGAGGTTTGAGCGATTCGAGGTCCACCAGCACATCTGCGTCACTCGACTCGTCGGCTTCCCCCCGCGTGAAAGAGCCGAAGATGCCGAGACTCGTAGCGCCGTGACGGCGCGCGATCGCGTGCACCTCTTCTCGCTTGGAGCCGACGGCCTCGGCGATGGTCATCCCAGCCCCCAGAAACGTCTCGATCGCCCCGAAATGGGCTCAAATGTACCGTGATTGTACGTCATGTACGGTGACGGTACATTCGTGACCCTCAGCGGACAGCAGTAGGCGGGACCGGTGTGAGAGTGACGCTGGGAGTGCCAGAGTCGCGATGGCGCGCCCCTCACGCCACCTTCGTCCCGCAGTCGGCGCAGAACTTCGGGCCGTCAGCCAGCTTCGCGCCGCATTCGGTGCAGTGGGCCTCGGCCGCCAGCTTCTCTCCGCACTCGGGGCAGAACTTCGCGCCTGAAGTCTCGGCGCCGCACTTCGGGCAGACCAGCTGCCGGCGCGCCTTGACGTCCATGTGCTTGCCGTCGACGATCCTGGCGTTCGCCGCCTTCTCGCCCGCCGCGTAGACCTTGCCGGACGCGTACGCCCCCTCGACCTCCACCTCGGCCGAAGGCGCACTGCAAGCACAGGCCGGACTCGGAGTTCCAGCACGCTGGAACCATCTTCCTCGCGGGCTCTTCACCGGGCAAGCCGGGGCGAACTGGCCGTTGCCGCTGTCGCAGCATGGTGGTATACATCGCGTATACACATGAGGAGGCGCGCATGAAGGTCAAGCTCCGCAAGGTCGGCAACAGCTACACGGTGACCGTGCCAAAGGAGATCGTCGATCAGCTCGCACTCGAGGAGGGTGCGGACCTCGACGTCGACTTCGTGGCGAAGGAAGACCGCGTGACGCTCAAGCCCGCCAGGAGCCGGCTCGAGCGGCTGCTCGATCGGACGCAGGCCAAGGCCCGGAAGGCCGGGGTCACCGAAGCGGATGTCGAAGCGGTCATGCGAGAGATCCGCGGGCCCGGGTACAGTGGCAAAAAGTAGGATCCTTCTCGACACGAACGTGCTCGTCTCGGCCTACGTGTCCGGTGGCAAGCCGCGCCGGCTTCTGGAGGCTGCCGAGGCGGGACGCTTCACCCTCATCTCATCCGTGCACATCGTCAACGAGCTGGCCGATGTGCTGTGTCGGCCCCGTTTCCATCCCGACGAGGATGACGTCGCGACGTTCGTCGAGGAGCTGACCGAGCTCGCGGACATCGTTGCTGTCGAGGCGGCGGATCACGGGGAGTGCCGCGACGCGGACGACCAGGCGGTACTGCTCGCCGCCGTGCTCGGGAAGGCGGACGTGATCGTCACCGGAGATCACGACCTGCTCGAACTCCGCGATCCGCCGATGCCGATCGTCACCGTCGATGCGATGTTGCAGAGGCTCGGGTAGCGCCCGATCCTACCCCACCCGCGCGACCGCGAAGGCGCCCCAGGCGCACTTGCCGCCGGTCTCCTCAACGAGCGGACGTCCGACCTTATCGCCAGACCGTGAGGGCGCGCGCGGCTAGTTCCCCAGCACGGATTTCAGCTGGTTCACGGTGCTGTCCGGCAGCACGTTCGGACCGCCGATGATGTTCACGTAGTTGATGTCGAGCTTCCATCTCCCGCACTCGTTGGACACGCTGAACGGGAGCGCCGTCGGCGCCGTCAGAACGGCGATCCCGTCGTTCTGCGCGAGGAACGGGCCGGAAGCCAGGGCATCCGGGAAGTTCGTTCCGAGCACGAAGCCGAGGTGCGTCATCGAAGCACCGTGCGTCCGCGCGTATTCCGCGATGGCCGCGCACGTCTCGTAGCGGTTGTCGCCATAGAGCCTGCGCTTGTTGACGACGGGGATCGCGCCGTAGACCGCCGACGAGACCGCCTTCTCGCTGCCGACCACGATCACACCCGCTGCACCCCGCGCGGCGAGTGCCGCCCGCGTCTCCGGCGGGAGCCAGTCGGGTTGACTCAGCAGGATCGGCATCCCGTTGGCTGCGGCGAACGGCGCCGCCGACAGCGCGTCCGGGTAGTTGCGGCCGGAGGCCACGATGAAGCTGGGCTTCCAGCCGGGGGCGCCGTACGAGGGATCGCGGTTGCCGACGCTGGCTGCGACGCGCTCAGCGGTCTCGTATCTGTTGCGGCCGGCGAAGCGGACGATCCGGCCGGACGAGCCCCAGTTCGCCTTGATCACGTTCTGGATATCGGTCTCGGCGCTCGTCGGGACGACGCGGCTCGACCCGACTATGAAGGCACCGTCGATCCGCAGGCGTTTCATCTCGTTCTTCACCGCCGTGTTCGACCCCAGCGGATTCCATAGGAGCAGCGGCGCGTCATACGCCGCAGCCAGCGGGGCTGCGCATAGGGCGTCAGGAAAGTCCTGGCCGGTCGCGATGACCACCTTGGTGGCGTGCGTAGGCGTCCCGGGATGCATCGCCTTCGACACCTCTACGGCGGTGGCGTAGCGGGAGGTGCCGTACGTGCGCACGTACGAGACTGCACCCCGCCGCGTCACATACCTGTAGACGCCCGCGCCCACGAGTGGCTGCGTCGGCACCGTGGCGAGAGGAAACAGGCTCGCACGGAAGGCCATGCTGCTCGGCGCCAGCGCTCCCACTGTGCTCCCGCCGTTCGTGGCGGCATACAGCACGGTGTGGCTGTCCGCGTCGGCGTAGCCCATCGCCATCACCTGGAGCTGGCCGAGCGCGCCCGCCGCCTGCTGCCAGGACTCGCCGAGGTCGCTCGAGGACCACAGCCCCCTGGCTCGGCCGTAGAGACGGGTGGAGTCCGCGTCGACGAACATGTAGCTGGAGTCGCCGGGCGAGTTCTGCGCCTTCTGCCATGTCGCGCCGCCGTCGAGCGAGCGGTACGGGTAGTGCGAGTTGGTCGCGACGATCAGGACGTGCTGCGGATGCGTCGCGATGGCGACGTTAGCGGCGCCCGCCATGTCCGGTTGCAGGCGGTCGTCGATGCGCTGCCAGCTCCCGCTCACACCGGCGGCCGTGCTCTTGTAGGCGCCGGTCTCCCGAGTGGTGAGGTAGACCGTGCCGGTAGTCTCGGGATCGAACGCGATGCCGGTGATCTGCGAGAGGGCCGGAGTGCTCACGGCTTGCCACGACACACCGTAGTCGACGCTGCTGAACAGCACACCGGCGCCGATGCCGTAGAGTCCGCTGTTCGCGCCGGAGAGCAGATGGCCCGGCTGGAAGGGGTCCGGCTCCGTGGCGGACGCCATTCCGTCCGGCGCGGTGGGCGTCGCGTTCCATCCGCGGTCCGTCCACGTATCCCCGCCGTCCTCGCTCACATAGAACCCCGAGTCGGCCGCCACGTAGACGCGCAGCGGGTCCGCGGGGTCCTCGCGCACCTGCCGGACGTTCCACGCGCCCGGGATATGGAGGTAGGACCAGTGGTTCGTGCCGTCGTCGCTGCGGTAGACGCCGAGCGGGCCGTTGAACGCGGCCCATACGCGCAAGGGATCCGCGCGGGAGACGTCCATCGACGTGCAGCACAAGCCCGTCAACCCGGTGTTCTTCGTCTCCCAGCCCGTGCCTCCGTCGGTGCTCTTCCGCACGCCCATCTCGTCGTCGCCGATGTAGATGGTCGAGGTGTCCTCGGAGTCGACCAGGACCGAGCCGTAGCCGTACCACGGCGAGGGGCCGAACGGCGTCCACGTCACGCCACCGTCGGCCGTCCTGAATCTCGGGACATAGACGGACTCCGCACCTGCGAACGAGATGCTCGCCGACCCGTTGCCCGGCGCCGGCGAGACGTCCTGCCACCCTGTGATCGACGCGTCGGTGCTCTTGAAGATCCCGCCGCCGGTGGTGAAGGAGTCCAGCCACAGCTCGCCGGACTTGTAGGGGTTGTACCTGAGCGACGCTCTCAGTCCCAGGCCGCTGACCGGAGGCTTCGCGACCTCGGTCCAGGTGTCGCCGCCGTCACCCGAGAGGAAGACCCGGGCGTCCGAGGTGGCCAGTGCCACGCGATGGGAGTCGACGGGATCGAACGCGATCTCCTGGACCGGGGTGCCGTCCATGCTGGCGTCGACATGCCAGCTCACGCCCCCGTCGGCAGACTTGACCAGCCCGTAGGCGTCCGACGACAGACCGCCGCCGTAGTTCGAGAACGAGCTGACGAAGAGTACCCCCGGTTCATACGGAGAGACGAACACCTGCGGTGAGTAGACCGAAGGATCGCCTGGCCAGGGGTTGGACGTGACCGTACTCCACGTGTCTCCATCGTCCTTCGAAACCATCAGCCCGTTGGGTGCGTAACCGTAGATCCAGCCGGGATGCAACGGATCGATCGCGAACTTGCCGTTGTTGATGGACACCCGATCGCTCACGTACGTCCACTGCGCGCCGGCGTCCCGGCTGCGAAAGAGACCGACCACGCCGTAGGCGAGCGCGTAGAGCGTGTTCGGGTCGCCCGGCTTCATCAGCAGCTGGTCGACCTCCCCGCCGAACAGGTCGCCGGCGTTCCACTTGCCGAGACCCTGCGTTACGGTGAAGGCTCGCGGCAGGCTGCCGATGCCGCCGTCTGGGTTGACGACAGTGAGATCGTAGACGCCCGGGTCCATCCCCCACGGTACGGTCGCGGTCAGCGTCGAGCTGTCGACCCAGCTGACGCCGGTCAACGCCACTCCGCCGAGGTAGGCCGTCGGCGGGGTGAGCACCGTGCCCGAGGCGTCCATGACGGCGGCGAGACTCGAGCCGGTGATCGTGACCGGGGTCCCCAGATCGTTCGGAGCCGAGGTCGGGTCGATCGAGCTCACGCTGGGGCCGGTCAGAGACGCCAGGGCCGCCCAGGCGGGCCCGAGAGCGTTCAGCCTCTTGTCGACTGATCTCGTGGCGATCCTGTTGGACGCCGGCTGGGCGAGCGCAACCGCACTCATGGCGAACAGCAACAAGCCGCCGAGGACGAGCGACAGCAGGTGCTTCTTCATGGCTGGACCCCCGAAGAGGAAGTGATGCACTTCGCCATCCGATGACTGCGAGGTGAGAACGCGCGGCACGCGTCACAGCGCGAGTATAGTCCTGACAGCAGCGGTGACGACAGCCGAACACCCGCGCCGCGGACCCCCTCTTGTTGTGGCTACGCCACCTGCGCCCCGCAGTCGCCGCAGAACTTCGCGCCGTCGGGCAGCTTCGCGCCGCACTCCGGGCAGACCAGCTGCCGGCGCGTCTTGACGTCCATGTGTTTGCCGTCGACGATCCCGACGTTCGCGAGGAGGGGCTACGAGACTTCCTGGAACCGTTCTCTCAAGTACTGCTCGTGGCGCCTCGCAACTTGCGGTCGCCCGGAACAGTCAAGCTCACACAGGGCTACAAGAAGGCGGGAGACGTCCGACCGCGAGAGGTCTCCCTTGTTGATCACGAAGTCGTTGCGACGGGCAAGCAGCTTCTCGAGCTGCTCCAGTCGTACCACCTTCATCGCGTTGATCTCGTGCATCTCGAGCTTCAGCGACTTGGCGCCGACGAACACGACCGCACTGTTCACGAAGTCCGGCTTGAGCCTGAGACCCTTGTCCCTCAGAGCCTGACGCAGGGCATTCTCGTGCTCCGCATTCTGTCGCAGAGGGTTCTCAAGGCTGTAGTTCTTCTTTGTCGCCGGATAGTGGGCGGTCCACCTGTTCTCGACATCCCTGCCCAGCACGACCGCATTCCGCCGCAGCTTCGTTTCGAGGACCAGCACGCCGTAGCGATCGACCAGGACATGGTCGAGCTGCGAAGTGCCCCAGGGAAAGGCGATGAGCAGTCGCGTCAGATGGTGAAAGCCGAACCGCGGCGCGAGACGGATGAGCTCGCGCTGCACCTCTTGCTCGGCGTCCTTGCCGCGCTTCAAAGCCCACTCGACGCTCGCCATGACGATCCCTCCCCCGAAGGTGATGAAGGTATCGGCAAAGACGTCGGTCGGGTGAAGCGACGAGAGGCAAGAAGAGGCCGTAAGCGCCGCTCCCTTCCCGGCGCTATCATTCGAGCTGATGGACGCGTTGGACGGGGGTCAAATGGCTGGCGAGCCTCAGGCAGAACTGCCATCGGTCGAGGCTGTATCCACAGGCCCGACGGCGTTGGAGCTGCAGCGGCAGGTGCGCGTGTTGCGGTGGTGGGTCGCCGTACTGGGTATCGCACTCGGGGTGCTACTGCTCGCCGCCGTCTGGGTCGGCGGGTTCATGTACAGCGAATTCGCTGGAATGTCCGGCGACGAGGGTCCCGCGGTCGCACCTGAGGACATCGCCGCGACGCAGCAGGAGTTCAAGCAAGCGCTCGGCGACGACCTTCTGAGATTCCCGAACTCGAACGGCGGTCACCCGCCGACGGCCCTCGTCTTCTTCGAGGATCCCAAGACGAAGATCTTCACCTTCCTCGGCACGGACAACAGCGGTAACTGGACTCAGTGGTAGACGCGGCGTGCCCTCGGTGATGCGCCCGCTCACGCCCCGCCGGACCCGCCTGCTCCGCCTCCGCGGACAGCAGCTCCTCCCCTCGCACGCCGCGCCCACCGTTGGTGCCGCCGCCCGCTCCGTCGTCGGCCTCCAAGCGCAGTCCTGGCCCGCGGCCGTCCTCGCCGTGCGCCCGCGCACTTGCAACCTGACTGCGCTGAACGTCGAGCGCGCACGCGTGGAGGGCCGCACCGTCGTCCGCTCGTGGTTCATGCGAGGGACGCTGCACCTGGTCGCGACGGAGGACGTCGGCTGGCTGCTCGGGCTGCTCGCACCCGGCGCGATCGCCTCAGCCCAGAGGCGGCGCCTCGACCTCGGGCTCGACGACGCGACGTACACCTCGGCCGTCCGCGTGCTCGAAGCGGCGCTCGCCGACGGGCCGAAGTCGCGGGCCGAGATCGAGGACGAGCTCGTCGACCGAGGTGTGCCGATCGAGCCGAAGACGCAGGCGCTCATCCACCTCATCCAGCGCGCGGCGCTCGAGGGGCGCGTCTGCTACGGGCCGCAGCGCGGGCGGGAGCAGGAGATCGTGCTGCTGCGCGACTGGGTGGACGTCGCCCCCGCCCTCGACCCCGACACAGCACTCGGCGAGCTCGCCCGCCGCTACCTCGCCGCGTTCGCTCCCGCCGCGCCTGCCGACTTCGCGAAGTGGTCGGGGCTGCCGATGCCGCTGTCGCGCCGCGCCTTCGCCGCGCTGGCGGGCGAGCTCGCCGAGGTCAGCGTCTGGGACGCGCCCGCCTGGATCACTCGCGAGTCGCTCGGAGCGCTCGATGAGTTCGAGCTGGAGCGCGCAGAACCCACCGTCCGCCTCCTCGGCGCGTTCGACACGTACCTCATCGGCTACGCGGACCGCCGGTCCTTCGCCGACGAGCGCTACTGGAACCGCATCTGGTACGGCGGGCTCATCTCGCCGGTCGTGATCGTCGACGGCGAGGTGACGGCTACGTGGAAGCCCGAGCGCAAGGCGCGCGAGACGATCGTGCGCATCTCGCCGTTCGAGCCGCTCGACCCCGCGCTCACGCCCGCGCTCGAGGCCGAGGCCGCCGACATCGGGCGGTTCCTCGGCATGGAGACGCGGCTGGTGATCGAGAAACCGGCGGGGTGACCCGCAGGCGGCGGGAGGTCCGTCAGCTGCGGCCTGACGAGCATGCGCGAGCCAAGGACGAGCACGGCTGAGGCTGAGACATCAGCGAAGGGGGAGCTCAGCACTTCAGCGGCGTGGTGGGTCGCGCGGCCATTGGGCCCAATCGTATTCCTGCCACTTCGCCGGGTAGATCGTCTTCAGGGCCTCGTACAAGTGCACGCGCTGCTTCTTCTGGGCAGAAATGTGGGTCCATGTGTCGCGGTAGATGCCTCGCACCACCGTGATGCGACTGTTCGGTATCTGTACGCCCTTCATCTCGTCGAACGCAGCTTCACCGGCCTTGGGCCGCGTCTCGTGGACCAGAAGGTAGGTGTCGGTGCTGGAGACCCACACGAGGAATCCACCGAGCTTGGAGCCGTCGTTCAGCTCGATCCCGACCCAACTGCGTTGCGCCGTTCCCGTCCAGAACTTGGGCTCCTCCTTGAACGCCTGATTGAAGTTCGAGACGGTGTTGTAGCCCCACCACCTGCCCTCGCCCCTGAGCATGAGCGCGAGCGAAAGGACGGCAAGTACCGTCACGAACATCATCGCCAGGTAGTTTCGTGGCGCGGGGTACCTCAACCGTACGACGTCGACGGTGTGGCCGTACCAGACGAGCAGGAGGGCGACGAGCCCCGCGACCGCATAGGTCAGGACGTCGAGCGTCGCCGACGGATACGGCAGTCTGCCCAGCAGGTCGAGCGTCTCGAGCGAGAACAGGCGCCAGAACACGTAGACGGCCACGACGCCGGCGACGACCAGGTAGATCGGACGTCTGCGACTCAACGCGTCGTCCAAGACGCTACGCCATCCGTGAGCCTGTGCGCGCTCGACCGCCTCGTCCGTCTGCTTCGAGAGTGTCTCGATCTCGCGTGAGAGGTCTTCTGCCTCCTGGCCTTCCGGGGATTCCCGGTCGAGCCGCTCCCGCGCGTCGCACGCGGCCTTGCAGGCCAGCGCGACGTCGACGAACTGCTTCCTGGCGGGATGGAGCCAGGAGAAGAGGAAGATCGGCGCGAGGAGCAACAGCGGGAGAACCAGTGTGGCCAAGACGAGGGGTTCGCGCGCCGCGACCTCGATGACGTCTGGGATGGAGAGCTGAACCCGCCCGCCGGGGAGGACCCACTTGAAGTACTCCTTGTAGAGCGTCCCTCCGATGAGTGCCGCCACCACCGTGAGATAGGCGGCGAAGCCCAGCAGGCGCCGGAGGACGTCGGAGACCCTGATATCGACCTTGGAGCGCGAAGACGCTTTTGCGAACGCGTTCAACGCTTCTTGGAGGCGCCTCTTCGCGTTCTTCGCCTCGTCCACCGGCTGCGGCTGTTGCACCGCCGGCCTGTCGCACCGCTGATCCGCGGACATCCTCGTCACCCTGCTCTCACGAGATCAGGGAGTTGTGTCCCAGGAATGCAGAGAACAAACGGGGGTTCCGAGGAAGGGCCTGATCCGAGACGCGCGCCCATACATCCCTCGCAACTCGTCGAGTTGCTCAGCGAGCTGGAGCGCGCGGAACCCATGGTCTGCCGACAAGCCGAAGAGGCCGCCCGGGTCCCGGGCGGCCTCTTCGCAACTCCTCTCTCGGTATCGCTAGTTGCCCGCGGGCGCATCCGGCGGTGGTCCGCCGAAACCGCCCCGCATGCCCATGCCGCGCCCCGCGCCCGGCAGCGCCGTGGTCGACACCTCGGACTCGAGTCGGGTCTTCAGGTTCGCCGTCGCCGTCCTCAGCGCGGCGGACACGACCTGCTCGGCCGACACGCCCTTCGCCTGCGCGATCTCGGCGAAGCTCTTGCCTGACTGCCGCTGCGTCATCACGTCCTGGATGCTCGACCCGGTCAGGCTGGCGACGGCACCGGCGAGACCACCCGATCCGCCCATCATCCCGCCGCGCATACCTCTGCCGCTGCCCGGCCCGCCGGCCCAACGCGGCGCCGTTTGCGACGCCGCCGTCGACGCCGTCACCGCCGAGGCGATGCCGAGCGTGCCGAGCGCGAGCCCGGCCACGAGCCCGGCGACGACGAGCGCTATACCCGTCCTCTTCTTCATCGGCCTCACTCCTATCTCGCTCCGATCCGTTGGGCGGGACGACTGCACTACTGAAGGGAGCGATCTCCTCGGCTGCGCTTTGCGTCGCCCCGCCCTCGCGATCCCAAGGCTAGGCGTCGCCGCCCTCGGCCGAATCTCACGCGGGAGGTATCTTTCGCGTACCGTCCTCGCGGGTAGCGCCGCCGTCATGTACCGCAGACGGAGTAGCGCATGCGTACGCCCGCCTGGTCACATGGCCAGGTGAAGTCGGGCCTGCCGGCCGGTGTCCGCGACGCTCCCTCCACGTAGAGTCGGCTGCGACGAACGTCGGATCCGGAGGGGGGACAGATGAAGGCAGCGATAGGACTTGCCGTGCTGGCGGCGTCTGTCACCTACGGCGCGGTGCGGGGGATCCGGATGCGGAGGGGCGGTCACGGACCCAGCGCGAGGCACATCCGGCCGGAGGGACATCCCGGCTCGAAGCCGCGGCCGTGGAAGTCCGAGGTCCCTTCGCAGCGCCCCGGGGTGGATCGGCGCTCGCACATCCGTTAGGGCCCCTACGCCACCTTCGCTCCGCACCCGCCGCAGAACTTCGCGCCGTCGGCCAGCTTCGCGCCGCATTCGGTGCAGTGGGCCTCGGCCGCCAGCTTCTCTCCGCACTCGGGGCAGAACTTCGCGCCTGAAGTCTCGGCGCCGCACTTCGGGCAGACCAGCTGCCGGCGCGTCCCCACGTCCATGTGCTTGCCGTCGACGATCCCGGCGTTCGCGGCCTTCTCGCCCACCGCGTAGACCTTGCCGGACGCGTACGCCGCCTCGACCTCCACCTCGGCCGAGGGCGCGCACTGCAAGCACAGGCCCGCCTCGGAGTTCCAGCAAGTGTCGCAGACGTGGCTCGTGCACCGCGGGCAGCGGTGGAAGTGCGCCTCGGCCTGCTCGATCGCCTCCTGGAACTGCTTGTCGCGCTGCACGCCGAACGCACCCTCGGAGACGCCGCCGACCGCGTCGGCCACGCAGTCGAACGCGCCGCCGAAGATGCCCGACGCGCGCCCGAGCCACTCGGCCGCCTGGCCGGACTTGTACGGCACGAACGCGGAGCGGAACGTGTCGCCGCAGCGTTCGCAGGAGAACTCGAACTGGAAGCCCGCCCGGGTGCCGGTCTCCTCGCATAGGTCGCTGTAGTTGTCGCTGAACTTGAACTCGCCCACGTTGCTGCTCCTTCTCGAAAGCTGCCGGTGGGAACATCTTGCGCGGGGAAGGCGCCAAGGCGCAACAGGCACGTGGCCGGAAGTGGAGTGCTCTTCGATCCCGCCCCCGCCTTCGCGTCGAAGCATTACACTCGTGCGTAGCGTATCGGTGATCGGGGGGCGCTATGGGTCGCATCGCCTACGTGTGCATGTCGGACCTCCACCTCGGCGCGGACAGCAGCCTGCTGACGCGGTTGAGTCCCGGCGAGCCCGCCGATGTGAGCGACCTCGCCCGCTCGCTGCAGGCTTGCCTGGAGTCGCTGCTCGTGGGCAACGGCGAGCCGAAGCCGACGCTCGTCCTCCTCGGCGACGTGCTCGAACTCGCGCTCGCGCGCGACGAGGACTCGGCGACCGCGTTCCAGCGGTTCGCGGAGCTCGTCATGCGCACGGACCGCGAGCTCTTCGGCGAGGTCGTCTACGTCCCCGGCAACCACGACCATCACCTGTGGGAGGGCGCGCGCGAGGCTCAGTACGCTGCGTACGTCGGCCGGCGGGAGGCCGGCGAGCCGCTGGAGGCGCCGTGGCACAGTACGCGGATGCTGCGGGAGAGCGACCCGACCCCGCTCACGTCGCCGCTGCTCACCGCACTGCTGCATCGCGCAAGGCCCTCGGCCGAGGAGCAACTCGGCGTCGCGACCGTCTACCCGAACCTCGGCCTGCGGCGCGACGGCCGGCTCGTCGCGTTCCACCACGGGCACTTCCAGGAGGCCGCGTACCGCCTGCTCACGACGCTGGACGGCTACGCGTTCGGCTCGCCGGAGCCGGAGTGGGTGTGGGATCTCGAGGCGGACAACTTCGCCTGGATCGACTTCTTCTGGTCGGGACTCGGCCGATCCGGCAGCGCGGGCACACACGTCAACCACATCTTCAACCACCTGCAGGATCCCGAGGGCCGCGAGGAGCTCGTCGACGACCTCTCGCGCGGCTTCTCTCAGGCGCTCCGCGTCGCGCCGTGGCCGTGGCTCGAGCGGCTCGCCGACCCCGGAGAGGAGCTGCTCATCCACGGCCTGCTGCAACAGCTCGCGGCGCTCGGCGACACCCTCGGCCGGCGGGCGTACTACGGCGGGAAGCCTCCCGAGCAGGCGCTGAACGAGGGGCTGACGCACTACGTCGGCAAGTACGTCACCGGGCAGATCCTGCGCGAATGCGCCGGAGAGCTGCCGGGAGAGCTGACGTTCGTCTTCGGCCACACGCACAGCCCCTTCGAGAAGGCGGACGTTCGCGTCGGCGACGGCGGCATCCCGTGGCAAGTGTTCAACACGGGCGGGTGGGTGCACGAGTCCGCGCAGCGCCAGCCGCGCATCGGCGCCTCGCTCGTGCTGCTCGACGAGGAGCTGACGCCCGTGGCGCTGCGCCTCTACGACGAAGGCGCGGACTTCTCGACGTGGCGCGTGCACGCCGAGGAGGCCGCCGAGGCGCACTCGGCCTTCTTCGAGCAGGTGCAGGACGCGCTCGCGAGCGACCCCGGGCCCTGGGCCGCGTTCGTGCGGCTGGCGGACGAGGCGATCGGCGAGGCCTGCGAGCGGTTCGAGCACGCGACGGAGTAGAAAGGCCGGGCTCGGGGTTACATCGGCCCGGTTTTCGCATATACTGCGCAAGCGGGCCGAATCGTGCGGCCCGAATGTCTGCGGCCTGACACTCCGCTCGCATGCGGAAACGTCGGCCGCTTTTGTTTTGCCCCGAGGGGCAGGAATAGGATGGGTTTCATGGCTACAGGTACCGTCAAGTGGTTCAACCCGGACAAGGGCTACGGCTTCATCTCGATCGAGGGTGCGGACGACGTGTTCGCGCACTTCTCCGAGATCCAGGGCGAGGGCTTCAAGACCCTCGACGAGGGCCAGACCGTCGAGTTCGAGGTGACCACGGGCAACAACGGCAAGCAGCAGGCGGTCAACATCCGCAAGGTCTAGCTGCAACGAGCCGCAAAGTAGACCTGAAGAGGGGCGGTCCCGACGGGGCCGCCCCTTCTTGCGCCCGATCGCCGCTCCTCATCTCCTGGAAGAACATGCGATTTTCTCGGTGCGGGGACGTTACACGTCCGCTCGGATGGCGTATACTCCTGCTGCGGACCAGGCAGGTCCGTATGTCTGTGCGGCTGGCGATCCGCGCACATGGCGGTGAGTCGAGTCGCTTTTGTTTTGCCCCTCGGGGGCAGGAAAAGGATGGGTTTCGATGGCTACAGGTACGGTCAAGTGGTTCAACCCGGACAAGGGCTACGGCTTCATCTCTCGCGAGGAGGGCGACGACGTGTTCGTCCACTTCTCCGAGATCCAGAGCGAGGGCTTCAAGACCCTCGACGAGGGCCAGGCTGTCGAGTTCGAGGTGACGACCGGCAACAACGGCAAGCAGCAGGCGGTCAACGTTCGCAAGATCTAACTCGCGATCACACAGTTCGACCTGATACAGGGGCGGTCCCGAACGAGGCCGCCCCTGCCGCACGTCGGGCACCTTCCTTCCGGAGGTGGCGGCGCGACCTGCCATGGGTAGGAAGCCTCGGCGGCAGGATTCGCCGCGATTGGACGAACATCCGGGAGGAGTTGGTCGAGCATGGCGATGATGACCGAGATCAGGACCCAGGGGATCAGCCTGCGGAGGTTCACGGGCAAGGACGTCCTCGGGGCGAGCCGCAGCAAGATCGGTGAGATCGACGACGTGATCCTGAACCCGAGCAGTGGCTGTGCGATGTTCGCGGTCGTGGATGAGGGAGGGTTCCTCGGCATGGGCGAACGGCATCACCTCGTTCCGTGGCAGGCTTTCTCGTGGACAGCCGACGGCCAGCTGATGGTGCCGTTCGGGCAGGACAAGCTGTCGAACGCGCCGGTGTTCGACCGCAACGACATGCCGGACTGGAGCAACGAGAGCTGGCAGCGGGGCGTGCACGACTACTACGGCATCCCCTACCGCGGGATGACCGGCGGCACCACGGGCGGCGGCACCACGGGCGGCGGCACCATGGGAGGCGGCACTATGGGCGGCCCGACGACCGGCGGCGGGATGTAGCGGACGTCGCGAGGATCACCGTTGAAGGCCGCCTCCGGGCGGCCTTCATGCGACACGAACCGCGCCTACCCCATCTTCTCCGCGTCGCCGTTCTGGCAGTACTTGTAGTTGCCGAGGCCGTTCTCCTGCCACACGGCGCAGGTGGGGCAGACGCAGCTGGGCGAGAAGTCGAGATCGCCGCAGCTCGCGGTCCCCTGCGAGCAGTAGACGTTGGGGATGTCCTCGTCCGACAACCCCGTCATCCCGCGCGTCCGGATCGCCTCCACCTTCTGCGTCACGCAGCTGCTGCCCTTCTGCACCGGGCAGCTCGTGCACCGGCACTTGTCCACGTTCGACTGCGTGAACGAGACGTGCTTCGTTTGGGTCTGCATGTCCTCCTCCTTCGGCCGAGGTACAGACATGCTCATACCCACCTCGGCCGTCACCGATGTCGCGGAGAGGCCGTCCGGCTGGCACCTTCTTCGCAAGCTTCGGGACACGGAGTGACGGGAGGTGGCATCCGTGCAGCGCAGGCGTCCGGCGTTCGGCTCGGCACTGGCGGGGCTCGCGTTCGCGTGCGCGCTCACGCTGCCGTTCGTCGCGGCGGATACGGCATCCGCTGCCGTGCCCCTATCGCCGCGCGGGTGGAGCCGCGCCGTCGTCATCCAGAACGCCCAGCGCTGGGTCGACCAGGCCGTGCCGTACAGCCAGACGAGCTGGTATCGGGGATACCGGCAGGACTGCTCGGGATTCGTCTCGATGGCGTGGAACGTCCACGCGTCGTACCCCACCGGGATGATGAGCGAGATCGCGAAGCCGATACCGAAGGACGCCCTGCTTCCCGGAGACATCCTGCTCAACAACTCGAGCAGCTACGCGCACGTGGTCCTGTTCGCGGGATGGGCGTACTCGGACAAGAGCGCTTACGTGGGCTATGAGCAGCTCAGCTCGACGAATCGGCCGGTGAGACGCGTCATCCCGTACCCCTATCCACGCCATCCTGAACTTTATGCTCCTTATTGCTTCACGGGTCTTCCCCCCAAGCCGCCCGCCCCGAAGCCCGCCGAGGTCACGCCCGCACCGCTTCCCGTGAGCCGCGCCGTCGCGGCATCCGCCGCTCCCGTCGCGACCAGAGAGCTCGTCCCGTTCGCGTGGAGGTTCGCTTTCGTGCTCGCCCTCGCCTGCGTCGGCGGGCTTGCTTGGAGCCTGACCGGGCGCTACCTGGAGTAGCCCGGCGTATTCCCGCTCGGCGACCGGGCAGGGAATCGGCGCCCGGTGTTGAAAGTAGCAGTGGGGTATCAGCAGCTTCGCGCATCCGACCAGCTCGCCGAGTAGCTGGCGCGCCGGCAGCAAGGGGGGCCTAAGGGATGGACCTGCTCAGACTCAATGTGTGGTTGGACGTCGCGTTCCCGCTCATCTGGGAGGCGACCGCACTCTTCCTCGCGGTCCACTTCCTCCTGGCGATCATCACCGGGCGGGCAAGGAAGTCCTTCATCGAGGGGAAGTGGCCGGAGCACGACTCCGTCCCGCCCCCTCTGCCGAAGTTCCTGCACGCACAGCACATGTTCATGATGGTCGTTCTCGCGATCACGGGCATGTACATCCGCTTCCCCTGGTTCGCCAACGGCCGGCCGCTCATGCGCGGGCTGCACTATTTCGCGATGATCGTCGTGTCGGTCAACCTGGTCTGGCGCCTCTGGTACGCCTTCTTCTCGAAGCAGCGTGACTGGAAGGAGTTCCGGATCCAGAAGAGGGACGCGGTCACCCTCGGCGGCGTGCTGAAGTACTACGGCTACATGAGCAACAACAAGCCGCATGTGGCGAAGTACAACGTCGCCCAGAAGGGCAGCTACATGCTGTTCCTGGTGATGATGGCCGCCCAGGCGTTCACCGGGTTCGCCTTGCTCAACCAGCGGTTCCTGTTCGGCACCTCGCCCCGCGAGCTGCTGGTGGGATGGTGGCTGGGCGCCCTCGTCGGGAGCAGCGAGCTCGCGGGCTGGTGGGCCCGCACAGTCCACTACATCCTCAACTGGGGATTCATCATCATGACCACAGTGCACGTGTACCTGTCCGCGACGGTGGACATCCCTTGCACGCTGGACTTCTTCGGGCTGAAGAGGCTGGAGATCAAACCCGGCGCCCATGGGCATGAGGCGCCCGTGGAACCGATCGCGGTGCAGGCGGCAAGTACGGAGTGACGCACAGGGCACGGCGCGTCGTGCAGGGCTTGGACACAGAAGCGGCGCCGGAGACCCGGCGCCGCTTCTTCTTGCCCTAGAAGGAGACGACGGTGGTATCTATGCCGAGTTCGGCGAGCTTGGCGTGGTACTCCTCCTCGTAATACTGCTCGTTGAGGATCTGGAACCGGGCCCCGTTGAGCCCCACGCAGAACGCACAGTCCTTGCAGTCCACGCACCAAACGCATTCGAAACACGAGTCACAGTTGGAGCAGTTGAGACATCCCCGCGAGTTGTACACGAAACTGCAGCTCCGGCAGGCCTCGTTGTTGAAGCTGCTGTAGTTGTTGTGGTTGTCGCGGTCACCCATGTGCTCGTTCTTGAGACGGGTGAACTCTTCCCACACCTTAGGGTCAAGCATCGATTCCTCCCTACGCCGCTATCTGGACTATACATAGCGCGCGCGGACCGGGTCGAGACGAAAAGGCGCGTTCTGGTAGAATCGCATCCGTCCTTGCGCGACATCCTCGGCGCACCGGCTCGCGCCGTCTTCTCGTCTCCTGCAGCCGGAGGTATGCGGCAGATGCACCGCGACACTCTTCGCCTCCTCAGCCTCGCCCTGGTGCTCGCACTCGGGGCGCCTTCACACGCCTTCGCCGCACCCTCGTCGGGCACGGTGGCCGACAAGCAGGCGGAGGCCGCGCGGGCGCAGCGCGAGATGAGGCGCATGCAGTCCGAGCTCTCCGCGGGCATGACCGACCTCGGGCGCGTGACCGGGCAGCTCGAGAGGACCCGGCGCGAGATCGACGCGAACACCAAGAGGCTGCGCTCGCTCGAGGCCACGCTGAAGGACATCGAGACGCGCCTCGGCGCTCGGGCCGACTACATGTACCGCACGCGAGACTCCGGACCGCTCGACCTTCTTTTCGGCGCGACCTCCTTCGACGAGTTCCTCCAGCGCTTCGACATGCTCTCGCGCATCGCGCAGGACGACGCCGGGCTCATCGGCCGAGGCAAGAGCGCACGCATCGAGGCGAGGCGCCTGCGGGCGGGACTGAAGGCACGCGAGACACAGCTCGTCGCGTTGCGCGACCGCTCCGCCGCCCAACGCGACCGTCTGGCTGGGTCGCTCTCGCAGCAGCGGGCGTACTTCGGGTCGCTCTCCGCCGACGTAGCGGCGATACTCGCGTCGGCCGAGAAGGCGTCGCGCCCGGCTGCGCCCTCGGCTGGAAGCGCGCTGCCGCCGAAGCCTCGCGCGGGTCTCGCCGTGGCGACCGTCGCGGGGCGCAACGGCGGCTACTACGTGATGGCCGACGAGCCGCGCGCGTACCGCGCGACGGGCGTAGGGATGAACACGCAGGCGTCCATCTACAGTGTCGCCGACAACGGCACGGGAACGTCCTCGGGCGTCCCGCTCGACGACAACGTGCTCACGTGCGCCCACAAGACGCTCGGTTTCGGCACTCACGTCGCGATCACGCACGGGAACCGGCGCATCATCTGCGTGGTCACCGACCGCGGCCCGTTCGCTCCCCCCGGTCGCGATCTCGACCTCACGCCGAGGGCGGCGTCCCTGCTGGGCATCGACGGCGTCGGCAACGTCCACTACGAGGTCGTCGAACCTACACGCTAGAGTCGCGCTCGCCGCCCCTCCAAGCTCCCCGAGTCGCCGCTCGGGACCGGTATCTTCCGTACGGCAACGTACCTGTTCAAGCCCTCTGAACCGGTCATCCTTCCTGTTCCTGCCACCCCTTTTGGCAAGGAGCGTGCAGTTCCGTGTCCGTCCCGACCGGTCGCAGCACCGGTCCGGCCGCTCCTCGGGGAACGCCGAGCAGGGCCGTTCGCGGGCGATGCGGCCATCCATCGGCCGCCGACATGCAGCCGACACGAGGATGGTCGACGAACACTTGAAGAACGCACCCGGCAGGACCCTGCGCGCCGTCTCCGCCTCACTCGCCGCCCTCGTGCTGGGCGGCACCCTCGCCACCGCGACCCCCGCGAGGGCCGCCTTCAACAGCCCCGGCGACTTCAATAGAGCGCAAGTCGCGATGCGGGCGGACCAGTGGGTGAAGGACTCCCCCTACTACAGCCAGACGGACTGGTACCACGGCTACCGGCAGGACTGCTCGGGCTTCGTGTCGATGGCTTGGGGCCTCGGCGACTCGTACGTGACGTGGACGCTTCCCGATGTCGCGTGGCCCATCCACAAATCGGACCTGACCCTGGGCGACATCATGCTGAACACGGCCGATCACGTGGTCCTGTTCGACAGGTGGGCGAACCCGCAGCAGACCGCGTACTGGGAGTGGGAGCTCGCGGGCTCGACCAACCGCCCGGTGCATCGCGTGGTGCCGTACCCCTTCTGGACGTCGGACCGCGACAACTACAAGCCTTACCGCTTCGCCGTCGCGTCCAGATACACCGGCAAGCAGCCGCCGAGGCCTCCTCTGACCGTCAAGGCGATGCTGTCGCAGGTCGCCAGCGCGTCGGCCCCGGCGACCACGGCGGCACCGGCCGCGAACCCGCAGAGTGGGACGGCCGCGAAGCCCGCGACGAAGTCCGCCGCCGCACCGAAGGTCCGGCCGAGGCAAGACACTCCCCGGCGCGAGGCCGCGGTCGACGCGCTGACGGCCGCCCCCGCCGGGAAGCGTCCCGCCCGCGCGGTCCGTGACAGGGCGGAGCAGACGACGCTGCAGGAGCCGCTCGTGCTCGTGCTCCTCCGCGACTTGGTGGCTTGGCTCGCGCAGTAGAGTGCTAGGATGCCCTCAACGGGAAGTGAGGGGGCTCTATGCGGCGGGATCCGGCCTTCTGGGTGTCCCTGGCGGTGGCGTTCGTCCTCGGCCTCCTGCCTGGCCTGGCTTTGATGGCGTACCAGCGCCAGTCCGCCGACCGCTCCTCGGCGGGCACGCGCTCGGAGCTCCAGGCCGAGCAGACGGTGTGGAAAACCGAGAGGCAGCAGCTCTCGGAGGACCTCTCCTCGGCCGAGGAGAGCGCCACGCAGCTCCAGACACAGGTGGCGAGCCTGACCGCTCAGGTGACGAAGCTCAAGACCGCGCAGCCCTACACCGAGCCCGCCGCGCCCGCGAAGAAGCCGCCGGTAATCACCGAGCGCAGCATCGACGGGTCGACCACCTCCGGCTCGCCGATCACACTGGTGGTGAAGGTGAAGGGCGAGGCCGACAAGGTCACGATGCGCCTGGTGAAGATCCATCCCGACACCGGCTGGGTGAAGACGTACACGCTGGAGGACACGGGTCTTTCCGGCGGCATCCACGTGTGGCGTGCCACGGTCACCTGCCCCAGCGTCAAGGGTGAGTACCGGTTCTTCGCGGACGCCTACCTCGGCGACATGCACGTGACCATGCCCGGCGTGTCGGCGTGGTCCATCCTGGTCGAGTAGGCCCGCAGTTTCGGGTACGATGGCCCTTTCTCACCGAGAAGGGAGCCGGATGCCCGCGGTCGACGACGACACCCTGCCCACGCTGATGCGCATGTTCGACATGCTCTTCCGCGACCGGCGTTCCGTCTCGCGGCTCGCCGTGCTCCAGGCAGCCGAGGTGATGTCTCTCCCTGATGACGTCCTCGCCCTCTTCGGGCTGCTGCCGCCAGGCACCTACTCGCGCCGCCGCCTCGCCGACCAGCTCAACTCGATCATCGTCGGCCACGGCCTGGGCCGCACGCTGGGAACCGTCGAGTAGGAGCTCGCCGCTGGGTATATCCCTCTCCCGGCCGAGATGAGGGAGGTGCGGCGATGCCTCAGAACGCGGGCGGGCGCGGCAAGGACTACCGCGAGTCCGACGTCCAGCTGGTGATGGAGCGCGGGCCGGAGTGGAGCCGCTGGTCGGATGCGGTGGCGTGGCTCCGGCAGTGGGGGCCGCGGGACCACGGGACGCGGTCGGCGGACGTGCGCCGGCTGCTCGTGCGGGACTTCCGCAGGCTGGAGGCGGACGGGGTGCCGTTCACGCACTCTTCGGGCGAGGCGTTCCGGCTCGCGCGCGGACACCGGCCGAGGCACGCCGGCATCGAGCGGGCGTGAGGGCGGCCCCAAAGACACGAAGGACGCCCTGGCCTTAGCGGCAGAGCGTCCTTGCAACCGGTGGTTCTTCCGTCTCAGCAGGCCGAGAGCTTCCGGATCTTGTAGCCTGTGCCGGCGCACTCCGGGCACTTGCGGAAGTCTGATCGCCCCTTCGGCAGCTGGACCTTCACGTAGCGCTGTCCCCTGCACTTCGGGCAGGTCTCCTTGGCGAGCACCGCCATCAACTCCTCGCGAACGGTTCCGACCTGGTAGAGCAAGGTGCGTACCGAACCGCTGTCACGATTGATATCGGGTTCATCGGCCCAGGGGTTGAGGGCTTGCGAGGAAGAGGGTTACGCTTGGCGTGGCGCTTGCGAGTGCGCGAGCGTCGTACCTTGAAAGGGAGGTACCGCAATGTCCCCAGTGACAAGAACAGGAGGTGATCCGGCTTTGTCGAGTACGGCAGATGCGCTGAATCACAGGATGGTCGGTCGAGTTACCGGGGGCACGATCTCGTAGGGTGAAACCACGGGTCTGACGAGCCCGGTAATGAGGCGCGAAGTCCTGCAGCGCGCCGTCACGGTGGCCGGTCCCCCTCGGGGGGCCGGCCACCGTCACGTTCCGGGCCGATTCGCACGCTTCTCCCCAGGGTATGAGGCTGGAGTCCGAGGGGAGGCGAAGGAGATGGCGCAGATGGACGACCCCAGGTTCCGCGCCGAGCGGCTGAAGGGCACGCTGCGCGAGGCGATGCAGCGGGCGCAGCAGGAGACCGCGCAGGTCGACGACGAGCAGGCCCGCGCGCTGTTCGCAGTGACCGCCGAGGTGCTCGGCGGGCTCGTGCACGCGTACGAGCAGTACGAGGCCGGCACCGAACCCGCGTGGCGGCGGGCGCGCATGGCGCTCGGACGAAGCTGATGTGCGCCGGGGACCAGCCCTCCCCCAACGCATTCTTCCGCAACCTGCGGAAGCCGATGCCGCTCGGCAAGAAGCTGCGGCTGGTCGCGCGCAACGAGTGGATCAAGATCAGGCTTCACCAGACGTGCTGCGGCAACTACGGCGAGCCGGGCTGTTGACGCTGAGCATAGGCGCCGTGCGCGCGGCCGTCAGCTGAGAAGCATCTCCCTCAGGCGAGGCTCGTCGAAGTCGACCACCGTCACGCCGTCTATCTCGAACGTCGGCGTCACGATCTTGCCCGCGAGCTCGCGGCAGCGCTCGGCGGCCTGCGGCTGCTCCTCGATGTCGATCTCCGTGAAGTCGATGCGGTGCGCGTGCAGCCAGACGCGGGCGCGGCTGCAGTCGGGGCACCACGAGCGGCAGTACATCACTACGCGCTGAGCCACAGCGGACCTCCGAGGTCGACACGGAACGCGCTTCGATGAGAAGATTCCCCATGGTCGTAGAGCCGACGCCGTGGAGGATACCATGCGCAGAGCGGTGTGGGTCTGGGTGCTCGTCGCGTTCGTCGTGGGACTTCTGCCCGGTGGGGGCGCCGCCTGGTTCCTGTGGCGCACGAACCGCGAGTCCCGCGCTCAGCTCATCAGCCGGAACACCGCCCTTCACGCCGAGAACCAGGCGCTGCAAGCCAGGCTCAACGCCACGGAGGCCTCGGTCAGCGTCCTCACGAGACAGCTCGAGCAGCAGAACGCGCAGTCGTCCGGCACGGCCGTCTCGTCCGCCGGAGGCTCTGCCGGCACGGCGCCCACCGGTCCTCCGGGCATCTTCGAGCGCTCCGTCTCTCCCGAGCAGGTGGCCGCCGGCGGGCAGATCACCCTCACGATCAAGCTCAAGGGCCACGCGGAGATCGCGAAGATGCGCGTGGTCGGCGGCTCGTTCGACAAGATATACGACCTCGCCCGTGAATCCTTCGACAGCACCGGCGAGGTGTGGCAGAAGCGGATCAAGGCGCCGTCCAGCCCCGGCACCTACCGCTACTACGCGATAGCGAACGCCGCAGGCAAGAAGTACACCATGCCCGGCGTCTCCGGCTGGAGCTTCGTCGTCAAGTAGCCGCTAGTCGAACGCCAGCCGCGCGCGCTTGAAGCGCCGCGAGGCGAACGCGAGGATGACGACGTTCGCGGCTGCGAGCAGCAGCCCGACTATCGCCGCCAGTGCGTGACCGTTGCCCGGCGCCAGCATCCAGACGGCCATCCCTTCCTGCCACTCGACGGGCAGCAGGCGATAGCCGTACAGCACGGCGAAGCCGGGGCCGGCGGTCGCCGTCAGGATGCCGAGGGAGAGCGCCTGGCCGGCCTGTCGCACCGTGGGCGCCTTCAGCGAGACGAGCACGCCTATCGCCCCGATGAGCAGCGTGACGAGGAACCCGAGCACCACCACGGCGACCGCGACGTCCGCACGGTAGAAGACGGGATGCCCCCATGTGCGGCTCGCCGTGTTCACCGTCACGATGCCGAGCACCATGACGGCCAGCAGCATGACGTAGCCGTACAGCACCGCAGCGGCCAGCTTCCCGAGCAGGATCGCACCGTCGGAGAGCGCCGTCGTGAGAAGCGTCTCGAGCGTGTGGCGCTCGCGCTCTCCCGCGAAGCTGTCGGCGACCAGCGCCGATACCAGGAAGAGCGGCAGCCAGGCGTACAGCAGCGGCATCAGAGGCTCGGTCACCCACGTCATCCCGGCCTGCAGCGGCATGAACACGCCGAAGAGGCCCACGATGAGCGCGAGGTTGAATATCGTCCCCTTGAGACTGCCCATGCGCAGCAGCACCTCGCGGTACTCCTTCATGACGATCAGCCAGGCGTCACGCAGCATCGGTCCCCGCTTCCGTCAGCAGCGCCAGGAACGCGTCCTCGAGGCTCTCGGCGCCCCGCCGGACCTCCTCGATCCTGCCGCCGAGCTCCACCACGGCGGCTACCAGCGGCGGGACTTCTCCTTCGGCGGTCAGCTCGATCGTCAGGCGGCCGTTCGCGACCGTCGCCGAGGCGACCTCCGGCCTGAGGCGCAGCGCCGAGAGCATCTCACCGCCGAAGCCGCTTCCCACGATCTCGAGACGTCCGCCACCGTGCCGCGCGCGCAGCTCGTCGGGATGCCCGACCGCCAGCAGGCGTCCCTCGCGGATCACGCCGACCCTAGCGCAGAGACGCTCGGCCTCGTCGAGGTGGTGCGTGTTGATGAAGACGGTGGCGCCGTCCTCGGCGACGAGACTCGCCAGGTCGTCGCGCAAGGCGGCGCCGGCGACGGGGTCGAGACCGGCAGTGGGCTCGTCGAGGAAGACCACCTGCGGCCTGTGGAGAAGCGTACGCGCGACGGCGAGCTTCTGCTTCATCCCGCGGCTCCATCCGCCCACAACGTCCTGCCGGCGCTCCCACAACCCGAGGTGCTCGAGCAACTCGCGGATGCGGACGTCGCGCTCGGCGCGAGGCACGTGCCACACGTCGGCGAAGAAGCGAAGGTTCTCCTCGGCCGTGAGGCGCTCGTACAGGCCGTTGTGCTCCATCAGCGCGCCGCATCGGCGCCGCACCTCGGCCGGCTCGTGCACGACGTCGAAGCCGAGGACCTCGGCGGAGCCGGCGGTGGGCTCGAGCAGGCCCAGCAGGAGGCGCACCGTCGTGGTCTTGCCCGAACCGTTCGGGCCGAGGAAGCCGAAGACGATCCCACGCGGGACCTCGAGGGAGAGCCCGTCGACCGCGCGCACGGACGGGAAATCACGAGTCAGTGCCGACGTACGGACCGCGATGTCGCTCACGCGCCTCCTCCCTGGTGATGTCCTTCACCAGGAATCGGCTTGCGAGCTGCGCGTCTTGAACCCTATCAGCGGGTCAGGGTCGCTCGGGAGTCTCGCTTGAGCGCGCCGGCGACCAGGCTGGTCTCGAGCGGAGACATCGTCGCGGGCGACTGGCGGATGAAGCTCTCGAGCCAGCGCAGCGGCAGCGCCGTGACGTCTCCGAACGGGTGGACGTCGGTGAGCGCGTCCGTGAAGACCAGCAGCGGCCGCACGTGGTACGAGAATCCGAGGGAGGACAGGCGGTCCTCGAGGGCGCCCGCCTCCGTGCGCGACGACGTGAGCAGCTCGGGCGCGAGCAAGCGGCCGTTGAGCGCGACCTCGCCCGCTCGCTCGGAGATCCTGCCGCGATGGCTCCGCGTGCGGATCGTGAACACACCCGACGGCGCGACGACGACGAACTCGATACCGCGGCCCCCGGCGTTCACGTAGCGCAGCACGTGCGCTTTGCCCCCCAGCCGCTCGAGCCACGTGGCCACGGCGTCCTCGCGCGGTGACCTCTCCCGCTCGCCAAGACCCTCCGCCGCCGCCGTACCGAGCGCGCGGATCGCGAAGAACAGCAAGACGGCTCCGACCGGCCACGTCCACTGCATGACCTGCCGGTCGCCGAGGGCGAACGGCGCGTACAGCAGGCACACGCCCAACGCGAGCCCGGCGAGGCCCAACATCACGCGGCCGTTCGTGCGGCCCGGTTCGAGACCGGGGTGCGTCGCCCGCATCGTCGTCATCGAGAGCCCCCTCTCACGTGAGCATTCCCAGCTCTCCGGTCTCCGGGGCCTCGCCGATCTCCCCGTTGATCTCGTCCACGAGCTCGTCGAGCGTGTAGTCCCCGTCCGGCAGATGGGCGAAGTACGTCATCACCTCGGGAGCCACCTGCTGTGACTCGAGGCGCCTGTAGATCTCGTCGTGTCCGATCTCGTCCCGCCCCTCGTACAGCCCGTCGATGAGACGGCCGATGGTCCGCAGAGTCGCATCGCTGGCCATCGCGGCTCCCTCCTGTCCGGCGTCCAGGACAAGCTGGTGTACCCACTCGCGCAGGCGGCCGAAACCGCCGCGCGGTCCGGGTTGGCGGATGCGACCCCCGGTAATATTGTGAACAGAGTTCACATTGGGAACGGGAGTCACATGATGAAGAGCGACGCCACACACACTCGGGAGCGCCGCCGGGAACGGAACCTCGGCGCCATCCTCGACGCAGCGCGGGAGATCGTGCTCGAACGAGGCCCGGCGAACCTCTCGCTGCGAGAGACGGCGCGGCGGGCCGACTACAGCCCCGCCGCCCTCTACCGCTACTTCGCGAACAAGGACCAGCTGCTCGCCGCGCTCGGGATGGACGCGGTGACGGTGCTCGGGCACCACATCGAGGGGGTCGACGCCACACTGCCGCCGCGCGAGCGCCTCGTGGCCCTCGGCGAGGCGTACATCGCCTTCGCCGACCAGCACCCCGAGCAGTTCGAGCTGCTCGACAGGCTCCAGCTGCCGGCGACGACGTGGGAGCGCTACGTCGAGGTCGCCCGCCCGTTCACGCTCATCGTGGGCGCGGTATCCGAGGCGATGGCCGCCGGCGCGATCGCGGCGGGCGACGCGGGAGCCGCGGCTCTTGGGTTGTGGGCGCTCGCGCACGGCTTCGCCGCGCTCCGCGCGGGACACCTGCGCGTCGTGGAGGCGCCGCACGCCCAGCTGCGCCGCACGGCTTTCGAGACGTACGTCCGCGGGCTCGAAGAAGGAGTCGCCCGATGAAGCGCCAACGTATCCGCCGCAAGATCCTGTTCTTCTCATTCTTCGTCTTCCCCATCACGCTCAACTACTTCTCGCCGTACCTCATGACGAGGGGGACCGCCGAGCACATCGCAACGGCGAGCCTGTTCGTGTGGGCGGCGGTGTTCGGGACGTCGCTGTTCGTCGGCCGAGGGTTCTGCGGATGGGGCTGCCCGTTCCACGGGCTGCAGCTGTGCTGGGAGAAGGTCGCCGACAAGCCGCTGAAGCGCGTGCGCTGGCTGCGCGCCGTGCCGTGGGTCCTGTGGGGACTGTGGGTCGCTGCCGCCATGACCGTCGCGGTCCTCGCCGGCGGGTGGAGGCGCGTCGACCTGCTGTATATGACGCCCGTCGGCGTGTCCGTGGACAGCGCCGCTTCGCTCATCACGTACTACACGCTGTTCGGCCTGGCGCTTCTGCCGGCGGCGCTCGGCCGCCGCGGGTTCTGCCACTACCTCTGCCCGTTCGGCGTATGGAGCATCGTGGGGACCAAGATCGCCGACATGCTGCGCCTCCCCCGCCTGCGCCTGCGCACCGCGGCGCCGGCGTGCAACTCGTGCGGGCGCTGCGACCGCGTCTGTCCGATGAGCGTGCAGATCGCGGGCCTCGCCTCGGCCGGGAAACCTGATCACGGCGACTGCATCCTGTGTGGCAGCTGCGTCGACGACTGCCCGCGCAAGGCGCTGCGGTTCGGGTTCGGGCGGCGCTAGAGGGCTACTCGACGCGGAAGTACACATAGTCCGTGCCGCCCCACATGCCCTCGCGGGTGGTCGTGACGTAGTAGCGGCCGGCGGGCAGGGGCTTCGGGCGCAGCTCGAGCACGTGCTCGGACGCGTGCACGACTCGCCGCACCGGCACTTCCGACCGCGACGGGAACGAGTGCAGCGCATAGCCGGCGAGGTCGGACAGGTTGCGATACTTCACGAGCACCACGCTGTCGCGCGCCGCCGATCCGGACGCCCCGGGGAAGCTGGACTGCTCCGCTCCGAACGGGAAGACCCGGTATTCGGCGCCCGAGGCGCGCAGATACACACCCGTGGGCGCCGAGGATAGGTCGCTGACGCGCATGGGCGCGGGATTCGGCAGCAGCATCAGCGAGAACGGCAGCAGGAAGACCAGCAGCCCGCTCGCGGCGAGGAACACGGCGAGCCCCGCCCGCTTCCCGGCGCTCATCGCGACATCCTCCTCACGAACCGCTGGTCGAGCGCGAGCGCCGTGGCGGACACAACTCCCACGATGGGGAGGTACCACGTCGCGGCGTAGGGGCTCTTCAGGAGCAGCCCGCTGAAGGCCAGTGCGACGGGGACCAGACCCCACACCAGCGCCGATCCGCCCAGCATGAGCACGAGTCCCGCCCAGACGCGCCCCGACGAGAACCAGCCCAGGCCCGGGAACCCGCACGTCGCCGAGACCAGCTCGACGAGCACGCGGTTCCAGGGCGACAGCAGCGTGGCACGCGGCCCGAGCGGCCCCACGTAGCGGCCGATCCGCTGGCGGAGCGGCAGGGGCTCGATACCGGTCCTGGCGATCACGAGCGCCTGCACGAGCAGCACGACGCCCGCGGCGGCGAACACCGCGAGCAGCGCGACGATGCTCCATATCGCGACGGTCACGATCATCGGCGGACTCCCGCCGCCGGCATACCTGCACGCTCGCGCACGCCCGCGGCCGCCCGGCGCACCGACTCCGCCACCTCGGCCGAGAGGTAGCTCTCCTCCATCAGCAGCTTCGACACGCGCATCATGTACGCCCGCTTCTCCGGCGGCAGCAGATGCACGGAACGCATCTTCGCGGCGTAGAACGAAGCGAACGCCTCGGACAGCTTCGCCGAGAGTTCTTCGCGGCTCATGGCGTCCGGACGGACGATCGGCTCGATGAGGTTGTAGCGCGCGTAATCGTGCACCTCCACGCGATCGGCGACCTCGGCGTAGAGGTCCGCGTACGGCCACGGGGTGACGGCGAGGAAGAACGCGAGGTCGGGCGCGTAGTGGAGGGCCGTGCGCAGCGCCTCGTCGACGTCCGCCGGCGTGTCGCCCGGCCAGCCGAGGAGGAACGACGTCTCCGTGACGATGCCGGCGTCGTTCAGCAGACCGATGGCGCGCCTCCCCTGCTCCGTCGTGAGCCGCTTGCCCATGCCATCGAGGCGGTCCTGCCTCGCCGACTCCACGCCTACGTACGCGTGCAGCACGCCCGCGTCGCGGTACTTCCCGATGATGCGCTCGTCCCGCACGATGTCGTCCGCGCGCGTCTCGGTGAGCAGCTCCACGCCGAGGTCGGCGGCGATCAGCCGGTCGAGGATGTCCTCCCACCGCGCCGCGTCACACGTCGGGTACTCGTCGGCCACCTCGAGCGTGTCCACGCCGAAGCGCTCGGCCAGCATGCGCACCTCCGCGACCACCCGCTCCGGGCGGCGCGAACGCCACGTCCCGCGCCACATCTTGTGCTGCGAGCAGAAGGTGCAGCGGCCGGTGCAGCCGCGCGTCCAGCTCGCGATCGCGAGACGGGAGCCGGGCTTCGTGCGGTAGTGGTAGAGCGGCCAGTCGACGAGGTCCCACGCGACGGGCAGCACGTCGAGGTCGGGCGCGAGCGGGCGCTGGCGCGTGTGCACGAACGCGCCCGAGCCGCGCTCCCGGAACGAGACCCCCGCCACCTTCGCGGGATCCTCGCCCGCCTCCAGGCACGCGAGCAGCTCCGGCAGCGTGGCTTCGCCCTCGCCGCGCACCACGAAGTCCACCTCGGCGTGCGAGAGCACCTCGGTGGGCATGTGCGTGGGGTGCACACCGCCGATCACCGTGACCGCGCGCGGTGCCGCCTCGCGAGCGGACCGCAGGACCGCGAGCGCGGCCTCCAGCGTCGCCGTGCACGCCGTGACCGCCACCACGTCGGGCTCCGCCGAGGCGATGTGGCGCCGCACCGCCTCGGCGTCCTCGAACAGCGACATCGCGTCGTGGATGCGCGGCTCGAAGCCCGCTGCGGACAGCGAGCCGGCGAGGTAGGCGAGCTGCAGCGGCATCCAGACGCCGGCCGACTCCACCATCCCGCAGTGGTACGGCGGTGTCACGAGCAGCACGTCGCGCAAGCGTCTCACTCGGACCCCCTCGAGGGTCGCCGGGCGTCAGCGGATCCCGCGCTCGGTCAGGAAGATGATGAGCATCCACAGGAAGTCGAGCGCGCCGATGACGAGGAGGATCACCCAGTCGCGCAGCTGGCTCGACGATGACCACCGCTCGTCCTCGCGCTCGTAGTCCTGGCGGAGCCTGACCTCGAGGTCCGTCGGGATCCGCCTCGGCTCCCGGCCGGGCTCTGAGATCCGTGCCGAATACGCCATCTCCCTCACTCCCTCATGAGAAGTCACGTGTCAGCTGTATGTGGATGTCCTCCTCGGCGATGCCCATGGCGCGCAGCATCTCCTCGACCGAGTAGCCGTGCTGCATCCATTCCGCGAGCGCGTCAGCGTCGTCCCAAACCACGACGAACGTGACGTACACCACCTCGCCCACGAGCGTTGCGAACAGCTGCGACCTGTCGAACATGTGCAGCCCCTGCAGGTGCCCCTTCATCGACATCCAGGAGAAGAGGACGCCGCTCCACAGCGACTGCGGTACCGCCGCCTGCACGATCTGCGCGTACGCTGCGACGCCGTACTCCTTGTAGCGCGATGAGCCGAGCCCGGTCGCTATGCGCTCCATCGTCTCTTCGGGACTGGCCGGCGAGGGGGCCTGCGTGGTCCCGACCGTCGTCCTCTGCTCCTCGGCCATGTCGTCCCCTCCGCCGTCTAGTACATCTGTCCGTACACGATGTTCACGACCGTGTAGTAGACCATGTAGGCGAGGAGGATCGCGTAGGTCGCCCAGTTGAAGGGGTCGACAGGCCCTCCCCGCTCCGCTATGTAGCCGTTGTAGACCTCCACCGGGTACAGGTCGCCGCTCTTCAGGCGTGCGTACCAGGCGAACGTGAAGTAGTAGAAGAGGATGACCGCCACGCCGACGAGCCCGTAGTACGTGGCGGCGGTCTCGGGGTCGCCGACGTACGTCTCCTTCTCCTTCATGAAGTGACGCAGGTCGAGGTAGTGGTAGAACGCCTTGACGCTGGCGTCGTCGCTGCCCGACGGCACCGCTCTCGTAGTGGGGTTGCCGACCTCGGACACCACGGGGTTCAGCCGCTGCTGCGCCACTGCCTGTATCGACAGCGCCACACCGAGCAGCACGTACAGCACCGCGGTCATGCCGAACACGGCGTTCAGCCTCTTGCGCAACCGCCGGCTACGCTCGCTCACGACCGCCACCGCCTTCCGGCGCAGCCGGCCGCGCCCCCGCGTCGGACGTGTCCCACCAGTCGGTCTCCGGCTCGAGGATCGGCAGGTACCTCCGGTCCTCGTCGGCGGTCAGCCGCCCCGTGAAGAAGGCGAAGAGCAGCACGAGGATCGCCGGCACGATCACGATCGACGACAGCAGGAGCAGGGTCTCGGCTATGGGCGTCTCCACGTCGCCTCACTCCTCACTTCACGACGACTGTCCCTTTGAGGTACGGGTGGATCTGGCAGTGGTAGTCGTACTTGCCGGCCTTGTCGAACCGGTGCGAGAACGTCGCGCCGGGATTCAGCGGCTGCGAGGTGAACGAGCCCGGAGGAGGCGTCGACGTGGACGCCGGGTCAGGGAAGTCGTCCGAGGTGACGGTGTGGGCGGTCGCGTCCTTGTTCGTCCAGGTCACGGTGGCGCCCGCCCTCACCTCCAAAGTCGTCGGGATGAACTTGAGGTCCTGTATCGTGACCTTGTCGTCGCCGGGAGGAGCGGGCAGGCCGACGCATCCCGTCACGGCGGCCGCGATGACCGCCACGGCGAGCGCGGCCAAGGCTCCTCGTCGCGCGAGGTGCTCTCGGCCTCGGCCGGTGCCTCTCGTTCCTGATGTCGACGAGCTCATCGCAGCTCCTCCGGCAGGTCCGGCAACGCGTTCTTCTGAGCGTCCGTCGGCACGGGCGTCCCTCCGCGCTGCCCGTAGCTGGCGTACGCGGAGTCGAGCAGCTGCTCGTAGATCCCCTTGATGTCCTCGGCGGCCTTCTTGAGCGACACCTCACCGTAGCCGGGCACGACGAAGTGGTCGCCGTCGTTCAGACCGGCGAGGTCGCGACGCGCCTCGAGCATGAATGGATCGGTGCTGGTGAGGACGGCCTCGGTTCCCGCGCCGGACGGCGCCGGGGGTATCGTGGTGGTGCCGGCGGCGTGGGCGGACGCCTCCTCAGAGGCCTTGTCGTACTCGAGGTAGTCCTTGTTCTGGCCGATGGGATGCTTCGCGATGTACTCGGTGACACCCGGCGTGGGCACCCACTGGATGTACATGTCCGGCGTGGGTACCCTGTCCGGATCGAGCCCGCCGTTCGGGATCGTCTTGAGGAACAGGACGACCTTCCAGATGTCGTCGACGCGCAGCCTCGTACCGAAGTTCTCCATCGCGGTGCCGTTGATGCCGCGCAGGACCCGGTAGTAGTAATCGCCGGGCGATACGTCGTTGCCGCCGATCGCATCGTTCACGCTGTCGAAGTGGATTGGCATCGGGCTCATGAAGCCGCATGCCTTGCTGACCGCGCCGCCGCCTTGGCCGTGGCAGCCGATGCAGCGCTCCTGGAAGATGACGCGCCCGCGTATGAGGTTCTCAGTGGTCACCGGCATGGGATTGCTCATCAGCCAGTACCCGCGGTCGACATGGTTGAGGTTGATGGGGTCGGGCCAGTCGAGCCCGTCCACACCCCCGTCAGGCGGGGTGGGCGCGTTGGACTGCTCCAGCGACACCTCCTTCAGGCTCTTCCGGTCGCCGGCGAATCCGGTCGGAGGCGGCGGGAGGTTGCCTGCGGCGAGGAAGAGCTTCTTCATGTAGATCTGCCCTGCATATCTGACGAGCCCGCTCTTCCCGCTGCGCGTCTGGATGAAGAAGGTGAGGTCGCGCACCTCGTCGTCGGACATGAACATCATCCGCGGCATGAGAGAGTCCGGGTCCACGTATCGCGGGTCGCTGAAGTGCGCGAAGTGCCAGTCGTCGGGGTGGAATCCCGAGTCCTCGGAGAGGCTCGGGCCGATGCGCGCGGTGCCGAAGAGGTTCGGCGAGTCGTCGCTGGTGGCGAAGTCACCCGGAAGCGAGACGCGGTTGTAGAGGTAGAAGAGCCCCTCGCGTGTGTCCTGCGGGCGGTTGTAGCCGGAGTGGCAGTACAGGCAGCCGTTCGCAAGGAAGATGCGCCGGCCTTGCACGGCATCGCCGAACGGCGATCCCACCTTCGCCTTCGAGATGGGATTGCTGGTGGACAGCGGCGCCCAGTTGCCGCTGATGGGCGGATGGAAGAACAACACGTGGAAGAAGGCGGCGACCAGCGTGGGTATCGCGTACGCGAAGATGGCGCCGAAGAACACGAGCGTCGGCGTCATCAGCATGCGCTTCGTGGGGTGGCTCGCCCAATCCCGCGGAGACGGCGCGTACAGCGGCAGCCACCGTCTCTTCTCGTCGTCGGCCATCGGTCCGGCTCCCCCCCTACGGCTCGATCGGCTTCACTGCGCCCGTCGCCAGCGCCGAGACGCTGTCGCGCGCCGCACGCCGACGCAGCGCGACGCCCGTATCGGTGAAGTACGTCATCGCGATGTTGAACGCCTGGAGCAGGCCGGCGGCGTATATCATGCCGCAGCCCACCCCTCGCCAGAGGTTCCACAGCCGCAGGCTCGGCAGGACGAGCACCTCGTTCTGGCCGGTGAGCCATCCCTGCCCCTGGATGAAAGCGCCGATGACGAGCGTCGAGAAGAACACGAGGAATCCGAGCGTCACGAGCCAGTACTGGTACTCGGCGATCGTCTCGGAATAGGGCTGCTTGTTCAGGACGTGCGGCAGCACGTAATACACGACCCCCATGCCGAGGATCGTGAACCCTCCGAGCAGCGCGAGATGGCTGTGGCTGATGATGAAGTACGTGAAGTGGATGTAGACGTTGAATGGCTGCACGGCCATGAGCGCGCCCTGGATGTTGGCGAGGATGTAGAAGAAGAAGCCGGTCAGGACGTAGCGCAGCGGCAGGCTCGTGAAGAACTTGTTCCACTGCCCTCGCATGGTCAGGAAGACGTTCGTGAAGAACGCGAACACGGGGATCAGGATCGCCACGCTGTTGACCGACGCGATCGTCTTGAGCCAGCCGGGCGTCGGCGTCTGGAGCAGGTGGTGGTCACCGACGCCGGTGTAGACGAAGACGAGTCCCCAGAAGGAGATCAGCGAGAGCGTGTGCCCGTACAGCGGCGTGTTCGTGATGCGTGGGACGAAGTAGTAACAGACCGCGATCAGGATCGGCGTGAGCCACAGTCCGAAGAGGTTGTGGTTGCCCCACCAGTTGATCATCGCGTCGTGGATCCCCGTCGGCAGGTAACCCGAAGGGTTGCCGAGCCAGCCGCCGAAGGGCCAGACGACCCCGGGCCTCCACATGACCTTGCCGATGAAGATCGAGCCGATGAACCAGAGCGGGGCCGCGATGGACCACCACAAGCTCACGTAGATCGGGCGGACGGACCTGATGTTCACGGTCTTGAGGAGGTTGAACACCTGCACCGCGAACGTCGCGATGATCACCACTCCGATGATCCAGGGGAACTCCTGCCACTCCCTGCCCTGCGACCCGCCGGTCATGATGGCGAAGAACCCGACCGCCATCGCCACGTTGTAGACCCAAGCGTTCCAGATCGAGAGGCTCTCGCTCCACATCTTCTCGGTGCCGAGCAGGCGAGGGGCCATGTACAGGATGGCGCCCCAGTACATCATCGTGAGCCACGCGTAGAGCACGCCCTGAACGTGCACCGGCCGGGCTCGGCCGAACATGAGCCACGGTATGCCGGAGAACGCCTCTGGTACCGCCAGCTCGGTGGCTATCACGATCCCGAACGTCGTCACGACGACGAACCAGAACACGCTGGAAAGCATCCAGAGACGAGAAGCCGAGTCGTCGTGCCGGTAGACGTACCCGGAGAACCCGGTGACCGCCTCGTAGCCCGACCCGAATCGGCTATGCAGGTAGTCTCGGACCCCTCCGGCGCGCTGACCCACGTCCATCTGCCGGCGCTCGTCCCGCGGCTGCCCGGGAGGGGTGCCGTATCCTCCGCCCTCGTCGCTCATGCGCACCAGTCCCCTTCGGGTGCACGAGAGCGGCCGGCCGGACCCCGGCGCCCCCTCGCGACCGTGAGCACCCCTCCCCTCCCAAGGGAAGAGGAGCACTTCAGGCCGGTTTTCTACCCGGAGGAAGCAGGATTAAACGGGAAGCGCCTCCCCGAGAGGAGGCGCCGGCAAGGCGCGCGGTTGGCACACACATTGCTCATTCGCATGCAGAGACTGGGCGACCCGCTCCCTCCTCCCCCTCCCCAGGAGCGGGGGCGCCCTCTCAGGTTAGAAACGAGGCGCGTACCCCCCGACGCGCCTCGTTCCTTTTCTCAGCACGCTTCCTTGCGGCTACGCTCCCGTCATCCTCGCCGCCCCCGCGCCTGACGGCGCGTGCACGAACGTGAAGGCGTCGACGGCGACGTAGATCGCGGAGAGACCCACAAGGATGTAAACGATCCGGCTGACGATGCCCGTGGTCCCTCCGAACAGGGTCGCCACGAGGTCGAACTTGAACAACCCTACGAGCAGCCAGTTCAGCCCGCCGATGACGAGCAGTGCCAGTGCGATCCAATCGATCGCGTTCAGCTTCTTCACCGCTCCGACCTCCGTTCCTTTCTCGAGGCGCTTCGCCGCCTCCTCGCGGACCACCCCCGGATGTTGCCCGCTCACACGAAACGCAAACGGCAGGCCTCTGTGCCCGGGACGAGTGGCGGGTGCGCTGCGACGTCCTCGGAAGCGCTTGCTGTATGATCTCAGCAGGATCGCACCCGACCGGGAGGGGGAGACCGTGCGGACGTGCCGCGAGAGCGGCTTCACCCTGGTCGAGCTGTCCGTCGTGGTGCTCATCATCGGCATCCTGGTGGCCATCGCGGTCCCCGTGTTCACCCACGCAAAGGACGACGCTCAGCGGAAGGCTTGCTTCTCCAACGAGCGCGCGGTGGAGAGCGCATACAGCGCTTACATCTCGGCGTCGGAGGTGCAGACCCCTGTCACGAACTGGAACGAGCTGATGGCAGTCACGATCCCCACGCTGCTTTCCAGCCAGCCGGCCTGCCCCTCCGATGGCGTCTACACGTGGAGCGACGGCAGCGTGCGATGCAGCATCCACGGCAACTACCACGACCCTCCCTGATCCTGGTCGCACCCGCCCGTGTCCGCTCGCGGACGCGTCGGAGGCTATACTGTCTCGGACGAAACTAAGCAGGGATGGTGCGATGAGGGGTCTGGCGCTGCGCGCCGCGAAAGCACTGCGGCTCCCTCTGCTCGCGCTGGCGACGGTGGCCGTCGGCTATCTCGCCTGGATGGGCCTGGACGGCAGCATCTCGGGCTTCGAGAAGCAGCGTCTGCCGGGCCTGCCGGAGGGCAGCCTGGGCGAGCGTATCCTCGTGGTGTCGCCTCATCCGGACGACGAGACGCTCGCGGCCGGCGGGCTGATCCGCCAGTCGCTGTTGCGGCATCGCCGAGTGCTCGTGGTCGTCGTCACGTGCGGCGACGGCTTCAGGCGGATAGCGGGGGCGTACCGGACAGCGTCCGGCACCGTGCCGCCCTATCTGCGGCTCGGAGAGGTCCGCGCAGCCGAGTCCCGTGAGGCCATGCGCCGCCTCGGACTCCCCGGCGAGGACCTGGTGTTCCTCGGCTATCCGGACGGCTCGATGGCGAAGCTCTGGAGCGCCGACTGGGGCGGCTCGGCGACGAAGGGCACGAACGGGCGAGAGTCGGTCCCCTACCCCTTCGCCTACCGCCCGGGCGCGCCGTACCGGGGCTCCAGCGTGGCGGCGGATCTGACCTCGATCGTGGCGAGCTTCGCGCCTACGGCCGTGGTCTTCCCGGACGCCGAGGACTCCAACAGCGACCACTGGGCCGTGGACGCCTTCGTGCAGGACGTCCTGGGGCGTGCCCGATTCCGCGGCGCGAGGTACACGTATCTGGTACACCGCGGCCACTTCCCCTTCCCGTGGGCGGATCTCCCCGAGGCGTGGCTCGAACCGCCGCGGAAGCTGCTCCACCTCGGGATCGAATGGCTATCCTACCCGCTCACGAGGCAGACCGAGCAGGAGAAGGACCGTGCGGTGGATGCATATCGCAGCCAGCAACGGGCGATGGAGCCGTTCCTCGCTTCGTTCGTGAGAAGGAACGAACTCTTCGCCAGGCCGTCTGCGCCGGTAGCCGCCGTCACGGGTACGCGCGCGTCGCTCGATGCCTCGGCGATGCCCGGCGTGATCGTGTCGGATCCGTCCGCCGACACGCTCCTGCGCACCGTGGACGCCGGCGCCGACCTTCGCCGGGTCGCGCTCGTGCGCGAGCCAGGTGCGATCTGGCTGGGGCTCGAGGCGAACGCCGCGCTCGCCCCCGGCATCACCTACCGGCTCTCCGCACGGCTCCTGCGCGAGGATGGCTCGACGGCGCGGCTCGACCTCGAGATCCGCGGGCGCAAGGTGAGAGCGCTCCTCGTCGGGCGGGACAGTCTCGACCCGCACGGGGACGTTGAGTCGCATGCTAAAGGCGCCAGGACTTGGATACGGATCCCGGCGTCGCTGTTCGAAGGTGTATCGACGGCCATGCTCTCGGCGGAGTCGTATCAGGGCGGGATGCTTCTCGACAGGACCGCCGTGAGGAGCGTTCTGCTGCGCTAGCGTTCCAGCTCCGGAGGCTTCCCCGAGCGCGTCGTCAGATACGCGAACCCGCCGAGTCCGAGGAAGTCGGTCAGCACGTGGGAGGCGATCGCGAGTGTCGCCGAGCCGGTGACGTAGACGACCGTGCCGTAGCACAGGCCGAGCACGACAGCGGCCGCCGTGAACGCCGCGGCCCCGCCCCTTCCGCGGGCGGGCAGGACTATTTGCGGAGCGAGGTGCCAAGCGCCGAATCCTAGCGCCGGGACCACCACCGCGAGAAGCGGCTGATGCGGGAAGGCGGCGACCGGGGCAGCTCGCCACAGCAGTTCCTCGGCGGTGCCGTTGACGAGAGCCAGCAGCGCGGAGACCGCGAGCACGGCGGGCGTCAGCTCGCCGAGACGAGGGCGGAAGCAGATGACGCCGGCACCGAGCGGCGGGCCCAGCAGCAGAAGCGCGATGCCCACCCCGAGGAGGCCGCCGGGCAGCGGCGCGGCGCGGAGCATGGCGAGCAACCGCTGCGGCCCCACGAGCAGCAGCGGATACGCGAGCCCGAACCCGAGCCAGTACGCCACGAACGCCGCCAGATACCCCCGCTTCCGGCCGATGAGGTACGGCAGCGTGCCGAACAGGAGGGCCATGACGCCCAGCACGATCGGCGTGGCGGCCCAGAGCATTACCTCGGCAGGGGTGAAGATGCGGAACGCTATCGTCGGGCTCCTAGCCGAAACGGCCGGTGATGTAGGCCTCTGTCCTCTTGTCCGAGGGATTGGTGAACATGTGGCGGGTCTCGCCGTATTCGATCAAGGCCGCCGGCTTCTTGGGGTCCTCGCGAAGCATGAACGCAGTGTAGTCCGAGATACGCGCCGCTTGTTGCATGTTGTGCGTGACGATCACGATCGTGATGTCCTGCTTGAGCTCGTCGACCGTGTCCTCGATCTGCTGCGTCGACACCGGGTCGAGCGCGGAAGCCGGCTCGTCCATGAGGAGGATCTGGGGCTGGACGGCGAGGGCGCGGGCGATGCACACACGTTGCTGCTGGCCGCCTGAAAGGCGCCCGCCGGGCCTGTCGAGCCGGTCCTTCAGCTCCTCCCAGATCCCCGCACCCCGCATCGCCTGCTCGGCGCGCTCCATGAGAGTCGAACGGTCGTAACGCCCCTGGAGCTTCACCCCGGCGACGACGTTCTCCAGCACGGTCATGGTCGGGAAGGGATTCGGGCGCTGGAACACCATCCCGACGTGCCGACGGACGTCCACGGGGTCGGTGTCGGCCCCGTAGATGTCCCAGCCGTCGAACATGACGCTGCCGGACGCGCGCGCCCCCGGGACCTCCTCGTGCATCCGGTTGAAGCAGCGCAGGAGCGTGGACTTGCCGCACCCGGACGGGCCGATGATGGCGGTGACCGTTCCGGGGCGTATGGTCATCTCTACGTCGCTCAGGATGTGGTCGTTCCCGTACCAGGCGTTCAGTCCGGCGATGTCCAGACTCTTCATCCAAGCCTCCGTCGCTGTCGGTCCGACAGGATACGCGCCCCGATGGAGAGCAGCAGCACGGCGATGAGCAACATTATCGCCCCGCCCCATGCGAGCGTCTGCCACTGCGGGAACGCGCTTTGCGCGTAGTTGTAGACCCTTAGCGGCACCGCGTCCGTCGGCTGCAGCGGGTCGGTGTTCATGAAGTCGTTGCCGAGCGAGGTCAGCAGGATGGGCGCCGTCTCACCGAATCCGCGCGCTACCGCGAGCATCACCGCGGTGAGGATCCCGGAGCCGGCCGTGGGCAGGACGATCCGCACCACCATCTTCCACCTCGGCGAGCCGAGTGCGAGCGCACCCTCGCGCAGCTCGTTGGGCACCAGGCGCAGTGTCTCTTCCGTGGCCCGCGTGATGATCGGCCACATGAGAACGGTGAGCGCGATCGCGCCCGCGATCGCGGAGAACGCGTGCATCGCCACGACGACCAGCGCCCAGATGAACGCGCCCGCTACGATGGACGGCGTCGACAACAGTATCTCCGCCACGAAGCGCACGCCGACCGCGAAGCGGCCCCTCCCGTACTCGGCCAGGTATACAGCGGTAAGGACTCCGAGAGGCACGGATAACGCCGTAGCGATCCCGACGATGATGCCGGTCCCCGCGAAAGCCTGGCTCATCCCGCCTCCCGGCACTCCGGGCGGGGGCGCAGTCTCGGTGAAGAACGCGGTGTTGAGCGCGGGGACGCCCTTCGCGAGCACGTACCCGACGATCAGGAAGAGCGGCACGAGCGCCACGACCCCGGCGAGCCACAGTCCGCCCAACAGGATGTCGCTCTTCACCTTGCGATAGCGGATGGAGCGCATGGCGGGAGCCTTCGCCGAGGTCATGACGCGACCTTCAAGGCGGGCTCTTCGGCAGCTTCCGCCCCGGTGAACATCCGCTCGGTCCGGCCCACGAGCCTCCGCGACACCGCGGCGAGCAGGAACGCGATGGCGACCAGCACGATCGCCAGCGCGAGCAGCGCCGAGCGGTGGTACCCGACGGCGGTGGCCTCTCGGAACTCGTTCGCGATGATCGCCGGGATGGTGTAGCCGGGGGCGAGGAGCGACGTGCTGATCCCGAGCCCGTTGCCGATCAGCATGGACACCGCGATCGTCTCTCCCAGCGCCCTGCCGAGGCCGAGCATGGTCGCGCCGACGATGCCGGAGCGGGCGTACGGGAGCACGGCCATCCGGATCGACTCGTATCGTGTCGCCCCGAGCGCGAGAGCGGCCTCCCGGAGGTCGTGCGGGACGATCGCTATCACCTCGCGAGTCACCGCCGTGATGATCGGGATGATCATTATCGCCAGGATGAGCCCCGCGTTGAACATGTTGCCGACGGCGGGTGTGGGCTGGAACAGCGCCGCGATGACCGGGATCCGGCCGAGGGTGCCCGCGAGAACCGGGTTGAGGTAGCGGTTCAGCGCAGGCGCCATGACGAAGATGCCCCACAGGCCGTAGATGACGCTCGGGATCGCGGCGAGCAGGTCGACGAGTATCGCCAGCGGATTGCGGACCCATCCGGAACGGACCTCGTTGAGCAGCAGCGCCAAACCGACCGAGACGGGCAGAGCGACCAGGATCGCGATCGCCGAGGTCACCAGCGTCCCGTAGATGAACGGCAACGCCCCGAACTGGTCCTCGACCGGGTTCCACTGCGTGCTGGTGAAGAAGCGAAGGCCGAAACGGGCGAAGGCTGGCGCCGCTCCTTGCGCGAGCACGAGCAGCATGAGCACAAGCAGGATGATGAGACCTGTCGCTATCCCTACCGTGATGAATCGCAACAAGCCGTCACCGATGCGGAGGCGCCGGTTGACCGGCGCCTCCGCATCATGGACGTGCTCTTGCCGGACTGGTGGGTCGGGCAACGCCACCTCTTGTTTACTTCACCGCCTGGGAGGGCGTGACGGCCGTCCCGTTGGCCGTGATCTCGGACACCTGCGCCATCGCGTCCGTCTGCACCTTCTGCGGCAGCGGAGCGTAGTTCAGCGCCTGCAACTGGGACTGCCCCTTCGTCAAAGCCCAGGTCCAGAAGTCGACCAAGGTCTGCGCCTTGTCCTTGTCGGTCTGGTCCTTGTACACAAGGATATATGTAGTGCTCGCGATAGGATAGGCACCCGCCAGGTTCGAGTCGAGGATGTTCGTCTTCTCGGTGATCGGGAACGCGAGCGATTCGGCCGCCTTGCTCACGGAGTCGAGCGTGGGCTCGACGAAGTTCCCGTCGGGAGCCTTGATCGAGGCGACGCCGAGGCCCGTCGTGGCCGCGTACTGCGACTCCATGTAGCCGATCGAGCCCTTCGTTTGCTTCATCGCGGCGGCCACGCCCGCGTTGCCGTTCCCGCCCTGGCCGGTGGGCCACTGCACCGACTTGTCGGCGCCGACCTTGCTCGCCCATTCCGGGCTCTGCTTCTTCAGCCAGCCGGTGAAGATCTTGGTGGTGCCTGAGCCGTCGGCGCGGTGCACGACCTGGATGCTGTCGCCGGGGAGGGTGACGCCGGGATTGAGCGCGGCGATCGCCGGGTCGTTCCACTTCTGTATCTTGCCGAGGAAGATGTCGGCGGCGGTCTTGCCGTCGAACTTGAGCGGACTCGAGATCCCTTCCAGGTTATAGGAGATCACGACCGCGCCGAGGCACGTCGGGAACATGACGTACGGAGCGGTGATCTTCGCGGCCTCCGCGGCTTTCAGCGGCACGTCGGTCGCGCCGAAGTCGACGGTCTTCGCGGTGAACTGCTGGATCCCGCCGCCGGAGCCGATGCCCTGGTAGTTGATCTTCGCGTCCGTCTCTACCTTGTTGAAAGCCTGGGTCCACTGCGCGTACACGGGTTGCGGGAACGTCGCGCCGGCGCCGACCAGCGGGACACCCTTGAACGCCTCGCTCGTGCCGCTCGGGGACGGCGCGCTGCTCTTGGTCGGAGCGCTCGGGCTGCACCCGGCGGCCACGAGCACGCCGAGAACGAGGGCGAGCGCGACGCCTGCCGAAAGGAACCTCTTCACATCCACTGCTCTCTTCACTCCTCCTCCTTGGGGGGGACGGCGGCCGATGCGGCTGCCGCGGCTCATCGTAGACCGTGACTTGCTACCCAATGGTTGCACCGGTGTTAAACACACGTTCAAAGGTAAAACGTTTGTTAAACGGACTTTGCAGGTGCTCCCTTCGCTGTCATGATGGCCGCACGACCGAGCGGAGGTGGCACATGGCGACGATCCTCGTCGTCGAAGACGACCCGATCATCAGGCAGACCGTCGACTACGCCCTGAGGCGGGCGGGATTCGACACCGAGTCGGCCGCGGACGGGCTGGAGGCACTCCGGAAGGCCGAGAAGCATCGGCCCGACCTCGTCCTGCTCGATCTCATGCTCCCCGGGATCGACGGCTACGAGTTCGCCGAACGCGTCCGCGCGGACGACTCGGAGGTCGCCATCATCATGGTGACCGCCCTCGACACGGACCGCGACAAGGTGCGCGGCCTGGACGCGGGCGCCGACGACTACATCACGAAGCCGTTCTCCATGGAGGAGCTGCTCGCCCGCGTCCGGGCGAACCTTCGCCGGGTGCGAGAGCGCGCCACTCTGGCCTCGGCCGAGAAGATCGAGAGCGGGGATCTCATCCTCGAGCCCGCGGAGTTCCGGGCCGGCGTCGGTGGCAAGCCTGTGCGGCTGAGGCTGAAGGAATTCCAGTTGCTGCTGGCACTCGCGTCCCGCCCCGGGGTGCTCATGACCCGCCAGAAGCTGGCCGAGGAGGTATGGGGGTACGAGTTCCTGCCCTCCACCCGCACCATCGACGTCCACGTCAGAAGGATTCGTCAGGTCGTCGAGGACGCCTCGGCGTTCACGTTCATCCATACCGTGCACGGTCTCGGCTACCGCTTCGATCCCGTCCCGAAGAGTCCCGGGGGGGAGTGAGCGTGTTCGAGCGGTCCCGCGCGCGATTCCTCTCGTCGTACCGCCTCCGGCTCACGCTCGGCTACGTGGTCGTCGTCGCGATCCTCGCCGCGGCGTGGCTGGCCAGCCTGTTCGGGCCCCTGACGGCCGCGGTCAAAGACCAGCAGCGGTCGCATCTCGCGACTATCGCGCGCTCCTACGCCCTCGCGCTCGAGTACTCGGCAGGCTCGCCACAGGAATTCGTGGAGCGGATCGCCGCACGGGACCTGCACGTCTCGGTCATCGCGGCCGGCGGCAGGGTCATGGGCGACAACCGGACGGCCCCGGGCTCGATCGCCGATCAGAAGTCACGGCCGGAGGTGGCGGCGGCCCTCTCGGGGCGGGTCGGGTACGACGTCCGCCGCGGCGAGACGGGGGACGCGCAGCAGATGTACGTGGCCGTACCGGCGCGCTACGGCGGGGGCCCGAGCGCGATGCGCGTCTCGGAATCGCTCGCGTCCGTCGGCGCCCTCGCCGCCGAGGCACGCTCCGTGGGCCTGCTCGGCCTCGCGCTGGCCATCGCGGTCGCACTGTTCGTGACCGCGCGCCTGTCGTCGAGCGCGGTCGCCCCCATCGACCGGCTCACCTCGGCCGCCAACGCGATCGCCGGAGGAGACCTCCAGTACGCGGTCCGGCGCGAGTCCGGCGATCTCGAGGTGCTCTCGGACGCGCTGGCCGACCTCGCGGAGCAGGTGCGTGCGAGGACGCAGGCTTCGGAGAGCGAACAGGCCAACCTGCGGACGGTCCTGGACGGCCTCGACGACGCGGTGATCCTTCTCGACGGCGAGGTGGTCAGCCTCGCGAACGGGGCGATGTCGCAGCTCTTCCGGATGCCGTTCGGGGGGTGGCGGAACAGGCGGCTCGCCGACACCGGGCTCCCGCCGTCGCTGCTGAGCGCGATCGGCCGGCCGCCCGAGGGCGCCGGCAGGTCCGTTCAGGAGATCGGGCCGGACCCGACGGGTAGGACGCTGCGCGTCACCGTCGTACCCGTGGGCGTCGTGGACTGGCAGCGCCGCTCCCTCGTCGTCATCTCAGACATCAGCGAACGCGCACGGCTCGACGCGATGCGCCGCGATTTCGTCGCGAACGCGAGCCACGAGCTCAAGACACCGGCGTCCGCGATCCAGCTGCTCGCCGAGGCGGCGTCGACCGCTGCGGCCGACGGCGACGCCGAGCAGTCGCTCGCGTTCGTCGCGCAGATGCGTGCGGAAGCCGACAGGCTGCGGAAGCTCGTGCTGGACCTGCTCGACCTGTCGCGCCTCGAGCAGGTCGGCAGCGAGGAGGCGATCACCGACGTCCGCACGGCGGTAGACCTCGCCATCACCGGTCACCGGGCCTCGGCCGAGGCGAAGTGCCTGGTGATCGAGCGGGACCTGGCAGCAATCGAGAACGAGGACGTCTACCTGGCGATGGAGCCCACCGACGCCGCCATCGCGCTCGACAACCTGCTCAGCAACGCGATCGCCTACACGGAGCGCGGAGGCGTGGTGGTGCGGGTCTCGCTGCGCGATGGTGCGGTGGCGCTCGAGGTGAGCGACACTGGCATCGGCATCCCCCCGGACGCGCTCCCGCGAGTCTTCGAGCGGTTCTTCCGCGTCGACAAAGGCCGCAGTCGCGACAGCGGCGGCACGGGGCTCGGGCTCTCGCTCGTGCGCCACGTGGTGGAGCGGAACGGCGGCGGCGTGTCGATATCCTCCGAGGCAGGTGTCGGAACGACCGTCACGCTGCTGCTGCCTCGGGCCGTGTAGGTCCGCTCAGCAGGCCTCACGAGATAGGTCACTCGGATCCGCCACTCGTTCGAGCACTCGACGAGCTTGTTGCGCCGCCTAACGCGCTTCCAGCAGCACGGCCTTGCCGTCGGTGTAGAACTTGTCGCCCGCTGCGTTCGTGCCGCTCTCCGGCCGCACGACCTGGAACACGCCGGACTCCCCCACGAGCCCCGTGCCCGCCAGCGCGCGCACGATGTAGTCGCGCTCCTTGTCGACATCGGGGTCGATGTGGTGCGTCGGTACCGGGATGGTCGCCCCGATCTCGAGCCGCGAGTCGAAGCTCGCAGTCGCGACCCATACCGGCTCCCGCATCAGCATCACGTTCGTCGACCACCACCGCACGTGATGCCGCCTGCGAGCCGTGGCGGTCCCCTCCGGCTTCTCGAACGCGAGATCGTTCGCCTTGCCGCCGATGAACGACGGCGTCACCGGCGCGTTCGGGTAGGGGCGGTTGGCGAGCGCCGCGACGGACACCCGGAACAGCGCGCTCAGGCTCTGGTCGTCCGCGCGCTGCCATCCCGCGCGAGCGAACGCGGCGGCCAGCTGCTCCTCACTCCCCACGAACACCAGCGACACCGGCTCTTGCGGCGAGCCGTCGAGCTTCTCGGAGTACCTCGGCAGGGCGCGCTCGAGCGCCGGCAGCCGCGAGAGCGCGTACTCCACGGCCGGCGGTTGCGCGACCAGCCTGCCCAGCAGCGGGTCCGCTGCGGCGCCGACGACGAGCACCGCCGCCGCGGACGCCGCGACGCCCAGCGTCACCGCCGCGCGCAGCCTCCCCGTCCCCGCCGCGGCCCATCGCTTCGCACCGCTGGCGTAGCGCTCCCAGCCGAGGAACGAACCGACGGTCACGCTGAGCCATGCGGCGCCCAGGTACCAGCTGCCCACGACGTCGGTCGGCCAGTGCACGCCGAGGTAGACGCGCGACAGCGCGACCAGCAGCGCGCCGAGCGCGCACACGGCCACGATCGAGAAGCGGCGGCGCGGGGTCGTGCCGACGGCGCGCCAGAGCACGAGCGCCAGCAGCGCGAAGAACAGCAGGCTCGCCAGCGCATGACCGGAAGGGAAGCTCGCGGACCTCGGCTCGCCGATGAGCGCGTAGAACGCCGGCGGCCTCGAACGGTGCGTGGCGACCTTGAGGAAGTCGCCCGCGGTCGAGCCCACCGCCATCGTGACGCCGACCAGGACGGCCTCGCCTCGGCGTCCCCACAGAAGCAGGAGGAGCACGAACACGATCGAGACCGCCCACATGCTGTTCGGGTCGCCGAAGACGGTGGCGATCCACATGAGGCGCGTGACCGGCGGAGTCCGGAAGGCGCGCAGCAGCGCCGCTATCTGCGGGTCGAACACCGCGAGCGCGGAGGTGGTGACCACCGCGCGCATGATCGACAGGAACCCGGCGAGGAAGTACAGCGCGAGCAACACCGTAGCCGTCAGGTACCAGCCGCTCCACCGCTCTCGTGTGAACCTCGCGCGCAGCCATCCGCCGAAGCCCGGATGACGGCCGAGGAGCGCGTTCAGCTCGGGGTCGTGCGTCACGGCGTGCGCCACCGACAGCGCGAGGCTTCGCGTCAGGCGCCAGACCGGCGGTCCCAGCAGGTCGAACACCCAATCGGCGAGGAGCAGCAGCCCGAACAGCACGGCGAGAGCGGCCAGGAACACCGTCGGGCGGTCGTTCCACGCGGCGAGCACGCGGTAGGACCACACGAGGACCGCCGCCGCCAGCACGGCGGCGACCACGCGCGAGCGCTGCCAGAAGCGCCGTTCGGGCACACGACCTCCGAAGCGAGAGACGACCCCCTCCGAAGATACCGGAAGGGGCCGTCCATGTAACCCGTTGGAGCTGCTAGCGAGCCAGGACCGCCATCAGCGGCACCAGGAGCAGCGCGACGATGTTGAACACCTTGATCATGGAGTTGAGAGCGGGACCGGCGGTGTCCTTGTACGGGTCGCCGACCGTGTCGCCGGTCACCGCGGCCTGGTGGGCGAAGGAGCCCTTCCCGCCGAACTGACCCTCCTCGATGAGTTTCTTCGCGTTGTCCCAAGCCCCGCCGCCCGAAGTCATCGAGATCGCCACGAACAGGCCGGTGACGATCGTGCCCACGAGCGCGCCGCCGAGCGCCAGCGCCGTGAACTGGAACGCGCCGCCGTAGCCGATGGCCTTCAGGACGAAGCCGATGACGATGATGAGCACCGGCACGCCGGTCGGGATGAGCGCCGGCAGCGTCATCTCTCTCAGCGCCGCCCGCGTCACGATATCGACGCTGCGGGCGTAGTCCGGCTTGCTCGTGCCCTCCATGATGCCCGGGATCTCCCGGAACTGGCGGCGCACTTCCTCGACCACCGCGCCGGCGGCCTTGCCGACGGACGTCATCGCGAGCGAGGCGAACAGGTACGGCAGGGCACCGCCCACGAACAGACCCACCAGCACGCGCGGATCGGACAGGTTGAACACGAGCGGGGCGACCGACTTGACCTGCTCGGTGAGCGCGTGCGTGTAGTCGGAGAAGAGCACGACGGCGGCCAGCGCGGCCGAGGCGATCGCGTAGCCCTTGGTGACCGCCTTCGTGGTGTTGCCCACGGCGTCGAGAGCGTCGGTGTGCACGCGGACCTCGGAGGGCAGGCCCGCCATCTCGGCGATGCCGCCCGCGTTGTCCGTGACGGGCCCGAAGCTGTCGATCGCCACGACGATGCCGGCCATCGACAGCATCGACAGCGCGGCGACCGCGATCCCGTAGATGCCGCCGAGGGAGTAGCTGATGAGGGTCGCCAGCACGATGGCGATGACCGGAGGCGCCGTGGACTCCATGCCGACCGCGAGACCCTGGATGACGTTCGTGCCGTGGCCGGTGACGGATGCCGACGCGATCGAGTGGACGGGACGGAACTTCGATCCCGTGAAGTAGTCGGTGATGTAGACCATCGCCGCCGTCAGCGCGATCCCCACCAGAGCACAGAACCAGATCGTGAGCGCGGCCAGGCCCTTCGGGGCCAGCGTCTCGTTCACGACGGCGAGGTTCGCGGGCACGAGCCACTGAGTGACCGGGTAGAAGGCCACCGCGGCGATGCCGGCCGCCGCCCACAGGCCCTTGTACAGGGCGCCCATGATCGTCCCGTTCGGGCTCATGCTCACGAAGAAGGTCCCGATGATCGACGCCACGATCGACACGGCGCCGAGCGCGAGCGGATAGCCCAGCGCGAACGCGAGGCCCGACGCGCCGAACGCGAGCTGCGCCACGAGCATCGCCGCGACGGTGGTCACGACGTAGGTCTCGAAGAGGTCCGCGGCCATGCCGGCGCAGTCGCCCACGTTGTCGCCCACGTTGTCGGCAATGACGGCGGGGTTGCGCGGATCGTCCTCGGGGATGCCGGCCTCCACCTTGCCGACGAGGTCCGCTCCCACGTCCGCGGCCTTCGTGAAGATGCCGCCGCCGAGACGGGCGAACACGCTGATGAGTGAACCGCCGAAGCCGAGCCCCACGAGCGCGGACATCGGAGCGATGCCGAAGGACACGAGGATCGCCATGATCGACACCGACAGGATGCCGAGGCCCACGACGAACAGGCCCGTGACACTACCAGCCTCGAAGGCCACCTTGAGCGCCTTGCCGAGACCTCCGCGCGCCGCCTCGGCGGTACGGACGTTGGCGCGGACAGAGATGCCCATCCCGATGAAGCCGGCCGCGGCGGACGACGCACCGCCGAGCAGGAAGCCGATAGCGGTCCAGATGCCGAAACCGGTGACGCCGAAGAGCCCCGGTATGACGACCGCGATCGCGATGGCCACCGCCACGATGGCCACGGTCCGGTACTGCCGGCCGAGGTAGGCCATGGCACCCTCTTGGATGGCGCCTGCGATCTCGCGCATCCGGTCGTTGCCCGAAGGCAACGCGTTGATCCTCGTGATGAGGAACACGGCGTAGGCCACGGCGACGAGCCCCGCGCCCAGACCGAGATACACGGACAGAGCTGCTTGCATCTTCCCTCCCTGGATCCCCGGATGGCCCCGACCGGCAGCGGACGATGCTTCCGCCGTCAGGTTTCGCACATTTTAACAGAAGGAGAACGGCCGGAAGCGTAGAAGGAGGAGCGCCGCCGGGGGGCGGCATGGGCGTCTCGGGGAACGGTCAGCCGAGGAGCCGCGCGGCGACCTGCCTCTTGCGCGACAGCACGCCCGGCAGCCACACGGAGCCGTCCTCGAACCGCGTGTCGAGCGCCCGCTCGGCGATGCGCGTGTTCCCCGCCGCCAGCAGCTCCGTCCCCTCGCGGACGATGTCGGTCACCATCAGCAGCACGAGGTCGTAGCCGCGGCGCACGCGAAGCGCCTCCATCGACGCCGTCAGTTCGTCGCGGTGCTCCAACACGCCCTCCAGGTCGGGCGTCTCGTGCTGCGCCACGGCGATCTTCGCGTCGCCGGCGTGGAACTCCTTGACGTCCGCGCACACGACCCTCTCGGCCGAGAAAGGCTGCCCGGCCGTACGGGCGCGCACAAGCTCCATGCCGAGCTCGAGCGCGTCGACGTCGACGACGGCCGCTAGGCGCTGCGCGACTTCGCGGTCGAGGCCGGTAGTGGTCGGCGACTTGAGGAGCACCGTGTCGGACAGCAGCGCGCCGAGCATGAGGGCCGCCATCGGCACCGGAGGCGTCACGTCGTGCTCGAAGTAGCGGCTCGCCACGATCGTGCACGTCGAGCCCACGGGCATGGCCGTGAAACTGATGGGCGCCGCCGTCTCGATGTCGCCGATGCGGTGGTGGTCGACGACCTCGATGATCGCGGCCTCCTCGATCCCCTCCGCCGACTGCGCGGTCTCACTGTGGTCGACCAGCACGACCTCGCGCTTGCCGGCCCGCGCGAGCGACGTGCGCGTGAGGATGCCCGCGAGTCTGCCGTCGGCGTCGATCACCACGGCCGAGCGGTGCGGCGAGCTCACGAGATCGTCGGCGGCGTCCGCCAGCAGCGCGTCGGGGTCGACGGGAGTGACGTCCGAGTCCATGACGTCGCTCGCGAGCAGAGCCGGCGACTCGCGAAGAGTGCCGGCGGCGAGCGGCTCCAGTATCCGAAGGTAGCGGGCGGCGAGGGTCTCCGTCGAGACGATGCCGAGCACGCGTCCGTCTTCGCACACCGGCACCGCGCGGATGTCGTGCTCGCGCATGAGCCGTCCCACGGCGAGCAGCGACTCGTCCGGGGCGACGGTCACGACCTCGGCCGCCATCGCGTCCCGCACGCGGAGGCGGACGTGCTCGACCCGCTCCGGCATCTTCGCACCGAAGCGGTCGAACAGCCACCGCGTCTCCGAGGGCGCCTCGCCGAGGCGGACCGGGACGTAGACGCGCTCGGACTCCACGCGGTTCTTCAGATGCGCGTACGCGACGGCGGCGCAGACGGAGTCGGAGTCCGGGTTGCGGTGCCCGAACACCAGGACCGGTCGCACGTCTTCCCCCTTACGACAGCTTCCGTATCGGAGCGTACCCCGCGAGCAGCGTCTTGGTACCGCCCTGGGTGAAGCTGATCGTCACCTTGTCGCCCTTGACCTCGGTGACCACACCTCGGCCGAAGGTCTTGTGCTCCACGGCGTCACCGGGCTCGAACGTCTCGGGGTCGGCCTTAGGCGAGATGCGCTCGCGCGGCACGCCCATGCCGCCGCCGCCGTAGGTGCGTCCTCCAACGGGAGCGGAGAGCGGCAGGCGTCCCGCGTAGCCCGCGCTGCCGACGCCGAGGGTGGCGACGTGCTCCTCGGGGATCTCGCGGATGAACATGCTGGGCTGGTTGTACTGCGTCTTGCCCATGATGAAACGTTGCGTCGCGTGCGTGAGGTACAGCCGCTCGCGAGCCCGCGTGATGCCCACGTAGGCGAGGCGCCGCTCCTCCTCGAGCTTCTCGGGTTCGAAGATCGAGTTGGCGTGCGGGAACAGCGAGTCCTCCATGCCGACCACGAACACCACCGGCCACTCGAGTCCCTTCGCGGTGTGCAGCGTCATGAGCGTGACCGAGTGCTCCTTCTCCGAGAGCGCGTCGAGGTCGGTCCGCAGGGCGACCCACTCCATGAGGTCGTCGAGGGTCGCCTCCGCGTGCGTCTCCTCGAACTCCTGCACCACCCCGAAGAACTCGCGGACGTTCTCCACGCGCCCGGCGGCCTCGTCGCTGCGCTCCGCGTTGAGGGCGCTGACTAGCCCGCTGCGCTCGACCACCGCTTCGACGAGCGCGCGCATCCCCCACTTCTCCTCCGAGCGGACTATGCCCTCCAGCTCGCCGAGGAGCGTCACGAACTCCGCGACCTTCTTCCGAGGCCCCGTGCCGAGGTAGCCTGCCTCGGGCGCCGCGAGCGCCGCTTCGTACATCGAGACGCCGTCGCGGTAGGAGGCTGCCTCGATCGCCTGCACGGTCGTCTCGCCGATGCCGCGCTTGGGCGTGTTGACGACGCGCTTGAAGCTGACGGCGTCCGCGGGGTTCACGAGCACCCGCAGGTATGCGAGCACGTCGCGGATCTCCGCGCGCTCGAAGAATCGCGTGCCGCCCACGAGCTTGTACGGCAGACCCTCGCGCAGGAAGATCTCTTCGAGCACGCGGCTCTGCGCGTTCGTGCGGTAGAACACGGCGAAGTCCGAGTACCCGCGGTGCTCGTCGTGCAGCAGCCGCTCGATCTCACCCGCGACGAATCGCGCCTCGTCGCGCTCGTCGGTGGCGACGTAGCGCGTGATCGACTCGCCTTCGGCGTTCGCGGTCCACAGCGTCTTCGGCTTGCGGCCGCGGTTGTTCGCGACGACGTAGTTGGCGGCCGCCAGGATCGTCTTGGTCGACCGGTAGTTCTGCTCCAGCTTGATGACGGCCGCGTCCGGGTAGTCCTGCTCGAACTCGAGGATGTTGCGGATGTCGGCGCCGCGCCACGAGTACACGCTCTGGTCGTCGTCCCCGACGACCATCAGGTTGCGCTTCGCCGAGGCCAGCATGTTCACGATCTCGTACTGCGCGTGGTTGGTGTCCTGGTACTCGTCGACGTGGATGTAGCGGAACCGCTTCTGGTAGTGCTCGAGCACGTCGGGATGCTCGGCCAGCAGCGTGTGGGCGTTCACCAGCAGGTCGTCGAAGTCCATCGCGTTGGCGTCGCGAAGCCGCTGCTCGTAGATCTCGTAGCACTGCGCGGTCTTCTCCTCGATGAACCCCTTCGCCGCGGCGGCGAACGCTTCGGCGTCCACGAGCTCGTTCTTCGCGGCCGAGATGCGACCCCGCACCATCGCCGGCGAGAACTTCTTCGGGTCGAGCTCCAGCGCGGTGAACACGGAGTTCATCAGCCGCTTGCTGTCGTCGTCGTCGTAGATGGTGAAGCTCCGGCCGAAGCCGAGGCGCTCCCCGTCGCGCCGCAGCATCCTCACGCACATCGCGTGGAACGTCATCACCCACATGCGCTGCGCGGGCGGACCGATGAGTCCCGCCAGCCTCTCCTTCATCTCGGCCGCGGCCTTGTTCGTGAAGGTGATGGCGAGGATCTCGTCGGGCGAGACGTGGTGCTCCTGGATAAGGTGCGCCACGCGGAAGGTGAGGACGCGCGTCTTCCCGGAGCCCGCGCCGGCGAGCACCAGCAGGGGCCCCTCGGTGGTCAGCACGGCGTCGCGCTGCGCGGGATTGAGGTCGTCGAGAAGGGAGGTCATGGCCGACCAAGTGTAGCGAAGGGCTGGCCGCCGTGAAAGCGCTGGAGTGAAGCGCCCTGGATGTCACATCGGCTCGCTCGTTTGGATGCCTCGGCTTCAGGGGGATGCAGACTACTTGTGGACGGGTCCGAGGCGGAGACGTGGTGAAGAATCCGCGCCTCGAAGCCGTAGGGGCGGAAGGCGACGCTACTTCACGAACTTGATCATCGAGAAGCCGCCGTCCTGCCGCTTCAGGCACGCGTCGTGCGCGGCGAACCGCTCACCCATGGACACCTGGATGTTGCCGCACTTCTCGCAGACGCCTACTCCGCAGAACTTGCAGATGCCGAGATGGCGCGTAGTCTCGGCGCCGCAGTAGAGGCACATGCGCTTGACGTCCTCGTTCGCCACCCATCCCCCACGAGTGTTGCGAGCAGCACGACCCCGGTGCGCGTGGGCCGCACGAACTCAGGCGAGGCTTCGGCCGATAGACCTCGCTACCGGTTCGAGTTCGACAACAAGCTTGCGTAATCCTGCAAGGTCGAGCTGCTGCGGTCCGTCCGACAGCGCCTTGCGGGGGTTGGGATGGGCTTCGACCATGAGTCCGTCGGCTCCGGCGGCCACGGCCGCCCGCGACAGCGACGGCACGAGGTCGACGTGGCCGGCCGGGTGAGACACGTCGACAACGATCGGCATGTAGCTCAGCTTCTTGACGACAGGCACGGCCGAGATGTCGAGCGTGAAGCGCGTCGCGGTCTCGAACGTGCGGATCCCGCGCTCGCAAAGGATCACGTTCGGGTTACCCGGCATCGTCAGGTACTCCGAGGCCGCGAGCCATTCCTCGATCGTCGCCGACATGCCGCGCTTGAACAGCACCGGCTTGTGGCTCTCGGCCGTGACCGCGCCCAGCTTCTTCAGCAGGCTGAAGTTCGCCATGTTGCGCGTGCCCACCTGGAGGATGTCGGCGTACGAGTCGACCACCTCGGCGTGAGCGGAGTCCACGACCTCGGTGCAGGTGAGAAGCCCGTAGCGCTCGCCCGCCTCGGCGAGCATCTTGAGGCCCTCCTCCTCGAGCCCCTGGAAGCTGTACGGCGAGGTGCGCGGCTTGTACGCGCCGCCGCGCAGCACGCGGATCCCCAGCTCGGCGCAGACCGCCGCGACCTCCATGATCTGCTCGCGGCTCTCTATCGAGCAGGGGCCGGCGATGATCGTCACCCGCCCGTCGCGCTCGACGGCGCCGGCCGCGCGCGCTTCTCCGGCGGCCACCTACAGCTCCTTCATGACGTGCAGGATGGCGTCGTAGATCTCGCGGAGGTTGTCGTCGAAGAGCGGGCCGCCGTTGCACGCGGCGAGCTTCTCGAAGATCTCCTCCTCGCGCTTCGGGTCGTAGAGCGCCATGCGCACCTTCGGCTTGAGCTCGCGGATGTCGAGCGCGAGCTGTGCACGCTCGTTCAACAGCCTCACGGCCTCGCAGTCGATCTCGTCGATCCGAGCCCGCAGCTCGGCGATCCTAGCCTGGACCTCGTCGGCCTCACCCATGGCTCGCGCCCTTCGCGTCGTGCCCGTCACTCCCACTCGATCGTGCCGGGCGGCTTGCTCGTGATGTCATAGGCCACACGGTTGACCCCGTCGACCTCGTTGATGATGCGGTTGGAGAGGTGCGCGAGCAGGTCGTGCGGCAGCCGCGCCCAGTCGGCGGTCATCGCGTCGGCCGAGGCGACCGCGCGGATGATGATCGGGCGCGCGTAGGTGCGCTCGTCGCCCATGACGCCGACGGAGCGGATGTCGGGCAGCACCGCGAAGTACTGCCACACCTCGCGGCCCTCGTCCCAGCGGCCGATCTCCTCGCGCACGATGGCATCGGCGCGCCGCAGGATCTCGAGCTTCTCGGCCGTCACGTCACCGATGATGCGGACCGCGAGGCCGGGACCGGGGAACGGCTGGCGGTGCACGATGTGGTCCGGCACGCCGAGTTCGGCGCCCACCGCGCGCACCTCGTCCTTGAAGAGGCGGCGCAGCGGCTCGATGAGCTCGAAGTGCACGCCTTCGGGGAACGGGATGAGGTTGTGGTGCGACTTGATCTTGGCCGCCGTCTTCGAGCCGCTCTCGATCACGTCCGGGTACAGCGTCCCCTGTGCGAGGAATCGCGCGCCTTGCAGCTTCGTGGCTTCCTCGAAGAAGACCTGCCAGAACTCCCCGCCGATGATCGAGCGCTTCTCCTCCGGGTCGGCGACACCAGTGAGCAGCGACAGGTAGCGGTCCTGCGCCTGCACGTGCACGAGGTCGACGCGGAACTGGTCGCGGAAGACCTTCACGACCTCGGCACCCTCGTCCTGGCGCAGCAGCCCGTGGTCGACGAACACGCAGGTGAGCTGGTCGCCGATCGCGCGGTGCAGCAGCGCCGCGACCACGGAGGAGTCCACTCCGCCCGAGAGAGCGCAGATGACGCGCGAGTCACCCACCTGAGCGCGGACCGCGTCCACCGTCTCGTCGATGATGTTCACCATCGTCCACGTCGGCGCGATGCCGGCGATGTCGTACAGGAAGGCCTTGACCATCTCCGTGCCGTGCGGCGTGTGTGCCACCTCGGGGTGGAACTGCGTGGCGTACAGCTTCGCCTCGGCGTTCGCCATCGCGGCGATCGCGGTGGTGGGCGTCGAGGCGAGGATCGCAAAGCCTTCCGGCACGCGGCCGACGCTGTCGCGGTGGCTCATCCACACCTGCTGGCTCTCCGGCAGGCCCTCGAACAGCGGGCACTCCTCGTCGACCACCGTCAGCCGCGCGTGCCCGTACTCGCCCACGTCCGTGTGCGGGACCTCACCGCCGAGGTCGAGCGCCATGAGCTGCATGCCGTAGCACAGGCCGAGGATCGGGATCCCCAGCTCGTAGATGCGAGGGTCCATCTTCGGCGCGCCCTCGGCGTACACGGAGGCCGGGCCACCCGAGAGGATGAGCGCGGCCGGCTTGCGTGCTTGCAGCTCTTCGAGCGTGATGTCGTGCGGGACGATCTCGGAGTAGACGCGGCACTCGCGTACGCGCCTCGCGATGAGCTGCGCGTACTGCGCGCCGAAGTCGACGACGAGGACGGTAGCGATGTCTTCGTGCGTCTGAGCCACTACCGGCCCATCCCCACGCCCTGCTCCTTCTGGAGCACCTTGCCCTCGGTCTGCAGCGACGGCGCGACCATGACCTCGGCCTTCTGGAAGGTCTTGAGGTTCTCGTAGCCGCACGTCGCCATCGAGGTCCGCAGCGCGCCGAAGAGGTTCAGGGTGCCGTCGTTCTCGGTGGCGGGACCGGTGAGGATCTCGGCGAGCGAGCCCTTGGTGCCCGAGAACACGCGAGTGCCGCGCGGCAGGTCGGGATGGAAGGTCGCCATGCCCCAGTGGTAGCCGCGCCCCGGCGCCTCCTGCGCCGCCGTCAGCGGCGAGCCGATCATGACGGTGTCCGCGCCGCACACGATCGCCTTCGCGATGTCGCCGCCGGTCCGCATGCCGCCGTCGGCGATGACGTGGCAGTAGACGCCGGTCTCGTCGAGGTGGCGCATGCGCGCGGCCGCGGCGTCCGCGATCGCGGTGCACTGCGGGACACCGATGCCCAGCACGCGGCGCGAAGTGCACGCATGGCCCGGGCCGACGCCGACGAGCACGCCCACGGCGCCGGTGCGCATCAGGTGCAGCGCGCCGGAGTAGCTGCAGCAGCCGCCGACGATGACCGGCACGTCGAGGTCGCGGATGAACGTGTTGAGGTCCAGCGGCTTGTCGTAGGTCGACACGTGCTCTGCCGAGACCACCGTGCCCTGGATGACGAGGAGGTCCAGACCGCCGGCGAGCGCGGGCTCGATGTAGCGCTCCACGTTCTGCGGGGTCAGCGACGCGGCGGCGAGCACGCCGCCGTCCTTGATCTCCCTGACTCGCTGCGTGATGAGCTCCGGTTTCACCGGCTCCTTGTAGATCTCCTGCATCTGGCGCGTCGCGTCGGCCTTCTCGAAGCCGGCGATGGCGTCCAGCATGGCGCCGGCATCCTCGTACCGCGTCTGGATGCCCTCGAGGTTGAGAACGGCGAGACCGCCGAGCTTGCCCATCTCGATGGCGAACTTCGGGTCCACGACGCCGTCCATGGCCGAGGCGAGCACCGGCAGCGGGAAATCGAACGTCTTGCCGCGGAAGCTGAACTCCCAGTGGATGTCGACGTCCCGCGGGTCGCGCGTGCGGCGTGAGGGCACGATGGCCACGTCGTCGAAGCCGTAGGCCCTGCGTGCCGTCTTCCCGCGCCCGATCTCGATCTCCATGCTTCCTCCTCGGCGTCCGTGATGTGAAGGTCGACGGGCCGTGCTCGCCCGCCGGCGGATGAGCTGCTCGCGAAGCGAGTCTGCTCGATCCCGCCCGTTCGTGACGGCCTTCGGTCCGTCACGAACGCTGATATGCAAAGACCAGGTGCCGGCACCTGCCTCGCCTTACCTGGTCTGATGAGAACTGCGGCCTGCCCGCGGCGCCCCGCGGGCCTGGAGGATTCCGGCCATGCTAACACAGGGCGGTCCGCGCGTCGAACGCAGCCGAGGCTGTACTCACGGCGGGGACTTTCCGACATTCTAGGACGAATACGTCTATTGTTGAACGTGTTCCGGACAGCGGACGTCCCCACGGTCCGTCCGTCAGCGATAACGGTCGACCTAAGGTGCAGCACATGTCGCAGCCAGCTCTCCGGCGGAGGCTCTTCGCGCCGCTCGCAGCCACGCTCCTCGCCTGCCTGGCACTGTTCGCGTCACCCTCCCGCGCCTCGGCCGAGGCTCCGTACGTGTTCATCGACGCCGGTCACGGCGGCCCGTTCAGCAACGCCAACGAGAACGGGCTGTACGAGAAGGACGTCAACCTCGCCATCGCGATGGAGCTGCGGCAGCGGCTGCTGGCTAAGGGATACCGCGTCGGGATCGACCGCACCGGCGACTACGCCGTGTGCACGTGGGACATCCCTACGTGGCACTGGTGGTCCGACGGGCCGCACCTGTACGCCGACGGCGTGATGAGCACCGGCGTGCCCCTCGAGGACCTTCAGGCGCGCGCGAACATGGCCAACGCCGCCGGAGCCGACCTCTTCGTGTCCATCCACTGCAACGGGGTCGGTGACAAGAGCGTGACGGGTATCGAGACCTTCGCGCCGAGCTTCGACCCGCTGGGCCAGCGCCTCGGCGCGCTCGTGCAGAGCGAGATGATCGCGCAGACGGGTGCGGTGGACCGCGGCGACAAGATCACCAACTTCTACGTGATCCGCTGGTCGAACATGCCCGCGATCCTCATCGAGGCGGGCTTCCTGTCGAACCCGGGCGAGGCGTCGCGCCTCGGGAGCGCCGTGTACCGCTGGCGGCTGGCTCGGGCCATCGCGACCGGCGTCGACCGCTTCTTCGCCGAGCAGCCGTTCCAGACCGTCTACCCGCGCGTCCAGGGCACGGACCGCTACGCCACCGCCGTGCAGGCGTCGCGGTCCGGCTGGGCCGGCGGCGCGGGCACGGTGCTGCTCGCATCCGGCACCAACTGGCCCGACGCGCTCGCCGCGTCGCCTCTGTCGCACAAGCTCGACGCGCCGCTGCTGCTAACCTCGCCGAGCACGCTGCCCACGGTCACGAAGGATGAACTCGCTCGCCTCCATCCCGCCAGCATCGTCGTGCTCGGCGCCGAGAGCGCGATATCCGCCACCGTGACGGCCGAGGCGACCGCCGCGGCCACGGTGGGGACCGCGACGGTGGAAGCGCGCCGTATCGGCGGCGCCGACCGCTACGAGACGGCCGCCCTGATAGCCGAGGAGGTCGGGCTGCCGGCCAACGGGAGGGTGGCCGTGGTCTCGGGGCGCGACTTCCCTGACGCGTTGTCGCTGTCTCCTTACGCCGGGGTGCTCGGGATGCCGATACTGCTCGCCTCCGGCGACACGCTCCCCGCACCCTCGCAAGCCTTCGTCGACTCACATCGCGGATCGATCCGCAGCGCGCTCGTGGTCGGGAGCACCTCGGCAGTCCCGCCGAGCGCCGTGGCGGGGCTTCCGGCGGTGTCGCGAGTGGGGGGCGGCGACCGCTTCACCACCAACGCGGGGATGGTGCGCACGTGGGGGAGCAGCGGCCGCTTGGGGCTGCTCGTCGCCAACGGCCTCGACTTCCCCGACGCGCTCGTCGCCGGCACCTACGGCGCCAAGGTCGGCATGCCGCTCATGCTCGTGCAGCCGCGCGTGCTGCCCGACGCCGAGCGCGAGTATCTCGAGATCAACCAGGGCCGCGTCACGGGCGTGACCGTCTTCGGCGCTCCGTCCGTGATCCCGAAGCTGATGGACTGGGAGCTGCAGAAGGCGCTGGACTGACCGCCGCTACACGTTGAAGCGGAAGTGCATCACGTCGCCGTCCGCGACCACGTATTCCTTGCCCTCGACGCGCAGCCTGCCCGCGGCCTTCGCCGCCGCCTCGCTGCCCAGCTCGTCGTAGTCGCGGTACGAGATCACCTCGGCCTTGATGAAGCCTCGCTCGAAGTCGCTGTGGATCACGCCCGCCGCCTCCGGCGCCTTCGCTCCCGCGGGCACCGTCCAGGCGCGGACCTCCTTCGGTCCCGCGGTGAAGAAGCTGTGCAGGCCGAGCAGGCGGTACGCCTCGCGGATGAGCGCGTCGAGCCCCGGCTCGGTCAGGCCCTCCGCCTCGAGGAACTCCGCGCGCTCGGCCGGCTCGAGCTCGGCCAGCTCCGACTCGATGCGCGCCGAGATCGCCACCGGCCGCTGGCCGTCGATCGGCGCGAGCTCGCGCCCGATCTCGTCCTCGCCCACGTTCGCCACGTACAGCAGCGGCTTCATCGTCAGCAGGTGCAGGTCGCGGAGCAGCACGCGCTCCTCGGCCGACATCTCCATCCGCGCCGCGCGGTGCCCCTCCTCCATCCACTCGCGCACCCGCCGCACCAGCGCGACCTTGGTCTCCGCCGCCTTGTCGCGCTTCGCCTCCTTCTCCAGCCGAGGCAGGGAGCGGTCCACTGTGCCCAAGTCTGCGAGTACCAGCTCCGTGCGGATCGTCTCGACGTCGCTGGCCGGGTCGACCTTCCCGTCGACGTGCACGACGTTCTCGTCGCCGAAGTAGCGCACCACCTCGGCGATGGCGTCGGTCTCGCGGATGTTGGCGAGGAACTGGTTGCCCAGGCCCTCGCCCTGGCTCGCTCCCGCCACGAGCCCCGCGATGTCGACGAACTCGACCGTCGCGGGCACGACCTTCTCGGGATGCACGAGCCCGGCGAGCCGGTCGAGGCGCGGGTCCGGCACCGGCACCATGCCGACGTTCGGCTCGATGGTGCAGAACGGGAAGTTGGACGCGCCGACGCACTTGTTCGTCAGCGCGGTGAAGAGCGTGGACTTGCCGACGTTCGGCAGACCCACGATACCTATCGACAGCGACATCTCAGGACTCCTCGGAGGAAGACAGCAACTCTTCATAGTATCCCAGCAGCGTCTCCGTCGCCCGCGCCGGCGTGTAGGCGAAAGCGTGATGACGCGCGCCCGTCGAGAGCTTCCCGCGGACCTCGGCGTTGCCGAGGACGGCCGCGAGCGCGGCCGCGAGCTCGCCGTCGCGCGGCTCGACGAGGATGCCGTTGTCGCCGGTCGTGAGGCGGTCCTCGAAGCCGGGCGCGTCATAGGCTACCGCCGGCACCCCGCAAGCCATGGCTTCCACCACCGTCAGCGGGCCGGTCTCCGACAGCGATCCCGCGACGAGCACGTCGGAGGCCGAATACCACAGCGCGAGCTCGTCGCGGTCCAGTCCGCCGAGGATGCGTACGCGTCCCCGCACGCCGAGCTCGCCGGCGAGCCGCTCGAGCCGCGCGCGCTCGTGCCCGTCGCCCACGATGACCAGCTCGGCCTCCGGCACGAGCTCCGCGGCGGCGGCGAACTCCCGCACCACGACGTCGTGCCGCTTCTCGGGCGCGAGCCGGCCGACGTCGAGCGCCAGGCGCTCCTCCGCCCGCACCCCGAGGCGGCGGCGTGCCTCCTCGCGCGGTCGCGGCGTCACGTCGGCGGCCGCCTCCAGCATCTCGATCCGCGAGCTCGCGCCCCACTCGCGCATCACGCGCCTCACGTGAGTGGACGGTGCGAGCACGAGGTCGAAGCCGGAGAGGAACTCGGCGGTGCGGCGTGCCACGCCCGCCTTCATCGGCCGGGCGAGACCACCCGCATACGAGTCGAGGTAGTCGGTGTAGACCGAATGCGCGGTGAAGACGGCCGCCGCGCCGCAGCCCTCGGCGATGCGCCGTCCCAGCGGCCCGAGCAGCACGGGGTGATGAACGTGCACCACGTCGTAGCTCTCGCCGCGAAGTGAACCAGGCACGCCGAGGAGCGACACGGGCAGAGGGAAGTCGCGCGCGAAGCCGCGGACCACCGGCGTCTCGTGCACCCGTTCGTCCGCCGCACGCCCGCGCAGGCGCCCGGTGAGCACGTCCACCTCATGGCCGCGCGCCTCCAGCTCGCGGCGAAGCATGCCGACCACCGCCGCCACGCCGTTGCGCGCCGGTGCGAAGGTGTTGGTTACCATGAGGATGCGCACTTCACCACTGTAGCCGAACGCGAGCGGACCGGCTCTTGAAGAGCCGGTCCGCCTCCCCAACGCGGTGGATGCCTACCTGACGATCGGCAGCTTGTACAGGTCCCGAAACGTGCCGAGGACGCCGTCGCTGATAGCGGCGGAGCTGCCGAGAACGTAGCTCGTGCTGCGCATCGGCCCGTACGTCCGGTAGTAGTCGGTGACTTGCGGCGCCAGGGTGGCCGGCGGCGTGAGCAGCACTGGCGCGTTCATCCTGGACGCCATAGCGGTGGCGGCGAGACCGTCGGGTGCGATGACGCCGGTCACCAACACCATGCTGCCCGACCGCATCTCGAACTGGTCGGCTCCGAACTGCGCGAGCAACAGCGACGTTTCGTAGCGGGTCGAGCCGCCCACGCGGACGACTCTGCCGATGTTGTACGGTGCCGTGGCGAGCGCACTCTCGATCCCGGCCGACACCACACTCGGCGATCCCACGATGACCGCCGTACTCGCCGGATGGTCTCTGAGCCACGCCGCCGTCTCGGCCGGAAGAGCATCCCGCCGGGTCAGCAGCACGGGCGCATGGGACGCCGCCGCGCACGCTCCCGCGGACAGCGCATCCGCGAACGAGTAGCCGTTGACGATGAACACGGTGCCGCCCAACACCAAGGCAGGGCTGACGGTCCGGCCCACGCTCGTGGGCCTCATAGTGATGGTCATCGACGCGACCTCGGCGGCCGTCGCGAAGCGGTTGGGGCCGGCGATGCGTACGACGTCCCCGACATACTGCAGCTTCTTCAGCGCCTCGACCTGGGCGTCGCTGACAACGCTCGGCCCGCCGACGACGAACACTGTCAGCAGGTCGCTCCCCCAGCCCGCGTTCATCCCGATACGGAGGATCTCGTCACGGGTCACGTCGGGCAGGGCGTCACGAGTCGTCAGAAGAACAGGGAACGGATCCCTCCCGCCGGCCGAGCATCCCCACGGCCCCGCAGCCAGGGCGTCGGCGAAGGCAGCGCCGTTCGTCAGGATGACGGCGGCCGGTCCCGCGCCGGATCCCCACGCGGTGTTCGCGCAATCCGAGTACATCCGCTGGGACACGAGCGCCGCGGTCTCGAACCGGTTCACGCCGCCGATGCGCCGCGCGATCCCCTTGCGGATATACGTCGTGTACGGACCGAACTCGGCCGAGGAATTCGGCCACTCCTTCACGAAGTACGTCCCGGGAGCCGGCGCTTCGAAGTAGACCGTCGGCCCGTAAGAGAGGAAGACCGAAGAGTCGTCGATGTTGGTCATGACGTCCGCCAAGCCGCCCGTCGCGGGGTCGAGGCGGTAGATGCTCATCATCGTGTCCCAGTAGCCCGTGGTGTACGGCGGCTTCACCATGAACTGGTTCTCGATGACGAAGGGCGTCCCGGTCTCGTCGACCGCGAACTTGAACCAGTCCACGTCCTTGCCCGTGTCGAAGGTGTGGTAGCTGAGCTCCGGAAGCACCTTCGCGGTCGCGGTGGTGTCGTCCGGCTCGTACACGTCCTTCGAGTAGACGTACTGCGGCCGCACCCCTTGCGGACGCGTCCCGCCCACTTTCGCGGCCGTCACGGCGGGCGCCGCGAAAGCGATCACCAGAGCTACGGCCAACCCCGCTCCGAGCTTCCGAACGAACGATCCTGACATGTCCCACTCCCTCTCGGTTCGCTCTCCCCCGGGTTTCCGACAGAGACGCGACGTCCTGTTCGCCAAGTGTAGCCGTTCACTGGAAGGAATTAGCAAGACCCGCAGGCAGAGAGCGGCGGCGGACCGGGCCGGACAGAAGGGGAGGCCCCGCCGAAGCGGGGCCTCCCGAATGCACGCGATGGATCTGGTGACGTGTTACATCATGCCCATCCCGCCGCCGCCCATGCCCGCCATGGCGCCCGCGTTGTCCTTCTCGGGGATGTCCGCGACCGTGGTCTCGGTCGTGAGGATGAGCGCCGCGATCGAAGCGGCGTTCTGCAGTGCGGAGCGCGTGACCTTGACCGGGTCGATGACGCCCATCTTGAGCAGGTCGCCGTACTCGCCCGTCGCGGCGTTCAGGCCCTCGCCCTTCGGCAGGCTGCGGACCTTCTCGACCACGACCGAGCCCTCGAAGCCCGCGTTGTTGGCGATCTGCCGCATCGGCTCGTCGAGCGCCTTGCGGATGATGGCCGCGCCCAACGACTCGTCACCGTCGAGCTTCAGCTTGTCCAGCGCGCCGGTCGCGTCCACGAGTGCGACGCCGCCGCCGGGGACGATGCCCTCCTCGACGGCCGCGCGGGTGGCCTGCAGCGCGTCCTCGATGCGGTGCTTCTTCTCCTTCAGCTCGACCTCGGTGGCCGCACCGACCTTGATTATCGCCACGCCGCCGGAGAGCTTCGCGAGGCGCTCCTGCAGCTTCTCCTTGTCGAAGTCGCTGTCGGAGTTCTCGATCTCCGCCTTGAGCTGGTTGATCCGCGCCTTGATGTCGTCTTCCTTGCCCGCGCCGTCGATGATCGTCGTGTCGTCCTTGGTGACCTTGACGGTCTTCGCCCGCCCGAGCTGCTCCGTGGTCACGGCGTCGAGCTTCATGCCGAGCTCCTCGGAGACGACCTGGCCGCCGGTGACGATCGCGATGTCCTCGAGCATGCGCTTGCGGCGGTCGCCGAAGCCGGGCGCCTTGACCGCGATGGAGGTGAACGTGCCGCGCAGTTTGTTGAGGATGAGCGTGGCGAGCGCCTCGCCCTCCACGTCCTCGGCGATGATCAGAAGCGGGCGGCCGGCCTGCATGACCTTCTCGAGCACCGGCAGCAGGTCCTGGATGTTGCTGATCTTCTGGTTCGCCAGCAGGATGAACGGGTCGGTCAGCACGGCCTCCATGCGGTCGGGGTCCGTGACCATGTAGTGCGACACGTAGCCCTTGTCGAACTGCATGCCCTCGACGGTCTCGATGTCGATGCCGAAGGTCTGCGACTCCTCGACGGTGATGACACCGTCCTTGCCCACGACCTCCATCGCCTCGGCGATCTTGTCGCCGATGGCGTCGTCAGCGGCCGAGATGGCACCGACGTGGGCGATCTCCGCCTTGTCCTCGATCTCCTTGGCGTTCTTCTTGATGTCGGCGACGACGGCGTCGACGGCCTTCTCGATGCCGCGCTTGATCGCGAGCGGGTTCGCGCCGGCCGCGACGTTGCGGAGGCCTTCCTTGACGATGACCTGCGCGAGCAGCGTCGCGGTGGTGGTGCCGTCACCGGCGACGTCGTTGGTCTTGGTAGCGACTTCCTTGACGAGCTGGGCGCCCATGTTCTCGATCGGGTCGTCGAGCTCGATCTCCTTGGCGATGGTGACGCCGTCGTTGGTGATCGTCGGCGCGCCGAACTTCTTCTCGAGGACGACGTAACGGCCGCGGGGGCCGAGTGTGACCTTGACCGCGTTGGCCAGCTTGTTGACGCCGGCCTCGAGGCCGCGGCGGGCCTCCTCTTCGAAACGGATGTCCTTAGCCATACCGGATGCTCTCCCTCCTTGGGACTATCTGCTCGGGCGCTACTCGGCGACGATCGCGTAGATGTCGCTCGCGCGCAGGATCTTGTACTCGACCTCGTCGATCTTCACGTCGGTCCCGCCGTACTTGCTGTAGATGACGACGTCGCCTTCCTTGACGTCCATCGGGACGCGCTCGCCGTCCTCGAACTTGCCCTCGCCTACCGCGATGACCGTGCCCTTCTGAGGCTTCTCCTTCGCGGTGTCCGGGATGTAGAGACCGGACTTGGTCTGCTCCTCGGCCTCGGCCTGCTTGACCACCACGTTCTCGCCCAGCGGCTTGAGTTTCATGCCCTACCCTCCTGCGTTACGACTCCAACGGATACCTGCTTGGTACCCCTTGCGGGGCATAGCGACTCGGTGATGTTAGCACTCTCACTCCCCGACTGCTAACGCTTCCGTATTCTATTGCCGGTGCGCGCGGCTTTCAATAGCCTTGAACAGCGAGATCGCCGGGGATCTGCGGCCATGGCGCTCAGGTCCGCTCAGCCGAGGGGGAGATCCGGCAGCGCCTCGGCGTCCAGCCCGATGATCTCGCCGCGCGAGAGGCGGTAGTGCGCCGCGGCGGCGATCATCGCGGCGTTGTCGGTGCAGAAGGTGAGGGGCGGCACCGAGACCTTCACGCCGAGCGGCTCGAGCGCCGCCTTGAGGCCGTCGCGCAGCGACGGGTTGGCCGCCACGCCGCCTGCCAGGCAGAACATACGCACACCGCACTCCTTCACCGCCCGGACGGCCTTCGCGACCTGCACGTCGACAACGGCCGCCTGGAACGACGCGGCGAGATCGGCCTGGTCGATCTCCCGACCGGCTTCGTGCTCGTGCCGGATGTAGGTGAGCACGGCGGTCTTGAGCCCCGACAGCGAGAAGTCGTAGTCGCCGGAGTTGATGAGCGCACGCGGGAATCGGATGGCCTTCGGGTCGCCCTCCTTCGCGAGCGCGGACAGCACCGGCCCCCCGGGGTACCCGAGGCCGAGCATCTTCGCGACCTTGTCGAACGCCTCGCCGGCGGCGTCGTCGATCGTCGAGCCCAAGGTGCGGTACTCGCCCCACGACGGCATGTGCACGAGCGAGGTATGGCCGCCCGACACCACGAGCGCCACCAGCGGCGGCGCCACCTCGGGGTCCGCTAGGACGTTCGCGAAGATGTGGCCCTCCAGGTGGTTCACGCCTATGAGCGGCAGACCTGTCGCGAGAGACAGCCCCTTCGCGTACGCCAGCCCCACCACCAGAGCGCCGACGAGTCCTGGCCCCTGCGTCACGGCGATGGCCGACAGGTCGCCGAAGGTCACATCCGCGCGCTCGAGCGCCTCGGCCGTCACCGCCACGACGGCCTCGGTGTGCTTTCGCGACGCGATCTCCGGCACGACGCCGCCGAATCGTGCATGGAAGTCGACCTGGCTCGCCACTACGCTCGAGAGCAACTCGCGCCCGCCGCGCATCACCGCGGCGGCCGTCTCGTCGCAGCTCGTCTCGATCGCGAGGATCAGCTCTCTCCCCGCCGTGACTTCCTCCCGCGGCGGCGCGGCCGGCCGGAACGCCTCCAGCGCATCCCCTGCCCGCTCCGCGAGCCGCCGTCGCATCTCGACGCCTTCGGCCGAGGCGAGCTCGCCGGTCCACATGATGACGGCATCCTCGTCGGTGTCGTCGTAGTAGCCGGGCCTGCAGCCTACGCTGTGGAAGCCCGCCTCCTCGTACAACGCCCGAGCGACGCTGTTGCTGGGCCGCACTTCCAGCGTCATACGCAGGATGCCGAGGCCGGCGGCGCGCTCCACGAGCGCGGATATGAGTGCGCGGCCGATCCCGAGGCCGCGGGCGTCGGGCCGCACAGCGAGGTCGAGGATGTGGCCGTCGGTGAGGTTCTGCATCAGACCCGCGAACCCGACGACGCCCCACGGCGAGTCCGCGACCACCCACCACCGCGTGTCGGGATTGCCGAGCTCGTCGCGGAAGAGGCCCTCCGACCACGGCCGCGCGAAGCTCGCGCGCTCGATCGCGAGCACCTGCGGCAGGTCGGCGAGACGCATCTCGCGGACTTCGGCGCTCACCGCTCCCCCTCCGCCGGCCCCGCGACGCCGGTGCCGTTCCGCTCCGCCTTACGGCCGAGTCGCCGCGCCTCGGCCTCCTCGGCGTCGGCGAGACGCGTGTACACGGGCAGCAGCGCCCCGGGATCGCCGCGGCCCGCCTCGGGGAGCGCTTCGAGCGCCGCCGCGAGCAGACCGCCGCCCGAGGGCGGCCACGTCTCCGGCGGAGCGATGGTCGCGCGCTCGCCGAGACCCTCGCGAAGGGCGTCCGCATGCTTCGCGAGCGCGTTGCCGGCGAGCAGGAGCGGCTCGTCCGTCTCCGCCGCCCACCGCGCGGCGGTCTCGGCCGGCTTCTCGACGACGTCCCGGCTCACACGCTCCACGCGCCCGTCACCGCAGCGGAACAGCGCGGGATAGACCTCCTGCCGCATCGCGTCCCCGACCACGCCCACCAGCCCGTCGTGGTACGCGAACCGCCACGCGACGGCGTCCAGGGTGCTCGCCCCGTACAGCGGCACGCCGAGGCCCTGCGCGAGCCCCTTCGCTGTGGCGACGCCGATGCGGACGCCGGTGAACGACCCCGGCCCGCGTCCCACCACCACGGCGTCGAGGTCGCCCGCCCTCAGCGACGCCTCGCACAGCAGCGCGACCACGGACGGCAGAAGCCGCGTGTTGGCCGCGCGCACGGCGGTCAGCTCGAGTTCCGCGAGGACTTCGCGCGGCGCGTCCTCGTGCTCCTCCGGACACCTGCCGAGAGCTGCCACGATGACGTCGGTCGCCGTGTCGAACGCCAGCACCGTCCTCACTCGGTGTCACCGCCCGCCAGCGCGGCCCACGCCGCGGCCAGCTCGGCGGAGCGTTCGCCGCCGGGCACGAGCTGGATGTCGCGCTCCTCGTCCCCGGCGATCGTCATCACCACGGCGAGATGGTCGGCCGGCAGCGCGTCGGGGAACCGCTCGCCCCACTCGATCAGCGAGGCGCCTCCCGCCTCCAGCGTCGCGTAGAAGTCGACGTCGACCAGCTGCGCCTCGGCGTCGAGGCGGTAGAGGTCGAAGTGGTAAAGCGTCAGGCGCCCCTCGTGCACGAGCAGGATGTTGAACGTCGGGCTCACGACCGGTCCGCACACGCCGAGGCCCGCCGCGACGCCTTTCACGAGCGCCGTCTTGCCCGCGCCGAGATCGCCCGTCAGCGCGAGGACGTCGTTCGGCGCCAGCAAGGGCGCGAGCAGCCTTCCCGCCTCGGCCGTCTCTTGCTCGGACGCCGTGTGCAGCACCAACCCCACCGGCCGCTCCCTACTTCGGGTCGAAGAGCCTGGGCGTCTCGCACTCCACCACCCGCGGCGCCCTTTCGCCGGCAGGCTCCACCTCGTCCCCCTGCGCGCACGCCGCGAGTGTCTCCTCGGGAGTCCGCTCGATCACCGTGCGCAGGCGGCGGAAGTCGTCGAACAGCGCCTGGCGGTTCGCCGGGTTGTGGAGCGCCGCCGCCGGGTGGAAGATCGGCACGACCTGCCGTCCGTCCACGTGGTAGAGCTTTCCCCGCAGCGACGTGATGCCTCGCTGGGTCCGCAGCACGAACTTCGTGGCGAAGTTGCCGAGGGTGGCGATCACCTTCGGGTCGATCAGCCGGATCTGCTCCGCGAGGAAGGGCGCGCACTCCGCGATCTCCTCGGGAAGCGGGTCGCGGTTGCCGGGGGGGCGGCACTTCAGCACGTTGGCGATGTAGACCTGCGCGCGCACGAGGCCGATGCTCCCCAGCAGCTCGTCCAGCAGCTTGCCCGCGGCCCCCACGAACGGCTCGCCGAGGATGTCCTCCCTCTCGCCGGGCGCCTCGCCGATGAACATCAGCTCCGCGTGCGGATCCCCGACACCGAACACGAGGTTGCGGCGCGAGCAACCGAGCGGACAGCGCTCGCACTCCGCCATGTACTCCCGCAGCTCGTCGAGAGAGCCGAATCCCCGGCCGCCTACAGCCACGTGGTGACCTCGTCGATAGGACGCCTGGCAGGCTTGCCCGCGGACTCGGCCGAGTAGCCTATCGGCAGGATGGCGACTGGCGTGATGGGAGGCGTGACACCCAGGGCTTCTCCGACGGCGGCGCTGTCGAACGCGCCGATCCAGCAGGAGGCGAGGCCCTTGTCCACGGCGGCGAGCAGGATGTTCTCGACCGCCGCTGCGGTGTCCTGCAGCGCGTACATGCGCTCGCCGCGCTCGCCGTACCTCGCCGAGCACGGCCGAGGGTCGACGCACACGGCGATGACCACAGGCGCCGCCGTCGCCCACTTCTGGTGCATCGCCGCGGCCAGCCGCTCGCGCGCCTCGAGCGAGCGCAGCACCACGAACCGCCACGGCTGGACGTTGCCGGCCGTCGGCGCCGTCGTGGCCACCGAGAGGAGATCGCGGACGTCGGCATCCGAGACGTTGAGCTTGTTGTTGAAGTGCCGCACGCTGCGGCGCTTGCTGACGACCTCGGCGAACTCCATGCCCACCCCTTCTTTTATGGTTCCCGCTCCCACGACATCTTACGGCAAGCCGCGCGGCCGGAGGGGCGCGGGCTGAGGCAGGAATAGGCAGCGGCTGCGGCGAATAGAGGCGGCGAGGGGGTGACGCTCACATCATGAACATGAACAGCCAACGTCCCGATGTGAACGACGAGGAGATCGGGATGCGCACCTTCCAGCTGCGGAAGGCGCGCGCGACCGAGCGGGCGATGGAACGGCTCCGGCAGGGGATGAAGGCCGACTGGGCCCTCCTCTCCCACGCGGAGATCGAGGCGTTGTCGTGGGTGTTCGGCGAGCTGTGGGCGTACGTCGCCCGCGCCGAGTGGGACGACCTGCACTTCAGCAAGCTGAAGTACGCCGACGTGCGGACGATCCTCGGCTACGCGCGCGAGATCGCGAATCACACCCGCGACAGCGTGGACGTCCTCAACGACACCTACAAGGTGGTCATCGCGAAGGGTTAGGGCCGTCCGATCCGGCCAGCCTCGCGGTCCTCGACATGCATGCAAGAGCGGCGCCGTCCCCCCAGGATGCGGCGCCGCTCTCGGTGAACGTGGTGGTTTCCGCCCTACGCGGTAGCAGCCGCCGTCTGCACGGCCTTCTTCTTCTCGATCTTCTTCTTGACCTTCTTCAGCCGGAACAGGTCCTCGCGCGCGCGCTCGTCGAGCGTCATCTGGATGTAGGCGACCTGCTCCTTCAGAGCCGGCACCGTGATCTGCTCGAGAGCGTTCACGCGCCGGTTCGTCTTCTGGATCTCCTCACCGAGCCGCTTCAGGCGCGTCTCGATGTCCGCGTACTCGATGATGACGTCGAGGATCCGCTCGAACTTGTCCGCCGTCTCGTCGATACGGGAGCTGACGCCCGTGATCGAGTAGCCACGCGTGAACGAGCTGCGCACGGGACTCTCGCCCTTCGTCACCACCGGGATCGACACGCCCATGATCTTGGTGCCGGTCATGTCGATGGTGACCTCGCCCTTGGTGGCGACCGCCGCGGACCGGACGGACACCGAACCGTCGACCGCCTTGGCGACGGCGAGCGAATACTGCGCCTCGGAGACCGTCTTCTGCAGGCTGCTCGAGAGTCTCAAGGTCTCGTCCATGACGGACATGAACTCGATGAGCAGCGCGTCGCGCTTCTGCTTCAGCAGGTCCATGCCCTGCTGGGCGAGGGAGATCTGCTGCTTGCGCTCCAGCAGCTCGGATCGTGTCGGGCGGACCTCTTCCACGGATGCGCCTCCTTACAGATCGCCGGAGTGCTCGGCGGCCTGCGGATGGTACTTCGGGATGAAATCGCGCACGCGCTTCAGCTCGCCCATCGGCAGCCCCGCAAGGAGCTCCCAACTGATCCCTAGCGTCTCCTCGATCGAGCGGCCCTCCTGGCCCTGGCCGACTATGCGCTTCTCGAAGTCGTCGGCGAACCGCAGGTACCGGCGGTCGGCGTCGGAGAGCGCCTCCTCGCCTACGATGGCGACGAGCCGCCTCAGGTCGCGACCTTGCGCATACGCGGCGTAGAGCTGGTTCGCCACAGCGCGGTGATCCTCACGGGTCTTGCCCTCCCCGATGCCGAGGTTCATGAGCCGCGACAGGCACGGCAGCGTGTCGATCGGTGGGTAGACGCCGCGGCGGTGCAGGTGCCGCGAGAGGACGATCTGTCCCTCCGTGATGTATCCGGTGAGGTCCGGGATCGGGTGCGTGATGTCGTCGTCCGGCATCGACAGGATCGGGAGCTGCGTGACGGAGCCCTTCTTGCCTTTGATGCGGCCGGCGCGCTCGTAGATGGTCGAGAGGTCGGTGTACATGTAGCCGGGGAAGCCTCGGCGTCCCGGCACCTCTTCGCGAGCCGTCGAGATCTCGCGCAGGGCCTCGCAATAGTTCGTCATGTCGGACAGCACGACGAGCACCTGCATGTCCTTCTCGAAGGCGAGGTACTCGGCCACGGTCAGGGCGCACTTCGGCGTGAGCAGGCGTTCGACGGTGGGGTCGTCGGCCAGGTTGAGGAAGAACACGACGCGCTCTAGCGCGCCGGTGCTCTCGAACTGGCTCATGAAGTACGCCGCCTCGCGATGTGTGATGCCCATCGCCCCGAAGACGATGGCGAACTCCTCGCCCGAGATGACGCGCGCCTGACGGATGATCTGTGCCGCCAGCTCGTTGGCGGGCAGGCCGGAGCCGGAGAAGATCGGGAGCTTCTGCCCGCGCACGAGGGTGTTCAGCCCGTCGATCGCGCTGATGCCGGTTTCGATGAAGTCCGCCGGCTTCTCACGCGAGTACGGGTTGATCGGCGCGCCCGTGATGTCCGCGCGCTTCTCGGGGATGATGGGCGCCCCGCCGTCGATCGGCTTGCCTGTGCCGTTCAGCACACGGCCGAGGAGCTCGGGCGACAGGTCGATCTTCGCGCCCTCCTCGAGGAAGCGGACACGCGTGCGGGCGATGTCGATGCCCGCGGTGCCCTCGAAGACCTGGATGACGGCGACGTCGCCGTTGACCTCGAGGACCTGGCCGGAGCGCTCCGAGCTGTCGGGCATGACGATGGCGACCATCTCGTTGTACGCCACGTCGTTCACGTTGTTCACGAAGATGAGCGGGCCCGTGACGTAGCTGAGCGTCCGATACTCGGTCGACAGCAGCGAACGGGTGTCTTGCGTCTCTACAGCCATCTACAGCACCTCGATCCCTGCGATGTCCTCGGAGATCTGTCCGGTGAACCCGGGAAGCATCTCGATCGCTTCCTCGTGGGGCGTCGTCTTGATCTCGGCGATCTTGTCCTTGAGCGGGAGCTCGAGCACCTGGCGCAGCGACACGCCGCGCTGCAGCGCCTGCACCGACGCGTCATAGAAGGCGAGGATCGCCTTCAGCATCAGGTACGCCTTCTTCGGCGGGCAGTACGCGTCGACTTCGTCGAACGCGAACTGCTGGAGGAAGTCCTCGCGCAGCATCCGGGCGACCTCGAGGATGACCTTCTCCGACTCCGGCAGCGCGTCCGGGCCGACCAGCTGCACGATCTCCTGCAGCTCCGTCTCCTTCTGGAGGATGAACATGGCGCGATCGCGGTACTCCTGCCAGTCGGAGGCGACGTTCGTCTCGTACCAGCCCTTCACCTGGCCGAGGAAGAGCGTGTAGCTCTTCGTCCAGCTGATGGCCGGGAAGTGGCGGCGATGCGCGAGCGAGGTATCGAGCGCCCAGAAGGCGCCCGTGACGCGCAACGAGTTCTGCGTCATCGGCTCGGACATGTCGCCGCCGGCCGGCGACACCGCGCCGACCATCGTGACGGAGCCGACGCGGTCGTCGGTGCCCAGCGTCTTCACGCGGCCCGACCGCTCGTAGAACGCGGCGAGACGGGTCGCGAGGTACGCCGGGTAGCCTTCCTCGCCCGGCATCTCCTCGAGGCGGCCGGAGACCTCGCGGAGCGCCTCGCCCCAGCGGGACGTCGAGTCGGCCATCATCGCCACGCTGTAGCCCATGTCGCGATAGAACTCCGCGAGCGTGGCACCCACGTAGATGGACGCCTCGCGGGCGGCCACGGGCATGTTAGATGTGTTCGCCACGAGGACGGTGCGGTCCATGAGCGGGGCGCCGGACTTCGGGTCCTCGAGCTCGGGGAACTCGGTGAGCACCTCGGTCATCTCGTTGCCGCGCTCGCCGCAGCCCACGTAGACGATGATGTCCACGTCCGCCCACTTCGCGAGCGACTGCTGGGTGACCGTCTTGCCCGTCCCGAAGCCGCCAGGGATGATCGCGTTGCCTCCCTGGGCGATCGGGAAGAACGTGTCCAGGATGCGCATCCCGGTCAGGAACGGCGTCCCCGGGTCCAGCTTGCTCGCGTACGGCCTGCCGAGGCGGACCGGCCACTTCTGGCTCATCTTCACCTCGAGGCCGCCCGTCAGGGTCACGACCACGTCGTCGACGGTGTATCCGCCTGCCTTGACGACGCTCTCGACCTTACCGGCCATCCCCGGAGGCACCATGACTTTGTGCAGGATCGTCTGACCTTCGGGCAGTGTCCCCACCACGTCGCCGGCAGCCAGCTCCTGGCCGACCTCGACCGTCGGCGTGAAGTCCCACTTGCGCTCGCGGTCAAGCGCCGAGGCGCGCGTGCCGCGCTCGATGAAGTCACCCGACTGCTGGGCGATGATCGGCAAGGGCCGCTGGACGCCGTCGTAGATGGACGACAGCAGGCCCGGGCCGAGCTCGACCATCAGCGGCCCCTCCGTCGACTCGACGAGGTCGCCGACCTTCAGCCCCGCGGTGTCCTCGTACACCTGGACGGTCGCGAGCCGGCCTTCGAGCCTGATGATCTCGCCCATCAGGCCCTCGGCGCCTACCCGAACGACGTCGTACATCTTCGCGCCGGTCATGCCGTCAGCGACGACGACCGGTCCCGTGATCTTAGCTATCGTCCCTACGATCATCGCTACCCTCGCCTCAGTGTGATGTCGAATCCGATGGCCCTTCTGATCAGGCGTGACAAGTACGCCCGGTGGTCCTCTTCCTCGTGCAGCGTCTCCTTCAGGGGGAGGGAGACGACGATCGGCCGGTAGATCGAGTCGATCTTCTTCTGCAGCCTCTCGTCGATGCTCGCCATCATCGACTCGTTGACGGCGATGATGCCGCTGTTGTCGTCGTCGACCAGCGAGTTGAGCTTCCGCCTGGCCTCGTCCGCACTGGTCGCCACCTCGACGTCCACTCCGGCGAGGCGGAACCCGTCCGCGCTCTCCGCGTCGGTGAGAACGACGAGCTTATACAACGATGAGCTCCCCTCTTATGCGGTCCGGCGGCATGCCGACCGACGTTCCCTTGACCACGATGCGCAAGTTGGTGACCTCGTTCTGCTTCGCCCAGAGGTAGCTGATCAGCACGCCCGCGCCCAGCGGGTCCCCATGCGACATCGCAAGCGCGCGACGCATCACGAAGTCCTCGAGGACGCGCTCCAACACCGCGATCGACCCGCTCTCGACGTAGTTGAGGGCCGCTGCCTCCAGCGCTTGGCCGTAGGGTGTGCGCCGCAGGCGGTCCAGCACCTCGTCGATGTCGGACAGGCCGGTGAGCTCTCGGAACAGGTCGATCGTGACGTCCCGGCCTCCAGGGAGGAACAGGGCGAGCTTGTCCGCACCCTCCATGTCCGCCTTGAGCAGCCTGAAGGCGCTCACGAGGTTCGTGGCGTCCGTCTGAGACGCGAGGATGCGCGCAGCGAGCTGGTAGTTCACCTTGCGGTTGCTCAACCGCTCGGCCGCCCAGATGGCATAGTGCCGATCGAGCGCGAGCTCCAGCCCGGCGAGGTTGTTGCTCGCCGCGTACTCGGGCATCGCCGCCCTCAGGGGCGCTCCGTACGGGACGTCCCAGATGTAGAGCGTGTCCACGACGCCGCGTACGTCCTCCTGGCTCGTGAGCGCGTCGAGGTCGACCTTGGTGAGCTCCCCTGCCGCGATCAGGCTCTCCACGATCTCCTCGGCCGGCAGGTGCATGTGCTTGCCGCGGATGATCGTCTTGACGTCGAAGAGGTCCCAGCGCCCGAGCAGCGTCGAAACGATGAAACGCCCCTCGCCGTTCACGACCTTGAGCACCTTTCGGTACGTGCGCACCATGTTCTCTTTCAGGGCCTCGTCCACGGCGCCGAACGTCTGCCCGTGAAGGATCTTCGCCTCGAGGTCGGGGCCGTATTCCGTCTCCGACAGGGCGCGGATCGTCGCGTGCAGGTCCGGGCAGTCCATGAACGACTCGTAGAACGACGACGGCAGCAGCCGCGAGCGCATGCCGCGCACCCGGGCGTTGCTGTAACCGTAGTCCCTGCCGCGTTCCGGCTTGGACCTCGTGTCGGCCTGCGCTTGTTTCATGAGAAGAGGATCTCCGAGACCATCGACTGTGAGCGTTGACGGACTTTCGCGAGCCGGTCTTCGAACGTGTTGCGCCGGAAGATACGCCCCTCACCCGCAACGACGGCCACCCCGCCCGACGTCTCGGAATCCTTCAGCTCGTACGTCAGCCCGGCCGCCTTCAGGACGGACTCGGCGAGCTGCCGGTCCTTCGGGTCCACCAGGACGTCGACCGGACCGCTCACGCCTGCGAGCGCTTCGTCCAGCAGCGCCTGGAACGTCCCGGCATAGGCTGGATCGTCGCGGTACTTCGCGAGCTTCTCTGCCGCGCCGTCGAACACCCCGGCGATCGCCCGCTCCTTGACCGCCGCGGTCTTTCGGCGGTTCTCCAGCCTCGCCGCATTGGTCATCTGCATGGTCTTGCTCTTCACCGCGACCTCCGCCTGTTCCATCCGGCGGCGGCGTATCGCCTCGGCTTCCTCGCGTGCCTCCGCGAGGATCGCGTCAGCCTGCGCCTTCGCGTTGTCGAGCACGTCCTTGCATTCCGCGTCCGCCTGCTCCTCCAAAGCGCGGAAGATATCCTCGATCGCCATCTACGGTCCTTCCCGCTTGGCCGCCAGCTACTTGATCATGAACGCGATGACGAAGCCGAGGAGGACGATGACCTCCGGAAGCGCCTGGAGGACGATCAGCCAGATCGAGACCTCGGGGCGCTCGGCGAGCGTCCCGGCCGCGGCGGCGCCGATCTTGGACTGCGCATAGCCGGCCGAGAAGGCCGAGACGGACATCGCCATGCCGGCGGCGAGTGACTTGGCGGCTGCGGCCTGCCACGGGATCTCGCCGGCAGCCGGGGCTGCCTCAGCGGCGAAAGCCAAGGCTGGGACGAACATCACCCCGAGGAACGTGGCCACGAACGTACGGATTGCGAGCTTGGACTTGATCATGCGTTCTCTTCACCTCCGGTTTTATGGAACGGCTTGTACTCCTGCGTGCCAGCCTCATAGAACTTCTGGAAGAACTCGAAGAAGTTGAGGCGCAGGGCATGGATGTTGGGGCTGAACGCCACGGAGAGCGCGAAGTTCAGCGAGTGGAGCAGGAGCCCGACGAGCAATCCGACGATCGGGCCCATGGTGATGGCCATCTGGTTGACCGCCTCGGCGAAGATGGCGCCCGCGAGGCCGACGGCCATGATACGGATGTAGCTGGCCATGTGTGTGATCGACTCGATCGAGTCGATGATCCCCAGGATGCCCCCGCCCTTGCCGGCGAAGAAGAGCCCGACGATCACGACCAAGGCGAGCGCCGCTTGGATGAACAGCCCCATGGGTGCGGGGATCCCGACGGCCGACACGGCGATCAGCAGGATGAACCCCAGCATGAAGGCGAGGATGCCGCCTTTCTCCCAAACGTGCTTGATGTGCTTGGTGCGGACGCCGTTGACGATGCCCAGCACGAGTCCCAGCGCGATCTGGACGAACCCGACCGCGAGGGCGATGTACATGAACTCCTGCACCATGATCGTGCGCTCGAACGGCAGCGGGATGCCGAAGATGTGGATCTCTCTGACGAGGTTCAACACGTGCTTGCCGAGGATGTTGCCGAAGAACTCGCCGTAGAGGAATCCGAAGGCGATAGCCATCGTGGCGGCGGGTCCCATTATCGCAGTCGCGGTCTGGACGAAGGGGTTGTCCTTGTTCTTCATCCGGAACCACAGGATGAGACCGAGGAACACGGCACCGTATCCGATGTCGCCGACGATCATGCCGAAGACGATCGGATAGAACAGGGCGATGAGCCAGGTGGGGTCGACCGTCCCGTACTTCGGCAGGCCGCCGCGGACCGTGGGGAACAGGGCCGAGAACGGGGCGATCATCGGGTTGTTCTTGAGCGCGACGGGGATGTTCTCGTACTCGTGCTCGTCGATCTCCTTCTGAGTGATGATGATGTCGTCGCCGAAGTGGTCGAAGAGCATCTTCTTGAGTTCCTTGATGTCGTCGACCGGCGTCCAGCCGGTTATGACGAACGCGTATTCCGTCTGTCCGAACTTCGGGATGGCCTTGATCTCGTCGATCTTGTCCGTCAGGACGTCGCGGATCGTCGCGAGTCTCAGGTACCACTGCTCCGACATCTTCTCGATCTCTTTGCGGACGGCGGCCAGCTTCTCCGGCAGCGCCTTGCGGCGCTCCTTGATGACCTCGTAAGCCATGTCGAACGGCATGTCCTGGAAGTCGGAGGGAAGCCGGATCTGGTTCACGTTCTCCATCGCCAGGAACTTGTGCACCGGCTCGGCGTAGCTCCGGTTGAAAACGACGATGGCGGCGGTGGTGTCCTCGTCGACGTCGGTCGAGACGATCTCGCACTGCTTGTGCGTGATCTTGTCGAGTTCGGTCTTCAGCTGGTCGAGCGCGGACTTGTATCGGCGCTCGAAGAGCAGGGCGACGGAGTCGAACGCCCCGGTGGTGACGATCTGCTTCGCCAGCGGCTGGACCTTCTGGAGGATGGGCTCATAGCGAGCGAGCAGCTCGATCTCCCCCTCGAGCGAAGTGCGCCCGCTCGCCAGCTCGGACGTCTTGCCCTCGACCTCCTGGACGACCTCCGTGACCTCGTCCGAGAGGGCGGTCGTGTCGAGCTTCCAAAGCCGGAGGTACTCCTCCTGCCGCTTGGCCTCGTCGATCGTGACGCCGGGCAGGTGAAGAGCTTTGATGATGCCTCGGACGCGGATGAGCAGGTCCTCCATCCGATCACGCTCTGCCTGCTGGTTGGCGACGACTTCCATCTTGTCCAGCGGTATCTCGCCGGACGAGATCTTCTTCGTCAGATCCTCTATGTGGAGCTTGCCTTGCTCGTGGATCAAGCTGACGACCTCGAAGAACTTGTTCTTCGGACCGATGAGCTCCACCTTCGCCATAGGAACCAGCGCCATGCGTGACCACCCCCCTTCCTCGACCGGGCTCCGCCCGGCCGTCCTCTAGACGCGAGTCACCATCTCAACGACAGCCGCGACGGCCTTGGCCTTCCGCTGCCGAATCCTGTCCTCGATGGGCGCGACCTCGTCCCCGAAACCGTCGCGCAACGCGACGACCGCGGCCTCGGCGTCGGTGACGAGCTTGGCCTGGTACTCCTGGGCGGCCTTCTCCCCCTCGCCCTCGGCACGATTGACCAGCTCGGCGGCCTTGCGGCGCGCCTCGGCGACCACCCGCTCGGCCTCCTGCTTGGCGGCGAGCACGCGGCCGGAGATCTCCATCTCCTTCTCGCGGATCATGAAGAGCGGCGAGCTTACGTCGCGCTTGACCTCGCCCTGCGCCAGCTGCAGTTCCTCGAGCAGCTTCTCCTCCACGGGTCCCCCTTTGCGACCTGTAGACTTCATTGAACGCTCGGAAGCCGGGAAGCGCGGAAGCCGCTGCCCTGGCTCACCCCTACCCAAAGGGCCGCAGCGCAAGGCGGCGCACGACACCCTTCGACTGTGACGTTCGCCACGGGAACGGCGATTCCTGCTAAATCCGCCGATGCGGGTGCGGCAGGATCAGCCTCTCGACGAGCGGTAGCACCGGTCGAGGCGCCGTGAGAAGGCGCAGGCGAGCTCGTAGTTGATGGTCTCGGCGTGCTCGGCGAGCTCGTCCATCGTGATGCGCTCGGAGCCCTGGGTGCCCACGACGACCGCTTCGTCGCCGGCGCGCGGGGTGGTGCCGCGCGGGACCTCGGCCATCAGCTGGTCCATGCACACGCGGCCGACCTGACGGCAACGCGCGCCGCCGATCAGCACCTCCATGCGGTTGGACGCCAGCCGAGGCACGCCGTCGGCGTAGCCCAGGGGCAGCGTCGCGACGACCGCGGGGCCGGACGCGTGCCAGGTGAAGCCGTAGCTCACGCCCTCGCCCATCGCGACGTGCTGCACGCGGGTGAGACGCGCCTTGACCGACATGGCGGGGACCAAGTCGATCCTGCCGTACGTGGACGCCGCCGGATGCAGACCGTACACGGCTATGCCGCACCGCACCATGCCGAAGTGCGCCTCGGGCCGAAGGATCGTCGCCGCGCTGTTGGCAGCGCTCACGATGCCGGTCTCGATCCGCTCCGACTTCAGCTTTAGCAGCGTGGTGCGGAAGCGCTCGAGCTGGCGGTCGAATTCCCAATCGCCGGGCGTGTCCGCTGTCGCGAAGTGGGTGAAGACCCCCTCCATCCTGATCCCCGGGAGCGCCTTCAGCTCGTGGGCCAGCCCCGTGGCCTCCTCTGCCCGCACGCCGATGCGGCTCATGCCGCTGTCCACCTTCAGGTGGTAGCGCGCGATCGCTCCGGCCGCCGTCGCCGCCTGGGAGAGCGCCCGCGCGAATTCGAGCGAGTACAGCGCGGGTACGAGATCGTGCTCCACGATGAGCGCGGCCGCCGAGGCGGGCGGCTCGGAGAGGATGTGCACGGGGGAGGCAAGACCGGCTTCCCGCAGCTCCACGGCCTCATCGACGGTCGCGACGCCGAGGCGGTCGGCTCCGGCGCCCATCGCCGCCCGCGCAACCCGGACCGCGCCGTGCCCGTACGCGTCGGCCTTCACCACCGCCATGAACAGGGTCCCGGCGGCCGTCAGACCCTTCAGCGTCCGCACGTTCCGCGCGACTGCGTCGAGGTCCACCTCGACCCAGGCGAGACGTTCGTAGGCCACGCTCACGCCTCGCCGACGAGGGACCGCACGATGTCCGATTTGCTGATGATCCCCACCAGCTTCCCGCCTTCGAGGACGGGGAGGCGGCTGACGTCACGGTCGACCATAAGAGTCGCGACGTCCTCGACGCTCATCTCGGCCGTGACCGTGATCGGGTCGCGCGTCATGACGTCCTTCACCTCGGCGCCGACCGCCTTCTTGAGCTCGTTCTCGAAGCGGCGCACGGAGGGGGGGTAGAAGATGAAGCCGGACAGCAGGTCGATGTACGTGGGGAATTCGACCTTCACGTCGGCCATGATGAGGTCGCCCTCGGTGACGAGCCCGATGAGTTCGTCGCCCTCGAGCACGGGCAGCGCCCCGATCCGCTTCTCGACCATCAGCCTCGCCACGTCGGTGACGGGCATGTCCGGTGGGACGGTCACGGGATCGGGGGTCATGATGTCGCGGGCGGTAGCCATGTCGCCTCCTGCTCGGCGGGGGATCGCTCCCATTATCACTCTTCCCTCACATCGCGACACTACCGGCCGAGGAGCTCCGCGACTGCGTCGGGGACACTGCGGAGGATGTCGGTGGCCGTGACGCACTCGGGCGTCAGGGCGACGGCGGCGAGATCGCCGGCGCGCGCGTGCAGGTGGACTCCCAGGGTGGCCGCGTCGTACGGCGAGAGGCCCTTCGCGAGCAGCGCGCCCAGCATGCCGGCGAGGACGTCCCCGCTCCCGGCCGTCGCCATGCCCGAGTTGCCCGCGGTCTCGATGGACTGCCGTCCCTCGCCGGTGATCACCGTGCGCGCGCCCTTCAGCACGCACGCCACGCTCTCGCCCGCCAGCCGCGCGCCGAAAGCGAGCCGGTCGGACTGGATCTCCTCGGCCGGTACGCCCAGCAGGCGCGACAGCTCGCCGGGGTGCGGCGTGAGTATGGTAGCGGCCGTCCGCGCGCGAAGCGGCTCGGGGTCGCCCGCGAACGCGTTCAGCGCGTCGGCGTCCACCACGAGCGGCATCGCGAGCTCGGCGACGAGGCGCCGCGCCACCGCCGAGGGACCCTCGGCGGCCGTGAGGCCGGGGCCGGCGAGGACGCAGTCGGCGCCGGCGGCGAGCCGGAAGACCTCCTCGGCCGCGTGCGGCGCGAGAACGCCCGGCACCGCTTCCGGAAGCGGCCGGATCACCACCGGCGTCAGCTTCGCCGCCAGCGTTTCCACGAGCGAGTCCGCGCACGCCAGCGTGACGTACCCGACACCGAGGCGCAGCGCGGCGTCCGCGGCCATCGCGGCGGCGCCCGTCATGCCGCGCGAGCCGGCGACGACCAGCAAGCGTCCGCGCGAGTTCTTGTGCGCGTCGGGGCGGGTGAACGGGAACAGCTCGAGGAAGTCCTCGTCGTCGAGCAGCTCGACGCGTCCGACCTCGTCGACCGCCTGGCGCGGCACGCCGATGTCGGCCACGCGCACCTCTCCGGCGTATTCCGCGCCGGGGTAGACGACGAGCCCGATCTTGGGCGCCGTGAACGTGAGGGTGACGTCGGCGTGCACAGCGGGCCCGGACACGGCGCCGGTGTCGGGATCGACGCCCGAAGGCATGTCGACGGCCAGCACGGCGGCCTCGGCGTCGTCGATCGCCTCGAGCGCGCGGGCGTACGGCTCCCGCGCCGGCGGGTGGAAGCCGAAGCCGAAGACGGCGTCGACGATGAGGGACGCGCCCGCGAGCGCCTCCACGAGCACCGCGTCCGAGTCCGGCCGCGTCCATCCGACCCCGAGCGAGATCGCGGCCTCCGCGGCCTCGCGCGCGGGCGACGCGAGCTCGCCCGGGGCCGCCAGCGCGAGCACGCGCACGTCGCGCCCCGCGGCGTGCAGCTCACGCGCGGCGACCCAGCCGTCGCCGCCGTTGTTGCCCTTGCCGCACGCGACCACGATCGTCCCGACCGGCGCGCCGGCCGCGGCGTCCGCCGCGACCGCGGTCCCCGCGCGCTCCATGAGCGCGGCGATCGAGAGGCCGGCGGCTGCCGCACGCTCCTCGGCGGCTCGCATCTCCTCGGCCGTGAGCGCGTACAGCATCGCGTCCTCCCCTTCCCGGTCGCGGGGTCACTCCCCGGCGTCGACCTCGTCGAGTATCGCGCGCGCGTCCTTGAACGACGCGCGCATCCGCTCGGCCTGAGTCGGCTCCGGTTCCGGAGGCCTGTCCTCGGCCGTCATCGCCACGGCCGAGGCGACCGCGTTCTCGTGCGTGAACGACAGCGACAGCATCAGCTCCGCGACGCCCAGCTCCGCCGCGACCTCCGCCGCGCGGCCGGAAAGCCGCGGCACCGGCCGCCCCCGCTGGTCGCGCGTCACCTCGACGTCGGTGAAGCGCATGCCCGCGAAGCCGGTCCCGAGGGCCTTGAGCACCGCCTCTTTCGCCGCGAACCGCAGCGCGTAGTGCACGACCGGCCGGTTCCGGCTCTCGCAGTACGCGCGCTCCTCCTCCGAGAAGCAGCGCTCCTTCAGTCGCGGGTGCCGCTGCAGCGCCGCTCCCATCCGGGCTATCTCCACCATGTCGACGCCGAGACCGAGGATCATCGCCTACTCCACCGTCACGGACTTCGCGAGGTTCCGCGGCTGGTCGACGTTGCAGCCCCGCAGCTTCGCGATGCGGTACGCGAGCAGCTGGAGCGGCACGACCGTCGGTATCGCCGAGAGTTCCTCGGAAGTCTCCGGCACGCGCAGCACGCACTCCGCGTTGCGGACGATCTCGGAGTCGCCGTCCGTCGCCACGGCGATTATCTGCCCTCCGCGCGCGCGGACCTCCTGGATGTTGCTCACGACCTTGTCGTAGGTGTGCCCGCAGGTGGCGATCACGACCACCGGCATCTCCGAGGTGATCAGCGCGATCGGCCCGTGCTTCATCTCACCCGCCGGGTACGCCTCGGCGTGGATGTAGCTGATCTCCTTGAGTTTCAGGGCGCCCTCCATCGCTATCGGCACGCCGATGCCTCGGCCGAGGAAGAGCGACGAGTACGCGTCCTTGTACATCCGCGCGCACGACTCCACGTCGCTGCCGTCGGCGAGGATCGCCTCGAGCTTCGCGGGGATGCCGGTCAGCTCCTCCCACAGCGCGATCACGCGCTCGCGCGGCAGCGTGCCGCGGACCTGCGCGAGGTGCAGCGCCAGCACGTGCAGCGCGGCGAGCTGCGCCGTGAACGTCTTCGTCGCCGCGACACCTATCTCCGGGCCCGCGTGCGTATAGATGACGCCATCTGCCTCGCGCGCCGCGCGCGACCCGACCACGTTGCAGATCACCATCACCTTCGCCCCGGCGTCGCGTGCCTCGCGCACGCCCGCCAGCGTGTCGGCCGTCTCGCCCGACTGTGTGATCGCGACCACCATGACGTCGTCGCCGAGGATGGGCCGGTTGTACCGGAACTCCGAGGAGACGTCGACCTCCACCGGAAGCCGCGCCCAGTCCTCGATCAGCTTCTTGCCGACGAGTCCCGCGTGGTAGCTGGTGCCGCAAGCGATGACGACCACCCGGCGGATCGCGCGGATCTCATCGTCGGTCATGTCGAGCTCGGAGAGCTGGATGCGGCCGTCAGAGCCCATGCGCCCGCGCAGCGTCTCGGTGACCGCCTTCGGCTGCTCGTGGATCTCCTTCAGCATGAAATCCTCGTAGCCGCCCTTCTCGGCCGCCGCGAGGTCCCAGTCGACGTGGATCATCTCGGGCGCGCGGTGCACCCCCATGACGTCGACCACCTTCACTCCGGCGGGCGTGACCGTGGCGACGTCGCCGTCCTCGAGCACCATCACCTCGCGCGTGTGCTTGAGCACCGCGGGGATGTCGCTCGCGACTATGTTCTCACCCGAGCCGACGCCGATGATGAGCGGTGAGTCCTTGCGCGCGGCGATGATCGTGTCGGGGTGCGACACGTGCACCACGGCGAGAGCGTAGCTGCCGTCGAGGCGAGCGACGGCGAGCCGGACCGCCTCCGTCAGGTCCCCCGAGTAGTACTTCTCGACGAGGTGCGCCACCGTCTCGGTGTCCGTCTCGGAGCTGAAGGTGTGGCCTTCGGCGATCAGCTCGTCGCGCAGGCCCGCGTAGTTCTCGATGATGCCGTTGTGCACGACGGCGATCGCACCCGTGCAGTCGCGGTGCGGGTGGGCGTTCTCCTCGGTCGGGCGTCCGTGCGTCGCCCAACGCGTGTGCCCGATGCCGAGGCTCCCCTCTACGGGCGCCGCCTCGATCGCGTCACGCAGGTTGACCAGCTTGCCGACGCGGCGAAGCACGGCGAGCGACGATCCGACGACTGCGACCCCGGCCGAGTCGTAGCCCCGATACTCGAGACTGGCGAGGCCGGGCAAAAGGACGTCGGTGGCCTGCTTCGGGCCGGCGTAGCCTACGATCCCGCACATACATCCTCCTTCTCGTGAGCATGACACAGCGCGTCATGCATGCGGAGGTGCGAGGTGCGGGGTTTGTGAGCGGCGAGCACCCGCTCGCCGACCGGACCGGCACCGCTTTGTCTCCGCGGTCGCCCGCGGGCTTTGTCGGTACCGTCACGACCCCGGTGGGCCGGGAGGCCATCCGCCGAATCTTTCGATGAGCCTCCGCCTCGTCGACTGGCGATCTGCCAGTCCCGGCGCTTCGAACTTCGTGCTCCCCGCGTCCCGCGCTCCTTCTCGCGCTAACGGACGTCTACAAGTCTACCAACACTCATACCCTCGCGGGGGCCCGGCGTTGCCTGTCCGTCAGCCGAGCTCGGCGCGCACGACCCCCACCAGGCGCTCGGCGACGGCTGCCGCCGTCGAGTCATCCGACGCCTCGACCATCACGCGCACGAGCGGCTCCGTCCCTGATGGGCGCACGAGCACGCGGCCCTCGTCGCCGAGCTCCCGCTCCGCCTCGGCGACCGCGTCGAGGACCGCTTGGCTCGTCCCGAGGCGCGTGCGGTCACCCACGTGCACGTTCACCAGGACCTGCGGGTAGTGGCGCATGATGCGGCGCAGCTCCGACAGCGGCTTGCCGGACTCGCGCACGATCGACGCGAGCTGCACCGCGGTGACGAGGCCGTCACCGGTGGTGTTGTGGCGCAGGAAGATGATGTGCCCGGACTGCTCGCCCCCGAGCACGGCGTCCGAGGTGAGCATCTGGTCGAGCACGTAGCGGTCGCCCACTCTCGTCTTGACCACGGTCACGCCGAGGTCGCGCATCGCCACGTCGAGACCCATGTTGCTCATCACGGTCGCGACGAGCATGTCGTGCGCGAGCGCGCCGGTCTCCTTCATGTGCTTCGCGCATATCGCCATGATCACGTCGCCGTCGGCCGCCTCACCGGTCTCGTCGATCGCGATGAGGCGGTCCGCGTCCCCGTCGTGCGCAAGCCCGAGGTCGAACCCGCCGGCGCGCATGACCCCGACGATCTCGTCGAGATGCGTGCTGCCGCTCCCGCGGTTGATGTCCATGCCGTCCCAGTCGCAGTTGATCGCGACGACCTCGGCTCCGAGGCGGCGGAACGACTCCGGCGTGGACACGGCCGAGGCGCCGTGCCCGCAGTCCACCGCGATCCTCATCCCCGCCAGATCTCCCGCAACCGTACCGACGGCGTGGCTCACGTACCGGTCGACGGCATCCGCGGGCCGCTCCAGCGCGCCCACGCCGGCTCCGACGGGGCGCTCCCAGTCCCGCTTCGCGCCGACGAAGTCCTCGATCTCGTCCTCTACCTCGTCGGGCAGCTTGAAACCGTCGCGGTTGAAGAACTTGATGCCGTTGTACTCGGCGGGGTTGTGCGACGCGGATATCATGACGCCGCCGTCCGCCTCGAGCTCACGCGTGAGGAACGCCACGGCCGGCGTGGGGACTATGCCGCAGACCACGGCGTCCGCTCCGCCCGAGCAGATGCCGGCGACCAGCGCGGCCTCCAGCATCTCGCCGCTGCGGCGCGTGTCGCGGCCCACCACGATGCGGCCTCGCCCGCGCTCCCCCAGGAAGTGCCCGGCCGCCTCGCCGAGATTGAACGCCAGCTCGGGCGTCAGCTCGGCGTTGGCTACGCCGCGGACGCCGTCGGTGCCGAACAGTCGCGTCATGAGGTGGCCTCCCGAGGGTGTCTGGCGGTCGTTCGGAGCGTACCCACTATACCTGCTCGGCCTGCCGGGAAAGTACGGAGGCCCGCCGAGGTGCTCGGCCGGGCCTCCGGCAGTCCCGTGCGAGTGCCGCCAGCTAGCGCTTGCTGAACTGCGGGCGCTTGCGCGCCTTCTTCAGGCCGTACTTCTTGCGCTCCACCATACGGGGGTCGCGTCGCAGCAGCCCCGCGCGCTTCAGCTCGGTTCGGTAGTCCTCGCCCGCCTCCAGCAGGGCGCGGGCGATCCCGTGGCGCAACGCACCGGCCTGACCGGCGACGCCGCCGCCGTGGATCTTCGCCACGACGTCGAAGCGCCCGACGGTCTCCGTAGCCTTGAACGGCTGCTCGATGATCGTGATCAGCGGCGGGTGCCCGAAGTACGCCTCGGCCGACTTGCCGTTGACCGTCACGATGCCCGTGCCCGGCTTGACGCGCACGCGCGCGACGGACGTCTTGCGGCGGCCCGTGCCGTAATAGACAGCTTCTTCAGCCATGCGCTCTAGCCCTCCAGGGTGATCTGACGCGGGTTCTGTGCGGCGTGCGGATGTTGCGGCCCGCCGTAGACCTTGAGCTTCTTGCCCATCGCACGGCCGAGGGTGTTCTTCGGCAGCATACCCTTCACGGCCGCCTCCACGACGCGCGCGGGACGCTTCGCGAGCGTCTCGCCCACCTTCGTCGACTTCAGCCCGCCGATGTAGCCCGAGTGGCGGTACTTCGTCTTGTCGGCCATCTTGTTGCCGGTGAGCTTGATCTTCGAGGCGTTCACGACGATGACGAAGTCGCCCGTGTCCACGTGCGGCGTGTACTGAGGCTTGGTCTTGCCGCGCAGGATCGACGCCACCTGGCTCGCGAGGCGCCCCAAGGCGATGTCCGTCGCGTCGACCAGCAGCCACTCGCGTTCGACCTCGCCGGGCTTGGCGTGGTAGGTCTTCAATGGTCCTCCAACGTGTTCAAAGCAGTGGTGTTCATCTTCGAGGAGTTTCACGGGGCTCCCAAGAAACGAACCCCTAGACTATAAGCACCGGTCCAGGCAGTGTCAACGTAACAAACGCCGCCGGGCGTCTCCATGCCTCGGAAGCCCTCGCGCCGGTTGATACCCCCGACAGCCCGCCGCTCACAGCCAGACGCCGTCCTCGTACGCGACGTGCCACAACGTGAGGCCGTGCGCTGGGGCCGTCCGTCCCGCTGCGGCCCGGTCCTTCGCGGCGAGCACCTCGGCGGTCCAGGCGGGTGGGCGCTTGCCCCGACCGACCTCCACGAGCGTGCCGACGACGATGCGCACCATCGAATGCAGGAACGCGCGGCCGGCGACCCGCACCACCAAGTGGCTCTCCCCCAGCTCACAAGCCGTGCCGAGCTCGAGCAGGTCGATGCTGCGCACCGTCCCGATGCTCGTCGTCTCCCGCACGCGCTGCGCGGTCTCCGCCACGCAGAACGACGCGAAGTCGTGCTCTCCCACCAGCGCCTCCGAGGCCTCGCGCATCGCGGCGATGTCCAGCGCGCCCTTCGCCCACCAGGCCACGCCGCGGAGGAACAGCGGCGGCACGGGGCCCGGGACCAGACGATAGCGGTACTCGCGGGACAGCGCGTCGTGGCGAGCGCTGAACCCGGCCGGCGCGGAGCGTGCCTCGCGCACGACGATCTCCGGCCCCGCCAGGGCGTTCAGCGAGCGCAGCAGCTCGGCGCCGGAAGGATCCCCCTCGGCCGAGGGGAAGCTCACGACCTGCCCGAGCGCGTGCACGCCCGCGTCCGTGCGGCCGGCGCACTCGGTGACCACGTCGCGGCGCAAGGCGGTAGCGAGCGCTTCCTCGAGGCGCCCCTGCACCGTCGCCCGGCCCGCCTGCCTCGCGAAACCGGAGAACGGTGCGCCGTCGTAGGCGAGCACCAGCACCGTCGTCCCACTCATCGCCGGCCTCCCACTATCCGAGTACCGCGATGGCCGCGAGCAGCGCGACGCCGGCAGCCAGCGCGATCCAGTCGCCTCCGCGCATCTCCGACTCGCGCAGGCGCGTGCGCCCGTGCCCTCCACGATAGCAGCGCGCCTCCATCGCCGTGGCCAGCACGTCCGCGCGGCGGAACAGGCTGACGAACAGCGGGACGAGCACTGGGACGTACGCGCGCACCCGCGCGGCCGGGCCGCCCTCGTCGAACCTCGCCCCCCTCGCCTGCTGGGCGGTGATCACGCGCTCGGCCTCCTCGGCAGTGGTGGGGATGAAGCGGAGCGCGACGTTGAGCATCATCGCGATGTCACCGGCCGGCACGCCGAGGCGCGCGAGCGGGCGCATCAGCCGCTCGAGCCCATCGGTGAGGTCGATTGGGGTCGTGGTGAGCGTCAGGAGCGACGTCCCGACGACGAGCACCACGATCCGCAGCCCGAAGAAGAGGCCCTCTCGCAGCCCTGCGATGTCCAGACCCAGGCGGCCCACGCGGATCGCGGCATGCGCGGCGTCGAGCGTGACCGCGTGCAGCAGGAGCGTCAGCGCGACGAGCAGCGCCACCGGGCGCAGACCGCGAAGCGCCGCGCCGGCGGGCACACGCGAGACGCGGACGGCGACGGCGACGGCGACGGCGAGTGCCGCGATGCCGCCGAAGCCGCGCACGAGGAAGAGCGACGCCGTGAGGGCGGCGCCGAGCAGCATCTTCGTGCGCGCGTCGAGCGCGTGCAGCGGAGAGGCGACGGGCACGTACTGGCCGAGGCCGGTGGCGAACCTCATCGCGGCACCTCGACCTCGGCGAGCGTGCGGGCCGCGAGCGCCGGGTCGAGCGTGAGCATCGGCAGGCGCGCCCCAGCCTCCCGCGCGCGGAGCTGCACCTCCAGCACGGCAGGCACGGCGAGGCCCGCCTCCTCGAGCGGGCCGGGGTCCGCGAGCAGCTCGCCGGCCGGGCCCGTGAAGGCGGGCGAGCCTCCGGCGAGGACGAGCACGCCGTCGGCGAGCGGCAAGAGCTCCTCCGCGTCGTGCGTGACGACCACGACTCCCGCTTCCACGCGCGCCCGCTCCATGGCCGCGAGCACCGAGGCGCGGCCCCGAGCGTCGAGTCCCGCCGTCGGCTCGTCCAGCAGCAGGTAAGCGGGGCGCATCGCGAGCACGCCGGCCACGGCCACGCGGCGCGCCTCGCCGCCGGAGAGCGTGAACGGCGACCGCGGACCGAAGGCTTCCGGATCGAGACCTACCGCGACCAGCGCTTCCCTCGCGTCCGCCAGCGCCTCCTCGCCCGTTCTGCCGAGGTTGCGCGGGCCGAACGCGACGTCGTCGGCGACGGTCTCTCCGAAAAGCTGCGCCTCCGGACGCTGGAAGACCAGGCCGACACGCCCGCGAAGCGTGCGCGCATCCGGGCCGGCGGTGTCGATCCCGTCGACGAGCACCCGGCCCTCGGTGGGCAGTGCGAGGCCGGCGGCGAGACGCAACAGCGTGGACTTGCCCGACCCCGTCGCGCCGAGCACCACCGTGAGCGTCCCGGGGCGGACCGAGAGCGACACTCCCTCGAGCGCCCGCGCCGCGTAGGCGGTCCCTCGGCCGTAGACGAATCCGGCGTCTTCGATCGTCAGCCCCACAACGCCTCCAGCACCGCGGACGGCGTATCGGCGCCGGCGGGGACGTCCACGCCCAGCAGACGGAGCGCCGCGGACAGCTCCGCGAGTGGAGGAGGCGAGACGCCGAGGGAAGCCATCAGCGCGGCGTCGCCGAGGAGCCCCTCGGCCGGGCCGTCGTATGCGACCGTGCCCTCCGACAGCGCGACGACACGGGACGCCGCGACGGCGTCGGCGAGCCTGTGGGTCACGTGCAGGACGCCGGTCCCCTCGGCGGCGAGGCGCGCGAGGATCGCGGCGACGTCGGCGCGGCCTCGGGGGTCGAGCATCGCCGTGGGCTCATCGAGCACCAGATAGCCGGGGCGCATCGCGAGAGCGCCCGCGATCGCCAGACGCTGTTTCTGCCCCTCGGACAGCAGGTGGGGCTCCCTGCGCTCGAGCCCCGACAGTCCCACCGCGGACAACGCGTCGTCCACGCGACGCCGCAACTCCTGCCGAGGCACGCCCAGGTTCTCCGGCCCGAAGGCCGTGTCCTCCTCGACCACCGTGCCGACGATCTGGTCGTCGGGGTCCTGCAGAACCAGGCCGACCCGCGAGCGGACCTCGAATACGCGTGTCTCGTCGCGCGTGTCGACACCGTCGACGCTCACCGTACCCCGCTCCGGGAGCAGCAGCCCGTCGCAGAGCAGCGCAAGGGTGGACTTCCCGGACCCGTTCGCGCCGACGACCGCCACGAGCTCGCCGGGTGCGAGCGACAGCGTGACGCCGGCGAGCGCCGGCATCGCCGCGCCGGGATAGCGGAAGGTCACCTCGGAAAGCTCGATCATAGGGACGATTCTCCCACAGACCTGACTTCAAGTTTGAATCGCAACACTTCCGCTGAGAACGCCTACGCTCGTGCATAGCACTCCTCCGGTGTCCTGAAGCCCAATCGCTTCCTCGGCCTGGTGTTGAGCTTGGTGGCGATAGCGTCGAGATCCGCTTGCG
>DASXUP010000022.1:0-25953 GCA_036504755.1 Coriobacteriia bacterium
CGCCCGCTGGCGCGGAACATCCTCACGGCCTCGGCCCGGAACTCGGGCGGGAACGGAACGCCCTTCGCCACATCGACTCCCTTCAGGACGCATGCGATGCGTCCTATCTCAGGGTGTCAACGCAACCGGGTCAACCCCATATCGCCCTCACCCTCGAGAAGATGGATTCCAAACTTCGGCGGCGGGTCGGTCCACTGTGTGATGACCGCCGCTAGCTTGAGACGGAAGAGCGCGCGCGAACGTTCAGCGTAGGCTACGCCGTCGGTGCGGCCAGCACGAAGACGGCGGCATCGTCACGCATCTTGCCGTCAGCGGCGCTGAACGCAGCCTCGAAGACGCGGTCGATGATCTCGACCGGCTCGCGGTCGAGCGCCGACCGAAGGACCTTCGTCAGACCGTCCACGCCGAGACTCTCATTCGCTCCGCGAGCATCGGTGATGCCGTCGGTGTAGACGAGCAGCAGGTCGCCGGGACCCAGCTCGATGCTGCGGCACTCGAAGTCCGCGGCCTTGAATGCGCCTGCCAGCGGTCCGGTCGCCTCGAGGGGCAGGATCTCGCCGGTGGCTCGACGGCACAGGAACGGGAGGTCGTGCCCGGCGTCGCAGTACGTGAGGGTGCGCGCTTCGGAGTCGAGAACACCGTAGAACAGGGTGACGAAGAGCTCCGCGGGAGTGTACTCGTACATCGCGGAGTTCAGCCGGCGCATGACCTCCGCGGGATCGCCGTCCTCGTGCGCGTACGCCCGGGTCATGTACTTCGCCATGGCGGTGTGGACCGCCGCCGACAGCCCCTTCCCCGACACGTCTCCCATGGCCAGCGCCAGGCGCTCCGGAGCCAGCTCGAACACGTCATAGAAGTCGCCGCCGACGTCCGATTCCTCGAGCGCGGGCTGATAGCGGGCAACGACGCGGTATCCACCGAAATCCATGTCCACGTCGAGCAGCAGCGCTCGCTGGAGCACGTCGGCGATGTGATGCTCGCGATGGTAAGCCATCCGCAGATCGCGTTCGGCCACCTTCCGTTCAGTGATATCGGACAGCATCACGAGATGTCCGGCGACCCGGCCCGACTCGTCGAAGCGCGCCGTCGCCGAGACGAGTGCCCATACGTCGTGGCCGTCGCGATGGCGGAAGCACACGTCCCATCTGCGCTCGGGGTTCTGCGCCGCACCCGCGATCGCCGCTTGGACGTCTGCGGCAGCCGTCTCATCGGCGAACGCATACTCGGGTTTGCCGAGCATCTCCTCGGCCGAGTAGCCGAGCATGTCCACCATCCGCCGGTTCACGTACGTGGTCTTCGCATCGGCATCGAGCAGCCAGATGCCTTCCATCGCCGTCTCGACGATGCGTCGCCAGCGCTCCTCGCTCTCTGCCAGCGCGACCTCGGCGGCCGCCCTGCCTCGGCGGACCGCGGCGTCCCTCAACTCGCGCCGGATGGCGGGCACCAGGCGCTGGAGGTTCGATTTCGTGGCGTAGTCGTCAGCACCCGCGCGCATCGCCTCGACTGCGACGTCCTCGCCGATCTGGCCCGACACGATGATGAAGGGCGTGTCGCTCCGCTCCTGGCGCAACAGCTCCAGGGCCGCAAGACCGCCGAAGCTGGGCATCACGTAGTCGGATACGACGACGTCCCACGATCGGTTCCTCACGGCGTCGAGCATGTCCTGGGCATTGTCGACTCGCTCGGACACGGGTTCGAACCCGCCTCGCTCGAGCTCCGCCAACAGGAGCAGCGCGTCGTCTTCCGAGTCTTCGACGAGCAGAACGCGAAGCGGCGTTCCCATCTCACTCACCCCTCCGTGGGCGGTGCCTCGTTCAGCACCAGCCAGTAGAGGCCGAGCTGACGCACCGCGTCCACGAACTCGATGAAGTCCACCGGCTTACGAACGTAGCTGTTGGCACCCAGGTGATAGCTGGTGACCACGTCCTGTTCCTCTTTGGAGGAAGTGAGCACGACGACCGGCAACAGTCTCGTTCTGTCGTCTTCGCGTATGCGGCGGAGCACCTCGAGACCGTCAACCCTCGGCAGCTTCAGATCGAGCAGTATCGTTGCGGGCGTCTCCGGCTTGTCACGGCCTGCGTAGGAGCCCTCGCCGAACAGGTAGTCGAGCGCTTCGCGGCCGTCTCGCGCGACGACCACGGAGTTGGCGACATTGCCCTTCTTCAGTGCTTGCAGGGTCAGCTCTTCGTCGTCGCGGTTGTCCTCCACTAGCAAGATGACGTTCTCCCTCATGCCGCGCTCCTCCCCGCCTTTCGGCGTGATCACCGTCCGAGATCGAAGTAGAAGGTCGCCCCGCCGTCGGTCTCCCCCTCGGCCCAGACGTTGCCGCCGTGTCTGAAGACGATGCGCTGCACGAGAGCGAGGCCGATCCCGGTCCCTGGGAACTCCTCGGTCGAATGCAATCGCTGAAACGGCTTGAACAGCTTGTCGACGTAGGCCATGTCGAAGCCGGCGCCGTTGTCACGGACATAGTATGCCTTGTGTCCGTCACGCTCCTCGGCCCCGAACTCGACATGGGGCGCGGCAGTGCCGGCTGTGAACTTCGCAGCGTTCCCGAGGAGGTTCTCCAGCACTATCCGCAGCAGCCGAGGATCGCCGGTGGCGCTCACCTTGGGCTGCACTTCGAAGACGATCTGCCGTCCGGTCGCTTCAGCCCGCAGCCGATCCGCTATGTCGCACGCGACGGAGGAAAGGTCGACCCGCACCCGGCGCATCTCCCCTCGGGTGACGCGCGACAGGTCCAGGAGGTCGTCGATGAGCTCCGCCATCCGCTGCGCGGCCGCGCGCACGCGCCTGAGACGATCTTGACCGATCGGATCCAGCGTGTCGTCGTACTGCTCGAGGAGCAGCTGGCTGAAGCCGTCGATGCTCCTGAGAGGCGCACGGAGGTCGTGGGACACGGAGTAGTTGAACGCCTCCAGCTCCCGGTTGACCACCTCGAGCTCGCGAGCACGGTCCTTCAGGTCCTCGTTCAGGTGCCTGATCTCCTCCTCGGCGTGCTTGCGGGCTGTGATGTCCCGCGCTGCTGCGAAGACCCCGGAGACCGAGCCGTCCTCGTCCCGGTAGACGGTGCCGTTGTAGAGGACGTCGGTGACCCTGCCCGAGGCGTGGCGGATCGCGAGCGGGTAGTCGATGACGAATCCTGCGGAGAAGACCTCGCGGTACCCCTCGCGCGCCTTGTCGGGCTCGGTGAAGTAGTCCGAGAAGTCGGTTCCTATGAGCTCGTCCCGAGCGACCCCGGTCACGTCCTCGGTCGCTCGGTTCACGTCGGTGATCTTGCCGCCCGGCGAGATCGTGACGAGGGGGTCGAGGGAAGCCTCGATGAGGCTGCGGGCGTACAGGGAGGCTGCACGTACGCGCTCCTCCGCGCGCTTCCTCTCCGTCACGTCGCGCGCGATGGTCGAGACGCCGATCACGACTCCCTCCGCGTCCTTGATGGGCGCGATGCTCAGTGACACGTCGACGAGCGAGCCGTCTTTGCACACCCGTACGGCTTCGTGGTGCCTGATATGCTCGCCTCCGCCGATCCGCTCAAGGATCGGCGGAAGCTCGTCACGCCCCTCCGGCGTCATGAGCTCCGCTACGGGATGGGCGACGATCTCCTCCGCGGAGTAGCCGTACAGTCTCTCCGCACCCGCATTCCACGTGACGATCACACCGTCGAGAGTCTTGCCGATGATCGCGTCATCGGACGACTCGACGATCGACGCGAGACGGAGGATCTCTTCTTCGGCGCGCTTGCGCTCGGTGATGTCGCGCGCAGCGGCGAACACGCCGACCACCTCGCCCTCTTCGCTTCGGTAGACCGTCGCGTTGTAGAGCACGTCCGTGACAGCTCCTGATGTATGACGGATGGCCAGCGGATAGTCGCGCACGAACCCTTCCGAGAACGCCTGCAGGTAACCGGCCCTCGCCTGTTCGGGCTCCGTGAAGTAGTCCGAGAAGTCGGTCCCGACGAGCTCTTCGCGCGATACTCCCGTCACCGCCTCCGTCGCACGATTGACGTCGGTGATACGTCCTTCGGGCGAGATAGTGACGAGGGGGTCGGGCGAGACCTCGATGAGGCGCCTCGCATATTTGGAGGCTGCGAGGGCCTTCTGCTCGGCCTTCTCGCGTTCGACGAGACGTGCGTTCTCCAGAGAGATCGCCGCCTGCTGACTGAGCAGTCGGGTCATCTCGGTCTTGTCCGGGGTGAATACGTTGGGCGCCAGGCCGTTCTCGAGATACAAGATGCCGATGATCTCGGACTGCTTGATGATCGGCAGACACAGCACCGAGCGCAGGCAGAGCGCTTGAACCTCCGGATGGTCCTTGAACGATCCCGTTTCGGCGGCGTCCTCGAGGACGACGGTCTCCCGCGTGCGGTTCACGTAACGCACGATCGCCGCGCATATCTCCGGTGACGCCTCGAGGTTCTTCCCCTCGCCTGTGACGATGTCCGCGGTCCCGGCCTCACTCCGCGCCCGGACCATGAGCTCCTTGTCCTCGGCAGTGATCAGGTAGCCACGCTGCGCTCCGGAAGCCTCGAGGACGACCCTCATGATCTTGTTCATCAACCGCGTCTCGTCGATCTCCGACGAAATGGCGGTGGAGGACTTGACGAGGTAGCCGACATCGAGGCTGGACATCACGAAGGCATCCACGGCCTCTTCCTGGCCGACCGTCGCGGCGTCGCTCTCGAAGCACTGAGGATAGCGCTGCACGAGGTCGTCCTCTTTGCGCTCGGCGTGGCACCTCCGATATAGCCGGCCCGCTTCGCGGATGAACACCTCCCACGGAGCCTGGGACTCGGCCGGCCCCTTGCGCTTCTCGGCCGAGGCGCCTGCTCCTCGTTCGATCAGTCCGCCGAGGCGCTCGTTGAGGTATCCCTCAAGGAACACGTAGCCGTGCCGGTGTGCCGTCGATATCGCCCCGAGGTACAGTCCTTTCGCCAGCTCGGCGTCCCCCGTCACGTTCTCGACCTCGGCAAGCAGCAGCGCGAGGTACGGCTCGAGCAGCGGGCCCAGGGACGCCCACGTCTCGACCCGCGAAACGAGCGGCGCGATGTAGGCCTTCAGCTCCGCTTCGCTCTCGTATCCCTGGCCGAGCTCGTGCAGACGCAGGGCGTTCAGCGCGAGGAAGACGTGCCACTGCCGCTTGAGCACGTTGTCGGTCAGACCGGTGAGATACCGTTCGACGCCCCGGAGATACCCCTCGGCTTCCTCATGCCGGCCGAGGTAGTACTGCACGAGAGCCATGTGCACGAAGTAGCTTCCGGCCGAAGCGACATGGTTATCCTTCTCCCACGCTCGCAGCTTGTCGTCCATCGGCTGCGGGACGTAGCCCCGCTTCATCGGTTCGATCCAGCCCGCCTGTATCGCTTCCGCGAGGCGCACGGAGAAGTTCAGGTGATACTTCTTCGAGAATTCAAGGCATTCGGTCGCGGCCGCCTCGACCTTGCGGAGGTCGTCCCCCTGGACCTGCAGGTTCCACATCAATGGCCCGTATGACAGACCCGCGTTATAGAGATCGCCCGAGTTCCTGCCGCACTGGATGCCCTTCCGGCAGTAGTCGACGATCTCGGCGGGCGTGCTGCGCGAATGCATGTTGCACCACACGATGCCGTTCATGCCTCGGGTGGCGCCGAACGTGTTCGGGTATTTCGCGCACAGATCGTGCGCCAGGTCCTCGTACTTGAACGCCTTCCCGAACTCGCCCTTCTCTCCGAGGTGAAGCCCCATGATGGAGAACGAGTAGATGACCGACTCGTCCATGCCTCCCGCGAGGCAGTGCTGCGTTGACTGCACCGCCGACAGGTACAGTTGCGGAACGAGGCCGGACATATAGAGGTCGGGGATCAGCTCGCTGTAGAACGCGAGCTCCGTCTTGCTCTTCCGCTCGTTCGTGAACGGCATGTGCAGGATGGTGTCCCACACGTCGATGCCGAGGGCGTCGATCTCCCTCATGACGCGCTCCCGCTCCGCCTCGGCCGCCTCGGGATCGTCCGGGATGGCCTTGCCGAAGTACGCGAGCCCGCGGTTCGCGGTCTCCACGGCCTTGATGAAGTTGCCTATCGAGGACAGCGACGTCGTCTGCTCAGCGAGTGCCTCCGCTTTGTCGAGGTCGGTCTTCGCCTTCGCCAGCAGCTGATCGAGCAGCCGCTCGGAGTCCGCGTAGTTGCCGCACATGAGCTCCGTCTTGGCGGCCTTCCGGTACACCGTGAAGGTCTGCTCGTGCTGGTCCTGCCACCTCGAAGCGGGCAGAAGCTCGAGGGCGGTACGGAAGTAGTCGTTCGCGGCCTCGGTCGCGAGCGCCTTCAGCGCCTTGTCCCCCGCCCTGTGGTTCAGCTCCGACAGCCGATAGGCCGTCGGCTTGTCGAGCCTCTTCCCTCGGCCGAGGTTCAAGTGCGCGACGATCTCGAAGAGGTTGTCCAGCTTCTCGAGATCCCTCCCCTCAGGAACGGCCGAGATGAGGTGCGTGCCGATCTCCCAATGGATCTTGCGGCGCCTTTCGGGCCCGATTGTCGCGAGCACGGCTTCCTGAACGCGGTCGTGTACGAACTGCAAGCTCTCCTTGCTCTCCATGATCAGACCCTGCGCGAGAGCGGACTTGAGCGTCTCGAAGACGTCGAGCAGCTGGATCTCCCGCGCCGCCGCGACGTCTGCGGGGAGGAAGCGGTTGCCCATGCATGCGCAGAACTTCAACAGTTCGACAGTCTCCTTCGGCAGCTGCTCGATCTTCGCGGTGAAGAGCGCCACGACGGTGGAGGGCATGTCCGATTCCCGGATGCGCTCGAGGTTCCACTGCCAGACCCGGTCCTCGTCGAGGCTGAGCAGGTTCTCGTTGTGAAGGTAGGACAGGACCTCGCTGACGAAGAGCGGGTTACCATCCGAGAGACGCGTGATGAAGGTCGCGAGCTCCGCCGTCTTGCTCATCGGCGAATCGAGGATGTAGGAGACCATCTCGTGACACGACTCGGGCGCGAGCGGTCCGAGCCTTATCTCTTTGAGCGGCCTCTTGTTCTGCCGCACCTCGTGTACCAGACGGGTGAGAGGATGCGCGGAGTCGACCTCGTTGTGGCGGTAGGCACCCAGCAGGAAGAGGTACTTGTAATCCGCGGTGTTGGCGAACAGGTTTCCTAGAAAGTCGAAGGTCGCTGAATCGCACCACTGCAAGTCGTCGATGAAGAGCGTGAGCGGATGCTCCTCGCTCGCGAGGCAGATCAGGAACGCGTTGAAGACGTCGTTGAACCGGTTCCTCGATTCCGCGGGCGGAAGCGGCTCGACGTCGGGCTGCGTTCCTATCAGGACCTCGAGCTCGGGAATCACATCGGTGAGCACGCGGCCGCGCGTCCCCACCGCCCCGAGGATCCTCTCCCTCCACGTCTCGACGCGGCTGTCGCTTTCGGTGAGGAACGTCCGGATCAGACTGCGGAAGCTCTGGATGAGTGCGCCGTACGGGATGTTCCGCTGGTAGAGGTCGAACTTCCCCGAGGTGAAGTAGCCTCGCCGTTTCACGATGGGCCGCTGAAGCTCCTGGATCAGACGGGTCTTGCCGATCCCGGGAAGGCCCGAGATGAGCAGAGACGAGAACGATCCGGAGGCCGCCTCGGCGTACCCGCCGAGGATCTGCCTGGCTTCGGCCTCTCGGCCGACCATCTTCGAGACGAACCGCACACGATGCGTGAAATCGAAGAGGCCGAGGCTGAACTTCGTCACGCTCGCATGTGCGGCGTAGTCGGCCCGGCACCGCTCGAGATCGGCCAGCAGTCCGGTCCCGCTCTGATAGCGCTTCTCCGGCTCCTTCAAGATGAGCTTGGAGATGATGCTGCCGATCATCTCGGGAACCTGCGGGTCCACCTCGTGGACGGCGGCAGCCTCCTCGGCGAGATGTGAATGGATGAGCTCCAGAGGATCGAGAGAGAAGAAGGGAAGCCGGCCGGTCAGAAGCTCATAGAACACCACTCCGAGGGAGTACAGGTCGGAGGTGAAGTCGACTCGATGGTTGATCCTGCCGGTCTGCTCCGGCGATGTGTACGCCAACGTGCACTTCACGAAGGCCAGGTCGTAGATGAAGTGACTCACTTCGCGAACGTCGAGCGCGGTCATGAAGTCGATGAGCCGCACGTTGAGGCTCTTCGGATCGATGAGCACGTTGTGGGGCTTTATGCTCCCGTGGATGATCCCCGCTTCGTGCACCTTTGCGAGGCTGCGGGCGAGCTGACAGGCCACCGCGAGAAAGCCATCCAGGGAGACCTTCTCCTGTCGCGCGACCCATTCGTTCAGCGTGAGTCCGTCGAAGTGCTCTCGGGTGATAAGTTGCGCGTCGCTCGTGATCTCGAATGCGAGAGGCCTGAGCAGCGTGGGATCGTTCAGCACCTTCAGGTGCTCGATCTTCTGTCTGAAGTGGACCTTCTGCAGCTCGGAGAGCGTGCCGACCTTCAGCACCTTCAGTGCGAGAGCCGTACCAGGCGCGGAGCGCGCGTAGCCGAGATACACAACGGACTGAGGGCTCTCACCGAGCCTTCCGGCGATCCGGTAGTCCGCGATTCTGAGAGCCCGCTCCATAGGCTCGTTGGCTCCGGCGCCCATCGTTCTCCCTTGGCAGTACCTGTCTCGCTCTTAGGTGCGGCGGCGGAGATCCAACCGTTTCCCGCGATCCTGCTCTTCTCTCGGATCCTTCCAATTCCCGATACCCGAGCAGGCCAGGAACCGAAACCGCGAGGGAAGGAGTCCGGCGTTCCCGAGCTGCCGATGATTGTACAACCGGTACGGACAGCAGTGCAGACGGATGACTCTCCGGGGACCGAACGCATGAGCGCTGATGGTGGGCGATGAGGGATTCGAACCCCCGACTTCCTCCGTGTAAAGGAGGCACTCTCCCGCTGAGTTAATCGCCCCGCCGGTGCACCAGGCGATTCTAGCGCAGGTATCGGCCGAGGTCCCGTCAGCGGCGCCACGCGGGCCGATGCTCGAGGATGTCCTTCAGGTGCTCGAGGTCGAGCTCGCCTTGCTGCCGTACGGTCTCGCCGTCGTCGGCGGCTGCCTCGGCGAGCGGTCCCTGCAGCTCGATGTCCTCCGTCACCTCCACGCAAGTGTGGCCGTCCCCGGCCGTGAAGCGGTACTCGCCCTCGGCGGAGAGGTCGCCGACCTCGCGATAGGCGATGCGGCAGTTGGGCTGGAACCCGGTGACCTCCAGCAGGGCGTCGCCTTCGAAGCCCTCGTACTGCACGCGCTGCCGGTACGTCGCCCCCTCGCCCTCCCCGGCTTCCGACGTCCGCTGGATCTCCAGCAGCTCGTTGCGCCACTCCATGTCGTTCTCGAAGTGAGCCATGTAGTCGAAGACCTCGGCCACCGGCCTGTCGATCGTGATGCCGTTCCGCGTGCGTATCATCTGAACGCCTCCGGGGCTCGCCGGCGAGTCCTGTATACCCACGGAGCGAGCGGAACCGGGTACTCTCTTCCAAGGACGCTGAGAGGACTGCGAGTGGCGATGCCGATCATCCTGTGCGGCCCGTGGTGGCTCGTCATCCCGGCGCTGCTCATCTGGTGGCTGTGGCGCTACACAGACCCGGACCGCCGCAAGCGGAAGTGAGCCGCGCCTCAGATCCCCGCGCCCGGCGGCAGCTTCGGGGCGTAGATCGCCGTCGGGTGGATCGGACAGGCGGTCGCGCACACGTTGCACGCCACGCACTGCGCCGGATCCACCACCGGCACGCTGACGCTGGTACCCCCGCCGAGCTCCTGCGCCCGGTCGGCGGCTATGATCGCGCCGTTGATCGGGCACACGGACTGGCAGAGCATGCACGAGTGCGCACGGTACCAGGCGCGGCAGCGCGAGCGGTCCACCTGCGCCACCGATCCCAGCCCCAGCGCCACACGCTCCTCCTGCGTGGGCGTGTGCAGCGCGTCCGTCGGGCAGACGCGGGCGCACCGATTGCAGTTCAGGCTGCAGATCGCCGGGCGCTCGTCGAGCATCGGCGTCCAGAGTCCCGCGGGGTCGGTGACCGACAGACTCGGGCGCAGGGCGCCGGCAGGGCAGGCGCTGAAGCAGGCGCCGCAGCGGATGCACAGCTGCGAGAGCCGCTTGTCGTCGGTCGACGGCGGGCGGAGCACCTCGGCCGCCTCGGCAGTGCGGATGGGCAGCATCACCGTCGCCAGCGACAGCGCCGACGCGCCCACGCCGATGAGCGCGTCGCGACGGTCGGGACGGTAGCCGGGGTCCAGGAGCTGGCCGAGCTCGACCTCGAAGCTGATCGCGTGGCTCGGGCAGGAGTCCGAGCACTTCAGGCAGACGGTGCACTCGGCCGCGCTCGAGGCGAAGCCCTGCTCCCGCTCCACGGCGTCCGTCGGGCAGTCGCGAGCGCACCTCGCGCAAGACGTGCACTTCTCCGCGTCCACGACGCGCCGGATCCCCGGCGCCTTCGCCAGCAGCGCGAGCAGTCCGCCGAGGGGGCACAAGGTGCGGCACCACGTCCGGCGCGAGATCGAGTTGAGCGCGAGCACGCCGACGAGCGGGAGCAAGGACAGCAGCGCGACCGAGCGGATCGACTCCGCACCGAACTCCACGCCCGCGTTGCGCCCGATGCCGTCGGCGCCGTAGAACGGGCGCGCGAGCTCCTGCAGAGGGCGCGTGAGCACCGTGACCGGGTCGAGCACCATCGGGCTGAGGTGGCCGAGGAGCGCGGCCGCGACCACGAGCGCGAGCACCACGTACTTGCCGAGGCGCCAGCGGCGCGACAGCGCCGACTTCTTCCCGCCGCGCGCGGGCATCACGTCCAGCAGCGTGCCCACGGGGCACACCCACCCGCACCAGGCGCGGCCGAAGATGACGGTGGCGGCCACTGTCACGAACGCTATCGCCCAGAACGCCAAGCGCGTGCGCGAGGCTACTATCGCCGTGAGCGCGACCAGCGGGTCGAGACGCGAGAAGAGGTTCTCGGGCAGCCAGCGGAAGCCCGCGCCGACGCCGGCCACGGTCAGCAGGACGAACACGGCGAGGCTGACGAACTGGACCGCTCGCCTGACGTTGGCCCGTGGAAGTCTATGGTTGGAGTCCGTGATGGGGGTGCCTCCGCACGCAGGGTGCCGGCCGCTGACCGGGACGCACCGTCGTTTCGTCTGACCGGTGTAACACACGCGAGACCCCGAAGGGTATCCCGATGGATCCTCAGTCCTCGCGACCGCGGCCCCATCCATGCCCCGGACGCGACCCGCCGCCGTCAGCGGGAGGAGGTGGCGGAGGCGGGGGCGAGGTCACGACCGGCGGAGGCGGGAGGGCGGGCGGGGCCGGCGCGGTGGGCACCACCGACGGCGGGGATACGCCCGGCAGCGGCGGCCATGCGCCGGGCAGGTTCACCACGGGTTGCAGCGGCGGCTGAGCGGCGGGTGACGGGGCCGCGAGCGTCGCCGGGACGGCGGGCGTGGCCGCCTCGGCCGACAGCGTGGTGAGCACCGAGAGCGTGGCCTCGACGGTCGGCGTAGTGATGCCCGCCGTGTCGCTGGCCGTCACGGCGCCGGCGCCGTGCAGCAAGTCGCCCGCCTCGACGACGTACGACCGCCTCCCCTCGCCCACGGCCTGGGGGCGCAGGGACGGCATGCCGAGCGCCAGCCAGACGACCAGCGCGAGCACCGCGGTGAGGGCCGCTGCTGCTGCGGGTGCCTTGTAGGCGGCGAGGGAGGTCCGTGCATCACTCATGCCCGCGGGACAAGCAGCCGCCGCGCCAGCTTTCCCGTCTGGAAGGGCCTGACAGCGACCGATGGAGCGGCGATGCCCGTCACTGCACGGTGAACCGACCCGTCATCGAAGGGTGGATGATGCACTTGAAATCGATCGTGCCCGCCTTCGTGGCCTTCCACGTCTTGCTCTCGCCCGGCTGCTGTATCCCGAGGTCCTCGGTCCCGACGACGATCTGATGGGCGGTGCTGTCGTCGTTCTTGAAGGTGACGGTGTCGCCTACCTTCACGGTCAGGGACGTAGGACTGAAAGCGATGTTCTGCTCGGTGATCACGTTGCCGGCAGGAGGTGCCGCGGAGCCGCCGCTCGGCGCGGTCTTCGTCCCGCCTCCGGTGCCGTACGGGTTCGCGCCGCCGCCGCACGCGGCGAGCGCGAGGACGAGCGTGAGTGCCGCGAGGAGCGCGATTCCTCTGGCGAGCCGACTCTTCATCGATGCCTCCCGGGATCCGGATGGGATCTGCTCTGTAGCGAGTCATACCCGAAAGACGCAGCAAGGCCCGCCTGCTACTGCAGACGGGCCTGCGATGTTCGCTGGTGCCCCCAAGGGAATTCGAAGCCTGATTGCGCTGGTGACTATTGGCGACTGTTGGGACTTGTTGGTACGGCTGACCATGCAGTTCGTCCCAATAGGTCCCAACGTGTACCAACAGTCACCATGTATTTGGGCAACAAATCGGGCAACAAATCTGGAGCCCGCAGAAGGGGCGATTTGTGAACCTTCGAGTCCACGAGGACGCTCGCCGGACGGGGCACTGAGCCATGTCTGCGGGCCGTCGTCACAGCCGGAGATCGGGCCCCGCTTGGCGACTCTCTGGGGCCTCGATTCCCGAAACTGCTACAAATCGGACTTCAGGGCGACGAAGCGCAGTTCGGGACCCGTCTCGACCAGGTGACGCTCAGCCTTCCGAGCTAGACTGGCCTCTCGCTTGGCACCGGTCGATAGATGCTGGCTAACGAATCAAGTCCCGTGGGCCGCCGCCAATGGAGTAGACGTGCCAGCCCACAGAAGGACGCGTCAGCGCCAACGGGTCGGTCCGCCGCCGATCAGCCCACGTGTGCGAGCAGCTGCCACGCGTAGAACGCACTGGCACTGAGGGCGTAGATCGCGACTGCATGGTACCAGCCTCCGCCGAGCTTTGGCGTTCGGATCGGCGCCAGATTCAGCGCTGCGAGTGCCATCAGGACGACGTAGAGGACAACGGCGAAGACAGACGCCCCGAGAATCGGCCGAAAGGCGAACAGGGCGACGAGAAGGATGACGTTGTTGTCGAGCGCTAGGCCCCTGTACGTCGAGCCGTCTGCCAGTCCGAAAACGTTGAAGTACGCGAGGCGAATGACCGCAGCCGCAAAGACGACGAGAGCCCCTGGAAGGAACGCCAGACGGAAGCCACCGACGGACAGAAGCAGCACAGCCGGCGCAACGCCGAAGCTCACCACGTCGATAAGCGAGTCCAGCTGAGCGCCGAACGCGCGTTGGTCATCGGTCCGGTTCTTCATCCCACGTGCGACGCGGCCGTCGAACCAGTCGAAAGCGACGGCCCACACCAGCCCGATCATCGCTGCTGGGAACACGCCAAGGATCGCGAAGTAGATTGCGAGCACCGCCGAGGCAAGCCCGGCGAGCGAGACAAGGTTGGGTAGGTCGCTGGCGAACCGCAGCATCGACTTAGGGGAGCCCTCAGGCCGAGTCGTCGTCATCGTGCGACCTTATCAGTGAGAACTCGGGTCAACGCCGCGGCCAGCGACTCGTTCTCTTCACGGGTGCGGCTAGCCATGCGGATGTAGCGCTGGGAGTCGCGCATCGTCTTGTCCCCGCAGTGCTTGATGTAGATATTGTCCTCGACGAAGAGCTGCCGCTCGACCTCCGGACCCGAAGGTGCACCAGCCGGCAGGCGGCAGAAGATGAAGTTGGCATCGGGGCGCCAGACTGTCAGACCCGGCACCGTCCTCAAGTCACGATAGAAGGCGTCGCGCTCGGCGCGCACCATCTCGCAGCTCTCGGCGAATGCCTGGCGGTAGCCGACGGCGAGACGCAAGAACGCCTCGGCGAAGCCGTTGAGGTTCCAGATGTGCAGGCCGTCGCGCACCCGCTGCGCAAGAATCTCGTTTGCGGTGAGCAGATAGCCGATCCTCAGGCCGCAGATGCCGTACGCCTTGCTCATGCTCTTCATGATCGCGAGGTTCTGGTGCTCCGCTACGTCCCCCTCTAGGGATTCGGCCGCGCCTGCCTCGGCGAAGTCAATGAACGACTCGTCGACGACGAGCATGCAGCCAGCCCCCTCGAGCAGGTCGAGCAGACGTAGCAGGTCGGATCTGGGCACGAGCAGCGACGTCGGGTTGTTCGGGGTAACCACGACGGCGATGTCGGCCCCGCACGCGATAGCCTCGGCAGCGAAGGCTTCCACGTCGAGCTGAAATGTCGGAGCCTCGAGAGCGAACTCGACCACGGCCCCCGCAGAAGCCGCGTTCGCGTACTCGTTGAAGGAGGGGACCGGGACGATCAGCTTCTCGGCCACGTTTCCCGAGATGATCTTGATGAGCTCGGCCGCTCCGTTGCCGACCACGACGCGCTCGGCCGGCTGACGGATCAGGTCGCCGACCAATCTCGCCACGACATCCTGCCCCACAGGATAGTTGAGCACGAGTTCGTGGATCTGGCTGCACAGCGCCTCGAAGAACGACTCAGGCGGGAAGTGCAGGTTGTACAGGTAGGCGTGATCCACGAAGTCATGGCGCCAGTAGCCGCCGTGCTCCGACTGGAGCGCCTCGTACTCGGCCTCGCGCTCCTTTCGCGCTCCCTCCCCTATGGAGCCGCTCACCGGTTCGCCGCCGAGATCGAAGTCACGGTGGCTCCGGCCGCGACCTTGACGGCGACGCCCGTCGCTGCCGCCAAAGCGGCCGCCTTCAGCGTCTCCGAGTACCGCGGGAACGCGAGCTCAGCCGCAGCGAGGTCCTCGAGCGTGTCGATTTCGTACCAGCTGTCCGCATCGAAGAGCACGGGAGTTAGCGTCAGGTTGCCATCGGCGACCATCTCGGCGAAGACGGACTCGTAGTAGTCGCCGGTCCGCTTTGCGGCTACGTACTTCTCAAGCCGCCCGCAGATCGCCTTCCAGGTTGTGTGGGAGAAGCTGTAGATGTTGACGGTCTTATAGTGTGTGGCGTCGGGTCGGCTCATCTCGCCGAGGCAGAACGCGGCAACTCCGGTAGCGTCAAGGGTCACGGTCGTGCCGTTCATCCACGGCAACTGTCGTGAGATGGCAACGCGGTCGGGGCAGAGCATCTCCTCGAGCAGTGCCTCGTTGAAGACCAGGTCGCTCTCGACCAGCAGGAACGGCTCGTCGATGACCTCCCGGGCAAGCCACAGGCTGTAGATGTTGTTGGTCGTGCGGTAAGCCGAGCTGACGACGTAGCTGATCTGGATGTCGCCGGAGTGGTCCCCAAGGTAGTCCTGTATGGCATCCGACTCGTGCCCCACCACGACCACCAGACGCGTGAAGCCGTAGCTGCGCAAGGTCCGGAGCAGCCGCTCGAGGATTGGAACCCCGCTCACCTCCACGAGACACTTCGCCGTCGAGTCCGTAACGGGAGCCAGCCGGCTTCCCATGCCTGCGGCCAGCAGCAGGGCGGTCGTTGGGCGTTCATCACGTGCGTCGACAAGATTGCTCATGTGGTCGTGCTCCTCGATGAATCCTGAACGCGGTTGACACACCCACTCAATGATGTGCCCGTTTTCCCGCCAAGAATTAGGCGAGGTGTGGACGCGATCACCTCGGCGAAACACGGCCGCCAGTTTCCGGCCCGCCGGTCGAATCGCGAGTTGAAGTGCCTCTGGCCTTCGCGTCGGTCCATCCCTTTGGATACCGCAACTGGGATGGCGACTAGCTGATTGTAGCGGTCACGCGTTTGTCGGGGTGCTCGTCGCCAGGCGGGCCGCTCCTCACGACCCTGATTGAACGGCGCTGGGCGCGTCTCTTGGGGCGACAAATCGGGCGACAAACCGATGCCCACGGCCGATTCTCAACAACAGGGATTTGTGGGCTACAAAATGGGCAGAAATGGGCTCTGAACTTCGGTTTTGCCCTCCGCAGAGCCCTCAGAAGCCCCGAAATTGTAGCCCGATTGCAAGCACGAAAAGGGATTCACAGGCCTCTGACCTGCGACTTTATGGTGCCCCCAAGGGAATTCGAATCCCTGTTGCCGCCTTGAAAGGGCGGAGTCCTTGGCCGCTAGACGATGGGGGCGGCTATGGGCGGTGCAAGTGGTGGGCCGTGTAGGTCTCGAACCTACGACACCCGGATTAAAAGTCCGGTGCTCTGCCAGCTGAGCTAACGGCCCGACCAGGCGCACGGCCGTTGATTATACGGCCGAACCTCGGCCGATGGAAAGACCCGCCGTCCCGCCGTTACTCCTCCCCTGCGCGGCGGGTAGATGCGCCGAGGAGCCGATGAGCGAGGAGGGGCCGTGAACGACCAGGAGACGATCAAGAAGCTCAACCTGCTGATGCACTTGGACCGCGAGAGCGCGCGGCTGTACACCGAGGCGATCCCCACGATCGGCGAGAGCGACGTCGCGCTCGACATGGAGCGTTTCCGCCGCGACCACGCGAAGCACGCCGACGAGTGCTGGCAGGCGCTGCGGGAACTCGGCACGGACGCGCAGCCGACGATCCCGGAGCTCGACGACTTCATCCGCATGCACGAGGACGCAGTCGCCAACGCCGGGCGCCTCGACACGTCGCTGATGTCGCTGTTCATGCTCGAGGAGGCGGTCAACTTCGAGTACGCCGAGTCGGCGCAGGACGAGTATCCGGGCGCCGTGGGACAGTTGATCCAGCGGCACCTGGATGAGGACAGGGAGCATCTGCGGACGGTGCGGGAAGACCTCGTGGCGGCGTCGGGAACGGGGACGAGCGTTCGCTTCGGAGCGTAGGACGGGTCGACCCGCCTAGTGCCGGAAGTGCCGCACGCCCGTGAACACCATCGCGATGCCGTGCGCGTCGGCGGCTGCGATGACCTCCTCGTCCCGGATCGAGCCGCCGGGCTGGATGACGGCGGTCGCGCCCGCCGCGGCTACGACCTCGAGCGCGTCCGGGAAGGGCATGAACGCGTCCGACCCGCACACGCTGCCCTTCGCGCGCTCGGCGCCCGCCTTCTTCACGGCTATCTCGGCCGAATCCACGCGCGACATCTGCCCGGCGCCCACGCCGACCGACGCGAAGTCCTTGCACAGCACGATCGCGTTGGACTTCACCGTCTTGGCGACCGTCCACGCGAACAGCAGCTGCTCGAGCTCCTCGGCCGAGGGTTGACGCTTCGTGACCACGCGGAAGGTGGACGGGTCCTCCGCGACCGCGTCCGACGTCTGCACGAGCATGCCGCCGTCCACGCCACGCGACTCGTAGTGGCCCTCGGTGGGACGAAGCCCGCCCGTGCGGAGCAGGCGGACGTTCTTCTTCTGCTGCAGCAGCTCCAGCGCGGCCGGGTCGTAACCGGGAGCGATCATCACCTCGACGAACTGGCCGTTCGCGCCGATGTGCTCGGCCACTCCGCGCGGCACCTCTCGGTTGAACGCCATCACGCCTCCGTAGGCCGAGGCCGGGTCGGAAGCGTAGGCGTTGTCGTAGGCGGCCGTCGCATCGGCGGCCACCGCCGTGCCGCACGGGTTGAGGTGCTTCACGATCACGCACGCGGGCTGCTCGAACTCGCGCACTGCTGCCCACGCGGCGTCCGAGTCGAGGAGGTTGTTGTAGCTGAGCGCCTTGCCGTGCAGCTGCTCCGCCCTGGCGAGAGTGTGCTCCTTGGCATCGGCGAACCGGTAGAAGGCGCCCCGCTGGTGGGGGTTCTCGCCGTAGCGGAGGTCCTGCTGCTTGAGCAGCCGGAAGCGCAGGTCCGGCGGGAACTCGCCGCCGTCCTGCAGGTACGCGAGGATCGCCGCGTCGTATGCCGAGGTCTTCGCGAAGGCCTGCACGGCCAGCCGCCGCCGCGTCTCGAGCTTCGTGGCGCCGCCGTTCGCGCGCATCTCCTCGAGCACGGGCTCGTAGTCGGCCGGGTCGGTCACGACCGTGACGGACGCGAAGTTCTTCGCCGCCGAGCGAAGCATGCTCGGACCGCCGATGTCGATCTGCTCGATCGCCTCGGCCTCGGACACGCCCTCGCGCGCCACCGTGGCCTCGAACGGATAGAGGTTGACGACGATCATGTCGATCATGCCGATGCCGTGCTCGGCCGCTTGCCGCATGTGCTCCGGCTTGTCGCGCCTCGCCAGGAGGCCGCCGTGGACGTTGGGGTGCAGCGTCTTGACGCGGCCCTCCATCATCTCCGGGAAGCCGGTCAGCTCGTCGATCGTGCGCACCGTCAGGCCTGCCTCGGCAAGGGCCTTCGCGGTGCCGCCCGTGGAGACGATCTCCACGCCGAGACCGGCGATGGCCTTCGCGAACTCCACGATACCGGTCTTGTCCGACACCGAGATCAGCGTGCGCTTGATGATGGCCGGGTCCACGGGTGCGACTCCCCTCGAACGTTCGCGGATGAGACAGCGCATCGGCCGCGAGGCGCGATCGAGGCGCCGAGCCTGCCGGATGCGATGACTGGATTGTACGCGAAGGCGCCCGCCCTCGGGATGCCCGGCCGAGGCGGCACAGCCGGCACCATGCCGCCTCCGTCCGGCGCCTTCGGGGTGGAGGCGCCGGCCCCCCGAGCGCAAGCGAACGCGATCCGCGCTCAAGCCTGCGCGAGCGTGATACCCGCGATGCGCGGGAAGTAACGCGCGGACGGGCTAGCTTCGTCTCGGCAGGATGCGGACCTTGCGGCCCTCGATGACGAGACGGTTCTCGGCGAACAGCTGGATCGCGCGGGGGTAGATGCGATGCTCGACCTCGTGGATCCTCGCCTCGAGCGACTCCACGTCGTCGGTCTCCTCGATCACGACCGGCTCCTGGGCGATGATCGGCCCGTTGTCGAAGCTCTCGTCGGCGAAGTGCACCGTCACGCCCGTCACCTTCACGCCGTACGCGAACGCGTCGGCCACCCCGGCCGCGCCCGGGAAGGAGGGCAGCAGGGCCGGGTGGATGTTCATCACCCGTCCGGGGAACGCTTCGAGCACGCGCCGCCCCAGCAGCCGCATGTACCCGGCCATCACAACGAGGCCGACCTCGTGCTCGAGCAGTATGCGGGCGAGCTCGCGGTTGTAGCCGGTGATGTCCTCGAAACTGCTTCGGCACAGGTAGACGTCGGGAATGCCCGCGTTGCGCGCACGCACGAGCCCGTACGCGGCGTCCTTGTCGGAGACGACGACGGCGACGTCGGCGTCCAGCGTGCCGGCAGCCGAGGCGTCGATGATGGCTTGCAGGTTGGTGCCCGAGCCGGAGATGAGGACGCCGAGACGGAGGCGCCGCTTGCCGGCGTCGTCGATGAGGCTGTTCGGCGGCGGAGCGGTCACGTCAGGCATAGACGACCTCCCTGTTCCCCGGGATGATCTCGCCGATCTCGAACACGGTCTCGCCCTGATCGCGCAGGATCGTCGCGGCCTCGGGCGCGTCTTCGGGCGCAACGACGACGCAGAAGCCGATGCCCATGTTGAACGTGCGGTAGAGCTCCCCCTCGGCGATCCGGCCGGCGTCCGCCAGGATCTCGAACACCTTGGGCATGCGCCACGCGCCGCGGACCACGCGCGCGTCCAGACCCGGCGGGAGAACGCGGTTGAGGTTCTCGGTGATCCCGCCGCCGGTGATGTGCGCCATGCCCTTCACGCGCACCCGCTCGAGAAGCGCGAGGACGGCGCGAGCGTAGATGCGCGTGGGCGTCAGCAGAGCCTCGCCGAGCGTGATACCGCCGAGGTCGACGCGCGGCAGCTGAAGCTCCGCCTCGCGCCCCTCGACGAGCAACTTGCGCACGAGCGAGAAGCCGTTGGAGTGCAGGCCCGAAGACGCCAGCCCGAGCACGACGTCGCCGGCGCGGATGCCGCTCCCGTCCACGATGTCGGGGCGGTCGACGAGCCCGACGCAGAAGCCCGAGAGGTCGTAGTCGTCCGCCGCCATGACGCCGGGATGCTCGGCTGTCTCGCCACCCAGCAGCGCGCAGCCGGCCTGGCGGCAACCCTCGGCGATGCCCTCCACGATCGACGCGACCTTCTCGGCCGTCACCTTCCCGATCGCGATGTAGTCGAGGAAGAACAGCGGCTCGGCGCCGGACACGAGGATGTCGTTGGCGCACATGGCGACGAGGTCGATGCCGACGGTGTCGTGCCGGCCGAGGAGCTGCGCGAGCTTCAGCTTCGTGCCCACGCCGTCGGTCCCCGACACGAGCACGGGCTCCCGCATCCCGGCGAAGTGCGGGGCGAAGAGTCCGCCGAAGCCTCCTATGTCGCCGATGATGCCCGGACGGTACGTCGAGCGCACCGCCTCGCGCATCAGCTCGACCGCGCGCGCGCCCTCCTCGATGTCCACGCCCGCTTCGCGGTAGCTGCCGGCGCGCTTCTCGTCGTCCTCGGCCATCCGCCGCCTTTCCGCTAGTGGTCGGATCTCACGCGCGCCTGGAGCAGGATCGCCCCCTGCAGCGCGGGCTCGCCGCCGTAGACCCGCATCTTGGAGATCGCCGCCGCATGATCGCCGATCACGCTCAGCGCCTGGTCCCCGATGCGGTTCGGCACGGTCAGCAGCACCGCACCTCCGTCACGGCCCGCCTCCGGAGCGCCGGACAGCGCGTCGGGGAAGTTGCCCCCGCTCGCCATCCCGACGTGCGCGAAATCCACCCATCCCTTCGCGAACGCCTTCTCGGCAACGTCGCGCGACGTGTCCCAGCGTGTCGCGCCGGACCACCGCTCCGTGCTCACGCCAAGGGCCGCGAGGCGCGCTTGGACGGCGCTGCTCACGACGCTCGTGCTGCCCACGATGACGGCATGCTTGATGCCGCACTGCACGATGACCGACTGGATCGCGGCCGGGATGGAGAACTTGTACACCGGCAGCACCGGGAACCCGCGCTTGTACGAGATCGGCGCCGCGGACAGAGCGTCCGGGAATGCGGCGCCGTTGACGATGAACGCGGTGTCCGACGGGCGCAGGTCGAGGCTCTTGCGGGCGATCCCCGACGCCGTGTCGTAGCGCGAGCCGCCGCCCATCCTGACCACGCGGAAGCCGGACGCGGACAGCTGATCCGCGACCGTGCGCGAGACGGCCGCCTCACTGCCGAGGATGTAGACGGCCGGCGCCGGCGCGCCGGAAGTGAGCCGGTGCAGCTCGGCGAGGATCTCGCCGGTGGTGGCCAGCGGAGGCGTGAGTAGCACGGGACAGGAGAGACCGCCGGCGAGCGAGCCGCCCGCGAGCGCGTCCGGGAAGTTGGCGCCCGAGGCGAGCACGACGTTAGCGACGGAGCCCGTCGCCCATGTGCTCGAGATGGCGAGCGCGGTCTGGTAGCGGGTAGGGCCGGAGAGCCGGGCGAGGTCCACCGTGCGCGTCGCCGGCAGGTTGGCCGCCCCCCAACCGGTGTGCGTGTCGGCACCGGGGTCCGCGAGCCCGATCGCGTTGTCTTTGATGTACTGCTCGATCTGCGGGCCGTGGAACGCGGGGTGTGCCGCGGCCACGAGAGCCGCGAGACCGGCAAGGTGGGGCGCCGAGGCGGACGTTCCTCGGAAGTTGCCGCCGAACGCCTGCTGCGCCACGAAGTTGGTGGTGTCGTCGGGGGCGGAGATCTCGGGCGCCAGGAAGCCGTTCTGGTTCGGGCCCTCCGAGCTGTACAGCTCCTGGATACCAAGGCCGGGCCGCCCCCCGGGACCGCCGATCGCCCACTGCGAGCCGATCGCACCTACGGCCATGAAGCCGCCGCTCTGGTTGTCCGCAGGAGTCATGATGCTGCGAGACGGCCGGTAGATCGTGAGGTCCTGGTTCGGGGAGAAGAAGTCGAAGTCGACACGCTTGTTGTTGGCGGGCAGATAGCCGTGCTGCCCCGTGACCGCGCGCTGAGCCCACGGCCGCATGTTGACGACGGCCCACGCGTAGGTGCCCGCCGGCAGGGTGCCCGGCAGGACGTAGACGTCCTCGAGCGGCTGGTCGCCGCTGCGGCCCCACTGCAGATGCTCGCCCTGGCCGCCGCCGGGATCCACGCTCGCCCAATCGCCGGTCCCACCCCTCAGGCTCCAATCCCAATGGAACAGCACGAGGTCGTAGTCGTTGATGGCGTTGGTCCAGCTGTCCCGCCACCACAGGATGCCCTCGATGGGATCGGCGCCGTTGTACTGGAACACGTTGTAGTTCGCGCGCCAGCCGTCCCAGTTCAGGGCGAAATCGCCCTCGCGATCGTAGAAGTCACCGCGCCAGTGGTTGAGCCGGAAGTTCCCCGCGGCGTTCGCCCAGAAGATGCCGTTGGCGGTGGCGCTGCTGACCACCGAGTTCACGATCGTGTCCGACCCCGGGGCCACGCCGCCGTCGAGCGGCATGCCGATCCAGCCGAGGGACATGTTGATGACCTGCACGCCGTTCGCGCGCATCCATGCGAGCGCCGCCTCGAGGTCGACCTCGTCGTAGATAGCGGCGAGATAGAGCTCCGCGCCGGGGGCGACGTCGTGCACGGTCTCCGCCACGGCGGCACCGTGTGCCTCGTCCTCGAACCCGATCCGCTCGTGAGGCGGGATGTTGGGCGGGATGCCGTCCGGCGCGCTCGCGTCGAACACCGCCGTGCTGACCCTCGAGGCGGGAGGAAGATAGCCCAAGGACTCGAGCTCCTGGTAGTTGGCGTATCCGACGTCGATGACGCCGACCTTGGTCCCGCTGCCGTCGATCCCCCGGGCTTGCCAGCGGTCGGCGTTCGTCATCAGCACGCCCTCGCTCTTCACAGCCAGCTTCCGCGGCCTCATAGGGCGCCGTACCCGCAAGACGCCTGGTGCGGACGCCAGCGCCGGGAGCGCGGCGGGCGAGACGGTCACGCGCAGCGCATCGCCCACTTGCCCGGTGACGGTCGCTCCGGCCGCCTTCGCCGCCTTCTCGGCCGAGGTGAGCGCGCCCGCCTCGGCCTGCACGATCACGCTGACCCTGTCGCCGCCGATCGGCACGCCGCTCTTCTCGGCCAGCGCGCGCGCTCCGCGCGCGCCCTTCTCCGCCGAGGCACGGGCGAGCGCTGCCAGCACGGGATCGAGACGCCCCGTCGAGACGCGAACACGCTCGGGCTGCGAGAAGGGCGCGGCCTCGGCCGTGCCAGGCGCACGTCCGGACGGGGCGGCGCCGGCGGGGCCGATGGTGAGCGCCGATCCGGCGAGAAGCGCCGTGAGCACCACGGCGAGCGCCCGCCGGAGGCGCCTCGATGGCAGGGACATCCATCTCCTCCTGTCCGACGGGCCGTGCGGTCCGAGAGCGCGGCCCGCGTCCTTTCCCAAAGATGAGCGGCGGCGCTTTCCTGCCGCCGACTCGAAGCTTAGCAGTTTCTCACACGTGCGAGCCCTCAGCCGCCGGACAGACGCGCCAGCAGCGCCGAGGCGGGAGCCGCGAGCGCCGCCAGCGCGGCGGACGCGATGCCCGCGACGAACGCCGCCGACAGCCAGCCGGTCCCGCGCACCACCCGCCGGCCCACGTAGACTCCGAGCGCGGCGGGCAGCACGTAGCCGAGGGCGAGCCCCGCGAGCGCCCACGCGGCGAGCGGCGCGTACGGCGGCAGCGCACCGTGCGGAGCCGCCGCGTCGAGCGCGTCCCGCAAGCGCCCCATGACGCGGAAGCCGTCGCCCAGCAGCCACGCGACGACCAGGACGGCGCACGCCCACGTCAGCCTGTCGCGCCCGGCCTTCGGGGAGCCGAAGAGCGCCGCGGCCGCCGGCGCGCCGAGAAGCGACGCGGCGGGGTTGAACGCCACTCCCAGCGCAATCCCGCCGACGACGGATCCGGCAACCGCGCCGAGAGGGACCACGTCAGCTCTCGGCCGTCTCCAGCGCGAGCTTCCCGCGCTTGACGGTGTCGGGGATCTCGATGGGATAGCGGCCGTCGAAGCACGCCATGCAGAAGTCGCCTTCGTGCTCGTGGTCGATCGCGGAGACCATGTCCTCGATGGACAGGTACGCGAGCGAGTCCGCGCCGATGTGCGCTCGGATGGCCTCGACGTCGTTGCTCGAGGCGATCAGCTGCTCTTGGGTGTCCGTGTCGATGCCGTAGAAGCAAGGCCACTTCACCGGAGGCGAGGTGATGCGCATGTGCACCTCGGCAGCGCCGGCCTCGCGCAGCAACGCGACCAGCTTGCGTGTCGTGTTGCCGCGCACTATCGAGTCGTCGACGACCACCACGCGCTTGCCGGCCAGCGCGTAGCGCAGCGGGTTGAGCTTCAGGCGGATGCCCTGCTGCCGCATGAGTTGGGTCGGGGAGATGAAGGTCCGGCCGACGTAGCGGTTCTTCACGAGCCCCTCGCCGAACGGGACGCCGCTCGCGTTGGCGAAGCCGATGGCGCCGGGGATGCCTGTGTCCGGCACGCCCATCACCATGTCGGCCTCGACGGGCGCAGAGCGCGCCAGCGCGGCGCCCATGCGCTCGCGGGCCTCGTACAGCGTGCAGTCGTACATCACGCTGTCCGGGCGGGCGAAGTAGATGAACTCGAACACGCACAACGACGGCTTCTCGGCCGGCACGGCCTGCTCGGATTCCACGCCCGCCTCGCTGAGCTTGACCACCTCGCCGGGACCTACGTCGCGCACGTGCTCGGCGCCGATGATGTCCAGGCCACACGTCTCGGAAGCGATCGCCCACCCGCGGTCATCGAGCTTGCCGAGCGCCAGCGGGCGCACACCGTACGGGTCCCGGAACGCGTAGACGGCCTCCTCGGTCATCATCACGGCCGAGTAGGCGCCGCGGATGAGCCTCATCGCCTCGACGATGCCGGCGCGGATCGACCCGTGCGCCTGCGTGAAGTGGTCGATGAGCGTCACCATCACCTCGGTGTCGCTCGTCGAGCGGAACCGGATGCCCTTGCTCTTGAGCCCTTCGCGCAACTGCACCGTGTTCACGAGATTGCCGTTGTGCGCGAGGGCGATCGTGTTCGGGCCGATAGACGACAGCTGCGGCTGGGCGTTCTCCCAGCTCGTCGAGGAGCCGGTCGTGGAGTAGCGCGTGTGGCCGATGGCGAGGTGGCCGGTGAGCGAGTCCAGATCGGACGGCCGGAACACCTGCGTGACCAGGCCGAGGTTCTTGTACGCCGTGAGAGAGGTGCCGTCGGCGACGGCGATCCCCGCGGACTCCTGCCCGCGGTGCTGGAGCGCATGCAGCCCGAAGTACGTCATCCGGCCGACGTCTTCGCCCGGCGCGAAAACGCCGAAGACGCCGCATGCTTCCTCTGGGTGCTCGGGACGGTCGTGGAACGCGTCGTCCATGAGGCGGGTGCGTCCTCCGAGAGGTCGGGATGCTTGGAGTCTACCATGCCCGAGCGAGGCGCGTGCCGAGGGCGAGAGACCGGCAGTCAGGAGCTATACTCACGGGGTTATGCGGACTGCGTGATCATAAGTTGGACACAACGCTGGTCGGCTGTCGCGGGCAGGCACGGTGTCAGGCCGCGGCGTACAATGGGAACCGCAAGTTGGACGAACGTGAGGTGAGCTGCTATGACCATGGAGGAACTCAAGCGCGAAGCGCTTCGGCTCGATCCTTCAAATCGCGCAGAGCTTGCGCGCGAACTCCTCGTGAGCCTCGACGAACTCCCTGAGCCTGAGATCGAGCGGCTGTGGCTCGAAGAGGCTGTCCGCCGGGATGAGGAGATGGCGTCGGGCAAGGTGCAGCCTATCCCCATGGATGAAGTCTTCGCGGAGCTGCGAGCCAGTCGCGGATGAATCCCGAAGTCGGATTCCATCCGGCCGCGCGCCAGGAGCTTCGTGAATCGGCGGACTTCTACGACCTGGAGAAGCCTGGGCTCGGCGGCGAGTTCCTGGACGAGGTCGAGCGCGTCGTTGGGCAGATCGTCGAGTTCCCGGAGTCGGCACCGGTCGCGCTGGGGGAGGTCCGCAGGCGCCAGATCTCACGCTTCCCCTACTCCGTCATTTACTCGGTGCGCGACGATGCCGTGTTCGTCTCCGCAATCGCCCACAACAGCCGTCGACCGTTCTACTGGCAGCACCGCATCTAGTCTCCGGCGTGTGTCCAACACGCACATCCAGCAGACTCGGCGCTCGGGCGGTAGACAGTGAAGATGCGGCCAGCGCCTGTCTTTGTGACGATGGGTGCCGCGGCTCGCTTCGATCGGGCTGACCCCAAGGTAGACTGACCAGCTGCGTCTTCCCCGA
>DASXUP010000023.1:0-206794 GCA_036504755.1 Coriobacteriia bacterium
AAGCGGGAACTCACCAAGCGCAACAGCTGGAGGACGCGGCTCGATCTCGAGCTCGCGCTCGTGACCTACATAGGCTGGTACAACGCCAAGCGCCGGCATCGGTCGCTCAAGCAGCAAGGAGAAGGGCGGACGGTGCGGCGCTCACCCCTGCAGATCCTCGAGCAGTACAATCAGGAAGCCGCCAGGAAGACCCTGGCATCCAAATGAGCGAGCCGACATCAAACCCGGGGCGCTTCAATCGATACAACGCATCTCTGATGCGGTCCGGGCCGCGCACACTCCTCGAACTTACTTACGGGTACGACCAGCAGAAGAGACGGTTCACCAGAATCACTACTCAGTCTGCTGCCCGAGCAGGTCGAGATCGCGACTCTCGTGTACATCGACTGATGGAACAATTGCCGCCTGCGCACTGAGATCGGCGACACCCGCCGGCATACAAGGAGGCGACGCCCTTACTGTGGCGGCTCAGCCTGTTTTGACCCCCCTCGCCCCTTGCCCTATCATTAGCAGTCGCTTTGTCGCTGACCGCGGGTACGAATCCCGCGTCGACCCGGAGGTGAACTCTTGGCAGTCAAGATCCGCCTGGCGCGCGCAGGTGCGAAGAAGGCCCCGTTCTACCGCATCGTGGTGGCCGACTCCCGCTCGCCGCGCGACGGCCGCTTCATCGAGATCCTCGGCCGGTACAATCCCCGCACGCAGCCCTCGACGGTCGAACTCGACGTCGAGAAGGCCAAGGCCTGGATCGCCAAGGGCGCGGAGCTGTCCGAGACCGCGGCCAAGCTCCTGAAGATCGCCGAGACCCCCGCCGAGAAGGCCGAGGCGCCGAAGAAGGCCGCCAAGCCGTCGAAGAAGGCCACGGCGAAGGCCGAGTCGGAGAAGAAGGCGAAGGCCGAGGCCGCCGCCAAGCCTGCCGAGGAGCCGGCCCCTGCGGCCGAAGAGGCTCCCGCCGAGGAGCCGGCCGCCGAGGAACCCCCCGCGGAGGAAGCCCCCGCGCAAGAGCCTGCCGGCGAAGAGCCCGCGAGCGAGTAAGGGAGCCGAGACTTTGGCCGACAACGCTGAGACCGAGAAGCTCGTCCGCTACCTCATCACCTCGCTGGTCGACAACCCGGACGCCGTGGCTATCGAGGTCAAACAGGACGGCGACTCCACGACGTTCGAAGTGACGCTGGACTCCGAGGACGTAGGCAAGGTCATCGGACGCCAGGGCCGCGTCATCAAGGCGATCCGCACGCTCGTGCGCGCCGCGGGCTCGAACGAGGGCGAGAACCACGTCGACGTGGAGGTCCTGGGCTAGCTCATGGAACCCTTCGTCCCGCTGGGACGCGTCGTCCGAACACACGGACTCAAAGGGGAGGTATCGGTGGCTCCCGCCACGGACCTTCCCTTCTTGCTTCCCGAAGGCCTGCCGGTCTGGTTCGTGCCGCCGCGCGACGGCGCGCCCGCCACGACGGTGCTCAGCGTACGCCCGGGGCCCAAGGGCCCGCTGGTGACGCTCGCGGGTATCCACGACATCTCCACAGCTTCCAAGCTGGTGGGCGCTACCATGGTGACGCGGAGCGAGGACGACCCGTTCGTGCGCGGCGAGGAGGAGCCCGACCCGGTCGGCCTGCTCGTCGTGGACGAGGAGCGTGGCGACCTCGGCCGTGTGGAAGACGTCATCGTGACGGGCGCGAACGACGTGTGGGTGATACGCGGAGAACGCTTCGGCGAGGTGCTCATCCCCGTGATCGCCGACGTCGTGCTGGAGGTCGACGAAGCGTCCCGCACCGCACACGTACGGCTTCTGCCCGGATTGCTGGAGGAGGGCTAGTGCGCGTAGACGTGGTCAGCATCTTCCCGGACGTGTTCCAGCCGGTGCTCGCGAGCTCGATGCTCGGCATAGCGCAGGAGCGGGGGCTGCTCGACGTCCGCCTTCACGACCTGCGCGACTGGACCGAGGGCGTTCATCGCCAGGTAGACGACTACGCGTACGGCGGCGGTCCGGGCATGGTGATGAAGCCGGAGCCGTTCTTCCGCGCCGTGGCGAAGCTCAAGTCCGAGGCCCCCGGCGAGTGCACGGTGGTGCTGATGACGCCGCAGGGCCGCCGCTTCGACCAGCGCGCCGCGGAGGATCTGGCCCAGCGCGACCACCTGATCTTCCTTTGCGGCCGCTACGAGGGCTTCGACGAGCGCATCCGCAGCCTGGCGGACCTTCAGCTCTCGATCGGCGACTACGTGCTGACCGGAGGCGAGCTGCCGGCGATGGTCGTCATCGACGCGGTCAGCCGCCTCATCCCCGGTGTGCTGGGTCACGAGGATTCCGCGGCCGAGGAATCGTTCAGCTGGGGCCTGCTGGAGTACCCTCAGTACACACGGCCGCCCGTGTGGGAGGGCATGTCGGTACCGGATGTGCTATTGAGTGGCGACCACGCCCGCGTGGACGCGTGGCGGCGGAGACAGGCCGTCGCGCGAACGGCGGCCCTGCGGCCCGATCTGCTCGAGACGGCGGACCTCACACCCGGGGAACGCGAGTTCGCCTCGGCGGCCGCGCAGGAGACGGAGACCGGCGAAGCCGGAGAAGGAGACAGCTAGATGACGGACGACGTCGAAAACGGCGAGGCGGGCTTCGGGCGCTGGCTGCTCGAGCTCGTCGCGATGATCGGGCTGGCGTTCGTGCTCGCGCTCGCGATCAAGACATGGGTCGTGCAGCCCTTCATCATCCCGTCCGGCTCGATGATCCCGACGCTGGAGATCAACGACCGCGTCCTGGTCAACAAGTTCGTCTACCGCTTCCGAGCGCCTGAACGAGGCGACATCGTGGTCTTCTCCAACCCGAAGTCCGACCCTCTGGTCAAGACGCTCATCAAGCGGGTCGTGGCCGTGGGCGGCGACACGGTGGACATCAAGGACGGCAAGCTGTGGATCAACGGGGCGGCGATGGACGAGCCGTACGTGCACGACCAGCCCACCGACCCGGGCAGCGTGGCGATGCCGATCAAGATTCCGGCAGGCTACGTCTTCCTCATGGGCGACAATCGCACGAACAGCGGGGACGCCCGGTTCTTCGGCCCGCAGCCGGTAAGCCACGTGGAAGGCGAGGCCTTCTGCATCTACTGGCCGCTGTCGGGTATCAAGCCGCTGTAGGTTCCCGGCCCCACAGGCGTTGCCTTCGCGGGAATCGTGCGGCTATACTGTCCATTCGTGTCCGCACACGTTCGTGAAGCAACGACGCCGTATATGAGGAAAGTGCCATGAACAGGATCCGTTCCATCGAGGCCCAGCAGCTCCGCGACGACCTGCCGGCCTTCGGCGTGGGTGATACCCTCAAGGTCAGCTACAAGGTCGTGGAGGGCAGCAGGGAGCGGGTCCAGGTCTTCCAGGGCATCGTCATCCGCCGCCACGGCGCCGGCAATCGCGAGACGTTCACCGTCCGCAAGATGAGCTTCGCGGTGGGAGTCGAGCGCACGTTCCCCTCGAACTCCCCCAAGATCGTCGGGATCGAGGTCGTGACGCGCGGAAAGGTACGGCGCGGCAAGCTGTACTACCTCCGCGGGAAGGTCGGCAAGGCCGCCCGCGTCGAGGAGCGCCGCTAGGCGGTCCTCGCTGTGGACGGACCTGAGTCCCTGACGTCGGCTTTCTCCGACGGGCGCTCGCGGGAAGAGCAGTCGTTCCTTCGCTGGCTCGCCGAGATGGTCGTCCTCGCCGCCGCGGCCTTCGTGCTGGCGATGGGCATCAAGGCGTTCGTCGTCCAGCCGTTCCGCATCCCGTCCGCCTCCATGGTACCGACGCTAGCCGTCGGCGACCGCGTGCTCGTCAACAAGTACCTCTACCGCTTCCGCTCCCCGAGGCGCGGCGACATCGTCGTGTTCACCTCGCCCGAAGTGGCTGAGACCGATCTCATCAAGCGCGTGATCGCCGTAGGCGGCCAGACCGTGGCCGTGCGCGACGGCGTCGTCTACGTCGACGGCGCGGCGCTGTCCGAACCTTACGTGAGCGCGCAGGTCCCCGACACGTATACATCCGAGCGGCCCGCGCAGCTGCCCAACGGCTACGTCTGGCTCATGGGCGACAACCGCCCGAACAGCCACGACAGCCGTTACTTCGGGCCTCAGCCCGTCAGACATCTTCTGGGAAAGGCGTTCTTCATCTACTGGCCTCCCGCGCGCATGCGTGCGCTGTAGGGGCGGGCCGATGGGAGAGCGACCGAGCATCGAGGAGGTCAGGGCGCTGCTGTCCTCCGCTTCCATGACGCATCTGCCCCGCGTCATCGCCCGGTTCAAGGACGACGAGCGCAAGGGTGTCGCCGACGCGATCGCCGCAGCGCGCAGGCGGCTCAAGAGATACCGCGCGGAGGACCGGAGGCTGCTCGCGCTCTACGAGCTGCAGGCGGAGCTCCACGAGCAGGGGCTCGTGGTGATCGCCGGCGTCGACGAGGTCGGCCGAGGTGCCCTGGCCGGGCCGCTGACGGCCGCAGCGGTCATCCTGCCGGTCGACGCGATCGTGCCGGGGCTCAACGACAGCAAGCTGCTGACCCCGGAGAAGCGCGAGGAGGTCGCCGTCGTCGTGCGCGAGCTCTCCGAGGCTTGGGCCGTGGCCCACGTCGAGGCCGAGGAGATCGACCACTTCGGCATGACGCAGGCGAACCGGCTCGCGATGCGCCGCGCCCTCGACGCACTCGGCGTGCAGCTCGACCACGCGCTGGTGGACGGCATCGACGGGCACCTCGGCCTGCCCTGCACGACCGTGGTCGACGGGGACGCCAAGGTCGCGTGCATCGCCGCCGCTTCCGTCGTCGCCAAGGTCACCCGCGACGCGATCATGGTCGAGCTCGACGCGGTCTACGCGGGCTACGGGCTCGCGCAGAACAAGGGATACTCCACGCACGAGCATCTGATCGCCGTGCGCACGCTCGGCCCCTCGGCCATCCACCGCCGCTCGTTCACCCCCTGCAACGACGACCCGAAGCTCTTCTGAGCAAGCCTCCGGCAAGGATCCGGTAAGCGTCACCCCTCACCCTGTGATCCGAGGAGGGGATGCCGCGTGGATCGTAAGGAGCTGGGGCAGAGGGGCGAGGCTGCGGCTGCCGCCTACCTGCAGCGGGCGGGCATGACGGTCGCCGTCACCAACTGGCGAACAGCCGCGGGCGAGATCGACATCGTCGCGTGGGACGGACCCGACCTCGTGATGGTGGAGGTCAAGACCCGGCGAAGCATGCGGATGGGATCGCCCGAGGAGGCCGTCTCGCCGGCGAAGCAGCGGCGGCTGGTGCGGTTGGCGCGCGCCTACCTCGCGGAGACGGCGTCGCGCCCGCGTCTTGTGCGCTTCGACGTCGTGTCGCTGCGCGTTCTCGCGGCGGACCGCGCGCTGTTGCGCCACCATCGCAACGCGTTCGCGGTACCGGGAGACTAGATGCAAGCCGTCGTCGAGACAGCCACGCTCGTCGGCGTCGAGGCCGTGCCGGTCGAGGTGCAGGCGGACGTGGGCTCCGGACTGCCGTCATTCTCGATCGTCGGCCTGGGGGACGCCGCGGTCATGGAGGCGAGGGAGCGCGTCCGCTCGGCAATCCGCGCCTCCGGACTCGAGTTCCCGAACGGACGCGTGACCGTCAATCTCGCGCCTGCACCTCTGCGCAAGCACGGCACCGGGTTCGACCTTCCGATCGCCGTGGCGCTGCTCGTGGCCACGCGGCAGTTGCCGGCCGACCTGGCAGCGGGGCACGCCGTGGTGGGCGAGCTCGCGCTCGACGGGTCCGTCCGGGCCGTCGACGGGCTTCTCGCGCACGCGCTCGCTGCGTCACGTCGGGGGCTCGGGCTGCTGGGACCGGCGCGCGGAGGGCCGGCCGTTTGCGGCGTGCCCGGCGTCGCATACGCCGGCGTCGAGAGGCTCGGGATGCTCGCCCGCGGGCAATTCGCCGTCGTCACGCCCCCGAGAACACGAGCGGGCATGAGCGGGGAGCTCGAGTTGCCGGACATGGCCGAGGTGATCGGGCACGCGCAAGCGAAGCGCGCGCTCGAGATAGCCGCGGCGGGCGGACACAACGTGCTCATGCTGGGACCGCCCGGCAGCGGCAAGACGATGCTCGCCCGGCGCCTGCCGGGCATCCTGCCGCCGCTGGAGGGGGAGGAGCGGGTCGAGACCGCGCTCGTGCACTCGGTCGCCGGCCTCGACACACGTCCGGCACTCGCCGGGATCAGACCGTTCCGCGCGCCGCACCACACTTGTTCCCTCGCAGGACTCGTCGGCGGCGGGTCGCCGCCGCGCCCCGGCGAGGTCAGCCTCGCTCACAACGGCGTGCTCTTCCTCGACGAGTTCGCCGAGTTCGCGCCCGCGGCTCTTCAGACGCTCAGGCAGCCGATGGAGGACGGCAGCCTCACGCTCGTACGCGCGGAAGCGCGGATCAGGTACCCGGCGTCGTTCGTGTTGATAGCCGCCATGAACCCATGCCCGTGCGGCTTCCAGGGAGACACCGAACGCCGTTGCAGCTGTTCGGATACCGTGGTGGACCGCTACAGGGCGCGGATAGGAGGACCTCTCATGGATCGCCTGGACCTGATGGTCCGCGTCGACCGGGTGGACCCGGAGCGGCTGCTCGAGGCGGAGCCGGCCGCGGAAGCCTCCGGATCCATCCGGTCGCGGGTTCTGGCAGCGCGCGAGCTGGCACGAAGCCGGCCCGCCACTCCGAACGCAAGACTCTCCGGAGCGGGCCTGCTCGCCGCCTGCGGCCTCGACCGCGCCGCTCGTTCCTCTCTCACGAAGACGGCACGCTCCTGCCACCTCTCGGGGCGAGCCATCACCCGCCTCCTCCGGGTCGCCCGCACCGCCGCCGATCTGGACGGCTGCGAGCGCGTGACGGAGGACCACGTGATGGACGCGGTCGCGTTCAGGAGCTGGGACCGATGAGCAAGGCGTTCGAGACTCACGAGCTCAGGCTAGGCGAAGAAGGGTATCCCGCACCGCTGGAGACCGCCATGCGGCCGCCGGAGGTCCTCTACGTCGCCGGCGATCCCGGCCTGCTGGACTACGGTCTCGCCGTCGTCGGAGCCAGACGCGCGACACCGTACGGGATCACGTGCGCACGGCGCTTCGCCGGATGGGCCGCGGAGCAGGGGGTGACGATCGTCTCAGGGGCCGCGCACGGTTGCGACAACGCCGCGCAGCAGGCGGCCGTCGACGTCGGCGGCACCTCCATCGCCGTCCTCGGCTGTGGCGCGGACTTGGACTACCCGCCCAGCTCCAGCAAGCTGCTCGCGCATCTGAGACAGCACGGCGCCGTGATATCCGAGGTGCCGTGGGGACGGGACCCGACCAGGTACGCGTTCCCCGAGCGGAACCGCCTGATAGCCGGACTGTCGCGCGCAGTCTTGATCGTCGAGGCCGCGCTGCCCAGCGGGACCTTCTCTACCGCGCGTCACGCAGAGGACGCAGGGCGTGACGTGTGGGCAGTGCCGGGCTCGGTCCTCGCACCCGAGTGCCGGGGTCCGAACAGACTCATCGCGCAAGGCGCCACGCCGATCACGGACGTCTCCGAGCTCTCCAAGGCGCTCGAGCTGGTCGGCCTCCTTGCCGGCGACAGGCCGACTCCCTCGATGATCGTCGACACGACCGACCCCGTCGCACGCGCGCTCGTTGCGGATCCGATGCGTCCCGACGACGTGGCGCGCGAGCTGGATCTCGACATCGTGGACGTCGCCCGCCGCATCGCTCGGCTTGAGTCGGCCGGGGTCCTCCGCCGCTATCGAGACGGCCGATACGGCCCCGCTGAGAGGGGGTGAGATCGGGGAGTGCAGCGAACAGCACGGCAGCAGCTAGAATAGGCCTGTCGCAGCAACACGTCGCACCAGGAGGCCGGGTTGAGCGTGTCGGGGCACGTGACCGTCGTGGGTGGCGGTCTCGCGGGAAGCGAGGCGGCATGGCAACTCGCCGAGCGCGGGATCCGCGTCACCCTCGCCGAGATGCGACCGGTCGCGAGCGACCCGGCGCATCAAACCGACCGTCTGGCGGAACTCGTCTGCTCCAACTCGCTCAAGAGCGACGATCCCTCTACCGCGGCGGGTCAGCTCAAGCGCGAGCTGGAGGCGCTCGGCAGCGTCGTGCTCGCCTGCGCGCGAGCGACGTCCGTGCCGGCGGGAGCCGCGCTCGCCGTGGACCGCGAGCGTTTCGCGGCGCTGGTGACGCACGTCATCGAGTCGCACCCCTGGATCGCGCTGGTACGCGAGGAGGTCGAGTCCGTTCCCGAAGGCGACGTCATCGTAGCGACGGGTCCGCTTACCTCGGACGCGCTGGCGGAGTCGCTGTCCGCGCTCCTCGGCAGTGAGAGGCTGGCGTTCTTCGACGCCGCGGCTCCCATCGTCGAGGCGGCCTCGCTGGACCGGTCGGTCGTGTTCGCGGCGTCGCGCTACGGGAAGGGAAGCGGCGCGGACTACCTGAACGCCGCCTTCGGCCGCGAGGAGTACGAGCGCTTCATAGACGCCTTGGTCTCGGCCGAGCGCGTGCATGCGAAGGACTTCGAACCGCGCGAGCTCTTCCAGGCCTGTCAACCCGTCGAGGAGATCGCCCGCACAGGCGGCGACGCGCTCAGGTTCGGGGCGATGAAGCCGGTCGGCCTCACCGATCCCCGCACGGGTGAGCGTCCATGGGCGGTCGCGCAGCTGCGAGCCGAGGATGCCGCGGGCGCCGCGTACAACCTCGTCGGCTTCCAGACGAACCTGACCTTCGCCGAGCAGCGCAGGGTCTTCCGGCTCATCCCGGGCCTCGCCTCGGCGGACTTCCTGCGTTATGGCGTGATGCACCGCAACACCTTCGTGGACGCGCCTCGCCTGCTGGCGCCCGACCTCACGCTGCGCGCGCATCCTCGCGTGGCGCTCGCGGGACAGCTCACCGGGACCGAAGGGTACCTCGAAGCCGCCTGCGGCGGCCTGCTGTCCGCGCTGGGGACCTATGCCCGCATCGCGGGTCTTCCTCCGGTTCGCCTGCCCGCAGCCTCGGCTTTCGGCTCCCTCCTGGCGTACGCGACGGATCCCGATACGACGCCGTATCAGCCGATGCACGTCAACTTCGGCATCGTCCCGCCGCTCGATCCGCCGGTGCGCGGCAAGCGGCAGCGCTACGCCGCGTACGCCGAACGAGCGCGGAAGGCGACCGCCGAGTGGGTCGCGGGCCGAGACGACCTCCGCATCGACCCCGAGGCCGCCAGGGCGGCCGTCGAGGCACGCGCATGAGCCCCGAGGAGCTCGTCGACCGCTTCCTCACGCACCTCTCCGCGGAGCGCGGGGTGTCACCCGCGACCGTGCGGGCTTACGCTTCCGACCTCGCGGCGTACCTCGGCTGGGCTTCGCGGACGGGCACGGACCCGATCCGGCTCACGCATCGGCACCTGCGGCTCTACCTCGCCGAGCTTTCCGCGGCCCGCTACGCTCCGCGAACAGTGGCGCGACGGCTGTCCTCGCTACGCAGCTTCTTCGACTTCCTCGTGGAGCAGGAGCTCGCCCCCGGGAATCCGGCGGCCGCCCTCGGCACGCCGAAGCTGCCGTCGCGCCTGCCCAGGATCGTACCCGCCGACCTGCTCGCGTCCCTCCTCGACGCGCCCGGCACCTCCTCGCCTCAGGACCTTCGCGACGCCGCCATCCTCGAGCTGCTTTACGCCGCGGGGCTCCGCGTGGGCGAGATCGAGTCGCTGGACATCGGCGGGCTGGATCTCGCGCAGGGGCAGGTCCGGGTGCTCGGCAAGGGCAGCAAGGAGCGCATCGTCCCGATACACCGCTGCGCCGCGGCTAAGCTGGAGCTGTGGCTGCGGGAGGGGAGGCCGCGATTCCGCAAGCCCGCCAAGCCCACGGACGCGCTCTTCCTCAATCGTTTGGGCACGCGATACTCGGCCGGATCGGTCCGCCGGATGATGGAGGCCCGACTCGCGCGGCTGGGCGGAACTGCAGGGCTGACGCCACACGCGCTGCGTCACACGTTCGCCACACATCTCCTGGAAGCCGGGGCCGACTTGCGGAGCGTCCAGGAGCTGCTCGGTCACGTTGCGCTGTCCACCACCCAAATCTATACTCATCTGAGCGTGAAACGCCTTCAGGACGTACATCGCGGCGCTCATCCGAGAGCCTAATGGGGCAGGCCCCAGGGGAGTCACTTGATGAAACCGGATCCGCGACCGACGGACCTCGCTACTCTCTGGGCTGCGTACAAAGAAGATGACGACCAGGAATCACGGGAACGGCTCATCCTCAACTACTCACCCTTGGTGAAGTACGTCGCCGGCAGGCTTTCCGCGAACCTTCCGCCCACGGTGGAGAACGCCGACCTCATCAGCTACGGCATCTTCGGCCTGATCGACGCCATCGAGAAGTTCGATCCCGGCCGAGGCATCAAGTTCGAGACGTACGCGATCGCCCGGATCAAGGGCGCGATCATAGACGAGCTGCGCGCCATGGACTGGGTGCCGCGCTCGGTCCGGGCACACGCGCGCGAGATCGAGCGAGCGTACATCGCCCTCGAGAACCGGCTCCGCCGCGTCCCGCGCGACGCCGAGGTCGCGAAGGAGATGGGCATCTCCAGCAAGGAGCTGCAGGACATCTTCACGAAGCTGAGCTACACCTCGGTCGTCTCCTTCGAGGAGCTGTGGACGGCGGGCGGGGAGCGCGACGAGAAGACGAGCCTGATCGGAACGATCCAGGACGAGACGGCCGAGGATCCCGTCTCGACCTTCGAGAGCGTCGAGATCAAGGACATCCTCGCCGGCGCCATCGAGAGGCTTCCCGAGCGTGAGAAGATAGTCATCGCCCTGTACTACTACGAGGGCCTGACGCTGAAGGAGATCGGCGAAGTGCTGGGTGTGACGGAGTCGAGGGTCAGCCAGCTGCACACGAAGGCGGTCCTGCGGTTGCGCGCGCGGCTCCACTCGGCACAGGGTTACGTGCCGTCCATCTGAGCGAAGTGGAGGTCCGGCAATGGCTGGGGAGAGCATCCTGGTCGTCGAGGACACGGAGCTGCTGCGGCGCATATACACCGACAAGCTCGCGCAGGAGGGCTACGTCGTGCACTCGGCTGCGGACGGCCTGGACGCCCTCGCCAAGCTGCGCGAGAACAAGGTCGACCTCGTGCTGCTCGACCTCATCATGCCGCGGATGTCGGGCCTGGAGGCGCTCGAGGCGATCAAGGCGGATCCCCGCACGAAGGACGTTCCCATCATCATCCTGTCCAACCTCGGCCAGGACAGCGACATCCAGCGCGGGCTCGAGATGGGCGCGTCCGACTACCTCATCAAGAACTCAGCCAAGCCGGCCGACGTCTCGGCCAAGATACGCGCGACACTGCAGATGGCGGGCGACCGTATGGTCAAGACGAGCGGCTACCACCTTATGGTCCGCGACCGCGAGGCGGACGCGGACCGCTTCGTCAATGAGCAGAAGATGCCGCGCCGGTACTGGTGCCCCGCGTGCGAGGCCGAGCTGGAGCTCGAGCTCATCCCGAGACGCGACCGCGCCGGCTGGTACGACGCGCACTTCGTGTGCCCCAAGTGCCCGCGCGAGTTCGGCTCCTAGCACACGCCACCGTTTGTCTCCGAGCCGCCGTGTGCTACACTACGTTGGCTTTGAACACGCACGCCCGCCGACCCTCGAGCCGGTGCCGTCGTCCATGACGCTGGAGACGGTCTTCGCTCACGATGAGGGGATGACGCGGGCGGAAGACAACCGAGTATGGAGGTAGCGTCATGGCAGTCGTGTCCATGAAGGCCTTGCTCGAGGCCGGGGTCCACTTCGGGCATCAGACCCGCCGCTGGAACCCGAAGATGAAGCCCTACATCTTCACCGAGCGCAACGGGATCTACATCCTCGACCTCCAGCGCACGTTGCGCGAGCTCGACGGGGCGTACCGCTTCGTCCGCGAGCTCACCGCCTCGGGGCGCTCCGTGCTGTTCATCGGCACGAAGAAGCAGGCCCAGGAGTCGATCCGCAGCGAAGCCGAGCGCGCCGGGCAGCCGTACGTGAACCAGCGCTGGCTCGGCGGTATGCTCACCAACTGGGTCACCGTGCGCAACCGCATCAAGCGCCTGACCGAGCTGGAGCGCATGCAGGAGGACGGCTCGATGGCGGGCCGCCCGAAGAAGGAGCAGCTGCACCTCAAGGCCGAGTACGAGAAGCTCGAGAAGAACCTCTCTGGCATCCGCGAGATGAACGCTCTGCCGGGTGCCGTGTTCATCGTCGACACGAAGCGTGAGACGATCGCGGTCGCCGAGGCGCGCCGCCTGCGCATCCCGATCATCGGCATCGTGGACACCAACTGCGATCCCGACGAGGTCGATTTCGTCATCCCCGGCAACGACGACGCGATCCGCGCCGTCAGCCTGATCTGCAACGTCATCGCGCGTGCCGCGGAGGAAGGCAAGGCCGCGTTCGAGGGCCCGAAGGTCGCGGGCGAGCAGCCTGAGGCACCCCAGGTCGTCGCTGAGGCGGAGGTTCCCGCCCAGGTGGCCGAGGCGGAACCGGCGCAGGCCGTCCCGGCACCCGCCGAGGAGCCGGCAGCCCCGGTCGAGCCGGGCAGCGATGCGGCCGGCGAGCCGGTGCCCCAGGGTACCGACGCCGACGCCGTCGTCGAGGCGCCCGAGGGGCCGTCCGAGGCGGAGTAGCAAGACGCGCCGCGCCCAGGCCGCGTCCACGGGTACGCACATATCGCCCGTCCGCATCGAGCGGCGGCTTGCACACCACCAGGAGGAAGTCATGGCTGACATCAGCGCGAAGGACGTCAAGGAGCTGCGGGAGCAGACCGGCGCCGGCATGATGGACTGCAAGAAGGCGCTCGGCGAGGCCGGCGGCGACATGGCCAAGGCGTGCGACATCCTTCGCACGAAGGGTCTCGCGGACCTCGCCAAGCGTTCCGGCAAGGCCACCAACGAAGGCGTCGTCGAGGCGTACATCCACGGCGGCGGCCGCATCGGCGTGCTCATCGAGGTCAACTGCGAGACGGACTTCGTGTCTCGCAACGACCAGTTCCGGGCGTTCGTCCACGACGTCGCGATGCATGTGGCGGCCGCCGCGCCCCTGTACGTGCGGCGCGAGGACGTCCCGACGAGCGTCGTCGAGCACGAGATGGGCATCTACAAGGCCCAGGCGGCCGATTCCGGCAAGCCGGAGCAGATCCAGACCAAGATGGCCGAGGGCAGGCTCGAGAAGTTCTACAAGGAGGTCTGCCTCATGGAGCAGCCCTTCGTGAAGGACCCCGACCTCACGATCAACGACCTGCTCGGCGAGCAGGTGGCCAAGCTGGGCGAGAACATCAAGGTCTCGCGCTTCACGCGCTACGTCCTCGGCCAGCACGAACCGAAGGACGAGCAGGCCGAGGAACGAGGGCTCGACGCCTAGATAGCGACTTAAGAAACGGGCCGGTCGGATGACCGGCCCGTTCTTCTGTGCGACGATTGCGGACGACGGGCGGCCCGGACGGGCCGCCGTGCAAGGAGGGAGTCAGCGTGGCCGAGGAGTACCGGTTCCGGCGCGTCCTGTTGAAGCTGTCGGGGGAGGCCCTCATGGGCGAAGCCGGCTACGGGATAGACCCCAACGTCCTCGACTCGCTCGCGCGCCAGCTCGTCGTGGTGCACACCGCGGGCGTCCAGGTGGCGATCGTCGTGGGCGGGGGCAACATATTCCGCGGCATGGCCGGCTCGGCGAAGGGGATGGACCGCGCCCAGGCGGACTACATCGGCATGCTCGCGACGGTGATGAACGGCCTCGCGCTGCAGGACGTGCTCGAGAAGCACGGTGTCTATACGAGGCTGATGTCCGCGATCGAGATGCAGTCCGTCGCGGAGCCCTACATCCGGCGCCGTGCGATACGCCATCTCGAGAAGGGCCGCGTCACCATCTTCGCGGCGGGGACAGGCAACCCGTACTTCACGACCGACACCACAGCGGCGCTGCGGGCGCTGGAGATCGGGGCCGAATGTATAATGAAGGCCACCAAGGTCGACGGCGTGTACGACGCGGACCCGGTGACCCACCCGGACGCGAAGAAGTTCGACGAGCTGCCCTACATCGAGGTAATCAACCGGGGGCTCAAGGTCATGGACAACACCGCGGTCTCGCTGTGCATGGACAACGACCTGCCGATCCTGGTGTTCAACATGGAGCGTGAGGGCAACATCGAGCGCGCCCTCAAAGGCGAGCCGGTCGGGACGATAGTCAGGGGAGGGAACTAGCGTGCCTAACGGGATCATCGCCGACGCGGGCGAGCGGATGAAGAAAGCGGTCGGGCACCTCGGCCATGAGTTCAGCACTGTGCGCACCGGGCGCGCATCAGGCGCGGTACTCGAGGACGTGAAGGTCGAGTACTACGGCAGCCAGATGCCGGTGACGCAGGTGGCGACGGTGAAGTCCCCCGAGCCGCACATGCTGACGGTCGAGCCGTGGGACAAGGGCATGCTCTCGGCCATCGAGAAGGCCATCCAGGCATCGGACCTCGGCATCAACCCCAGCAACGACGGCACGATGATCCGCCTGCCCTTCCCGCCGCTCACCGAGGAGCGCCGCCGCGATCTCGTCAAGCAGTGCAAGGGCTACGCCGAGGAAGCGAAGGTGGCCGTGCGCGCGGTGCGTCACGACGCGATCAAGCAGCTCGAGCGCCAGGACAAGGACGGCGAGATCAGCCAGGACGACGCCCGCCGGGGCGAAGCCGAGGTGCAGAAGCTCACCGACGCGCGCATCACCGAGATCGACGAGATGCTGAAACGCAAGGAAGCCGAGATCATGGAGGTCTGAGGTCGCGCGATGCCTGGTGACCGGACCGACCTGCAGGCGTTCTTCCGACACACCCGCGAACGGGAGCTGCTCTCGTCGTTCGACCCCGCGCGGGTGCCCGCGCACGTCGCGGTCATCATGGACGGCAACGGGCGCTGGGCGGCGAAGCGGGGCCTGCCGCGTATCGCGGGCCACCGGGCCGGCGCCAAGGCGATCCGCGAGGTCATCGAGGCGTGCGACGCCGTCGGCATCCGCTTCCTCACCCTCTACTCCTTCAGCTCCGAGAACTGGCGGCGGCCCGAGGACGAGGTCAAGGGGCTCATGTCGCTGTTCGTCGAGGTGCTCCAGGCCGAGCTCGCGAAGCTGGAGGAGAAGTCGGTCCGCCTCAGGCTCGTCGGCCGGGAGTACGACCTTCCCTCGGCCACTCGCGAGGCGTTCCTCCGGGCCCAGGAACGCACGGCAGGCAACACGGGTCTCACCCTCGTGGTGGCGATGAACTACGGCGGCCGAGGCGAGATCGTCGACGCGGCGCGGTCGCTCGCGCGCAGCGCCGCCGACGGCTCGCTCGACCCCGAGGCCATCGACGAGGACGCGATCGCCTCGCGTCTCTACACGGCCGGTATCCCCGACCCCGACCTCGTCATCCGAACGAGCGGCGAGATGCGCGTCAGCAACTTCCTGCTGTGGCAGATCGCGTACGCCGAGCTTTGGGTCACGCAGGTGTTGTGGCCGGACTTCAAGCGATACGACCTGTTGCGCGCGCTCGTGGACTACCAGCGGCGCGGACGCAGGTACGGGGGCAGCGAGTGACGCCGCGGACGCCCAAGCCGGCGCCCGGTCTTCTGGCGCGCGTGCTGACCGCTCTCGCGCTGGGCGCCGTGGTCCTCGCGGTCGTCTTCCTCGGCCGGCCTTTGGGGATGGCGGTGCTGGTAGCAGCCGTAGCCGCTTTCGCCGTAGCGGAGTTCTACCGCCTCGAGCGCCAAGAGCACCGCAAGCCGAACGAGGTCTTCGGCATCGCGGCCGTGGCGGTCATGCCGCTCGCGGCGGCGCTCTTCCCAGCGGCCGGGCTCGTCGCCGTGGTCAGCGCGCTGGTGGGCGCTTCGCTGCTCTGGCACCTGGCCTTCCGCCAGGTGAGCACCGCCGACACGGCGACGACCGTCTTCGGCGCGCTGTACGTCGGGTTCACCTTGAGCCACCTGGTGCTGCTCCGCGCCCTGCCCGAGGGCACCGTCCTCGTGCTGGTGACGTTCGTGTCCGTGTGGGCCAACGACGTCTTCGCGTACTTCATCGGGGTCGGGGTGGGCCGGCACAAGATGGCGCCGCACGTCTCGCCGCACAAGTCGTGGGAAGGGTTCCTCGGCGGAGGTGTGTGCGCGCTGCTGGTTTGGCTGGCGGCCTTCTCGCTATCCCAGACTCCGCTCGGCGGCACCGGGCTTTCGCTCGCGTGGCACGCGGCCATAGGCGTCGCGGTCCCTCTCGCGGCGCTCGTCGGCGACCTGGTCGAGTCGCGCTTCAAGCGTGAGGCCGAGGCGAAGGATTCCGGAGTCCTGCTCCCGGGCCACGGGGGCTTCCTCGACCGGTTCGACAGCATGATCGTCGTGTCCATCACGGTGTACTACCTCGTGATCATCGCGAGGGCGCTGTGACCCAGCGGCGGCGGGTGGCCATCCTCGGCTCCACGGGGTCGATAGGCCGGCAGGCCCTCGACATCGCCGCGCGATACACGGGGCGCATCGAGGTCGTCTCGCTGGCCGCGCGGAGCAACGCGGTGCTCGTCGCGGATCAGGCCCGCGCGTTCGGCGTCCGGCGCGTGTGCCTCGTCGATCCCGCCGCGGCCGCCGAAGCACGGGAGTGGCTGCCCGAGGCGCAAGTGCTCGAAGGCGCCGAGGCGCTGGCCGAGATGGCGTCCGCCGAAGATGCCGACATCGTCCTGAACGCCCTGGTGGGCGCCGCGGGCCTGCGTGCGTCGATGTCCGCCCTGGCCGCAGGCAAGCGGCTCGCGCTCGCGAACAAGGAGTCGCTCGTCACCGGCGGCGAACTCGTGATGTCGCTCGCCGGGCACGGCGAGCTGCTCCCGGTGGACTCCGAGCACTCGGCGATCTTCCAGTGCCTGGTCGGCGAGCTCTCCGCCGAGGTGTCGCGGATCTGGCTCACCGCGTCGGGCGGCCCGTTCCGGGGGTTCACGCGGCGCCAGCTGGAGACGGCGACCCGCGAGCAGGCGCTCGCTCATCCGCGGTGGACGATGGGGCCGAAGATCACGATCGACTCCGCGACGCTGATGAACAAGGGGCTCGAGGCGATAGAGGCCCACCACCTGTTCGATGTCGACTACGAGCAGATCCGGATCGTGGTCCACCCGCAGTCGACCATCCACTCCATGGTCGAGTTCGCGGACGGGTCCGTCAAAGCGCACCTCGGCGCGACGGACATGCGCGTGCCGATCCAGTACGCGCTGAGCTATCCCGAGCGCTGGGACGCGCCGGTGCCGCCGCTGGACTTCGGGCACGTGAGCCCGCTGGGCTTCGAGGAGCCCGACGCCGGGACGTTCCGGTGCCTGACGCTCGCGCTGGAGGCCGGGAGGACCGGCGGCTCGATGCCGGCCGCGATGAACGCCGCCAACGAGGTGGCCGTCGCGGCCTTCCTCGAAGGTCGCTGCCGTCTCACCGACATCGACCGCACCGTAGAGGCGGTGATGACCGCTCACGACCCGGAGCCGCTCGAGAGCGTCGAGCAGGTCGAGGCGGTCGACGCGTGGGCTCGCGAGCGGGCGCGCGAGTTCCTCGGCCGAAGCGGGTAGTAACCGCACCGCCAGGTGCGGATGCGTGGCCTGCCGTTTGCTTCCATGACGCACCGTCCGGCGGAAGCCGGGCTACGAAAGGACACACGTGAGCCACATCCTCGCGCTGCCCGTCTGGGGCATGGTCTTCTGGGGCGTCATCACCTTCTCGATCCTCGTGTTCCTCCACGAAGGCGGGCACTTCCTCGCCGCGCGCCTCTTCGGCGTGAACGTCCACGAGTTCATGCTCGGCCTTCCGGGCCCGGCTCTGCGCGTGCACACCAAGAGCGGCACCGCTTTCGGCGTCACGGCGATCCCGCTCGGCGGCTACGTGCGGATCGCGGGCATGGAGCCGGGCGGCGAGGACCCGCTGCTGGCCGCCGCGCTCAAGGTCTCGGCCGAGGCGGACCGGATCGACGCTCGCGCCCTCGCGCAAGCGCTCGACGTGCCGGTGGAGAAGGCGTCGGCGCTGCTCGTGACGCTGGCGGACTACATGGCGCTCGACCCGGCCGACGACGACGACGTGAGCTACGTCTCCAGGGTCACTGCGGGCTCCGACGAGTCCGCGGACGCGTTGCTCGCACGCGTCCGCCGGCACACGTACCGCGGCCTGCGCACGTGGCAGCGCATGCTCGTGCTGGCGGCCGGCGTCGCGGTCAACATCGTCGCCGCCATCCTGACGTTCATAGTCGTGCTGTCGATCTGGGGCAACCCGACGCCGTCGCTCACGCTGCAGACCGTCCTGCCGAAGACGGCGGCGCAGGCCGTCGGACTCAAGCCGGGGGACACGGTGGTAGCGGTGGACGGCGCGAGACTCAAGGGCTGGGACCAGCTTCTCGCGCGCTTGAGGAAGGCGCGACCCGGCGACCAGGTGACGATCACGTACGTGCGCGGCGGCCAGGCACGGACGGCGAACGCCGTGCTCGGGAAGCAGGACGGCCGGGCGTTCCTCGGGGTCGGGCCGCAGATCGAGTACCACGGGCTGCCGTTGCTGACGGCCGTCACCGACAGTTTCAAGCTCACGGGAGCGGTGTTCGCCGCTCTCGGACAGTTCCTCGGCGGCATCATCCACCCTCGGCAGTTCGTCGCGTCGCTGAAAGACGCACGGAGCGTGGTCGGTATCGCCGAGCTCGCGGCGCAGCAGGCACAGGCGGGACCGCTCGACTACTCCTGGTTCATCGCCTTCCTCTCGTTGTCGCTCGGCGCCATGAACATCCTTCCGATTCCGCCGCTGGACGGCGGCAAGGTGCTCGTCGAGGGCATCGAACGCGCCGCGGGCCACCCGCTGAAGCGCGAGGTGTCGCTGGCCATCTCGGCCACGGGGACGCTGCTGTTGTTCTCGCTCATCGGCTACCTGATGTACGCTGACATCGCCCGGATCGCCACGGGCCACTAGTCCTTTAGGGGAGCGAGGTCGCGTGCCTGTTCGCCGCCAGACCAGGCCGGTCATGGTGGGAGAAGTCCCCATGGGCGGGGGGGCGCCGGTCGTCGTTCAGTCGATGACGAACACCGACACCTCCGACGCCGAGGCGACGCTCTCGCAGATCGCGCGTCTCGCCGAGGCCGGCTGCGAGGTCGTGCGCGTAGCGATCCCGCACGCCGACGCGCTCGACGGCTTCGCCGCGGTGTGCAGCCGCTCTCCGCTCCCCGTCGTGGCCGACGTCCACTTCGACCATCGTCTCGCTATCGAGGCCGCTCGCCGAGGAGCGGCGAAGCTGCGCATCAATCCCGGCAACATCGGCGCGGTCGAGCGCGTCGACGCCGTGATCGACGCGGCGGGGGAGGCGGGCATCCCGATCCGCATCGGCGTGAACGCCGGGTCGCTCGCCGAGGAGTTCGCCGAGCGGGACTGGCCGCTGGCTGAGAAGCTCGTCGCGAGCGCGGTGGCCTTCTGCGAGCACTTCGAGACCCGGGGCTTCGGCGACATCGTCGTCTCCGCGAAGGCGTCGTCGGTGCCGGTGACCGTCGCGGCCTACCGCTCGCTCGCGCGCGAGCTGCCCTACGCGCTGCACCTCGGCGTCACGGAGGCCGGGACGAAGCGCACGGGGACCGTGAAGTCCTCGATCGGGCTCGGCATCCTGCTCGACGAGGGCATCGGGGACACGCTGCGCGTCTCGCTCACTGCCGATCCCGTCGAGGAGGTGGCCGTGGCGTGGGACGCCCTCGCCGCCCTCGACGTGCGGCGCCACGGGCCCGAGCTCGTCAGCTGCCCCACGTGCGGCCGCTGCCAGGTCGACCTCATCCCCATCGCCGAGGAGGTCGAGCGCAGGCTCCGCGAGATCCGCAGCCCCCTCAAGGTCGCGGTGATGGGCTGCGTCGTGAACGGTCCGGGCGAGGCACGCGACGCCGACATCGGCGTGGCCGCGGGGAAGGGCGTGGGGCTCGTCTTCGCGAAGGGGGAGCCGGTGCGCAAGGTGCCGGAGGCGGAGATCGTCGACGCGCTCATGGCCGAGATAGCGTCGCTCGGTCAGCGCCGCTGACGCGTTGTCCGCTCTTCGAGCGCTGCGGTAGAGTGGGAGGACCGGGGCCGTCGTGGGGGGAACCATGGACCTGTTCCGCAAGATACTCGTGCCGCTCGAGCTCGCCGAGCTCGACGAGCGCATCATGCACTTCGTCGCCGGCCTCGGCCGTTACGGCATCGGCGAGGCGCTGCTGGCGAACGTGAAGCGCGAGATAGGCCTCGAGGCACCGGTGGCGAAGCGACGCGAGCAGGACCGCGGCAAGCTCATCGCCTCGCTCGCGTCGATCCTCACCGATGCGGGCGTCAACGTCACAGCGGTGCCGCTCGCGGGCGTGCCCACCGAAGAGATCCTGCACGCGGCTCACGAGGAGCACGTCTCGCTTCTCGTGACGGCGACGCACGGCAAGAGCGTGCTCAACGAGTTCGTCGTCGGCAGCGTCTCGGAGACCGTCGGAAGGCGGTCCAAGGTACCGGTGCTCATGATCCCGTACCGTATGCTGCTCGCGCTGGACACCGACGAGGCGGCGTTCTCGGCTGGGGCGCACGTGTTCGACCGCCTCGTCTACCCGACGGACTTCTCCGACGTGTCCGAACGCATGCTGGACCTGGTGAAGTCTCTGGACGGCGACAAGGTGGGCGAGGTCGTCGTGACGCACATCGTCGACCCCAAGGAGCTGCGGAACGACCACCAGCGCGAGGCGACGCTGCGCAGCGACAACCGCATCCTGGCCTCGATATCCGGGGAGCTCGACGAGCGCGGGATCCGCTCGAGCCGCGTGCTCGAGAGCGGTCCCGTCATAGCGGAGCTCCTCGACCTCGCCGAGAACCGTGGCGCGACCTCGTTCATCATGGGCTCGCACGGCCGTGGCCTCTCCGAGGAGATCTTCGTGGGTTCCGTGTCGCAGAACGTGATCCGCATGGCCGGGCTGCCGGTATTCGTGACCCACTGACGCTGCCGTTCGCCGCCGAAAACCCGCCGTTCACCGAGGCCGGGCAGGTAACGGCCTCGTCGACTCAGAAAGCTGCATCTAACGACGGCTCGTCCGCGGTCGCGGCCGCGCGAGGGTCGCGACCGACAGGTACACGGTGCCGCTGGGATCTGGGGGACATCGAGTGGACACCTACTTCACGGACCTATCGGCCCTCGTTCTCGCCGGCCTGGGAGGCCTCCTCTTCGTCTCGGCGCTATACGGAGCGGTGAGGCTGCTCGCCCCCTCTCGGCCGTACGCGCTGAAGAACCAGACGTACGAGTGCGGCCACGACCCGCTCGGCCAACCGTGGGTGCCCTACCGCATCCAGTACTACGCCTTCGCGATCATCTTCCTCATCTTCGACATCGAGACCGCGTTCTTCTACCCGGTCGCGCTGGCCTGGCGCCGGCTCGGCCCCGCCGCGCTCGTCGAGATCGCCGTGTTCGCCGGCATCCTGCTGGTCGGGCTGCTGTACGCGTGGAAGCGGGGTGTGCTCAAGTGGGACTGACCGATTCCGCCGAGCGCCCCGGCTTCATCCTGTCCACCGTAGACGCGCTGCTGCGCTGGGGGCGCTCGCACTCCATGTGGATCTGCAACGCCGGCTCGGCCTGCTGCTCCCTCGAGATGCTCGCGGCAGGAGGTCCCCGCTACGACATGGACCGCTTCGGCACCATGGTGCGCGCTAGCCCTCGGCAGTCGGACATCCTGGTCATCCCCGGTCCCATCACCAAGAAGATGGCGCCCGTCTTCACCCGCGTGTACAACCAGATGGCGGAGCCGCGCTGGGTCATAGCGATGGGCAGCTGCGCGATCACGGGCGGAGCGTTCCGCGAGAGCTACAGCATGACGAAGGGCGCCGACACCGTCCTGCCCGTGGACGTCTTCGTCCCCGGCTGCCCGGTCCGTCCGGAGGCGCTCATATACGCGCTGCTGCTGCTCCGCAAGAAGATCCAGACGACGACCACGGTGGGGGAGTCGCACCGCGAGCCCGTCTATCTCCCGCCCGTCCTGCCGCCCGAGTGGACGGCCGAGGTCGACGCCTTCCTCGGCGAGGGCGAGGTGTGCGCCGAGTGACGATGCCGGACCTCGCGGCCGTCGCGGCCGCGCACGCAGGCACGCTCGACACCTCTGGGTTCGACCCGCTGATCGTCGTGCCGCGCGAGAGCTGGCGCCAGCTCGCCGGAGCGCTCGCGGCGCGCGGCGTGTGGTTCTCGGACGTCACGTGCATGGACCGCGGCGAGACGCTGGAGGTGGTCGCGCTGGTCTGCGCCTCCCCTACGGAACAGATCACTCTCAAGACCGTTCTGCCCGACGGCTACCTGGTCGTGGACTCGCTGTGGCCGGTGTGGCCGGGGGTCGACTGGCTCGAGCGCGAGGCATACGACATGTTCGGCGTGCGCTTCACCGGCCATCCCGACCTCACCCGCATCCTCATGTACGACGGTTTCGAGGGCCATCCGCTGCGCAAGGGCTTCCCTCTCGAGACCGAGGAGGAGGCATGATCGCCGACCACCCGCGCGTGGGCCACGTCACGACGGGCGGCACCACCGAGAGCATCGTCCTCAACATGGGGCCGCAGCACCCGTCCATGCACGGGGTCATGCACATGCAGCTCGAGCTCTCGGGCGAGACCGTGCTCGCCGCACGGCCGGTCATCGGCTACCTCCACCGCGGGATCGAGAAGCTCGCGGAGCACCGCACGTACGCGCAGTGCATGGTCCTGGTCGACCGGCTCGACTACATCAGCCAGTACAGCAACGAGTGGGCGTACTGCCGCGCTGTGGAGAAGCTCGCCGCGATCGAGGTCGCCGAGCGTGCGGAATGGCTCCGCACGCTCTACGCCGAGCTGGTCCGCATCACGAGCCACCTGCTGTGGTGGACCTCGGTCGGGCTCGACCTCGGCGCTTTCACGCCGATGATCTACGCGATGCTGCCGCGCGAGCGCATCTTCGACTTCTTTGAGGCCACCACCGGGTCGCGGCTCATGCCCAACTACCTGCGCTTCGGCGGGGTGAAAGAGGACGTGGAGCAAGCCGAGCTCGACGGTATCCACGATTACCTCGCCGTTGACTACATGAAGCTGCTCGACGACTACGACACGCTCCTGTCCGGCAACGAGATCTTCATCTCGCGACAGGAGGGGCTCGCCCGGATCACCACCGAGCAGGCCGTGTCGTGGGGCGTCACCGGACCGATGCTGCGGGCGACGGGATGCCCCCGCGACCTGCGCAAGGACGCGAGGTACGGGGTGTACGACCAGCTCGACTGGGAGACCCAGACGGACACCCGGGGCGACGCCCTCGCCCGCTACACCGTGCGGGTGAAGGAGATGCGCGAGTCCGCGCGCATCGCGATGCAGTGCATCGAGCGCATGCCCGCGGGCGAGGTGCGCACGAAGGTCGCCAAGATTCTCAAGCCGCCGGAGGGCGAGGTGTACGTTCGCCACGAGTCCACGAGGGGCGAGCTGGGCATCTACATCGTCTCCGACGGGACGGCCAAGCCGTACCGCTTCCGAGTACACTCACCGGCGTTCATGAACGTCTCGGCGCTCCCGCACATGCTGCCGGGCGAGCACATCGCCAACTTCTTCGCGATCTTCGGCGGCGCGGACAACGTCATGGCGGAGATAGACCGATGACGCCGCGCATGTTCGTCTTCCAGCTGCTCGGCGTCCTCGGCCTGATCGTGGTGCTGGGGCTCAACATCATCATCATGGACTGGTGGGAGCGCAAGCTCATCGGCCACATCCACGTCCGTCCCGGTCCCATGCACACCGGGTTCCACGGCATCCTTCAGCCCTTCGCCGACATGGTCAAGATGCTGGCGAAGGAGGACGTCGTCCCGACCGAGGCCGACAAGCTCTTCTTCTGGGCGGGCCCGATGATAGCCGTCGTCCCCGCGTTCCTGGCGATGGTGGTCCTGCCGCTCGCCCCCGGCTTCGTGCTGGCGGACATCGGACACGGGCTGTTCTTCGTCTTCGCGATGCAGACGATCATGCCGTTCGGGTTCACGCTCATCGGCTGGGCGGCGCACAACAAGTGGTCCCTCGTGGGCGGGCTGCGCTCCGCGGCGCAGCTCATCAGTTACGAGATACCGATGCTGATCTCCGCGCTGGCGGTCGTGATGGTGGCGGGCTCCGCGCGGTTGACCGACATCGTCGACGCGCAGGCCACGGTCTGGTACGTGTTCAAGCTGCCGGTCGCGTTCGCGCTCTTCCTCGTCACGGCGGTGGCCGAGATGAACCGCACTCCCTTCGACATGACGGAAGCCGAGTCGGAGCTGGTCGCCGGCATCCACACGGAGTACGCGGGCATGAAGTTCGGGCTCGTGATGATGGCAGAGTACACGGCGATGCTCGTGGGGAGCTGGATGATCGTGCTCTTGTTCCTCGGCGGGTGGAACTTGTGGCCGCTTCCGCCTTCGCCGCTGTGGGTCGTGCTCAAGGTGTACCTGCTGCAGAGCTTCATCGTGTGGCTGCGCGGGACCTACCCGCGTCTGCGCATGGACCGGATCATGGAGCTCAGCTGGAAGTACCTCATCCCGGCGGCGCTCGCCAACCTGCTCGCCGTGGGCGTGCTCGTCATCGTGTTCAAGGGCTTCTAGGAAGGAGGGGACATGTTCGGAGAGGGGCTCGTCAAGGGACTCGGCGTCACCGGCAAGCGCATGATCGGCCGCGGCGTGTGCGACATGTACCCCTACAAGCGGCGCGTCCTGCCGCCGAAGAGCCGCATCTTCCTGTCGATGCGCGCCACCCCCGACGGCATGCCGAAGTGCCAGTCGTGCCTGACCTGCCAGCAGACCTGCCCCGACCACGTCATCCGGATCGAACGCGACCCCGAGGACCGGAAGCGCGCGCTGTCGTTCACGGTGGACTCCGGGCGATGCACCTTCTGCGGGATGTGCGAGGAGGCGTGCCCCTACGACGCGCTGGTGTTCACCCAGGACTTCGAGCGCGCCACCTTCGAGAAGGGCACCCTGACGTACCGACTGATAGACGCCGGGATCGCCACCGAGTCGTGCGTCACGGCGTCGGCCGAGGAGCAGCCCGTCCACGCGTCCGCCGAGGGAGGCCGGGATGCCGGATAGCGTGCCGGGCGGCGCATATGTGGTGTTCTTCCTGCTCGCAGCCGGCGCTGTCGGCTTCTCGCTCGCTATGCTCTTCTCGCGCAACTTCGTGCACTCGGCCGCCTACCTCGCCGCGGCACTCCTCGCGTTCGCGGGCCTCAACGCGCTGCTGGGAGCGACGTTCCTGGCGATGCTCCAGGTGTTCATCTACGCCGGGGCCGTGACGGTGGTGGTGGTCTTCGTCGTCATGATGACCCGGGTGGGGGTCGCGGACTGGCGCGCGCTGCTGCAGCCGCAATCCAAGCTGGCGGCCGCCGTCGTGGTCGTGTTCGGGATCGGCCTGCTCAACGCGCTCGCGGGGTTCGTGCCCGCGCTGGCCTCGCCGAAGGCACCCGTGACCACGCGGACGATCGCCGAGCTGCTGCTGAAGGAGTACGCCGCCCCGTTCGAGATCAGCTCGCTGATCCTGCTGGCCGCGCTCATCGGCGCGATCTACCTGGCGAAGGAGGCGAGGCAGTGATCCCGGCCTCCTGGTTCCTCGCTCTGGGGGCGATCGTGTTCTTGATAGCGCTGTTCGGCTTCCTCACGCGGCGCAGCCTCATCCAGTCGCTGATGTGCCTCGAGCTGATGCTGTCGTCGGTGAACCTCACGTTCGTGACCTTCGGCCGGACCGTCGGCGACCCGGCGGCGAGTGGCGTGACGTTCGCGCTGTTCGCGATGGTGGTCGGAGCCGCCGAGATCGGCGTAGGGCTGGCGCTCGTGCTCGTGTTCTTCCGAGAGGGCCATGCGAACGTCACCTCGGACGACCTGGACATCCTGAAGGGGTGAGCATGCCGCTGTGGCTGACAGCCGTCCTCGTGCCCGCCATGCCGGCGGCGTGCTTCGTCGTGCTGACGGTGTTGAGGCGGCGTCTGGGCGAGCGCGCGGGATACGTCGCGATCGGCGCGCTGGCCGTGTCGCTCACAGCGTGCGTGGCGCTGTTCGCGCGCGCGCTCGGGCTCGCGGGCGCGGACGAGCCGCTCGTTCACGTCTCCATGCCGTGGGCCGTCGTCGGCGGCCGCGTGCTGGACTTCGGAGTGCTCATCGACGGACTGTCCGCGTCGGTGATGCTCATGATCGGCATCGTCGCGACGATGGTCGTCGTCTACGCCGTCGGCTACATGCACGGAGACGAGCGCTTCGCGTGGTTCTTCGCCGTGATCTCGCTGTTCACGGCGTCGATGTTCGGGCTGGTGTCCGCGTCCAACCTCCTGCAGATCATGGTGTTCTGGGAGGTCATGGGGGTGTGCAGCTATCTGCTGATCGGCTTCTGGTACGAACGGCCGGAAGCGCGCAGCGCTTCGATCAAGGCGTTCCTCACCACCCGCGTGGGCGACATGGGCTTCCTCACCGGCGTGATCCTGCTCTTCGTGCGCTACCACACTCTCGACCTGCCCGCGCTCTTCCGCGCGGCCGAGGAGGCGCCCGACCGCCTGTTCCTCACGGTGGCGTGCCTGCTGCTCTTCGTCGGCGCGGTGGGGAAGTCCGCCCAGTTCCCACTCTACTTCTGGCTGCCTCACGCCATGGCGGGACCGACGCCCGTCTCCGGCCTGCTGCACTCCGCGACGATGGTGGCCGCGGGCGTCTTCCTCGTCGCCCGAACGTACCCGCTGTTCGAGGCGGCGCACTACGCCCTGCCGTTCCTCGCCGCGGCGGGGCTGTTCACGGCCACGTTCGGCGCGCTGCTCGCGCTGACGGAGACCGACATCAAGCGCACGCTCGCGTACTCCACCATGAGCCAGCTCGGCTACATGATGGGAGCTCTGGGCGTCGGCGGACTCGTGGCCGCCGTGTTCCACCTCATCACGCACGCGTTCTTCAAGAGCCTGCTCTTCCTCGGCGCGGGATCCGTCATACACGGCTCCGGCACCCAGGACGTGCGGGAGATGGGCGGGTTGGCCAAGACGATGCCGAGGACGGCCGCGACGTTCCTCGTCGCCACGTGCGCGATCGCCGGCCTCCCGCCGCTCGCAGGCTTCTTCTCGAAGGATGCCATCCTCGTCGCCCTCTGGGGCGGGAAGGAAGTGGGGCAGCCGCTCGCCTTGCTGCTGTTCGTCGGCGGCCTGCTGACCGCCGTGCTCACCGCGTTCTACATGTTCCGGCTGTACTTCACGGTGTTCCTCGGGGAGGAGAAGTCGCACGCGCACGAGTCGCCCCCGATCATGACCGCGCCGCTCGTGGCGCTGTCGGTCCTCACCCTGTTCGCGGGAGCGGCCAACCTGCCTTGGGGGCATCCTGTCCTCGCCGGGCTCGTCGCGCCCAAGGAGCACGAGGAGTTCGTCTGGTGGCTTATGGCCATGTCCATCGTCGCCGCGTCGGGCGGCGTGTACGTCGCGTGGTCGCAGCACAAGACGCGGCTCGGCGCGGTGTACGGTCTCGAGCGCTACGTGGTCTACGAGCGAGGACAGGGGCACTACCTCGAGCGCATGTACGGCTTCGCCTTCATCAAGCCCGTGTTCGCGCTCTCCGAGTTCCTCCGCAACCTCGATTTCGACCGCCTGATCGCGGCCCTCGTCGTCGACCCGGTGTTCCGAGTGAGCGACGCGCTCCGCGGCGCCGACATCGACGCGGTCTACACCAGCGTCTTCGTCAACGGCACCACGAAGGCGGCCGAGAGCCTCGCCGCGTTCGACGGCGGGGTCGTGGACCGAGGCTTCGGGATCGTAGGCCGAGCATGGCTCACCCTCGCACGCTCGTTCGAGAGGATCGACCTGCGCGGGGTGGACCGCACGGTCGACGGCGTGGGGGAGACGGTCCAGCGCCTCGGCCGGGAGTTGCGGCGGTGGCAGACCGGCTTCGTCGCCAACTACGCGCTGCTGATGCTGGGCCTCGGCGCGCTCATCTTCTACCTGGCGTACTGGTTCACGAGGGGGCAGTCATAGTGAGCAACGTACCGTACCTGTCCGTCCTGATCGCGCTGCCGGTGGCGGTGTGTCTCGCGCTGCTGGTCATCCCGGCGGCCCAAGAGCGCCTCGTCCGGCTGACCGCGCTCGCCGGCACAGGCGTCATCTTCGCCTGGAACGTGCTCATACTCACGCTGTATCGCCCCGGCGGAGGGATGCAGCTGGAGGAGAACCACGCCTGGGTGCCGGTGATAGGCATGCGGTACCACCTCGGCATCGACGGGCTGTCGCTGCCGCTGGTGCTCCTCGCCACCATGCTGCCGCTGCTCTGCGTCATCTTCTCCTGGCGTCAGGACGCACAGCCGAAGACGTTCTTCTTCCTGATCGTGCTGCTCCAGGTGGGAATGATCGGCGTCTTCCTCGCACTCGACTACGTCCTGTTCTACGTCTTCTGGGAGATCGTGCTCGTCCCGATGTTCTTCCTCATCAACATCTGGGGCGGCGACAGGCGGAGGTACGCGGCCGTCAAGTTCTTCATCTTCACGCTCGTGGGATCCGTGGTGATGCTGCTCGGCATCCTGCTGTTGTGGTTCTACGGGCCGAAGGAGCGGACGTTCGACATCCTCACACTCATGAGGTACGGCCAGGCGGGCGGATACGCATCCCAGCTCCAGATGTGGATATTCGCAGCGCTGTTCCTCGGTTTCGCCGTCAAGGTGCCGATCTTCCCGTTCCACACGTGGCTTCCGGACGCGCACGTCGAGGCCCCGACCGTCGGGTCGGTCCTCCTCGCCGGCGTGCTGCTCAAGATGGGCGGCTACGGGTTCCTTCGGATGGCCCTGCCGACTCTGCCGGAGGCGTTCAAGGGTGGATGGGGTACGGCGCTGGCCGTCCTCGGTGTCGTCAACATCGTGTACGGTGCCGCGCTCGCCCTGACACAGAAAGACCTCAAGAAGATGGTCGCGTACAGCTCCATCGGACACATGGGGTTCGTCGTGCTCGGCATCGCGGCGGGTACGGCGGCGGGTGTCGACGGCGCCGCGCTGCAGATGTTCACGCACGGCATCATCACCGGGATGCTGTTCTTCCTGGTAGGGATGATCTACGAGCGCTACCACACGAAGGAGCTCGCGAAGCTCCGCGGTCTCATGACCGAGGTGCCGACGCTGTCGGTGGTGCTGGTCTTCGCGAGCTTCGCCTCACTCGGCCTGCCGGGGCTGGCCGGGTTCGTCGGCGAGTTCCTGTCGCTCATGGGCGGCTTCGAACGGTATCCGTACATCGCCATGTTCGCCGTCATAGGCATCGTGCTCACCGCAGCGTACTTCCTCCGCATGCTCCAGCAGATAGTCTTCTCGCCACGCACGCCGGACGTCGCGCTCGCGTGCGCCCAGCCGTACGACGCACGGCCGAACGAGATGGTCGCGCTCATCCCGCTCATGAGCTTCGCGCTCTTCCTCGGCGTGTATCCGCACCCGTTCCTTCAGATCCTCGACCCGGCGGCTTCAGCCATCGCGAAGGCGCTCGGAGGTTAGCGGCGTGACGTCCTCACTCATAGCGTTCTCGCCGGAGATCCTGCTGACCGCGTGCGCACTGGGACTGATCTGCTTCGACGTGCTGCTCCCGGAACGTAAGGCGACGGTCCGCTGGATCGCACTCGGTTCCGTACTCGCGGCGATCGCGGCCTCGGGGTGGGTCGCCATGAACGCCGCGGCGTTGTACGGCACCCATTTCGAGGGCGCACTCGTGCTCGACGCTCACACCACTTTCGCGCGCCTTCTGTTCGGAACGGCCGGAGCGCTCGTCATCCTCGCGAGCTGGGACTTCTACGCCGATCGCAGCGTCGCCGAGTACTTCGCGCTCTTCCTGTTCTCGCTGCTGGGCGAGATCGTGATCGTGGCGGGCACGTCGCTGCTGATGCTCTTCATCGGGATCGAACTGCTGGCGATCCCGACGTACGCGCTCGTCGCGCTGCTCAAGCAGCAGGAGATGGCGGTCGAGGCCGGTCTCAAGTACTTCCTGCTCGGCATGTTCGCCTCGGTCGTCATGCTCTACGGCGTGTCGCTGTTGTACGGTGCGCTGCACACGGTCAGCTACCTGCAGCCGCTGTTCGTGGCGCCCGGCACGCTCACTCCGGCGGTGCGAGGGCTCGTGCTGTTCGGCTTCTTCTTCCTCATGATGGGCGTCGGCTTCAAGATCACCGCGTTCCCGTTCCACTTTTGGAGCCCGGACGTGTACGCCGGCGGCTCGACGCCCGTGATCGCATACGTCTCGACGATCCCGAAGGTCGCCATCATGCTGGCCCTCTTCCGCATCCTCGGCCCGGCCTTCGCATCCGAGTGGGCGGCGGGCCGCGCCTTCATCGCCGCCCTGGCGGTGCTGTCGATGGTGTACGGCAACGTGGTGGCGCTGATGCAGGACGACGTGCGCCGCATGCTGGCGTATTCCGGCGTGGCCAACACCGGCTACATGCTGGTCGCGCTGGCGGCGGGCGGGGAGGACAGCTACGCCGCCCTGCTGTTCTTCCTCGTCGTCTACACGTTCACGAACCTCGGCGCGTTCTTCGTCGTGCTGGCCGTCAGCGGTCAGGAGCGAGCGACGCTCGACGACTTCGGGGGCTTGGGAAGGCGAGGCCCGTCGCTCGCGTTCGCGATGGCGATCTTCATGTTCTCGCTCGCCGGCACGCCCCCTCTGGCCGGCTTCTTCGGCAAGTTCGCGCTCTTCCGCGCGGCGGTCGTGCACGGCTACTGGTACCTCGCGCTGATAGCGCTGCTGACGACCGTGGTCTCCGTGGGCTACTACCTGAAGGTGGCGCAGGAGATGTACGGCGGCGACTACGCGCTCTCCGCGCCCGGCGCCCAGCTGGCGCGCGTCGCCGCACCGCCGACGCTGCGGCTCGCGATCGCGCTGACCGCAGTGGCGACGGTGCTTCTCGGCGTCGTGGGCGTCCGCTTCATGTGACCCTCGCTCCGCCTCTCCCCACCTGCGCTTCTGGTATCCTCTGCTCCAAGCGGCGCGCCGGGGGCGCGTCCTCGGCTGAGAGAGGTCGCGAGTAGATGCCGGAGGAGAAGGTGCGGGTGGCGTTCGTCGGAGGCGGCCGGACCGCGAGGCCGCTGCTCGAGGACTTCCTGGGGCGCCCGTTCGTGAGCGTCGTCGGCGTCGCCGACATAGACCCCGAGAGCCCCGGCGCGCGCCTCGCACGCGAGGCGGGGGTGTTCGTCACCACCGACGCGCTCGTGTTCGCGAGCAGGGGTGACGAGATCGACGTCATCATAGAGGTCTCGGGCGACCCCAACCTGAAGCGCCGGCTCAAGGATGCGCTGGTGGCCGAGGGCAACCGGCGGACGATCATCGTGCACGACCTCATCGCGCGGATGCTGCTGTCGATGTCGCAGGACAGCGGCACGCTCATGCAGACCTTCCACCCCGACGACGTCGGGGTGGGGTAGTATCCCGCGAACGAACGAAGGAGCCGCATGACCGTCGCCCTGCGCATGAGCAGTCTGTACGCACCCACGCTGAAGGAGGATCCGTCCGAGGCGGACATAGCCTCGCACCGCATCCTGCTGCGGGCGGGGATGGTGCGCAAGTCCGCCGCCGGCGTGTACACGTTCCTGCCGCTGGGATGGCGCGCCCTGCGCAAGATCGAGCAGATCGTGCGCGAGGAGATGGATGCCATCGGCAGCCAGGAGCTGCTGATGCCGGTGATGCAACCGGCCGAGATCTGGCGGGAGTCGGGCCGATGGGATGCGTACGGCCCCGAGCTCATGCGCTTCCGGGACCGGCACGACCGCGAGTTCGCCCTCGGCCCAACGCACGAAGAGCTCGTCACGACCCTTGGGAAGGGTGAGCTTCGCAGCTACCGCGACCTGCCGGTCTCCCTCTATCAGATACAGGTGAAGTTCCGCGACGAGGTCCGGCCACGCTTCGGCCTGCTGCGAGGCCGCGAGTTCATCATGAAGGACGCGTACAGCTTCCACGCGACTCAGGAGTCGCTCCAGGAGCACTACGACGCGATGTCCGGCGCGTACGCCCGCATCTGCGAGCGCCTCGGGCTGGACTACCGGCCGGTGGAGGCCGACTCGGGGCAGATCGGCGGGAAGGTCACGACCGAGTACATGGCCCTGGCCGAGAGCGGCGAGGCGGAGATCGTGTACTGCTCCGGGTGCGACTACGCGGCGGACGTCGAGGCGGCCTCCACGGTCGTCCCTCGGCACCCCGCCGTCACCGAACCCGTCGCGATGGAGAAGGTCCACACGCCCGGCATCCGCACGATCGCCGAGCTCGCAGCCTTCCTGTCGATCGAGGAACACGACACCGTCAAGACGATGGCCGGCGTGACACCCGAAGGCCGCGTCGTGTTCTTCCTGGTGCCCGGAGACCGCGAGCTCAATCCAGTGAAGGCGGAGTGGGCGGTGCCGGGCGTCCGCCTGCTCGAGGAGGAGGAGTTCGCGGCACGCAAGCTGCCGAAGGGCTCGCTCGGGCCGGTGGACGCCAAGGCGAAGTGGGACGCGCTCGTGATCGCCGACCGTTCGCTCGAAGCCGAGGTGAGCTGGGGCGTCGGCGCGAACGAGAACGACTATCACTTCATCCACGCGATGCCCGGCCGCGACTTCTCGGTGGACGAGTGGGCGGACCTCGTGGTCGCGCGGGCGGGCGACGCCTGCCCCGTGTGCGGCGGAGACCTGCTCGGCGCGCGCGGGATCGAGGTCTCGCAGGTCTTCCAGCTCGGCACCAAGTACAGCGAGTCCATGGGCGCCTACTTCGTGGACGAGGACAACATCGAGAAGCCGTTCATCATGGGCTGCTATGGCGTGGGCATCTCACGGTCCCTGGCCGCGGTGGTCGAGCAGTACGCCGACGACGCCGGTTGCGCTTGGCCCCTCGCCATCGCACCGCTGGAGGCCGCTGTAATCCCGCTGTCGACGGACGAGCAGGTGACGAGCGTGGCCGAGCTGCTCTGGAACGACCTCGCGAACCGTGGTATCGAGGTCGTGCTCGACGACCGCGACGAGCGCGCGGGCGTCAAGTTCGCCGACGCGGACCTCATCGGCTGGCCGTACCAGGTCGTGGTGGGGAAGCGCGGCGTGGCCGAGGGCGTCGTCGAGATCAAGCACCGCGGGAGCGGTGAGCGCGAGAGCGTGCCGATCCCGCAGGCCGCCGAGCGGGTCGCCGTCCTCATCGCCGAGGCGAAGCAAGGGCTGCGCGCACGGACGACGGCAGGACCGCGAACGGCCGAGTAGGCGTGCGAGCGCCACGGCGGGATGAGCTGCGAGCGCAGCGAGTCGGCTCGATCCCGCCGCCTGCGTGACGGCCTACGTCCGTCCGCAGGCTCTTTGACCGCCGGTTCCGTCGTGGTAGAATCCCTCGGACGGAAAGACATGTGTGCCGCGAGAAGCTGGGCTTGCCCCCGCTTCTTTTGTTCTCGGAAGGAGGTCGGCGATGGCGAGCAAGGCGGAAGAGCGGATCGAAGCGGCGCTCGAGCCCGTCGCGGCCTCGCACGGCCTCGAGCTCGTGGCCGTCGAACTCACCGGCGCGAAGCATCGCCCGATCGTGCGCGTCTTCCTCGACAAGGACGGCGGCATCACCCTCGACGAGGTCGCCGGGGCCAACGCCCAGCTCGGCGAGGCGCTCGACGAGCTGGGCGAGCCCGCCGGCCCGTACACGCTCGAGGTGAGCTCTCCCGGCATCGAGCGGCCGCTGCGGAAGCCGTCCGACTTCCGGCGCTTCGCCGGCAGCAAGGCCGAGGTCCGCACGATCGCTCCGATGGACGGCCGCAAGCAGTTCACCGGCGTCATCACCTCGGCCGACGAGGACGTCTTCACGCTCGACGTCGACGGTGCCGAGGTCCGGCTGCCGTACGACGGGGTGTCGAAAGCCCGCCTGCGCGTGGACATAGACTTCAAAGAGGAAGGGAGCGGCAAGCGATGAGCTCCGAACTGATAGAGGCGTTGCGCCAGCTCGAGCGCGAGAAGGGCATCGACCAATTCGTGATCCTGGACCGCTTGGAGCAGGCCCTCGCCACCACATACAAGAAGATGCTCGACCTCGAGAACGAGGTACGGGTGACCATCGACCGCGACAACGGCCGCATCCACGTCTACGAGCTCGTCCGCGACGACCCCGAGGATCTCGAGGCCCCCGTCAAGGAGGAGCGCGACATAACGCCTCCGGACGTGAGCCGTATCGCCGCTCAGACGGCGAAGCAAGTCATCCTGCAGGTCATCCGCGAGGCGGAGCGCGAGCAGATCTTCGAGGAGTACGTGGATCGCGTCGGCGACATCGTCACCGGCGTCGTGCAGCAGTCCGACAGCCGCTACACGCTCGTGAGCCTGCGCCAGGGCGTCGAGGCGCTGCTCCCGCCCGCGGAGCAGCCGCCGACGGAGCGCTACGACCACAACCAGCGGATCAAGGCCTACATCGTCGAGGTGCGCAAGACCTTCAAGGAGCCCTCGATCGTCGTCTCGCGCACCCACCCGGGCCTGCTGCGACGCCTCTTCGAGCTCGAGGTGCCGGAGATCTACGACGGCGTCGTCGAGATCAAGAGCATCGCGCGCGAGCCGGGCCTGCGCTCCAAGGTCGCCGTGTCGAGCCGGGAGCCGGGTCTCGACCCCGTGGGCGCCTGCGTCGGGCCGAAGGGCAGCCGCGTGAGGATGGTCGTGTCCGAGCTGCGGGGCGAGCGCATCGACGTCGTACCGTGGAACGACGACCCGCAGACCTTCGTGGGGAACTCGCTGTCCCCGGCCAAGGTCTCCCGCGTCTTCGTCGACGAAGGCACGCATACTGCTACGGTTGTGGTGCCGGACGACCAGCTCTCGCTGGCGATCGGCAAGGAAGGGCAGAACGCCCGTCTCGCCGCCAAGCTCACGGGCTGGCGCATCGACATCAAGAGCGAGCAGCAGGCAGCCGGTGCGGGACTCGCCGGCGCAGCCTCGGCCGGCGGGGAAGCCGCCGAGGAGGACGGCCGCTGCTGCGCCGTCACCGCTTCGGGTATCCGGTGCCGCAACAAGGCACGTCCCGGGAGCGCGTACTGCGGAATCCACGAGAAGGAGGCGGACGCCTAAGTGATGAAGGCCCGCAAGAAGCCCGTTCGCACCTGTTTGGGGTGCGGCCAGGAGGCCGACAAGCGCGATCTTACGCGTGTCGTCCGATCGCCCGAGGGCGACGTGGCCGTGGATCCCTCCGGCAAGGCGAACGGCCGAGGCGCGTACGTGCACCCTCGGCTGGAATGCTTCGAAGCGGCGGCCCGCAAGCGCAGGTTCGACGGCGCGCTGCGGGTGACACTGAAGGAAGAAGACGTGGACCGCATACGACGCGATCTCGAGCGCGTGATCGCGCAGAGCGCTGCAACGGGACGGTGACTGGATGCCGAGCATGAGAGTGCACGAGCTGGCCAAGGAGTTCGGGATGACCTCTGCCGAACTCCTTGAGCGGCTGAACGCTATGAAGATACCGGCGAAGAACCACGCCTCCACGCTCGTGGAGGCGTACGTCGACAAGATCCGCAAGCAGCTCGGGCCTGAGATCGCCGAGCGGCAGGCCGCGATGGAGTCCGAGCGCCTCAAGCTGGAGGCCGCGGAGGCCGCCAAGCGCGAGGCCGCGGAAGCCGCGCTCCGCGCCGAAGAGGAGGCGCGACACGCCGCCGAGGAGGAGGAGCGCAAGGCTCGCGAGGAGGAGCGCAGGGCCCACGAGGCCGAGGAGGAGACCCGCGCCGCGCGCGAGGCCGCCGCGAAGGCCGAGGAGGAACGCAAGCGCCTCGAGGCCGAGGCCGCGGAAGCCGCCGCGAAGGCCGCCGAGCAGGCCGCGCGGCTCGAAAAGGAAGAAGCGGAGCGTTATCGCCGCATGGCGCAGGAGGCCGAGGAGGCCGCGAAGCGTCAGCAGGTCGTGACTCCGGCCGCGCCCTCCTTCGCGGTCCCGGCGGGTGTCCCGATCGCCACCGCCGAGCCCCACGGCAAGAAGAAGAAGGGCAAGAAGCCCTCCGGGAAGCGCGAGACCGGGCGCCAGCCGATGGGTGCCCAGACCGTCACGCCGGAGGAAGCCGGCGTGGTCGGCGCCTCGGGCGAGCACGTCGTCGTACAGGAAGGCACCACCGTCGGCTCCTTCGCCGAGCTCGTGGGCATGTCGCCGACGGACATCATCAAGCACCTGTTCGGCGCGGGCGAGATGCTCACGGTCAACCAGCCGATGAGCAAGGCCACGATGCGGAAGGTGGCCGAGGACCTCGGCTACACCATCGACATCGTCTCTCCCGACGAGGAGGTCGCCGAGGAGATCGTGGACCGGCCCGAGGACTTGAAGCCCAAGGCGCCGGTCGTCACTGTCATGGGCCACGTCGACCACGGCAAGACGTCGCTCCTCGACGCCATCCGCGAGACCGGCGTCCAGGCGACGGAGGCCGGCGGCATCACGCAGCACATCGGCGCGTCCGTCGTGGAGAAGAACGGCCGCAAGATCACCTTCATCGACACCCCCGGCCACGAGGCGTTCACCTCACTGAGAGCGCGCGGCGCGAACGTCACCGACGTGGTCGTGCTGGTGGTAGCGGCGGACGACGGCGTCATGCCGCAGACCGTAGAGGCGATCGACCACGCGAAGGCCGCCGGCGTGCCGATCCTCGTGGCGGTCAACAAGATCGACAAGGACAACGCGAACGTCGACCGCGTGCGCCAGGAGCTGGCCGACCACGCCGTCATCCCCGAGGAGTGGGGCGGCAACAACGTCTTCGTCAACGTCTCGGCCAAGAAGCGGGTCAACATCGACGAGCTGCTCGAGATGATCCTGCTCGTCGCCGACTTGCGGGAGCTCAAAGCGAACCCGGACGCTCCGGCTCGCGGCGTGGTCATCGAGGCGAAGCTGGACCGCGGCCGCGGACCCGTGGCTACGGTCCTCGTCCAGCGCGGCACGCTGCACATCGGCGACGCGGTGGTCGCGGGCACGAGCCACGGCCGCGTCCGTGCGCTAGTGGACTCCAAGGGCGTCTCCGTCACCGCGGCGCGTCCGGCGGACCCCGTCGAGATCATCGGGCTGGCTTCGGTGCCGTCCGGCGGCGACGAGTTCAAGGTCATGCCGGACGAGCGGGCCGCGCGCGCCATCGCGGAGGAGCGTTCGCTGCGCCGCCGCCTGCTCGCCGAGGAGCGGGCCAAGAAGCACATCTCGCTCGACGCCATGTTCGACGCCATCCAATCCGGCATCCAGGACATCAACCTGGTGGTCAAGGCGGATGCGAACGGCTCGATCGAGGCGATCAAGGACGCTCTGTCCAAGATCGACCAGACCGAGGTGCGCATCAACGTGCTGCGCGCCGGAATCGGCGGCATCACCGAGACGGACGTCAGCCTGGCGGACGCTTCGGACGCCATCGTCATCGGCTTCAACGTGCGGCCGGAGCCCAAGGCCAAGGCGCTCGCCGAGCAGACTAAGGTCGACATGCGCCTGTACCGCGTCATCTACAAGCTCATCGAGGACATCAACGCCGCGCGCGTGGGCATGCTCAGGCCGACGATCGAGGAGCAGGACACGGCGCGCGTCGAGGTGCGCGAGGTGTTCCGCGTGCCGAAGATCGGCGCTATCGCCGGCTGCTACGTGACCGATGGAGAGGTGAGCCGCGACGACCAGGTCCATGTCGTGCGCGACGGCGCGATCATCTTCGACGGCAAGATAGGGTCGCTGCGACGCTTCAAGGAGGACGCGAAGTCGGTTCGCGCCGGCTACGAGTGCGGCATAGGCATCGACGGCTTCCAGGACATCAAGGAAGGCGACGTCATCGACGCGTACAAGACCGTCGAGGTCGCCCGGGAGGCGTAGACGATGCGGCAGTCCCCCCGCCTGCGCAAGGTCGGCGAGAGCGTGCGCGAGGCCCTGGCGGACACGCTCGAGAGGGACGTGTCCGACCCGCGGCTCGCGCTCGTCACGATCACCTCGGCCGAGGTCAGCCCCGACCTGCGGCACGCGCGCGTGTTCTTCACCGCGCACGGCGGCGAGGATCGCTACCGTGCGGCACTCGAGGGCCTGGAGTCCGCGAAGCGGCGCCTCCGCCAGGGTCTCGCGCAGCGGGTGCGGATGAAGTACCTGCCGGAGCTCACGTTCCTCGTCGACGAGTCCGTCGACGAAGGGATGCGGATCTCCGAGGCGATCCGCGCCGAGCGCGAAGCCGGACGGGCGCCCGAGGAAGGCGGGGAAGAGGAGTGACGGACCTAGCCACCGCGTACGCCGAGGCGGCTCGCGCGCTCGCGGCGGCGTCGTCGGTGGTGGTGTGCGCTCATGTGGACCCGGACGGCGACGCGATCGGCTCCACCCTCGGGCTCACGCACGTCCTGCGCCGCCTCGGCATCTCCGCGATCCCGGCGCTGGCGGAGGACCGCGGAGCGCCCGAGACGTATGCGTTCCTGCCGGGCTTCCCGCTGTTGCGCTACGCGTCCCAGCTCGAGGCGCCCCGGGTTCTGGTCGCGCTGGACACGCCCAACCTGGAGCGTCTGGGCGACGCCCTCGCACTGGCGGAGAAGGCGGACACGACGATCGTGTTGGACCACCATCCCGACAACACGTCTTACGGCGAGGTCAACCTCGTCGATCCCGGCGCCGCCGCCGTGGGGCAGATCGTGTGGAGGCTGCTTCCGATGCTCGGCCTCCCGCCCGACGCCGACATCGCATCCTGCCTCTACGTCGCGCTCCTCACGGACACCGGGCGCTTCCAGTACAGCAACTCGAACGCCGCCGTTCTCCGCGACGCCGCGGCGATGATCGACGTTGGGCTCGACGTGCACGAGGTCTACGAGCGCGTCTACGAGAACCAGACCCTCGGCCACATGGAGATCGTCGGCCGCGTGAAGTCGCGCGTGAAGCTCGTCAACGGCGGACGCGTGGCGTACTCCTGGGTGACCGACGAGGATTTCGCCGAGACGGGCGCCGCCCACGAGACCACCGAGAACCTCGTCGACACGATTCGCGTGATCGGGGGACCCGACGTGGTTTTCCTCGCGAAGATCGCGGGCCCCACGTGCCGCGTGAGCCTGCGGGCGAAGGGTCACGGCGACGTGGGCGGCGTGGCACGCCACTTCGGCGGCGGAGGACACGTCGCGGCCGCCGGCTTCGCGTTCGACTGCGACCTGGCCGAGCTGCTGGAACGGCTGCTCCCCTTGCTGCCCGGCGGCGGGGAGGCCTGAGCGGTGCCGTCGCGCCGCGGAGCGACGGACCTGTGCGGTGTGCTCGCCGTCGACAAGCCCGGCGGGATGACCAGCCACGACGTCGTGGCCGCAGTGCGTCGCGCGACGGGCGAGCGGCGCATCGGTCACGCGGGGACCCTCGACCCGCTCGCGACCGGCCTGCTCGTCGTGCTCGTAGGCCCGTACACCCGGCTGGAGCCCTACCTCTCGGCTTCGGCCAAGACCTACGAGGCGCGTATCGCCTTCGGCAGCGAGACGGATACCGACGATGCCGAGGGCACCGTCACCACGTCCCTCCCGGTCTCGCCCGATCTCTTCGACCCCGCTCGCGCCCAGGAGGTCCTCGACCGCCTGATCGGCCCTTCGATGCAAGCACCGCCCGCTTACTCCGCCATCAAGGTCGCAGGTCGAGCGGCGCACCGCGTCGCCCGCGCCGGCGGCCATGTGTCGCTCGCGGAGCGGCCGATCGACGTCTTCGAGGCGCGCCTCACCGGAGCCGACGCCGGAGAGCGCGTCTGGGACGTCACCTTCCGCGTGTCGAAGGGGACGTACGTGCGCGCGCTCGCCCGCGACATCGGGCGGAGCTGCGGGACCGCGGCACATCTGGGCGCGCTGAGGCGCACGGCGAGCGGCGCCCTCGAGCTCACGCACGCGCACTCGCTCGACGAGGTCGCGGCGGCGGCGCACGACGGCACGCTCGGCGAGCTGTTCGCCGACGCGTTGGCGGCGGTCGCGCTGCCGGTCGTCGACGCCGACCCGGCCGAGGTCGTCACCGGCCGCACGCTGCCGCGCGCCATGGCGCCGCAGCTGCCGCCCGGCGCGCGCGCGGCCGCCGCGGTCCAGGGGCGGCTGCTCGGCGTGTACCGGGTCTCGGCCGAGGGCTTGAAGCCGGAAGCGGTGTTCGCGGGAGCGTGCCGATGACGCGCGTCATCGCCTACGAACGGGGCATGGAGACGTTCGGCCGTGCCGTCGTGAGCATCGGCGTGTTCGACGGCGTGCATCTCGGCCACCAGGCGCTCATCCGCGACGCAGTCTCCCTCGCGCGGAAGCGCGAGACGCTCGCCGCCGTGGTCACGTTCGACCGCGACCCCGACCGCGTCGTGGACCCGGCCCATGCAGCCCCTCAGCTGCTGGAGCTCCCGGACAAGCTCGACCTTCTCGCCACCCTCTGCCCCGACGTCGTGCTCGTCATACCGTTCGACGCCGAGGTGGCCGCGATGCCCCCCGACGCCTTCCTCGACGAGCTGCTCCTGCCGGTCTTCAGCCCCGTCGCCGTCGTGGTCGGTCATGACTTCCGCTTCGGCGCACGCGCCGCGGGAGACCTCGCGACGCTGGCGACGTACGGGGAACGACACGGCTTCGAGGTCGTCGGCCACCCGCTCGTGCGCGTGGACGGCGAGCCTGTGACCTCCACGCGTGTACGCGCGCTGGTCTCCGCGGGCGCTGTCGCGGACGCCGCGCGCCTCCTCGGCCGTCCTCATCTCGTGCGGGGAGCCGTGGAGGAGGGCCGGCACGTGGGCAAGGCGCTGGGCGCTCCCACCGCGAACGTGCGTCACGCGGCGTACTCCGCCGTGCCCGCCGACGGCGTGTACGCCGCGACGGCGAGGGTAGGCGACGCGACCTACGCCGCCGCCGTCTCCGTCGGGCCCCCGATCACCTTCGCCGACGCCCCGGCGACGCTCGAGGCGCACCTGCTCGATTTCCGCGGCGACCTGTACGGCGCGGAAATCGTCCTCGGCTTCCTCGAGAGGCTCCGGCCGCTAGCGCGGTTCGAGTCGGCGAGCGACCTCGCGGCGGCGATCGCAGCGGACGTCGAGCGCGTGCGTGCCGTGACCGCGCGGGCGCGCTGACTGCGGGGCCTGGAGTTTTCCCTGCCATCCGCCGGGGTACTGTGCTAACATTGCACGGTTGTGCGGACTACCCCGTGCTGGGATCGGCGACTCACCGACGCCCACCTCGGCCGGAGGCGTATCGAGACGAAAGGTGGAACACATGCCGCTGGAGAAGGACGTCAAGGCCGGGATCATCGGAGACAACGCCAAGCACGAGGGCGACACCGGGTCCCCCGAAGTGCAGATCGCGCTGCTCACGCAGCGTATCCGCGACCTGACCGAGCACCTGAAGGTGCACTCGAAGGACCACCACACGCGCCGCGGGCTGCTTCGGCTGGTCGGTCAGCGCAGGCGGCTCCTCAACTACCTGAAGAAGACCGACATCGAGCGCTACCGCGCGATCGTCGCGAAGCTCGGGCTGAGAAGCTAGCAGGAACAGGGTTGGACGTCGCAGGGCGGGGAGACCCGCCCTGCGGTTCTATACACCGCGACGGGAAGGGCCCGTGGCGGCCAAGAGGTTCGACGAGGAAGAAGTGAAAAGATGGAGAAGGTCACCGAACGATTCGAGCTTTTCGGCAAGTCGTACGTGCTGGAGACGGGGGAGCTGGCCAAGCAGGCCGGGGGAGCGGTGGTCGTCAGGCAGGGTGACAGCATGGTGCTCGTCACCGCGACCGCCAGCAAGGAACCCAAGGACCTCGATTTCTTCCCGCTCACAGTGGATTTCGAGGAGCGGATGTATGCCGCGGGCAAGCTGCCAGGCGGGTTCATCAAGCGTGAGAGCCGCCCGAGCGAGAAGGCGATCCTCACCGCGCGCATGATCGACCGCCCGCTGCGCTCGAGTTTCGCGGACGGCTTCCGCAACGAGGTGCAGGTCATCGCGACAGTGCTCTCCGCGGACCAGGTCAACCAGGTCGACGTCATCTCGATCATGGGCGCGTCCGCGGCGCTGATGGCGGCGGGCATCCCGTTCGAGGGACCTCTCGCCGGCGTACGCGTCGGGCGCATCGACGGGGAGTACGTCGTCAACCCGACCTTCGACGAGACCGAGCAGTCCGACCTCGACCTCATCGTGGCCGGGAGCAAGGACGCCGTCTTCATGATCGAAGCCGGCGCGGACGAGGTGTCCGAGGACGACATGCTGGACGCGATGATGTTCGCGCAGGACGCCATCAGGCAGTTCTGCGACGTCCAGGAGCGCTTCCTCGCCCGGCTCGAGATCGGGATCATGGACGTGCCGCTCAAGGTCCCGAACCCGGAGCTCCGTGAGCGGGTGTCCGCCCACGCCGACAAGATGCGCGCGGCACTGCACAACCCCGACAAGCACGCACGGATGAACGCCGTGGCCGAGGCGAAGCAGGAGATCTCCGGCACCTTCTCCGAGGACGAGCTAGCCGAGCACGGCAAGGACATCAAGGCGCTGCTCAAGGAGCTCGAGAAGAAGACGATGCGCGCCATGGTCCTCGACGAGGGCGAGCGCGCCGACGGCCGCAAGACCGACGAGGTCCGCCCGATCAGCTGCACCGCCGGCTACCTGCCGCGCAGCCACGGCTCCGGCCTCTTCACCCGCGGCCAGACGCAGGTGCTCTCGGTGCTCACGCTCGGGATGCTCTCCGAGTGGCAGCGCATCGACACGATCGACATCTCCGAGGGCAAGCGCTACATCCACCACTACAACTTCCCGCCGTTCTCGGTGGGCGAGATCGGGTTCATGCGCGGCCCGAAGCGCCGCGACATCGGTCACGGCGCTCTGGCCGAGCGGGCGCTCGCCCCGGTCATCCCGGCCGAGGAGGAGTTCCCGTACACGATCCGGATCGTCTCCGAGGTCCTGGAGTCCAACGGGTCGAGCTCGATGGGCTCGGTGTGCGGCTCGACGATGGCGCTGATGGACGCCGGCGTGCCGATCGCGGCACCCGTGTCCGGCATCGCGATGGGCCTCATCAAGGAGGGCGACCGTGTCGCCGTCCTGACCGACATCCAGGGACTCGAGGACTTCCTCGGCGACATGGACTTCAAGGTCGCGGGCACCGAGAAGGGCATCACCGCGCTGCAGATGGACAACAAGGCGAAGGGGCTGTCGCACGACATCCTCGCCACGGCGCTTCGCCAGGCGAAGGAAGGCCGTGCGTTCATCCTCGGCAAGATGCTCGAGGCCATCGCGGCTCCACGCGCGGAGCTCTCCGAGTTCGCGCCGCGCGTCATCACCATCAAGATCCCGACCGACAAGATCCGCGACATCATCGGCCCCGGCGGCAAGGTCATCCGCGGCATCATCGAGGAGACCGGCGCGGAGATCGACGTCAACGACGACGGCACCGTCTACATCGCCTCGCGCGACCAGGGCGGGGAAGAGGCCGTCAAGCGCATCAAGGCGATCGTCAAGGACATCGAACCGGGCGAGCGCTACACTGGCCGCGTGGTCTCGATCATGCCGTTCGGCGCGTTCATCGAGCTCATCCCGGGCAAGGACGGCCTGCTCCACATCTCGCGCGTGGCCAAAGGCCGCGTCGAGAAGGTGGAGGACGTGCTCAACGTCGGCGACGAGGTCGAGGTCGAGGTCATCGACATCGACGACCGCGGCAAGGTCAGCCTCGACCGCATCGACAAGCCCGAGGCGCCGAAGCCTTCCGGCGAGAGGCCGCAGGGAGAGCGTCCGCAAGGCGAACACCGCGAGGGTGGTCACGGCAGCGGAGCCGGCGGCGGCGGAGGCCGGGACCGCGGTCCGAGGCGGCGCCATTAGCGGACGGGGGGCCTGATGTTCTACGACAAGACGGTCCTCGACAACGGCATCACGGTCATCACCGAGCGCATGGACACCATGCGCTCGGTGGCCATCGGCATCTGGGTGGCCGTCGGCAGCCGCGACGAGGACTTCGCCGACGCGGGGATGTCGCACTTCCTCGAGCACATGATGTTCAAGGGCACGCCTACGCGGTCGGCCGCCGACATCTCTCAGGCCTTCGACCGCCTCGGCGGGGAGCTCAACGCGTTCACGAGCAAGGAGTACACGTGCTACTACGCGCGCGTGCTCGACCAGCATGTCCCGACCGCTATCGAGATCCTCTCCGACATGGTGGTCAGCTCGACGATGGAGAAGGGCGCGATCCTCTCCGAGCGCGAGGTCGTGCTCGAGGAGATCTCGCGCACGGAGGACGCCCCGGACGACCGCGTGCATGAGTTGTTCGCTCAGACGCTGTGGCCGGAGCATCCTCTCGGCCGTCCGGTCCTCGGGCAGAGGGAGACGGTCGGCACCTTCGACCGCGAGCAGAGCCTCGCCTTCAAGAAAGCCAACTACGAGACCGGCACGACCGTCGTGGCCGCGGCCGGCGACGTCGACCACGAGGCGCTCGTCGAACTGGTCGAGAGGCACCTCAGGCTGCCCGAGGGGAAGGGCGGCACGCGGATGCACGCCTCGCCGGAGACGGAATCTCGTCTCGAGGTGCTTCGGAAGGACACCGAGCAGGCGCACATCTGCTGGGGCGTCCCCGGTCTCGACGCGTGCGACGACGAGCGGTTCGCGCTCTCCGTGCTCGACTCGACCCTGGGCGGCGGCATGAGCTCGCGGCTGTTCCAGGAGATCCGCGAGAAGAAGGGGCTGGCGTACGCGGTCTACAGCTATCACAGCCTCTACCAGGACACCGGCGCCTACACCGTCTACGCCGGGACCCGTCCGGGCAACATGGAGCAGGTCGTGCGGCTCGTCCAGGCCGAGATCGAGAAGCTCGAGCAGGACGGCATCACGGCCGAGGAACTCGACCGTGCGAAGGAATCGATGAAGGGCGGGCTCGTGCTCGGTCTGGAGAGCACGCGCAACCGCATGACGCGCCTCGGGAAGGCGTACGTCACGGGGGCGCCGATCCTGTCGCTCGACGAGCTCGTCGAGCGCGTGGAGGCCGTCACCGGCGAGCAGGTGATCGAGCTGGCGCGGCGGCTGTTCGGCGGTCCGCAGGCGCTGTCGGTCATCGGCCCCTTCGACGTCGGCAGCGTCGAGCATCTGCTCGACTAAGGGGGGAGAGGCGTGATCCGCGTAGCTGTCGCCGGCGCAGCCGGCCGCATGGGCCTCGAAGTGGTGCGCGCTGTCGGCGCCGAGAGCGACATGGAGGTCGTCGCGGCGGTCGATCCGCGCGCCGCGGGCACGATGTTCGTCGACAGCCACGGCGATCAGGTGCCTTACCTGCCCGACCTCGCGGCCGCGATCGCCGAGCGCAAGCCCCAGGTGCTCGTCGACTTCACGCACCCTACGCAGGTCGAAGCGAACGTCCGCACGGCGCTCGCCGCGGGCGTCGATTGCATCGTGGGCACCACCGGCGTGACGCTGGAGCGGTATCGCGAGCTCGCCGAGGGCGCATCGCCCGGGACGGCGCTGTTCGTCGCGCCCAACTTCGCCATCGGCGCGGTTCTGATGATGAAGTTCGCGGCCGAGGCGGCGCGCTACATGCCCACCGCCGAGGTGGTCGAGCTGCACCACGACAAGAAGGCCGACGCGCCGTCCGGCACTGCCATGCGCACGGCGCAGCTGATCGCTGAGGCGCGAAGCCGCGTGCCCGACGTGCCCGGCAAGGACACGGAGGTAGCCGCCGGGGCTCGCGGCGCGTTCGTCGAGGGGATCCCGGTGCACTCCGTGAGGCTGCCGGGCCTCGTCGCCCACCAGGAGGTTCTCTTCGGCGGGCAGGGCCAGACGCTGACCATCCGCCACGACTCGATCGACCGCACCAGCTTCATGCCGGGGGTCGTGCTGGCGGTCCGCAAGGTCGGCGCGCTGTCAGGGCTCGTGGTCGGGCTCGAGAACATCCTCGAGGGCTAGCGTGCCGAAGCCGATCGTCGTCCAGAAGTTCGGCGGAACGTCCGTCGCCACCGCCGAGGGCCGCGCCGCGGTCATCGAGCGGGTGCGCGACGCCCGCGCGGCCGGCAACGACGTGGTCGTCGTCGTCTCCGCGATGGGCCGGAAGGGCAGCCCGTACGCGACGGACACCCTGCTCGGCCTCCTGACGGACGGCAGCGCCGACGGCCGCGAGCGCGACATGCTCGCGTCCTGCGGCGAGGTACTCACCGCCGTAGTGTCCGCCCACGAGCTGCGAGCCGCGGGCGTTCCCGCCGCGGCGTTCACGGGCGCGGAGGCCGGGATCGTCACGGATGACCGGTTCGGCGACGCGCGCATCGTCTCGCTGCACCCGGCGGGGCTGCTGCGGACGCTCGCGGAGGGCGTCACGCCCGTGGTCGCGGGCTTCCAGGGCGTCACCGAGGACGGCGAGACCACGACCCTCGGCCGAGGCGGGTCGGACACGACCGCCTGCGCGCTCGGGGTCGCGCTCGAGGCCGCGACCGTCGAGATCTACACGGACGTGGACGGTGTGATGACCGCCGACCCCCGCGAGTGCGGGAGGGCGCGCGTGCTCGACCGGGTGGCGTACGAGGAGCTGTTCCAGATGGCGCACGGCGGCGCGAAGGTCGTTCACGCGCCCGCCGCCGAGCTCGCGATGCACGGCGGCGTCCCCGTCCGCGTGCGCAACACTTTCTCGGGCGCCCCGGGCACGCTCATAGCCGACATCGCTCCCGAGGCCGGGGTCGCGACAGCCGTGAGCCATGTCGACGGAGTAGCGCAGCTGAGGGTCGACCTGCCCACCTCGGCCGAGGACGGCCTGGCGCATATGGGAGCGCAGACCCGGGTGTACCGCCGCCTGGCGGACGCCGGAGTGAGCCTCGACATGTTCACGCCCTGCTGCGACACGCTCGTCTTCACCGTCGCGGAAGGCGCCGTCGCCGAGGCGATGCGGGTGCTCGACGGGTTGGGCATGCCGTACGAGGTGATCACGGGACTCGCGAAAGTGACGCTGGTCGGCGCCGGGATGCGCGGAGTACCGGGAGTCATGGCCCGCGTCGCGGAGGCGCTGTGCGAAGCGCAGGTACCGATAGTGCAAACAGCAGACTCCCATACCACCATCTCGGTGCTGGTGTGGCAGAATATGCGCAAAGTCGCGGTCGAGGCGCTGCACGAGGCGTTCGGCTTGGGCCGCGGCGAACAGGCCCGGTGACGTGCGGGGGCGATCGTGATGGCTACACCCAGGTTCGGCAGGCTCGTCACCGCGATGGTGACTCCCTTCGACGCCGAGGGGAGCCTCGACCTTCCTCGCGCCAGGGAACTGGCGTTGCGTTTGCTTGACGAGGGCAGCGACGGCCTCGTGGTGTGCGGGACGACGGGGGAGTCCCCGACCGTTCCGTACGAGGAGAAGCTTGAGCTGTTCGCGGCGGTGGTAGAGGTGGTGGACGGCCATGCGCCCGTCATCGCGAACGCCGGGGACAACGCCACACAGGACTCGGTCGATTTCGCCAAGCGCGTCGTGAAGCTCGGCGTGGACGCCGTCATGGCGGTGGTGCCCTACTACAACAAGCCGCCGCAAGAGGGGCTGTACCGGCACTTCCGCTCGATAGCCGAGGCGATCGACGTCCCGATGATCATGTACAACATCCCGGGACGGTGCGTGGTGAACATGGAGGCCGAGACGACGCTGAGGCTGGCGCGGGACGTGGAGAACATCGTGGCGGTCAAGGAGGCCTCGGGCAACATGGCGCAGGTAGCCGCGATCTGCGGCGGTGCGCCGGACGGGTTCGAGGTACTCTCGGGCAACGACGAGGACACGCTTCCGATGATGGGCCTCGGGGCCGTGGGCGTGATCTCGGTGGCGTCGCACGTAGCGGGGCCGCAGATGGCCGAGATGGTCGCAAGCCAGGCAGCCGGGGACCACACCCGCGCACTGAAGCTGCACCTGCAGCTTCTGCCGCTGTTCAAGGCGCTGTTCCTGACGAGCAACCCGATCATGGTCAAGGACGCGCTGGCGCAGACCGGCTTCCCCGTCGGCACGGTGCGTCTGCCGCTGGTGCCGCCGACGGAGGCGCAGTCGGCCGAGCTGGCGCGTGTGATGGAGCACCTCGGCCTGTAGGAAGAAGCAAGGTGAGACGCGTCGGCAGCGGAGCCGGCGCTTGCACGTGGAAGCGAAGTGAACGACCGACCGCAAGGAGGATCGGCCGAATAGGGCTATGACTAGGAAAAAGACGCGCCTTCGCGTCATCCCGCTCGGAGGGCTTGACGAGATAGGCAAGAACATGACGGTCGTGGAGTACGGGAACGACATGATCGTCATAGACGCTGGGCTGATGTTCCCCGACGACGACCTCCCCGGTGTCGACCTCGTGCTCCCCGACTACGGCTACGTGCTGCAGCGCGCCGATAAGCTGCGCGGCATCGTGATCACGCACGGGCACGAGGATCACACGGGAGCGCTCCCTTACCTGCTGAAGGACCTCGGCAGGTCCGTGCCGGTGTACGGCAGCAAGCTCACGCTCGGGCTCATCCAGGGCAAGCTGTCGGAGCACCCGGCCGTGAAGAAGCCGAAGCTGCGCGAGGTGCAGTCGGGCAGCCGGATCGAGCTCGGCGTGTTCGCCTGCGAGTTCATGCAGGTCACGCACTCGATCCCGGACGCGCTCGCGGTGCTCGTGCGAACGCCCGTAGGCAACGTGATGCACACCGGCGACTTCAAGCTGGACCAGACGCCCGTGGACGGCCGAGAGCCGGACTACGCCGGGTTCACCGCCGCCGGCCGCGAGGGCGTCCTGCTGATGCTCTCGGACTCGACCGGCGCCGAACGTCCCGGCCACACGGCCCCGGAAGCCGAGGTGGGGCTGTCGCTCCACCGCATCTTCGCGGCGGCCAAGGGACGTATCATCGTGGCATCGTTCTCGAGCCACATCCACCGTGTCCAGGAGATCGTCGACGCCGCGGCCGACAACGGCCGTAAGATCGTCGTGACCGGCCGCTCGATGCTGAACAACACCCGGATCGCCCGTGACCTGGGATATCTGCACGTGCGTGACGAGGATCTGTTCGACGCGTTCGAGGTGAAGGACTTGCCCGACGACGAGACGGTCATCCTGTGCACGGGAAGCCAGGGCGAGCCGCTCTCCGCGCTCGCGCGCATCGCCAACGGCGATCACCGCACGGTGCAGGTGAGACGCGGCGACACCGTCGTCATCTCGGCCTCGCCCGTGCCCGGCAACGAGAAGGCAGTCGACCGCGTCATCAACAAGCTGATCCGCGCGGGGGCCCACGTGCTCTACAAGGACAACGCACGGGTCCACGTGTCCGGCCACGGCGCGGCCGAAGAGCTGAAGCTGATGCTCAACATGGTGAAGCCGAAGTATTTCGTCCCCGTGCACGGTGAGGCGCGTCACCTGGTCGCGCACGCGGCGCTGGCCGAGGCTGTCGGGATGCCCGAAGGTAACGTCTTCGTTATGGACAACGGTGACTGCCTGGAGCTCACGACCTCGGCTGTTAGCATGGCGGAACGCGTGGACTCGGGAGTCATCTACGTGGACGGGCTGTCCGTCGGCGACGTGGGCACGGTGGTCCTGCGCGACCGTCAGCTCATGGCGCAGGACGGCATCGCGATGATCGTCGTGACGATCGACCATCGCAACGGCAAGGTGATCGGCGAGGCGGAGCTCGTGACGCGCGGCATCGTGTTCGGTGCCGGGTCTGACGGCCTGCTCGAAGAAGCGAAGGCGCGGATAGGCAGGACGCTTGCGAAGACGGCGGGCGAAGGCGCGACCGACCAGCGGGTCGTGAAGAACGCGTTGCGGGAGTCCGTCTCGCAGGTCATGTGGGAGAAGGCGCGCCGGCGCCCGATGATCCTACCGATCGTGATGGAGGTCTAGCGGATGACGCACGTGTGGGCCGTGACACTGGGACTCGTCCAGGGCCTGGCCGAGTTCCTCCCGATCTCCTCGACGGCCCACCTGAAACTGCTTCCATGGATCTTCGACGTGCGTGAAGGATTCCTCTACACGACGCAGTTCGACATAGCGCTGCACGCCGGGAGCTTCGTCGCCATCCTCTTCGCGCTGTGGTCCGACTGGGCCGACCTCTTCAAGGGCGCCGCGGCGGGCCGCAAGACGAGCCTGCGCTTCCTCGGATTCCTCCTCGTGACCTCCGTTCCCGGCGCCCTGTTCGGCGTGCTGCTCGACGAGAAGGTCGAGCGCTTCTCGACGCCGGCGAACCCCGCGATGACCGCCGCCCGGACGTTCCACTACGCGCCGCTGGTCGTCGGCGTGGCGCTCATCGCGTTCGGCGTGCTGCTGTGGGCCGTCGACCGCTTCGCGAAAGGAACCGCACCGCTCGAGGACATGACGTGGGGAAGGGCGGCGGCCATCGGTGTGGCGCAGGCGCTCGCTCTCGTGCCGGGCGTCTCGCGCTCGGGCGCGACCATGACCGCCGGGCGTGCGCTGGGCTTCTCTCGCGACGACGTGGCGCGGTACTCGTTCATGGCGGCGCTGCCGATCATCGGCGGAGCCGCGCTGTTCGGCCTGAGGCACGTCCCGATCCACACACTGCTCTCGCTCGACTGGGTGCTGGGCTTCGCCGCCGCCGCCGCGTCGTCCTTCCTCGCCATGCGCTGGATGCTCGCCTACGTCCGCAAGCACTCGTTCGGCATCTTCACCGTCTATCGCGTGGTGACCGGCCTGCTCGTGATCGGGCTGTTCTTCCTGCGCGGCTAGCAGGACTGCTACGATAGCCGAGGAAGCCGGCCGCGTTCCTGGGCCGCTGCCGTCGGGACACGAAGTAGGCGGGGAGACATGCCTGCGGCTCCAAGACGCACCACGAAACGCAGCACGAAGTCGACAGGGAACAGCGCCAACGGTCTCGTGCTCGCTCCGCAGACGCGGCACGAGATCCTCGGGATCGCGTTGTCCGCGCTCGCCGTCGCGCTCGCCATAGCCGTCCTGACGGATTCCCGGTCGCTCATCCCCCACGCGGTGGACTCGCTGCTGCGCTCCGCCTTCGGCATCGGCGCCTTCCTCGTCCCCGTGGTCGTGCTCATGTGGGGCGTCAGCTTCTTCATCCCGAACGTGCGGATCCACGAGGGTCTCGTCGGGGCGGGCCTTTCCCTCGCGTTCCTCTCGGCCATCTCGATGACCGCCGTGCCCGTGGCGCCGCGAGCGCAATGGGACCCCGTGACGCTCACCACGCACGGAGGCTACGTCGGCGGCTTCATCGCCTGGGCGCTGCGTTCGCTGCTCGGCGTGCCGATAGGCTACGTCGTGCTGGTCGCGGTGATGCTCATCGGACTCGTGCTCGCTACCGGCATCTCCATCCGCAACTGGATCGAGATGGCGCAGGAGCGCGCGGCCCGGCGAGCCGAGGACGAGCCCCGCGCTAAGGCCCCCAAACCCAGGCGGAGCGTGGCGCTCCCGGATTTCGGCGGCACCGCTCCCGCCGAGGCGCAGGCCGCTCCCACCCGCCGCGTCGGCTCGGAAGACCCGGAGGCGCGCCGCAAGACGACGCCGACGCCGAGCGTGGTCGGACCACGGGCGATGGAGGGCTTCGAGCTGCCCTCGCCTAAGCTGCTGAACCGCTCGTCCGCGCCGTCCGCGCATCGCGCGAGCGACCGCGAGATGCGCGCGACGGGCGAGATCATCACCAACACGCTCGCGACCTTCGACATCCCTAGCAAGATCGCGGCGTGGGTACCGGGGCCGACCGTGACGATGTTCGAGCTCGAGATCGCGCCCGGCGTCAAGGTGAACCGGGTGACCGCTCTCGCCGACGACCTCGCGCTCGCCCTCGCCGCGCCGACCGTGCGCATCCTGGCCCCGATCCCCGGCAAGTCTCTCATCGGCATCGAGGTCCCCAACGAGCGTCGCAGCACGATCACGCTGGGCGACGTCCTCGGCGACGCGTCGCTCGACGACCGCAGCCCGCTGCTGCTGGGCATCGGCAAGGACGTCGCGGGCGAGAGCGTGGTGACCGACCTTGCCAAGATGCCGCACCTCCTCATCGCGGGGTCGACCGGCACCGGGAAGAGCGTGTGCATCAACGCGCTCCTCATGAGCATCCTGATGCGCGCGACGCCCTCCGAGGTCCGTCTCATCCTCATCGACCCCAAGCGCATCGAGCTCTCGCTCTACAACGGACTTCCTCATCTGTACGTGCCGGTGGTAACGGAGGCGAAGGAGGCGGCCAGCGCGCTCGCGTGGGCGGTGTCCGAGATGGACGCGCGCCTCAAGAAGCTTCAGCGCGCGAGCGCGCGGAACATCGGCTCCTACAACGCTCTCGCGCACGAAGGCAAACTGCCCGAGGGCATGGAGGAGATGCCGTACCTCGTGATCGTCATCGACGAGCTGGCCGACCTCATGATGGTCGCCGCCAAAGAGGTGGAGGACTCGATCTGCCGTCTCGCGCAGCTCGCCCGCGCCGCGGGCATCCACCTCATCGTGGCGACCCAGAGACCGAGCACCGACATCATCACCGGGCTCATCAAGACGAACATCACCAACCGCATCGCGTTCGCGGTGGGCAGCGGCATCGACTCGCGCGTCATCCTCGACTCCACGGGGGCCGAGAAGCTCGTCGGCCTGGGCGACATGCTGTATTCCCAGCCCGCATGGGCGAAGCCGAAGCGCATACAGGGCGCGTACGTCTCGGAGCCTGAGATAGAGTCGGTGGTCGCGCACCTGAAGGCGCAGGCGGAGCCCGACTACCACGAGGAGATACTGCATCTGAGACTGGCGGCCACGGGCGGCGGCGTAGACATGGGCGACGGCGACGACGACCCGCTTCTGTGGGAAGCCGCCGACATCGTGATCACGTCGGGCATGGGCTCGACGTCGCTGCTCCAGCGGAGGCTCAAGGTGGGCTACGCACGGGCGGGGCGCATCATGGACATGCTCGAGAGCAAGGGTGTCGTCGGCGCTCCCGACGGCAGCAGGCCCCGCGAGGTCCTCTGCGACGTCGAGGAGCTCGAGAGCCTCAAGGCGTTCGAGCGCCACGATGCGTCTGCCGAGGAGTGAGCCTCCCGCTCGTCCTCGCCACCTCGGCCGTTTCCGGTACAATGTTCCGGGCCCGCCCGCACCACACTAAACAGCTTAGGGACGTAACGCATGACCCAACTCGGAGACAGCCTTTCCGACGAACGCCGCAAGCAGGGCAAGAGCATCGTCGACGTCGAGGCCGCGACTCGCATCCGGGGCCGGCTGATCCAAGCGCTCGAGCACGGCGACTACGATCTGCTCCCGGCGCCCGCGTACGTGAAGGGCTACATCCAGAGCTACGCGAAGTACCTCGACATCCCCGCGCAGCCGCTGCTGGAGATGTACAAGGTGGACGTGCGCTTCGCGGACGAGCGCGCCGAGGAGCGCGAGCGCATGGGGCCGCTGATGCCGCGCGGCGCCCGATACTCGAACGCGTCGCGCCAGAACCTCGACGACCTGCCCGCGGAGACGGTCGTCCCGCAACGCGACCAGCAGCATGCGATCCCGGTCAGAACGTGGCTCATCGCCGCGGCGGCGATCCTCGCGGTGTTCGTCGCGCTGTGGGGCATCAGCAGGCTCGTGGCCTCGGCCGGGGCGCCGCCACCGGTACCCCGGTCCGTCCAGGAGACCACCGCGCCGAATCCCGCCGCTGCGAACCCGGCGACGGTCGCCGGCACGCCCGTGTCGCCGGTCGAGCCCTCGGCGGCCGAGCCCACCGTCACACCGGCGTCCGCCGACTCGACGGCGGGCATCACGCCGTTCAAGCTGACGTTCCGCATACGCCCGGGCGAGAAGTCTTACCTGCGAGTGACCGTGGACGGCCAGGTCGCCTTCGGTGGGACCGTCGAGCGCACCGCCGACTTCCCGTCGCTCTCGGTCTATCGCCAGGCTGTGGTCCTGATCGGGAAGCCGCGGTGGGTGACCACCTTCAAGAACGGCCAGCGCGTGCCGACGCCGAACCAGGACGCCGAGTACACGCTCACGCTGAAGAACGAGAGCGCACCGCAGTAGGGGATGCTCGGAGGAGCGGCAGGGTGAGGGGCCGCCCAGAGGCGGTCCTTCACGTTTCCTCGAAGAGAGCCGGGAGGAGCGGGCATGGCGAAGGACAACAGCTTCGACATCGTGTCGCAGGTGGACATGCAGGAGGTCGACAACGCGGTGCAGCAGGCCGCGAAGGAGCTGGTGCAGCGCTACGACCTCAAGGACACGAAGTCGCAGATCTCGCTCGACAAGGGCGGGGCGGCGATCACGGTCACCGCGCCGGACGATTTCGTGATGCGACAGGTCGTGGACGTGCTGAACACGAAGCTCGTCCGGCGCGACATCGACCTGAAGGCCGTCGGCTGGAACAAGCCCGAGTCCGCGTCCGGGGGGACAGTCCGGATGGTGGGCGGCATCGTCAACGGCATCGAAGCGGACCTCGCCCGTAGGATCAACAAGGACATCCGCGACCAGAAGCTCAAGGTGAAGGTGCAGATCGAGGGCGACCAGCTGCGGGTCTTCTCCCCCAGCCGCGACGAGCTGCAGACCGTCATCGCCTTCGTGAAGCAGCAGGACTACGGCATCCCGCTCCAGTTCGTGAATTACCGGTAGCCCGGTGCCCCGGCTCAAGGTGCACTTCGTCACGCTCGGCTGTCCGAAGAACGAGGTGGACTCGGACCGGATGGCAGCGCGCGTGGTCTCCTCGGCGTACGCGCTCGAGCCCGAGCTGCACGCTGCGGACGTCGCGGTAGTGAACACCTGCGCGTTCATCCAGGCGGCCACCGAGGAGTCGGTCGAGACGGTGCTCACGCTGGCCGCCGAATGGAAGGCCGCGCGGCCCGGCCGCACCCTGGTCGTCGCCGGATGCTTGGCGTCGCGCTACGGCGCCGAGCTGGCGGCCGAGATGCCGGAGGTGGACGCGTTCGTGCCCGTCGACGACGAGGACGCGCTCCTCAGCCTCCTGGAGCGGCTCTCCGGGCAACCGGCCGAGGCGTCGGAGGGCTCGCCGCCACGCACGGCCGGGGGCGCCTCCGCGTATCTTCAGGTCGCGGACGGCTGCTTCCACCGCTGCACCTACTGCACGATCCCGTTCATCCGCGGCGGCTATCGCAGCCGGCCGCTCGACGACCTGGCCGGCGAGGCGCGGTTGCTGATCGCGTCCGGGGTGAAGGAGCTCGTGCTCGTCGGCCAGGACATCTCCTCGTACGGCCGCGACCTCGGCGAGGGTTCGCCCTCCCTGGCCGAGGTGGTCCGCGCGCTGGCTCGCACCGAGGGGCTCGAGTGGCTGCGCCTCATGTACGTGCAGCCCGACGGGATCACGCCGGAGCTTCTCGAGGTGATGGCCGAGGAAGCGGCAGTGTGCCACTACCTCGACGTGCCGCTGCAGCACGCCTCGCGGCAGGTCCTGCACGCCATGGCACGCCCCGGGTCCGGCGACGAGTTCCTGCGCCTCCTCGGCGTCGTGCGCTCGTGGCTTCCTGACGTGGCACTGCGCACGACGCTGATTGCGGGCTTCCCGGGAGAGACCGACACGGACGTCGAGGTGCTCGAGGACTTCCTGCTGCTCGCGCGCTTCGACTACGCGGGCGTGTTCGAGTACTCGCGCGAGGAGGGCACCCGCGCAGCCGACCTGCCCGGCCAGGTGCCGGCCGAGGCGAAGCGCCTGCGCGCCCAGCGGTTGCGTGACGCCGCGGACTCCGTGGGTTTCGAGAAGGCCGCGGCCCACACCGGCGAGACGCTGGAGGTGCTCGCTCTCGGCTTGGAGGACGGCGAGCCGTTCGGCAGGACGCGCGGACAGGCGCCCGAGGTCGACGGCGTGGTATACCTCGATGCGGAAGCGCCGGAAGGCGCCGTGGTGCGGGCACGCATCGTCGACTCGGCGGGATACGACCTGGTGGGGGAGGTGCAGCGGTGAACACCTGGGCCAACCGCGTGACGATCGCGCGGATGATCCTCATCCCCGTGTTCATCGTCGTACTGCTCGCGCGCCTGCCCAACTGGGGCCCATGGCTCGCGGCGCTGATCTTCACCGCGCTCGCGTCGACGGACGCCGTCGACGGTTACCTCGCCCGCTCGCGCAACGAGGTGACCACCTTCGGGAAGTTCATCGACCCGCTCGCGGACAAGCTCCTCGTCACCGCGGCCCTGGTCGCCCTCGTCGAGCTCGGGAAGATCGGCGCGTGGATCGCCATCATCATAATCAGCCGCGAGTTCATCGTCTCCGGCCTGCGGATGGTGTCCATCGCCGAAGGCAAGGTCATCGCCGCGTCGGGGTGGGGCAAGGCCAAGACGATCCTCCAGATCGCGGCGATCGTCGGCTTCATCGTCAAGGATTCGCCCGTCGTGGCGCAGTACCTCGGACCGTCGGCGGACCTCGCCTTCCAATACGCGGCCTGGGCCGTGATGGGAGCCGCGCTCCTGCTGACCGTGCTCTCCATGTTCGACTACTTCTACCACGCTCGCGACATCCTCTCCGGCCCGTGGAGCGGGGGCGCGTGACGTGCCCTGCGCCGCGATAGTCACCGTCGGCACCGAGCTGGTCACCGGGCTCGTCGTCGACACCAACGCGGCGGAGATCGGCGCGTCCCTCACGGCGGCCGGCTTCATCGTGGACGAGCGGGTGAGCCTTCCCGACGACATCGCGGCCGTCGCGGCGCGTCTGACGCGTCTCGCGGCCGATCACGACCTCGTGGTGGTCACGGGCGGTCTCGGGCCCACCCACGACGACGTGACCCGCGAGGCGGCTTCTCGCGCCCTCGGAGTGCCACTCGAGCGTGACGAGGCCATAGCGGCGGGACTGCGGGCGATCGCCGGCAGGCATGGCGAGGCGCGCGCCGCGGAGCAGGTCTACCGCCAGGCGGACGTCCTGCGCGGCGCGCGGGTCCTGCCCGCCACGCTCGGGACCGCGCCCGGGCAGGTCGCCGCTACCGCTCGGGGGGATCTCGTGCTCCTCCCGGGCCCCCCGCGAGAGATGCGAGCGATGCTGCCGCAGGCGCTCGCCGAGCTCGGGCTCACCGCCACCGCGGCACCTGTCGTCCTCGCCACCACGGGGCTTCCCGAGTCGGACGTCCAGGTCGCGGCCGAGAGGGTCCTCGGGGGAGTGTCCGGCATCGGCCTCACGGTGCTGGCGCGGGCGGGCGAGGTCCGCGCCGTGCTCTTCGACCGCGGCGCAGCCCCCGGATCTCTCGCCGCCGCAGCGCAAGGGGTCTGCGACGCCCTGGGCGACCGTTGCTTCTCCGCCACGGGCGAGTCGCTCGCCGCGGCCGTGTTGCGCGAGGCTCGCGACGCGTCGCTCACGATCGCCACCGCCGAGTCCTGCACGGGCGGCATGGTCGCGGCGGCGCTGACCGACGTCGCCGGCTCCTCCGACGTCTTCCTCGGCAGTGTCGTGAGCTACAGCAACGAGTCGAAGGAGCGCTTGCTCCGGGTGCCGGCCGACACCTTGCGGGACCACGGAGCCGTGAGCCCGCAGACGGCCGAGGCGATGGCGAAGGGCGTCCGCCGGCTCACGGGCGCGGACGTCTGCGTGTCGGTGACGGGCGTCGCGGGCCCGGGCGGGGGCACGCCTGAGAAACCCGTCGGCCTGGTGTGGTTCGGGCTGCTCTCACCCGACGCGCAGCGGCAGGAAAGGCGGCTCTTCCCGGGCGATCGCGACGCGGTGCGCGTGCGCGCCACCGCGACCGCCCTCGACCTCGTCCGTCTCGAGATCCGGCGACTGCGAGGCTGACCGATGCGGGCCTTCGTCGCGATCACGCTCCCGGACGCGACCCGCCGCTCGCTCGCTGCCGCATCGGGCGCGTTCCGCGACGCCGCGCCCGAGTGGGCGGGGGAGAAGTGGGTGCCGGAGGAGAACCTGCACGTCACCGTCGAGTTCATCGGGCAGCTCTCCGACGAGACCGTGCCCGCGGTGATGAACGCGCTCGAACTCGCGTGCTCGCCGCTGCGGCCGTTCACCCTCTCCGTGCGAGACGTCGTGGCGAAGCCGGGCGGCAGCCGGCCTCGGATGCTGTGGGCTCGCTTCGCCGACGGGATCGAGCCCGCGCGCGAGCTCGCGTCCGGGATCTCGACGGCGCTCGCCGAGGCGATCGGCCTGGAGCCCGAGAAACGTCCGTACACGCCTCACGTGACTCTCGTGCGCTTCCGTGTCCCCCGAAGGGTGCCGGAAGGCGCCGTCGCCGCGGCCAACGCCGTCCTGGACGCGATCGCACCCTCGTGCGGCACGGCCGGAGGCCCCTCGCCGCTGTTCGTGTCAGTGCGGCATGTGACACTGATGTCGAGCCGCCTCTCGCGCCGCGGCCCGACGTACGAAGAGGTAGCGTCGGTCCCGCTCTAGAAGCGATTGACAGGCGAACACGTGTTCGGTACCGTTGACGCAACCTCTCAGGGGTCGCGATAAGGAGGAGCGGGAACTGATGGAACGCGAGAAGGTCGACAAGATCCTCGATCTCACCAAAGAGCAGGTCGAGCGGAAGTTCGGCAAGGGGTCGCTGATGCGGCTGGGCGACCACGCCCTCGTGGGTTCGATGCCCGCGATCTCGACGGGCTCCATAGCGCTGGACGCTGCGCTCGGCATAGGCGGTGTCCCGCGCGGACGCATCGTCGAGATCTACGGTCCGGAGTCCTCCGGCAAGACCACGCTCGCGCTGCAGATAGTCGCCGAGGCGCAGAGCGCCGGCGGTATAGCCGCCTTCATAGACGCCGAGCACGCGATGGACCCCACGTACGCGGCCAAGCTCGGTGTCGACATCAACGACGTGCTCATCAGCCAGCCGGACACCGGCGAGCAGGCGCTCGAGATCTGCGACATGCTCGTGCGCTCCGGGGCCATCGACGTCGTCGTGATCGACTCCGTCGCCGCGCTCGTCCCGCGAGCGGAGCTCGAGGGCGAGATGGGCGACGTCACCGTAGGCCTGCAGGCGCGCCTCATGAGCCAGGCGCTCCGCAAGCTCGCCGGCTCCCTCTCGAAGAGCAACACCACGTGCATCTTCATCAACCAGCTGCGCGAGAAGGTCGGCGTCATGTTCGGCAGTCCCGAGACCACCTCGGGCGGCCGTGCGCTCAAGTTCTACGCCTCGATCCGCATCGACGTCCGCCGCATCGACTCGATCAAGGTCGGTACGGACGTCGTCGGCAACCGTGTGCGTGCCAAGGTCGTGAAGAACAAGGTCGCCCCGCCCTTCCGTCAGGCCGAGTTCGACCTGATGTTCGGCAGCGGTATCAGCAAGGAGGGCTCGATACTCGATCTGGGCGTCGAGGAGGGCATCGTAGCCAAGTCCGGTGCCTGGTTCGCGTACGGCGAGGAGCGGTTGGGCCAGGGCCGAGAGGCCGCCAAGGACTACCTCCGAGAGCACCCGGAACTCCGTGACATCGTCGAGGCGGCGGTACGCGAACGTCTCGAGATCCCGGCGCCCGCCCTCATGGGCGAAGCGGACAACGTAGAATAACCCTCGGGTCGAGGTCGAGTGATGCCGGAGATCACCGACATCCGTCCCACGAGCCGCGGGAGCCGAAGGCGACGCCTCTACCTCGACGGCTGCGAGTGGCGATCCGTCCCTCAGGAGGTCGTGCGCGCGGCCGGCCTCCGTGTGGGACAGGCGGTCGAGGAGGCCGCACTCGTCGCGCAACTCGCCGAGGCCGAGCCGCCTCAGGCGTGGGAGCGTGCGCTCAGGTTGCTCAACTACCGCGACCGCGGCTCAGGGGAGCTGCGTGCCCGTCTTCTCGACGACGGCTACGAAGCGGCGGTCGTCGAGGACGTAGTCGAGCGCGCGCTGGCGATGGGTTTCCTCGACGACCGCCGCTTCGCCGAAGGCCTGGCGCGGCAGGAGGGCATGAAGCGCAGAGGCCGCCGGCGCGTCGCGGCCGAGCTGGCGGCGAAGGGTGTGGACGAGGCGCTGGCGGCGCAGATCCTCGCGGAGTGCTGCTCCCCGGAGGAAGAGCGAGGGCGCGCGCTCTCCTTGGCGAGGCGCCTCGCATCGCGATATCGCGATGAGGTGCCCCGACTGGCGTCACGCCTATGCCGAGCGGGCTACGAACCCAGCCTCGCCTGGAACGTCGCGCGCGAGGCGGTGAACGAGGCGGATCGCCGTTCTGACGAGGGATGACACCTCGCGCGCGCGTTCCGCTCGCCTTGACGGCACGATACGTGCAGACTAGGATGACCGTGGCAATTGTGATGACCCGTCGCGTAGCGTGGCGGTTTGTGTGGGGCTCGGTGTGGACCGTGACGTGCAGGGCGCAGAGGCGTCCTGCTAACGGCATATCGGGGTACTCGCACACTTCGCATTTGCCGGACGCCGAGCGTCCGGCGCGTTCGTCTCAGGGCCCGAAACGCGATCGTGCGACAGCACCCTGAGCGACCACTAGCAGCGGCACTTGCCGCGACTCCTCGGCGTCCGTGACGTGATGCACACGAACGAACGACACGGAAGGAGGAGAGCCCGACATGGCGACAGCCATCGCTGGCATCGTAGCCCTCATCATCGGCGTTCTCCTCGGCCTGGTCCTCCAGCGGTACGTCACGGGCGAGCGCGCCAAGCACGCCCAGGAGACGGCGCAGCGCATCATCGCCGATGCGGAGAAGCAGGCCGAGACTCGTAAGAAGGAAGCGCTGATCGAGGCCAAGGACGAGGTCTTCAAACTGAAGGCCGACGCCGAAGCCGAGGCGAAGGAGCGCCGCAAGGACCTCACCGCGCTCGAGACGCGGCTCGTTCAGCGCGAGGAGACGCTGGAGCGGCGCGCCGAGATGCTCGACAAGCGCGAGCATCAGATCTCGAGCACGCAGGGCCAGATCCAGAAGAAGGAGCAGGACCTCGACACCGCCATCGCGGAGGAGAAGGCACGCCTGGAGCAGCTCGCAGGCATGACCGCCGACGAGGCCAAGGCGGTCCTCATGCGCCGCATCGAGGAGGACGTGAAGCACGACGCGGCGGCCTTCATCCGGGAGCAGGAATCGCTCGCGCGTGAGGAAGCCGACAAGCGCGCCCGCAACATCGTCGGCATCGCCATCCAGCGCGTCGCCGCCGACCACACGGCGGAGTCGACCGTCTCGGTGGTCCACTTGCCGAGCGACGACATGAAGGGCCGCATCATCGGCCGAGAGGGAAGGAACATCCGCGCCTTCGAGCAGGCCACCGGGATAAACCTCATCATCGACGACACTCCCGAGGCGGTCATACTCTCCAGCTTCGACCCGGTGCGTCGCGAGATCGCGCGCATCACTCTCGAGAGCGCCATCGCCGACGGTCGAATCCACCCCGCACGCATCGAGGAGCTGCACAAGAAGGCGGAGACGCTGGTGGAGCAGCAGATCCACGAGGCGGGCGAGCAGGCGGTGTTCGAGACGGGCGTCCATGGGTTGCACGCCGAGCTCATCCGGACCCTCGGCCGCCTGAAGTTCCGCACCAGCTACGGGCAGAACGTGTTGAAGCACTCGCTCGAGGTGTCCTACCTCGCCGGAGTGATGGCGGCGGAGCTCGGCGTCGACGTGAAGCTCGCGAAGCGCGCAGGCCTCCTGCACGACCTCGGCAAGGCCATCGACCACGAGGTCGAGGGGCCGCACGCTGTGATCGGAGCCGAGCTCGCCAAGCGGCTCGGTGAGAGCAAAGAGGTAGTGCACTCCATCGAGGCCCACCACGGCGATGCAGAGGCGTCGACCGTAGAGGCCGTTCTGGTCCAGGCTGCCGACGCGATATCCGCCGCGCGCCCCGGCGCACGCCGTGAGACGCTCGAGAGCTACATCAAGCGGCTCGAGAAGCTCGAGGCGCTGGCCGAGAGTCACAAGGGCGTGGAGAAGAGTTACGCGATGCAGGCCGGTCGCGAGATCCGGATCATGGTGAAGCCGGAGCAGATCTCCGACGCCGACTCGGTCGTGCTTGCACGCGACATCGCCAAGCAGATCGAAGAGGAGATGGAGTACCCCGGGCAGATCAAGGTGATCGTGATCCGCGAGAGCCGAGCCGTGGAGTACGCCAAGTAGTCCGCGCTGTGACATGAACGTGATCGGACGGCCCCGCTCAGGGGCCGTCCGCGTCTTCAGGCCGGACGCGGAGGCTGCAGCCGCCCGTCGAGCTGCGGATCAGCGTCGAACGCCTTCCCGAGCACCGCGTCCCGCTGCTGGAAGGGCACGCGCGCCGCGGCGCCGAAGAGGGAGCGCAGCCTCGCCCACGGCGAGCGGGCGTCGAGCGCCAGCAGGACCGCGGCCGCGACCGGCCAGACGGCCAGCACGGCGATCCATCTCCCTCCCGGCGCGATCCGAAGCGCCCAAGACAGCACGAAGGCGATCGCGGCGGGCCAGCACACGGCGGACGCAAACAGCAAGGGCGTCCGCCCGAAGGAACGCGGTCGAGGCCAGCCGACGGACTCGGGATACCGCTGCGCCCGCATCTCGAAGTACCGCGTCGCCGCGAGCCCGATCAGGGCCGCGCGGACGGCGCCCCACGTGCCTGCCGCTATGAAGACGCTCAGAGCGACGCTCTCTATCAGCATCATCCGATCCACGGGTGACACCCCTCCTCCCAGCCGCCTCGATTCTGCCATCCGCCGAGGGATGCGTCACGCCCGCCGACCAACGGTCGCGCCGCAGGGAGGGTGGAATGGAAGCTGCTCTCGAGGGACCTCGTACCTTGAGTCCGTAGGAGGGACCTCCCGTGAACCGATGCCCGCGCTGCTTCCGCCCGTACGACCATGAGATCGCCATCCTTCGGGAGGACGGCGTCGAGATCGCCTACGCGCACGTAGACTCACAGGGCTGCGTCGACATGTGCCACTCGGACGCTCTCGAGCTGCCGCGACCCTACGTGTACGACGAGGCTACGCGCACCGTGTTCGGGGGATCCGGGGTCCGCGACTAACTGTCCGTCGATGCCCGGTGCGATCCGTTTCCGGATGTCGTCGCCAGCGGGTACACTGGTCGCCATGACCGACGACAACTCGCTCATAGACTTCGTCGCCGGCGTCTCCGGGGAGGGCTACCTCAAGGTCGAGGAGGACTTCGGCGACGGGTTCGTACGTCTCCGCATCTCCGAGGCCGAGCGGCGCCAGGCGAAGCACGACATCCGCAGCTTCGAGGACGTCGTCGTCGAGGTGCTGCGCAACAGCCGCGATGCCCACGCCCGCCGCATCTTCCTCGCGAACAGCCGGGAGGGAGAGCTGCGGTCGCTGACCGTGATCGACGACGGCGTCGGCGTGCCGCCGCACTTGCACGATCGCATCTTCGAGCCTAGGGTCACCAGCAAGCTCGAGACGATGGTCACGGACTCGTGGGGCGTCCACGGCCGAGGCATGGCGCTCTTCTCCATCCGCGAGAACGTTCTCTCCGCGCGCGTGGCGTCGTCCGACTTGCACCGGGGCATGTCGCTTTCGATAGTCTCCGACTGCAACGGGCTGTCCGAGCGCGCCGACCAGTCCACTTGGCCGGTGGTGGAGGCCGCCGAAGAGGGGGGCCTGAAGGTGGTGCGCGGACCCCACAACATCATCCGGCGCGTCCTTGAGTTCGCCTCCGAGCACCCCGAGGTCTCGGTATACGTCGGCACGCCGACCGACGTCATCGCCACACTGCACATGATCGGCCGCGGTTCACTCGCCTCGGCTGACCTGCTCTTCTGCGACGACGTCTCGAAACTGCCGGTCTGGCAGCGGCCGGCGGTCGCCGCGGACGCGGCCGAGCTCGTCGAGATCGCCGCCGGGGTCGGTCTCGCGGTCTCCGAGCGGACCGCCCACCGCGTGCTCGCGGGCGAGCTGCCCGCTCTCGAGCCCGCCCTCGCCGTAGCCGCCGGGTCGATCGCTCCGGCCGGCGAACGCGAACCGTCGGCACCGGACATCTACCGCGACCGTCGCGGCTTGAAGATCCACCACGCGGACCTCGGGGAGTTCAAGCGCGAGCTCGAGCGCGCTTTCGACGTGATCGCGGAGCGCTACTACCTCCACCTCAAGGCCGAGCCGAAAGTGGTGGTCGGGCGCGACGAGATACGGGTGCGCTTCACCGTTGAGAAGGAAGACTGAACCAGTCGATACGCTATACTGAAGAACGGGCCTCGTGCCCGGCTTGCCGACAACGCACCAGCGTCACAGCACCGATCGCCGTTATCGTCGCCGCAGGAGGGACACGTTGGAGGTACTCAAGGTATCGAGCAAGTCGAACCCGAACTCGGTCGCAGGTGCCCTCGCGGGCGTCATCAGGGAGCAGGGCGCGGTGGAGATCCAGACCGTCGGCGCGGGCGCGCTCAACCAGGCGGTCAAAGCGATCGCCATCGCTCGCGGCTTCATCGCACCCTCGGGCATGGACCTCAGCTGCGTTCCGGCGTTCACGGATATCCTGATCAACGGCGAGGAGCGAACGGCCATACGCATCCTCGTCGAGCCGCGGGACTCCCATCGCGGCTGACCCGGGTGGGGGCCCAGGGTTGAGCATCGACCTTCACGTCCACAGCACAGCATCCGACGGCGTCCTCGCGCCGGACGCCGTCGTCGCCGAGGCGGCACTCGCGGGTCTTCACGCGATCGCGCTCACCGATCACGACAGCGTCGAAGGTGTCGCTGCCGCTCTCACCGCCGGTGCCGAGCGCGGTCTTCGCGTCGTACCGGCCGTCGAGCTCTCCGCGACGGCGAGGGACGGGCGCGACCTGCATATCCTGGGATACCGGATCGACCACACGGACAAGCGCCTGCTGAAGCGGCTCGAGCAGCTGCGCGAGCGGCGGCGCGAGCGCGCGATGGCTATGATTGCGGCGCTCCGGAAGGGCGGATACGCCCTCGACCCCGACGACGTGATGCGCATGGCCGGCGAGGGTGCTCTCGGGCGCGCTCACATCGCTCGCGCGCTCGAGGCGACCGGCAAGGTCCCCTCGGCTGGCGACGCCTTCCGCCATCTCATCGGACGCGGCGGGCCGTACTACGTCCCGAAGCCCGGGGTCACGCCGGAGGAGATGATCACCCTCATCCGTTCCTCGTGCGGCATCCCGGTCCTCGCGCACCCGGGGATCACGCGCGTGGACGACCTCCTCGGCAAGCTCGTGGACGCCGGCCTGCAGGGCATCGAGGTGTGGCACTCGGAGCACACGGCCGCGGATACGAAGCGCTACGCGGAGATCGCGCGACGGCGCGGACTGGTGGCAACGGGCGGCAGCGACTACCACGGCCCGCACGCGAGCGGCGGGGGGAAGCGCCTGGGCGGCGTCGAGGTGCCCGACAGCGTGCTCGAATCCCTCTACGAGGTGGAACGCGGCCCCGCCTGCGACTGAGCCGTGAGGGGCACGACACGTGCTACACTCCTCGCCCATGAGGACCTTCGACGTGCGCACCTTCGGGTGTCAGATGAACAAGCATGACTCCGAGCGGATCGCCGGGATGCTCGAGGCGAACGGATTCGTGCGGGCCCCGGATCCGGACTCGGCGGACGTCGTCGTCTTCAACACCTGCTGCGTGCGGGAGCGCGCGGACGAGCGCGTGCGCGGACAGGTGGCGTCGCTGAAGCCAGCGGCGCGCGACCGCGGGGTCGTCATCGCGGTCGGCGGATGCGTCGCCCAACGCGACGGGGAGCGGCTGCTGGCGCAGCTGCCGCACGTCGACGTCGTGTTCGGCACGCACAACGTCGAGCGTCTGCCGGAGCTTCTCGCCGCCGCAGAGGAGTCCGGCCGTCCGCAGGTGGAGACGATAGAGGCGGCCACGGGCTTCACCTCGGATCTGCCGTCGCACCGCGAGCACCCGTGGCACGCTTGGGTCCCCATCGCCGTGGGCTGCGACAACTTCTGCACCTACTGTGTCGTGCCCTACGTTCGAGGCCGCGAGCGGTCACGGCCACTGGAGGACGTCGTCTCCGACGTCGAGCGGCTGGCCGCTGACGGCGTCGCCGAGGTCACGCTGCTCGGTCAGAACGTCAACAGCTACGGGCGCGACCTGTACGGCGAACCTCGTTTCGCCGAGGCGTTGCGCCGGGTCGCGGCGGCGGGCGTGGAGCGCGTCCGCTTCACCACCAGCCACCCCAAGGACCTCTCGGCCGAGACGATCGAGGTCATGGCGACGACGCCGCAGGTGTGCCGCTACCTGCACCTGCCCGTGCAGTCCGGCTCGGACGCCATCCTGCAGGTGATGAACCGCCACTACACGCAGGCAAGCTACCTGGAGCTCGTCGAGCGCCTGTACGACGCGATGCCCGACCTCGCGCTGTCGACGGACGTGATCGTCGGTTTTCCCGGGGAGACCGAGGAGGACTTCGAGCAGACCATGCGCGTGATCGAGGCGGCCCGCTACGACCAGGCCTTCACGTTCCTCTACTCGCCTCGGGCCGGCACTCCCGCCGCGGCGATGGATCCGCAGGTGCCCCGCGAGGCCGCGCAGGGGCGTTTCGACCGCCTCGTGGCCGCCGTGCAGGCCTCCGCACTCGGCAAGAACCTCCGATATGCGGGCAGGACGGAACGCGTCCTCATCGAGGGCGCGAGCAAGCGCGACGAGCACGTCCTGCTCGGCAGGACCGCGAGCAACAAGGTCGTCCACGCGCCGGTGCTCGACGGGCGTTCGCCCCAGGAGTACGCGGGAGCCTTCCTTGACGTAGCCATCGAGGAGGCGCAAACGTGGTTCCTGCTGGGTAGGATAGTGGAGTGACGCGCGGGCCGTGGGGCCCGGCGCACGGAGGTGGGGAGATGACCTTCACTACGCTCGGCCTCATCACGCCGCACGCCCCGATCGAGGTGGCCGAGGTGGGGCGCGAGCGGTCGGACGTCACGGCCGCGACGTCGGCCGCGATGCTGACCTGCGCCGATCTCCTCCGGCGGTTCGATCCCGACACGATAGTACTGATGTCGCCCCACGCTCCGATCTTGCGTGACGCCTTCCTGGTGGACACCGCCTCCCGCTACCACGGCGATCTCGGCGGATTCGGCGCGCTACAGGTGCGCATCTCCACGCGGGGCGACGCCGAGCTCGGCCGCGCCATCCTGGAGGAGGCCGTGGAGCGGCGCATCCCCGCGGTCGACCGCGGGACGGCCATCACCCTAGAGTCGGGGGAGCTGGACCACGGCGCGCTGGTGCCGCTCTCCTTCCTCGACCGCCCCGGATGCTGGCCGCTGGTCGAGCTCTCGCTGTCGCTGCTGCCGTACGAGGTCCACATCGCGTTCGGCCGCGCCGTGGCCGCCGCCGCGGCGCGCCTCAGCCGCAAGGTCGCGTTCGTGGCCAGCGGTGACGCGAGCCACCGCCTGACCCCCGGCGCGCCGGCCGGCTTCTCGCCCGATGCTAAGCGCTTCGACGAGGAGGTCCTGCGGCTGGTCCGCGCCGGAGACTTCGCCGGCCTGACGCACATCGACCCGCTGCTCATCGAAGACGCGGGAGAGTGCGGCCTCCGGAGCTGGATCACCCTCGGCGGGTTCCTCGAGGGCCGTGGCGCGGCGACGCGCCTGCTTTCGTACGAGGGGCCGTGGGGCGTGGGCTACATGACGGCCGTCGCGGCGGACCCCTCCGTCGTAGCCGAGCTCCCTGCGGCCGTGGTCGACACGACGCCGGCGGCCGGTCGCAAGGGCGGCGCGCCCGGAGACGACGAGAGCGTCCCCGTCGCGCTGGCCAGAAGGACGATCAACACCTACGTCCGGTATGGGACGGTCATCGACCTCGAAGAGCAGACGGACGACCTGCTCGCCTCGTCCGCCGGAGCGTTCGTGTCTCTCCACACGCGGAACGGTGACCTGCGGGGCTGCATCGGCACGATCACGCCGTACCGGGAGAACCTCGCCGAGGAGATCGCGCACAACGCGATCCAGGCCGCGACTTGCGACCCGCGCTTCCCGCCGCTCACCCCCGAGGAGCTGGACGACCTCGACGTCAGCGTCGACGTGCTGCACGAGCCGGAGCACGTGTCGGACGTCGACGCCCTCGACCCGAAGACGTACGGCGTCATCGTCACGAACGGCCGGCGCCGAGGGCTCCTGCTGCCCGACCTCGAAGGTGTCGAGACGCCCGAGGCGCAGGTCTCGATCGCGATGCAGAAGGCGGGGATCCCGCCGGGCGAGCCGATCGGGCTCGAGCGCTTCAAGGTCGACCGCTACCATTAGCGCATGACCTCCCACACCGTCCCCGAGCTCGTCCCCGAGCGCGCGCCCGCGCGAGGACGCGTCCTCGCGGTCGTCGGCCCCACGGCCGTAGGGAAGACCACGGTCGCCGAGGAGCTCGCCGTGCGTCTCGGCGGCGAGATCGTCTCGGCGGACTCGATGCAGGTCTACCGCGGCATGGACGTCGGCACGGCGAAGCCCCGCCCCTACGAGCGCCGCGTGCCGTACCGCTGTCTCGACCTCGTCGATCCCGGCACGCCGTATTCCGCCGCGCTCTACCAACGCGACGCCCGCGCCGCGATAGGCGACATCCAGGCGGAGGGCAAGCTTCCCGTGGTGTGCGGCGGCACGGGGCTGTACGTGCGCGCGACGCTCGACGACATGCGCTTCCCGCCGGGCGAGGCGGCCACCGCTTCGCGCGAGCGCTACGAGCGGATCGCCGAGAGCGACGGCGCCGAGGTGCTCCACGCGCTGCTCGCCCAACGCGATCCCGCCTCGGCCGCGCTGATCCATCCCAACAACGTGAGGCGCGTCGTCCGGGCCCTCGAGATGCTGGACGCCGGGGGGATGAGCTACGCCGAGCAGGCCGCGGGATCCTCGAGCCGAGCGAGCGTCTACGACGCGTTCCTCCTCGGCTTGGCGATGGAACGCGCGGAGCTGTACGCACGCATCGAAGCGCGTGTGGACGCGATGATGACGGCAGGCCTGCTCGCCGAGGTCGACCGGCTTCTCGACGCCGGCTACCGCGACGCGCTGACCGCGTCGCAAGCCATCGGGTACAAGGAGCTGGTGCCGGTGCTGGAGGAGGGCGCGGACCTGGGCGAGGCCGTCGAAGCCGTGAAGCGCGCCACGCGCCGCTATGCGAAGCGGCAGCTCACGTGGTTCAACGCGGACCCGCGCGTCACGTGGCTCGACGTCACCGAGCTGTCGCCTTCCGCGACGGCGGACGAAGCGCAGCGGCTGGTAGAATCAGCTTTGCACCTGCGGGAAGGGGAGTAGCAGCATGCCGGACCTCGCGTTCACCAAGATGCATGGCCTGGGCAACGACTTCGTCGTCATCCAGGACCTCGCGGAGGAGTGGGACCTCACACCCGCCGCCATCATGCTGCTGTGCGAGCGCCACTTCGGCATCGGGGCGGACGGGGTGCTCATCGTGCGCAACCCTACTTCGGCCGAGGCGGACTACCGGATGCTGTACTACAACGCCGACGGCTCGCAGGCCGAGATGTGCGGCAACGGCGTGCGGTGCTTCGCGAAGTATCTCGTGGACCGGCAGATGGTCGCAGGTGACGTCCTCACGATCGAGACCCTCGGCGGACTCAAGCGCGTCGAGGTGGTGCGTGACTACGACGGCACGATGGCGACGGCCACGGTGGACATGGGCGAGCCGAAGCTGGCGCCGGCGGACATCCCGACTACGCTTCCCGGGGCGCAGGTCTACGAATGCCCGATCGAGACCGAGTACGGGACGCTGCGCGTGACGGCGGTCTCGATGGGGAACCCGCACGCCGTGATCTGGGTGGACGACGTCGACGAGACGCCGGTGGAGACCATCGGCCCGGCCGTAGAGAACCACCCCGCGTTCCCGAGCAAGACCAACGTCGAGTTCGCCGAGGTCGTCGGTGGCGGGGAGGATCGCATCCGCCTACGCGTATGGGAGCGCGGGGTCGGGGAGACGATGGCGTGCGGCACGGGCGCGTGCGCGACGCTCGTCGCGGCCGTCCTCGGCTGCCGGACCGAGCGGGCGGCGACCGTCGAGCTGCCCGGCGGCGAGCTCTTCGTCCGCTGGGACGAGGGTGACCACGTCTTCATGACGGGCCCCGCCGCCGAGGTCTTCACCGGCATGCTCCGAGTGCCCGAGGAGGACGAGTAGGCGCGCCGCATGAGCTGCGAGCGAAGCGAGTCTGCTCGATGCGGCGCATTTCGTGACGCTGGGCCGTCACGAAATGCGCTTCTGCTACCATGTTCGGAACGCCCAGGCCGCCGAAGACGAAGGGGATGTCGCTCCCGTGAGGACCGCTCAGCGTATCGCCAACCTGCCGCCGTACCTGTTCGCCGAGATCGACCGCAAGAAGGCCGCGCTGGTCGCGCAAGGGGTGGACGTGATCTCGCTGGGCATCGGGGACCCCGACACGCCGACGCCGGGCCACATCGTGGATGCGCTCTGCGCCGCGGCGCACGACCCCTCGACGCACCGGTATCCCAACTACTACGGCGAGCCTCGCTACCGTAAGGCGTGCGCGCAGTGGATGCGGGACCGGTTCGGCGTCGAGCTCGACCCGATGTCCGAGACGCTCGCGCTCATCGGCAGTAAGGAAGGCATCGCGCACATCTTCCTCGCGTACGTCGATCCCGGCGACGTGACCCTGGTCCCGGGCGTGGGATACCCCGTCTACACCTCCGGCGGAGTGCTCGCGGGCGGCGAGGCGTACTACATGCCGATGACGGCCGAGAACGGCTGGCTGGCGGACTTCGAGTCCACGCCGGCGGACGTGCTCGCTCGCGCGAAGATGATGTTCCTCAGCTACCCGAACAACCCGACCTCGGCTACAGCGCCCGTCGAGTACTTCGATCGCGCGATCGCGTTCGCCAAGGAGCACGACCTGCTCGTCATCCACGACAACGCGTACTCCGAGATCGGCTTCGACGGCTACCGGTCGCCGAGCTTCCTCGAGAGGCCCGGCGCCAAGGACGTCGCGATCGAGCTGTTCAGCTGCAGCAAGGCGTACAACATGACCGGATGGCGCATCGCCTTCGCGGCGGGCAACCCGTCCGTGATCAAGGCGCTGGGCACGGTCAAGAGCAACATCGACTCCGGCCAGTTCGCCGCCGTGCAGGACGCGGGCATCGAGGCACTCACCGGGCCGCAGGACTCGATCGAGCGCCTGTGCGACCTGTATCAGCGCCGCCGCGACCTCGTGATGAGCGCGCTGCCCTCGGCGGGGCTCTCGGCGGAGACACCGAAGGCCACGATCTACGTCTGGGCGAAGATCCCCGAGGGCTACACCTCGGCCGGATTCGCCGGCGACCTGCTCGAGAAGGCGGGCGTCATCGTGGCGGCGGGCAACTCGTACGGACCGTACGGCGAGGGGTACATCCGCATCAGTCTCACAACGCCGGACGACCGTCTCGAGGAGGCGATAGAGCGCATCAAGTCGCTCTAGCATGTCTCAGACCCGCTTCGAACTGACGGACCTGCATAGAGAGTTCGAGGACCGCGCGATCCTCGTGGGCGTCGACTACGGTCGGCGCGAGTGGGGGCTCGAGGAGAGCCTGGACGAGCTCGCGCGGCTGGTGGACACGGCCGGCGCGCGCATCGTCGGGAGGGTGAGCCAGCGGCTCGAGAAGCCCAACCCCAAGACGTTCATCGGAGCGGGCAAGGCAGGCGAGATCGAACGGCTGGCCGAGAGCGAGCGGGCCACGCTGGTCGTGTTCGACGACGACCTGACGCCTTCGCAGCAGAGCAACCTCGAGGATGTCATCACCGGAGCGAAGGTGATCGACCGCACGGCGCTCATCCTCGACATCTTCGCTCTGCACGCGGTGAGCAACGAGGGCAAGCTGCAGGTCGAGCTCGCGCAGATGGAGTACATGCTCCCTCGGCTGCGCGGGTTGTGGAGGCACCTCGAGAAGACGGGCGGCGGCGGTATGGGCACCGTCGGGACCGGCGGTGTCGGCACGCGCGGCCCCGGCGAGACGCAGCTGGAGACCGACCGCCGGCTCGTGCGCAAGCGCATCCAGGCGCTGCGGCGAGAGCTCGCCCACGTGAGCGCGAACCGCGAGACCCAGCGCCACGCGCGCGAGCGCAGCGGCGTCTACCGAGTCGCGCTGGTCGGCTACACGAACGCGGGGAAGTCGACGCTCCTGAACAAGCTCACCGGCGCCGGCGTACTCGCGTACGACCGCCTCTTCGCCACCCTCGACTCCACCACGCGCCGTCTCGAACTCGAGGACGGTCGCGCCGTCACACTGACCGACACCGTCGGCTTCATCAACAAGCTCCCGCACGGCCTCGTGGAGGCGTTCAAGTCGACGCTCGACGAGGTGCGCGAGGCCGACTTGCTCCTTCACGTCATAGACGCCGGCCATCCCCAGATGCGCGAGCAGATGCGCGCGGTCAACGAGGTGCTGGGCGAGATAGGGGCGGCGGACGAGCCGCAGCTGCTCGTCTTCAACAAGACCGACGCGGTCCCCGCCGACGGCCTCGAGCGCGTACGGGGACGCTTCCCGCGCGCGGCCTACGCCTCGGGCCTCACGGGCGAGGGGCTCGACGCGCTTCGCGAGCGCATCGGCGAGGAGGCCGCTCGCGGCGCCCGGCTGCTCGAGCTGCTCGTGCCGTACACGCGCGGCGATCTCGTGCAGCTGGCTCACGAGTCCGGGCAGATCGTCCGCGAGGAGCACACGGGCGACGGCACACGGCTGGCCGTCCGCGTGCCGATCTCGATCGCCGACCGCTTCGAGCCTTTCGAGCTGGACCGCCGAAGCACCTGAGATCCGCTGGGAATCCCTTCAGGCCTCCTGATACGATGGCTGAAGATGTCTTACGACCGAGTGCGCCTGCGACCAGGGGGAGTCCGCCGATGCGTGATCGTGTTCTCGTTGCGCTAGCTTCAGCCCTACTCGTCATGACCCTGCCCGCCGCCGCGTTCGCGATGGGAGAAGCCGCCGCGGGCAGTTCGGTGGATGGCACGCTCAACAACAACGGCTGCACCTGGTGCCACCAGGGCGATCCGAACACGAGGCGCCAGGGACCGCACGGCGGGTACACTGCCTCCACGGACTCGTGCGCGGTGTGCCACACGATCCACGCCTCGAACGGCACCCGACTGCTGTTCAAGGCGACTGCGACCGCGTCATGCCTCGCGTGCCATGACGGTACCGGCGGGTACGGCGTCTACGGTTCGATCCAGGCGCGCGGGCTCGTCGCGGCGGCGTCCCACCGTGCCGTCGTCCCGACGACGAACGTCGTCCCCGGCGGCGATCCCGCCACGGGAGGCGCCAGGACGGAGACCGGCTTCCAGGGCGAGGGGTCCTTTCTCGGATGCATCGACTGTCACAGTCCCCATGCGTCGAACGTCGTCACCCCGTACAACACGGAGCGGGAGCGACAGGTGAGCGGATGGGTCGACCATTACAAAGTGTTGAGCACCAACCTGCTGAAGCAGCATCCGAACGGGTCGGACACCACGGTCACGGTGTACGGATCGGACTGGTGCGCGGGCTGTCACCGTGGGCGGAAGTCCGGCGGGGCCCTGCACAACCACCCCGTCGACTCGCTCGCCGTGCGAGCGGACGCTTACAGCTACGACAGGGTACCGCTCGCATCGTGGCCGGGACCGGTCGACCTGGCGTGCGATAGCAGTGGCAACGTCTACGTCACCGACCCCGGGAACCACCGCGTGCAGATATTCTCCTCCACCGGCACCTACCTGGGCGCCATCACCGGAGGTGTCGGCGGCGCCTTGAAGGAGCCTCGAGGCGTCACGGTGGCAGGTGGATACGTCTATGTCTCCGACTCGCGCTCCGGATACCTTTCCCGTGGCAACGCCCAGGTCATCGGACCCAGCGGCAGGTGGAGCGTCATGAACCCGGGATCCTACGCCGAGGCCGTCGCAGGCCTCGGCACGAGCCCGGACGGCTCGAAGCTCGCGGTGACGGACCTCGAGGGGAACAGCGTAAGGATGCTCGACGCCACCTCTACGGCCCTCCTGTGTTCGCTGGTGCCGGTCGCCGGCCAGCAGAGCCCCTCGCCGTTCCCGAGCTCGATCCTCGGGGAGTTCTACGCGCCATCCGACGCGGCCGTCGGACCTTCCGGCATCACCTACGTCGTCGATTCGATGAACGACCGCGTCGAGCGGTTCGACGCCGCGGGCGTGGTCATCAGCGCCTTCGGGACTTCGGGCTCCGGCGCCGGCCAGTTCGATCACCCGCTGTCGGTCGCGGTCGATGCTTCCGGCCGCGTGTACGTCGCCGACTCCGGCAACCACCGCATCCAGCGGTTCTCGGCCACGGGAGTGTACGAGACGGCCTTCGGCAGCGTCGGCTCAGCGTCCGGACAGTTCCGCTTCCCGCGAGGCGTCACGGTCGCGCCTAGCGGCGACATCTACGTGGCGGACTCGGGGAACTCCCGGGTGGAACGCCTTTCGTCCGCGGGGGCGTTCCTCGGACAATGGGGGTCGGAGGGATCGGCCGCGGGTTCCTTCTCCTTCGACCCGGCCGAGACCGGCCCGATGGCATTCACCAACGACCGTTCGCTCGGGCAGGGGGACGTCTTCGCGGGTCGCGGCTACGTGATGCAGATGCCCAGGACGTCGGCGCAGGCGGGCCACGCGCCGATCTGTCAGCAGTGCCACGAGGACTCACGCAACGCGGGGCGGCTGTATGACGGGATCGCCGTGCCCGGGGCCTTCGGCAGCGTGCCCGACGGAGGTCTGAACAACGTGTGGTTCACATTCTCGGGACCCGGCAGCATCGGGCCCCGCGACAAGGCGAACCCGAGGTTCCAGAACTTCCCGCACGAGACGGTGAACGCGAAGATGCTGGTCGAGACTGCCGACGACCTCTGCATGAACTGCCACGCGCCCGCTTTGCTGCCGTAGCGGCTAGACGCGTCTGAACAGCGCCTGGACCTTGCCTAGGATGGCTACGTCGCGGGAGTAGATCGGCTCCATCGAGGAGTTCTCGGGCTGGAGCCGCACGCGGTCTGGCTCTTTGAAGAACCGCTTGACCGTGGCCTCCTCGTCGCCGAGCATCGCGACCACGATGTCGCCGTCGGTGGCCGCCTGCTGCTGACGGACGACCACGAAGTCGCCGTCGAGGATGCCGGCCTCGATCATCGAATCACCCTTCACCTTCAGGATGAAGGTGTTCTCGTCGGCGAAGTCGGCGGGCAGCGGGACCGTCGCGTCGATGTTCTCGGCCGCGAGTATCGGGACGCCGGCCGCCACTTGACCCACGAGCGGCACTGCCCGCACCTGGCCGTAGTCGATGGCCCGGTCGGCGTCTCGATAGTCCAGCACCTCGAGCGCGCGGGGCTTGCTCGGGTCCCGCCTGATGAAACCCTTCGCCTCGAGCGCGGCAAGATGAGAGTGGACTGTGGACGAGGAGGAGAGCCCGACGGCCTCACCGATCTCGCGGACGGCGGGCGGGAAGCCGCGGCGATGGATCTCCGCGCGGATGAAATCGAGTATCTGCTGCTGACGCCTGGTGAGGTCGCGCGTGTACGCCATCGGGTCCCCCTCGAACGAAAGTACGTTCGCTTCCTGGACGCAGTGTAGGACAAGCCCGCCACGGGTGCAAACGCATGTTCGCCTTTCCAGCTTCCAACCCTTTACATACGAACATCTGTTCGCTAGGATGACATCGAACATCCGTTCGCCCTACGGAACTTCGATGTCAGAGCAGGGGAGTACGGTGACTCGGACGGAAGTACGGTCACCACGGGAGGTGCCAGGGATATGAGCAGCATCACAGTCACCCAGGACCGCGGCGGACGCGAAGGCCTGCCCCTGGTCTTCTCCTTGACGGACACGGTCGTTCTCGTGCTGGTCGCGGTCGCTCTCATAGCGACGGCCGCGATACCCGCCGTGGTACGGCATCCGCACGTAGCGGAGGCGAAGACTGTCGCCGCGGCTCCGATCCGTCCCTGATCCTCGACGGGGATCCCGCACCCTGCCGCCGGCCGCCCAAGATTCTCGGATTTCTTGTCCTGAGCTCGTTGCAGCCCCATATCTTGTAGTGCTAGGCTCGCTGAGAGCCTAGATATAGGGGTGAGCCACGCAAGATGAGATGTCCCTTCTGCGGTCACGGCGAGACAAAGGTCGTGGATTCCCGGGTCTCCGAGTCGCAGGACGCCATCCGGCGCCGTCGTGAATGTCTTTCTTGTGCGCAACGCTTCACGACGTACGAGCGGCGTGAGGAAGTGCCTCTGATGGTCGTGAAGAAGGACGGGGGCCGCCAGCCGTTCGATCGCGTGAAGCTCTTCCAGGGCCTCGCCGTCGCCACTGCTAAGCGGGACGTCACGGCCGAACAGATCGAGGCTCTCATCGACGACATCGACGCCGAGCTTCACAACACGTTCAAGTACGAGATCTCGACGAAGCAGCTCGGCGACATGGTGCTCATGCGGCTCAAGGAGCTCGACAAGGTGGCCTACGTGCGCTTCGCGTCGGTCTACAAGGAATTCAGCGACCTCGACGAGTTCACGCGGGAGCTCAAGAACCTGAAGTGACGGGCGTGTCCGTCGGGCGAAGGAACATCGGAGCGCCGAGGTCATCTTGGCTGCGGCGGGGAGCGGGAGCGAAACGGACATGGTCATGGAGCGCGTGGTCAACGTCATCAAGCCTGCGGGTCGGCGCCAGCAGGCGGACGCGATAGACATCGCGCTCCTAGTCTCCACCAACTCTCGTCAGGAGATCGACACCTGGGACCGCAGCAAGATCGTCGACTCCCTTGTGAAAGAGGCCGGCACCCGACCTACGCTGGCGGAGGAGATCGCCCAGGCCGTCGAGGACCGGATCGACCGCAGCAACCTCATGACCGTCACCACCGCGATCATCCGAGAGATGGTCGACCTGGAGCTTCTCGAACGCGGGCTCACGGGGATGCACAAGCGGCACAGTCACCTCGGCCTGCCGATGTGGGACGTCGAGCAGATCATCACGAACGCCAACAAGGAGAACTCCAACACCACCCACAATCCCGAGTCGATCAACCTGACGATCGCAGAGACCATCCTCAAGGAGTTCGCGCTGCGCCGCGTCTTCTCGGAAGACGTCGCGGAAGCACACTACGTCGGGGACATCCACCTGCACGACCTCGGCTTCGTCATCCGGCCGTACTGCGGAGGTCACAGCCTCGAATACATCAAGCGGTTCGGGCTCAACCTCCCGAACATCACTAGCGTGAGCAAGCCGGCGCACCACGCCGAGGTGCTCATCGGCCACATGGTGAAGATGGCGTCGGCACTGCAGGCACACTACGCCGGGGCCGTCGGCTGGGAGGCGGTCAACGTCTTCTTCGCGCCATATCTCGAGGGCAAGAGCTACGAGGAGATCAAGCAGCTCGCGCAGATGCTGATCTTCGAGTTCAACCAGCTGGCCGGAGCGCGAGGCAGCCAGGTGGTGTTCACGGACTTCAACCTCTACTACAACATCCCGCGCCACTTCGCGGACACCCCGGCGATCGGGCCGGGCGGGGAGCACACCGGCAAGACGTATTCGGACTACGCGACCGAGGCGCAGGCGTTCATCCGCGCGATGTTCGAGGTCTATCTCGAGGGGGACGCGACGGGCAAGACGTTCGTCTTCCCCAAGCCGCTGCTGCACGTGAACGAGGACTTCTTCAGGACGCCGGGACATGAGGAATTCATGGCGCTGGCGTGCAGCGTGGCCAGCCGGCAGGGCATCACGTACTTCGTGTTCGACCGCGGCGACGAGGTGACGGTCTCCCAATGCTGCCGGCTGAAGCTCAAGCTCTCCGCCGAGCAGCTCGACCAGACCAGGACCCCGGAGAGGATGCGGTTCTCCGCGCTGCAGAACGTGACCGTCAACCTTCCGCGTATCGCCTATAAGGCTCAAGGCAACGATCAGGCGCTGTTCATGGAGCTGAACCGCACCCTCGAGCTCGTCGCGAAGGCGCACATGCAGAAGCGGGCCTTCATACAGGAGCTCATGGACCTCGGCAAGGAAGGGCCTCTGGGCCTGCTCACGCAGAACCTCGACGGCAACCCGTACCTCAAGATGGACGAGCTCACGTACCTCGCCGGACTGATCGGCTTGAACGAACTAGTGCAAGCGCACACGGGGCAGCAGCTCCACGAGTCGGACCAAGCCCTCAGGTTCGGGCTGAAGGTCATCTCGGCGATGAGCCTCAAGTGCAGGGAGCTGTCCGAGCGCTACAAGATGAACCTCGTGTTGGAGGAGAGCCCCGCCGAATCGGCAGGCTACCGCCTCGCGAAGCTGGACATGAAGTACTGGCCGGCCCAGGCTTCGCGCGTGGTGAAGGGGAACATCGGCACCTCCGACTACTACTACACGAACTCCGTCCACCTCGCCGTGGACGCACCGATCGACTACGTGGAGCGCGTCGAGAAGCAGTCGCGGTTCCACCCCCTGATAGAGGCGGGAGCGATCGTCCATGTCTGGCTCGGCGAGAGCGAACCGGACCCGCTCGCGATCGAGAGCTTCGTCACCAAGACGTTCCGGAACACGCAGTGCAGCCAGATCGCGTTCTCTCCCGAGTTCACCGTGTGCGAGACGTGTCAGCGCACCTCCCGTGGCCTGATGACGCAATGCCCCTTGTGCGGCTCGCTCGAGGTGTACGGGGTGACTCGGATCGTCGGCTACTTCAGCAAGGTGCAGACGTGGAACCACAGCAAGATCGGTGAGCTGTACGACCGCGTCCGCACGGATCTCACAAGCGAGTTCTCGGCGTAGTCAACAGGGCCGGACTGCGGAGATCCGCGGTCCGGGCCTGTGACGATAGGCGAAGCGAGGAGGGAGCAGGCGGCATGACGATCAAGCTGTTCGTGAAGGACGACTGCCCGCGCTGCCCCGCGGCGAAGCGGGCGTGCGAGGGCATCGATGTCGAGGTCTACGACGTGGGCCAGATCGACGGGCTTGCCGAGGCGTCCTTCTACGGCGTGCTCGCCACTCCGTCCGTGCTCGTCCTCGACTCGCTCGGTCATGAGATCGTGAGCTGGCGCGGCGCGGTTCCGGACCGCACGCTCCTCGCCCGCTACGCGACCCTGCACTAGGCGACGAACCATGGCGACGGAACGCGACGGACATCGGATCAAGGCCCCCAGCGGCCCCACACGCCGCCTGGCGGGCTGGATCCCGGCGACCATGCTCGACTGGCCCGGGAAGGTCGCGGCCACGCTCTTCCTCTCAGGTTGCGGCTTCCGCTGCCCCTTCTGCCACAACCCTCGGCTCGTTGCACCCGTGGGCGAACCCGCGGATTGGAGCGCCTTCGTCGAGCACGTTCGCGCACGGCGCAGTTGGCTCGACGGCGTCGTGGTGACCGGTGGCGAGCCGACGGACGACCCGGACCTCCCGTCGCTCCTCTCGGCGCTCGCGGAGGAGCACGTCCCGGTCAAGCTCGACACGAACGGCAGCCGCCCTGACGTGCTGCGCTTCCTGCTCGCGGAAGAGCTCGTGAGCTACGTCGCGCTCGACGTCAAGACCACCCCGGAGCGCTACGAGGAGGCGACGGGGAGGCGTGACGTCGCCGCGGCCGTCGGCGACTGCATCGACCTGCTGGTCCACTCGGGGATCGCGCACGAGTTCCGCACGACGGTCTTTCCCCGGTCGGTCGAATTGGATGAGCTTCCGGATATCGCATCCGGGCTCCTCGGAGGGCGATTGTACGCTCTGCAGCAGTTCAGGCCGTCGGATACTCTGGACCCTCACGCGGCAGGCATTCGTCCGTACGGCCGTGACGAGCTCCGTTCGGCGGCCGAGCGATGTGCCACCTATCTTCCCACCATAGTCAGGGGGGCGGCGTAGTGGAGATCCGCGTCAAGCGCCTCGACCCCGAGCTGCCCCTCCCGAGCTACGCCCACGCGGGCGACGCCGGGCTCGACCTTTACGCCGCTGCGGACGTGGAGATCGAACCGGGCCACCGCGCGCTCGTTCCGACCGGCATAGCAGTGGCCATCCCGGAAGGGCACGCCGGGTTCGTCCAACCGCGCAGCGGCCTCGCGCTGCGCCACGGGCTGTCGCTCGTCAACACCCCCGGGCTGATAGACAGCCACTATCGGGGCGAGATCAAGGTCATCGCTGTCAATCTCGACCCATCGGCGCCGTTCTCGATCGCACGCGGCGACAAGATCGCGCAGCTGGTCATCCAGCCGGTCGTATCCGCACAGCTCACCGAGGTCGAAGAGCTCGACGAGACCAAGCGGGGGGAGGGGGGCTTTGGCAGCACCGGCGTGTGAACCTCGCATCCGGGTCGCCGCCGTGCTCCTTCGTGAAGGCCGTGTGGTGCTCGTCAAGCATCGCCGGGGGGCCGAGGTCTATCACTTGCTGCCCGGAGGGGGCGTCGAGATGGGGGAGACCCTCGAACAGGCGCTGGTGCGCGAGGTCGCCGAGGAGACGGGGCTCACCTGCCGCGTCGGCCGCCCGTTGTTCTTGAGCGACACCATATGGCCCGACGAGAGCCGCCACGTAGTCAACGTGACCTTCCTGGCCGAGGTCACGGGCGGGGAACTCGCCAAGATGCCCGTGGATCGCCGGGTGGTAGGCCAAGACCTCGTCGCGCCGGAGGATCTCGTGGCGCTCGACCTGCGGCCGCCTATCGCTGCCGAGGTGGCCCGAGCGGCGAAACAGGGGTTCGACGTCCCGGCGACGTATCTGGGGCGACTGTGGACCGAGGGGCATCGATGAAGTCCCGGTCAGCCTCACTATACATAACAGCAGTGCCGAGGAGCGCACGAAGGGGGGTGGACGAACCCTGAGGGCGCCATGAGGCTTCGACTCCCACTGCGAGGATCTGGTCAGGCGAGGAAAGAGGAGGAAATGGAGGGCTTCTTCAAGTTCAAGGAGCGCGGGACCGACCTGAGGACGGAGATCCTGGCCGGGGTCACGACGTTCATGACGATGGCCTACATCATCTTCGTGAACCCCGGGATCCTTTCCGCGGCCGGCGTCCCGTTCCCCGGTGCCGCCACAGCCACCGCGCTGGGTGCCGCACTCATGTGCCTGTGCATGGGACTCATCACGAACCGGCCGTTCGCGCTCGCGTCGGGCATGGGCCTGAACGCCGTCGTGACGTTCTCCGTCATCGGCTTCCAGCAGGCGAACGTCCCGTGGCAGGTAGGCATGTCCGTCATCTTCCTGGAAGGTCTCATCATCCTCGTGCTGGTGCTCACCGGCCTGCGCGAGGCGGTCATGGACGCCATCCCTCTCGACCTGAAGCGCGCCATCGGCGTGGGGATCGGCCTGTTCATAACCACCATCGGCCTCAACGAGGGCGGATTCATCAAGCCCGCCCCGATCACGCTCGTCGGGCTGGGTGACTTCACTCAGCGCTACGTGTGGGTCGCGGTCATCGGCCTTCTCGCCATCCTGGTGTTCATGGCGCTGAAGGTGAAGGGCGACATCCTGTGGGGGATCCTGGTCGCGACGGCCGCGGCCGTGGTGCTGGGCGTGACCGCCCTGCCGACGCAGGTCGTCTCCGCGCCGAACTTCTCGACGTTCCTCGCGCCGTTCCAGACCGTGAAGGGCGGCCTCGCCATCTCCCAGGTCTTCACGCCCGTCCTTCTGCTCTCCGTCTTCGCGATCATGCTCACCGACTTCTTCGACACTATGGGGACGGTCATCTCCGTCGGTGAGCAGGCGGGCTTCGTGGACGCGAAAGGCAACGTGCCGGGCATACGCGAGATACTGACCGTGGACTCGATCGCGGCGAGCGTCGGCGGCTTGTTCGGCGCCAGCTCGATCACGACGTACATCGAGTCCGCGGCGGGCGTCGCCGAGGGTGGACGCACGGGCCTGACGTCGGTCGTGACCGGGGCGCTGTTCGCCGTCGCCGCCTTCTTCGCGCCGATCGTCGCGACCGTCGGCGGCGGCTTCAAGATCCCGAACGCCTCGCAGTACGGCGCCTTCGTGGGGAGCGGCTTCCAGGCTCCCGCTGGCGACTACTTCGTCTACCCGATAACCGCCGGAGCGCTGATCGTGGTCGGGTTCCTCATGATGCGGACCGTGCGCGAGATCCCATGGACCGACCTCGAGGAGGCCTTCCCGGCCTTCCTCACGATCGTCGGCATCCCGCTGACCTACAACATCAGCTACGGGATCGGCTTCGGCTTCATCAGCTACGTCCTCATCAAGACGTTCCACGGCAAGGCGCGCCAGGTGCACTGGCTCATGTGGGTCGTGTCGCTCGCCTTCGCCGTCACGTTCGTACTGCCCGCCATCGAGAAGCTCTTCAAGTAAGGGGTGTGACGTGGCAGAACGCAAAGTGATACAGACGGACGAGAAGCTGCCGTTCCTGCAGGCGCTGCCGCTTTCCGTGCAGCACCTCATGGCGATGTTCGGCGCGACCGTCCTCGTCCCGTACCTCACCGGCCTCAACCCGGCGATCGGCCTGATGACCTCCGGGGTGGGCACGATCCTGTACCTGCTCATCACACGAGGGAAGATCCCGAGCTACCTGGGATCGTCGTTCGCCTTCATCGCGCCCGTCATCGTCGTGGGCGGAGGTCCGGGCGGGAAGAACATCCCGGCGGCGCTCGGGGGGCTCGTCGTCGCCGGCTTCGTCTACATCCTCGTCGCGGGCTTGATCAAGGCCTTCGGCACCGGATGGTTGTTCAAGCTGCTGCCAGCGGCCGTCGTGGGCGCCGTCGTCATCGTGATCGGCCTCGGCCTGTCGGCTACGGCGATCAAGATGGCGATGTTCCCGCTGGCCGACCCCAGCAAAGGCGTCAACCTCACCGGGCTGCTGGTAGCGGCGTTCACGCTGGCGGTCGCGATATCGTTCGCCAGCTACTTCAAGGGCTTCCTAGCCACGATCCCGGTACTGCTCGGCATCATCGCCGGCTACGTGCTGTCGGCCTTCCTCGGCCTCGTGAACTTCGCCAACGTCGCCTCCGCGGCATGGCTGGACTGGCCGTGGAAGTACTTCACGTATCCGAGGTTCGAGCTCAACGCGATACTCATCATCGCGCCCGTAGCGCTGGTGGTCATCGTGGAACACATCGGCCACCTGCTGGTCATCAACGAGATCACGGGCAAGGACTTCACGCCGATGCTGCCCGAGTCGCTCGCGGGCGACGGCATCGCCACGGCTCTGTCGGCGGCCGTGGGCGGCACGCCGTCGACGACGTACGCAGAGAACATCGGCGTGATGGCGGTCACCAAGGTCTACGCGGTGCAGCTCTTCTGGTACGCCGGCGCGCTGGCACTGCTCATCGGCGGCTTCAGCCCGAAGGTGGGCGCGCTGATCTCCAGCATCCCGACGCCGGTCATGGGCGGCGTCTCGATACTACTGTTCGGCCTGATCGCCTCGGCCGGCCTACGCATGCTCGTCGAGAGCGGCATCGACTACGGCCACAGCCGCAACCTGGTCCTGTCCAGCGTCGTACTGGTCATCGGCATCGGCATGGAGACGGGCGGCTTCACGATCCCGGTGGGCAAGTACACGATCCCCGGCATGGCGCTCGCCACCGTGGTCGGCATCGTGCTCAACGTGCTCCTGCCCCCCGAATCCAAGACGCTGGCGGCCGAGAGCACCGCGGACTTCGTCAACGAGCCCGCCGTGGAAGCGGCCGAAGAGGCCTGAGGCATCACACCGTGCGTGCGCCCTTCGAGGGCGTCCTGACGAACGCACGGGTGTACGATCGGACCCGGGTCGCGGCGCCGCGACCCGGGTCCGCGCTTCAAGCGAGCGCGGCGCAGAGCCGATAGGTTGCGCAACAAGCGGCATCAGGTCCTGAGTGGAGGCCTTCATGACGAACACAAACCTGGCTATCGCGGGGGCGGCTGTCGCAGCGATCGTGCTGTTTTCGGCCGGCGGCTGCGGGACGAAGCAGGCCGTCAAGACGGTGATCGAGCAAGGCGTGGAGCCGACGTCGACCGGGACGCACGACACCGTGCCCGCCAACGACGCCCAGAACGCCGTCAACGGCTTGAACAACAGCACTCGACAGACGGGGCAGAACGCGGCGGACCTTGGCCAGTAGCAGCTCGAAGGCCCCTCCCATGCATGGCTGTACGCCTGGTAATATACGTTATGTTAACTAGCCCTCGGAACCGCCCGGACCGTCCTCGTCTCCCGGGAAGTACGCCTGCTCGAACTCCGATCTCGTCATGGCGGACAGGTCCTCTTCTACGGTCGCCAGCCACTCACGCGCTTCCTCGACGTCGTCGAAGGTCGACATCACGGTGACGTGCTCGACTTCGTCGACCGCCTCGACACGCCACAGGTCATATTCACCCGGCTCGTCCGAGGGCGGCCGGCGGTACAGTATGTCTTCTCGCCAGTCCAGGTCTGGAACGTCGGCCTCGTCCACCCGCATCAGGCGGACCCGGTAGAAGTCGTCGGCGTTCCCGATGATCCCGGACATCGCGACCCCTACTTCCCGACGATCTTCGTGTATCGGTCCGACGCGCTGACCCAGCCTATGGCTCCGGAAGCGTCCGTGACCTTGTACCACGGACCCACCTGCCCGACGAGGATGAGCTGCTCGCCCTTCCTTAGGTCGCGAACCGCTCCCGCCGACGCGCTGGGGTCCTTCCTCATCGTGACGTCGGACACGATCATGACCTTCGATATCTGGCTTCCCACGGTCGGCGCCTTCGCCGACGTTTGGACAGGCCGTTCCGTCGCCGCGGCCGCCGAGGCGGCCTCGGAGGGCTTGGGCCTGTTCTGCTCGGCGTCCCACGCGGCCTGGCTCGCCCGATACGAGCCGTACCAGGACCATACGAGTATCAGAACGAGCGCCAGGACGGCCCAAGCCGCGCCGCGTTTGACGACGGTGAGGGCCACGCTGCTGCGCGGAACGTCTGCTCGGTCCACCATGGGCTCCTCCCCCGGCGTCGTCAGATGTAGAGCCCCCCTCCATATACCGCAGGGTCGTACACCCTGAACGCCTCGAGCAACGGCTGCAGATCGGTGTCCGCCGCGCGGGCCTGTTCGCGCACCACCTCCATGCGGATGGCGGCGAGGGCATCCAGAGCCCCGGCGGGCGTGGCAGCCTCCCCCACCCCACCGGCCTGCTCGGCCAGCGTCCTCGCCGCGCGCTCCATGTCCTCGGCGACCACCCACAGCCGTTTCGGCAGCGCCATCGCGTGCAGGTCGTCCGCGAGGATCCTCATGCGCGCGGCCACGTCCGCGACGGCGCGCCGGTCCTCGCTGGCGGCGTCAGACGCGAACACCTCCAGCGCCTCGCCGTCGTCCTCCTGCCCCGCGAGATGCGCGATGACCAGATCGAGGCCCTTCGCTCCCGCCACGACGGCCTCTCGCGTGCGGAGAAGACGCACCAGCGAACGCCTCACCTGCCGCGCGTACAGCCAGCGGCCGAGGAAGGCGGCACCGACCGCGACCGCGACGACGGCGACCAGGGCGAGCAGGTAGACCCACCAGTCCACGTGACTCCTTCGAAAGGCTGCCTGCGACTACTCTAGCGTTCTTCGGTCGACGACGCGCTTCGACTTGCCCGCGGTCCGCTCGATGCTCCCCGGCTCCACGAGGTGCACCTTCGCGTGCAGGCCGAGGACGGCGTGCAGCCGATCGGACACCTCTTTGGTGAACGCCACGATCTGCGCCATCGTCTCCGGGAAGATCTCCTCGGCCACCTCGAGCTTGACCTCGAGCTCGTCGAGCGCACCCTTGCGGTCGATGACGATCTGGTAGTGAGGCTGCACATGCTCCACCCGCAGAAGGACGTCCTCGATCTGGCTCGGGAAGACGTTCACCCCTCGGATGATGAGCATGTCGTCAGTGCGCTGCCGCACCTTGCGCATCCGCGCGCTCGTCCGCCCACATTCGCACGGGGTGGTGTCGATCGAGGTCAGGTCATGCGTGCGATAGCGCAGGATCGGGATGGCTTCCTTCGTGAGCGTAGTGACCACGAGCTCGCCCTCGGCACCATCCGGCAGCAAGTCGCCCGTCTCGGGATCGACGACCTCGAAGATGAAGTGGTCTTCCGCAAGATGCAGCCCGCACTGGCACTCGCACTCGCCGGACACGCCGGGTCCCATGACCTCCGAAAGACCGTAGTTGTCGGTCGCTTTGATGAACAGACGCCGCTGGATCTCGTCGCGCATCCCCTCGCCCGACGGTTCCCCTCCGAACAGCCCGACGCGCAGCGGGAGCTTCTCGAAGTCGATGCCCATCTTCTCGCCCACCTCGGCCATGTACAGGGCGTAGCTGGGTGTAGAGATGAGCGCGGTCGTTCCGAAGTCCTGCATCATCATGATGTGCCGCTCGGTGTTGCCTGATCCGGCCGGGATGACGGTCGCGCCGAGGCGTTCCAGGCCGTAGTGCATGCCCCATCCGCCGGTGAACATGCCGTAGAGGAACGCCATCTGGGCGCGGTCCGAAGGCAAGACGCCCGCTTGCGCCGAGACACGCGCGCACAGCTCGCTCCAGGTGTTGACGTCGCCGCGGGTGTAGCCGACCACGATCGGCTTGCCGGTGGTGCCGGAGGAGCTGTGCAACCGGACCACCTGCTCCATCGGGACGGCGAACATCCCGAACGGATACGTGTCGCGCAGCGCGGTCTTGTCGGTGAAGGGCAGCAGCCGCACGTCCTCGGCGGCGCGGATCTCCTTCGGCGAGACGCCGCCGGCGTCCATGTGCTCGCGGTAGTACGGCACGCGCTCGTACGTCCACGCGACGGTCGAGCGCAGCCTGCGTGCCTGCAGCTGCGCGAGCCGTTCGCGGTCCATCTGCTCGTACTCGGGGTTCCAGATCATCTAGCCGATGCCCCTTCCGTGCCGTCCGCCGAGGTAGATGAGCCGCACGTCGTCGTTCTGTGCGAGCTGTGCGGCGGGACCCGAGAGCACGACGCGCCCCGTGCGCATGACGTATCCCCTGTCGGCGTGGCGCAAGGCGACGCGTGCGTCCTGCTCCACCAACAGTATAGTCAGCCCCCCCGAACGCAGCTCATCGAGGGCGGCGAAGATCGACGCGATGACCTTCGGGGCGAGGCCGAGGGACGGCTCGTCCAGCAGCAGCAGACGCGGCCGCGACATGAGCGCGCGGGCGATCGCCAGCATCTGCTGCTCGCCGCCGGACAGCGTCGCCGCCGGTTGCGAGGCGCGCTCACCCAGGACCGGGAAGAGCGCGCGAACACGCTCGAGATCCTCACCGAGCGCGACCCTGCCCCTGGCGTACGCGCCGAGCTCGAGGTTCTCCGCGACCGACATCGGGCCGAAGAGCCGCCGGCCCTCGGGCACGAGGGCCACGCCGCGGCGCACGAGCTTCTCCGCCGCCAGGCCCGTCGCGTCCTCCCCGTCGAGAGACACGCGGCCCGCCGTGGGGCGGATCAGCCCGGCGACCGTCTTCAGCAGGGTGGACTTGCCCGAACCGTTGGCGCCGATGACCGTCACGCACTCACCGGCGCGCACGTCCAGGGACACGTCCTCGAGAACGTTCACGTGCCCGTATGCGGCCGAGAGGCCCGCGACCTCAAGCATCGGCCGCCTCCTCCCCAAGGTACGCTGCGATGACCGCAGGATCCTTCTGGATGAGCAGAGGAGGCCCCTCGGCTATCTTGCGGCCCTCGTTCAGAACGACGATCTCGTCGGAGACCTCCATCACGAGCCCCATGTCGTGCTCGACGACGATCAGCGTCACGCCGCTGTCGCGCACTTGCCGCAGGACGTGGGCGAGCTGCCCGGTCTCCGCCGAGTTCAGTCCGGCGGCGGGCTCGTCCAGCAGAAGCAGGCGAGGGTGTGAAGCGAGGGCCCGCGCCACCTCGAGGAGCCGCCGCGTCCCGTGGGGGAGATCGGCCGCGTGCGTGCGCGCTACTGCTTCCAGGCCGACCAGGCGGAGCAGACGCTCGGCCTCCTCGCGCGCGTCCCGCTCCTCTCCCGCCGTCCCTGGCAGGCGCAGCGCCGCGCGCGCCCAACCCGTCCGCGTGCGCGTGTGCGCCCCCGCGAGCACGTTCTCCAGCGCCGTCATCTCCTCGAACAGCTGCGTGTTCTGGAAGGTGCGGGCGAGGCCCAGGCGCACGAGGCGGTGAGGAGGCAGGCCCGCGAGATCCCGGCCGTCGAAAGCGACGCGCCCGGCGTCCGCGCGGTCGAACGCGGTCAGCAGGTTGAACAGCGTCGACTTCCCCGCCCCGTTCGGGCCGATGAGCGCGAGGATGGTGCCCTCGAAGACCTCGAAACTCACGTCGTCGACGGCCACGAGGCCGCCGAAGCGCCGGGTGAGCCCCTGTGCCGCGAGAAGACTCAAGACCCCTCCCCTCCTCGGCCGGGGAAGAACCGCCGGAACGCGCCGGCGAGACCGTGCGGCATGAAGAGCATCACGAGTATGAGCACGGCACCGTAGATGTCGGCTTCCCAGCTCTGCAGCGCCTCGACGGTCGACTTCGTCAGACCCGGCACCACAGCGTCCAGATACGGAAGCATGCCGAGGAGCACCGCCCCCACCACCGCACCCGGCAGAGACCCCATCCCCCCGAGCGCCACCATGGCCACGAGCAGGATCGACAGCTCGATCGTGAAGCTGCCGGGCGAGATGAATCCTACGAGGTGCGCGTATAGGGCGCCGCCCAGCCCGGCGAGCCCGGCCGCGACCGCGAAGGCCGTCACCTTCGTGCGCGCCACGTCGATGCCGGATGCTTGCGCGCCCGCCTCGGAGCCGTGGAGCGCGCGCAGCGCGCGCCCCGGCCGCAGCGCCACGACATTGGCGGCAAGGACGTACGCGACGATGGCGACCGCCCACACGAGCAGGTAGTTCGCCTCGGGCGCGCGCGCCACGAACGACCCTACCTGCGGGTACGGGATGCCCGACAATCCGTCGGTGCCCCCGGTGATCCCCTTGAGCTCGGTGAAGGCTATGAGCGCGATCTCCCCGAAGCCGAGCGTCGCCATCGCCAGGTAGTGCCCCTTCAGCCTCCCGACGGGAAGCGCCAGCAGCGCCCCGGCGCCGGCCGAGACCAAGACGGCGGCCGCGACGCCGCCCAGCCAAGGCCAGCCGAGAGCGGCCACGAGCACGCTTGTGGTGTACGCGCCGATCCCGAAGAACGCCGCCTGCCCCAGCGAGATCTGCCCCGCGAACCCGAAGAGCAGCGCGAGCCCGAGGACCACGACGACGTCGATGCCCACGAAGGAGAGGACTTTGAGCAGGTAGCGGTCGTGGACCACCAGCGGCAGGCCGAGGACCAACACCGCCACCACGGCACCGGGAAGCATGCGTCGCAGGACTGCCACGTCAGACCTTCTCCCGCCTGCTTCGGCCGAGAAGTCCCGACGGGCGCACGAAGAGCACGAGCAGCAGCACGGCGAGAGCGATCGCGTCCTTGAACGTCGAGCTGATGAACGCTACCGACAGGCTCTCGAGCAGGCCCAGCACGAGCCCGCCCACGACGGCGGCCAGCGGGTTGCCGAGCCCGCCGAGGATGGCCGCGGCGAAGCCCTTGAGCCCGACGGCGGCGCCGACGTCGAAGGCCGTCTGGGTCAGCGGCGTGACCACCACTCCCGCGATCGCCCCGAGCACGGCCGCCAGCGCGAAGCTCACCGTGACCAGTAGTCGAGTGTCGATGCCCACGAGACGCGCCGCCTCGCCGTCGATCGCGGTGGCACGCATCGCCCTGCCCAGGCGCGTGCGAGAGTACAGCAGCCATAGCGCGAACACCGCCACGGCCGCCACCGCCCAGACCCAGAGCGTCTGACGATCGATCGCCGCGCCCCCGAGCATGATGGATTCGCCCGGCGAGAACGCGGGCAGGGCAAGCTCGTTCGAACCGAAGGCGTGCCGAGCGAGCGAGCGCAACAGCACGCTGCCTCCCACGGTCACGATGATGATCGTCATCGGGTCTCCGCCGACGCGCGGCCGCACGGCGAGCAGCTCGAAGACCACGGCCACCGCCGCCGTCGCGATCACGGCCGCCAACGCCGCGAGGCCGAGGGGCAAGCCGAGGTGTGAGAACCCGAACGTCGCGAACATCCCGCCGAGCATGTAGAACTCGCCCTGCGCGAAGTTGATGACGTTCGTGGACGCGTAGACGATGGTGAACCCGAGCGCCACCAGCGCGTAGATGGCCCCGTTCTTGAGCCCCGCTATCGCGAACTGGAGGAGCTCGGGCCAGCTCACTTGGCCAGGACCCACTTCCCGTCCTGCACGGCGTACATCACCAGGTCGTTCTCCGTCAGACCGTTGTGGTCGGTCGCGGAGAATGTGAACGTGCCGTCGAGTCCCACGAATCCAGACGTCTTCTCTATCTCGTCGCGCAGCGCAGCCGGGGTGACGTCGCCCGGGATCCGCTTGAGCGCCTCCGCGACGATGTGGATCGCGTCGTAGGCGTGAGCGGTGAAGATGTTCGGCTCGGCGCCGTACTTCTGCTTGTACCGGGCGGCGAAGTCCTCCGCCAGCTTCCGGTTCGGCGCATCGCCATAGGACTTGGGCAGCAGAACCTTGCCGGTGCCGAACACGAAACCGTCAGCCGCCGCCCCCGCGCCCTGGATGAACTCGGTCCGCGCCTGGCCGGAACCACCGTAGACGGGCGTCGTGATGCCCAGCTGCGCGCGGTTCTTCATGATCGTCGCCGCTTCCTTGCCCGCGGCCCACAACAGGATCGCGTCGGGCTTCGCGGCCTTCATCTTCGTCAGCTGCGCGGTCATGTCCGTGTCGCCCGGATTGAACGTCTCGTTCGCCACGGCCGTCATCCCGAGCTTCGCCAGCTCCGGCGTGATCACGGCGAGGCCGTCCTTGCCGTATCCGCTCGCGTCGGTGAATAGCGCGACGCTCTTCACGCCCTTGCCCTTCATGTGCTTGAGCACGAACGGCGCGACCAGCCTGTTCGGCCAAGGCATCTGGAAGACCTGCTTGTCGAACTTCTGCGTCACGGCGTTGCCGCCCGCGAGCGAGAGCTCGGGTATCCCCGCGCGGTCGATGTCGACGCGTGTCGCCATCGTCTGCCCCGTCCCGGTCGCCCCGATGACGGCGATGGCGTTCTCCTGGTCGATCAGCTTGGAGACGGCCGCTGTGGCTTTGCCCGTGTCGGTCCCGTCATCCTCGACGACCACCTCGAGCGGATGTCCGTTCACGCCGCCGGCGGCGTTGATCGCCGCGACCTCGAGGTCGAGCGTCTCCTTCTCGGGAGTCCCCAACCCCGAGTACGAGCCCGTCAGCGACAGCACGGCGCCTATCCGATAAGGCTTCTTCGCCGCCTCGCCACCGGCCGAGGGCTTCGCCGCGCCGCCCCCGCCGGCGCAGCCGGCCAGGATCGCCGACGCGAGCCCCACAGCCACGACGATAGTCACAACAGCCGTCGTCCGCCTCATAACACGAGTCCCCTTCCTCGTATCCGGCCCTGAGCAGCCGGAACCGCGCGCGACATCTCCCCTGAGAGCAACTGCGGCCATTCTAGGGCTTGGCTGGACCCGCCGTCACCGGCGGGTCCAGCCGGCTCGGCACTACTGCGCGAGCACCCACTTGCCGTTCTCGACCTTGTACATGACCAGGTCCTTCTCGGTCATGCCGTTGTGGTCCGTCGGCGAGAACGTGAACGTCCCGCCGATCCCCACGAACCCGGAGGTCTTCTCGATCTCATCGCGCAACTGAGAGGAGGCGAAGCCCTCGGGGAGACGCTTCATCGCCTCTACCGTGAGGTACAGCGCGTCGTAGGCGTGCCCCGCGAACGTGCTGGGCGCCGCGCCGTACTTCTTGGTGTACCGGTCGACGAAGTCCGTCGCGACCTTGAACGGCTCCGTGCCCTTGCCATAGGCGTCGGGGATGAGGATCTTGCCCGCCGCGAAGGTGAATCCTTCCGCGGCCGGCCCGGCGCCGTCGATGAACTCCTTGCGCGCGTTGCCGTGCGTGCCGAAGATCGGCACCTTGATCCCCAGCTGCGCAGCGCCCTTGACCGCGATCACGGCCTCCTTGCCAGCGTTCACCAGCAGGATCGCGTCCGGCTTCGCCGCTTTGATCTTGGTGAGCTGCGCGGTCATGTCGGTGTCGCCAGGGTTGAAGGTCTCCTCGGCCGCCACGGTGATCCCGTACGTGCCCAGGTTGGCCTTCGCGACCTCGATACCGTCCTTGCCGAAAGCGGTGGAATCGGACAGCAGAGCGAGCTTCTTCACTCCCTTGGACTGCATGTACTTGAGCTCGAAGGGCAGGACGAGCACGTTGCTCCAGGGCGTCTGGAACACCCACTTGTCGAACTTCTTGGTGATCACGGTCGCGCCCGCCATCGACACCTGCGGCACCTGCGCCCTGTCGATCTCCGTGCGCATCGCCATCGTCTGACCGCTGCCGGTCGCGCCGAGGACCGCGAGCACCTTCTCCTCGTCGAGCAGCTTCGTGGTGTCCGAGACCGCCTTCTTCGGGTCGGTCGCGTCGTCGAGCGCGACGACCTCCAGCGGGTGCCCGTTGATGCCGCCGGCCGCGTTGATCCGCGCGACCTCCATGTCGAGCACGTTCTTCTCCGGCTGCCCGAGCCCGGCGTACGTGCCGGTCAGGGAGACGACCGCGCCGAGCTTGTACGGCGCCTTCTTCTCCCCGCCGCCAGCGGGCGGCGTTTGCGGCGCTGTCGCCGTGCCGCTGCAGCCCGCCGCCAGAACGCCGGCGAGCGACAACGCGATGACCGCGGTCGCTCGTCGTGTCATGCGCGTGGCTCTCCCCGCCGGTGGCGGAGCACCGGGCATGCGCTCCCAGACTACCCGTCCCTGATACCAGTGCTTACCATTCATGCCGGCCAACCCCTTCCCTTTCCCATCTACCTGGCGTACGTCGCGATGTCCTCCTGGGACATCAGCTTCACGGGCCTGCCCTCGAGCAGGCGCAGGGCCCGGTCGGCGTCGGAGACGTTGAGGACGACGGCGGTGCCCACCAGCGAGTACACGTACTCGATGTTGACGCCGGCCTCGGAGACCGCGAGAAGCACCTTGCCGAGCGCCCCGGGCTCGTCCGGCAGCTCCACGCAGATCACCTCGTCCTCACGTACGGTGAAGCCCGCATCCTTCAGCGCGGCGCGCGCTTCGTCGGGCTTGTCGACCACCAAGCGCATGATGCCGTATTCGGCGGTGTCGGACACGGAGAATCCGCGGATGTTGACCCCGACCCTTCCCATGAGGTCGGCGATCTCGCTCACCCGCCCCGGCTTGTTCTCGATGAACACCGCCAGCTGCTTGACCTTCACACCCCTCCCCCTTCCAAGCACGCCTTTCGGCCGAGGTCGAACGCCGCGAGGTTCTCGTCCGCCGTCTTCGGCGGGACGCGCCCCGCGATGACATCTCTCCACGTCTCGACCGCGAACGGCAGCCCCGCGGACAGCGCGCCGAGGAGGACCACGTTCGCCGAACGCGGCGAGCCCGCACGGCATGCCAGCGGTTCGGCGTCGATGAAGACCGCATCTTCGCCGAAGAGCGCGGCTTCCACGCCCACGGGGAGCGGCAGCGCGCCCGTGAGGACACCAAGGGGCGCGATCGTGCGGCGGTCCACGAGCAGGCGGCCTCCCGGTCGCAGGTACTGCAACCATCGGGCGGCCTCGATGATCTCGAAGGCGGCGAGGTGGTCCACCTCGCCGCGCGACACGACCGGGGAGTACACGCGATCGCCGAAGCGCACCATGGTATCGACGCTCCCGCCGCGCTGCGACATCCCATGCACCTCGGACAGCTTCACGTCGAGGCCGGAGGCCGCGGCGACCTTCGCGAGCACGTCGCCGGCGAGGATCGTGCCTTGGCCGCCGACCCCGACGAGCAGCACGGAGGTGGTGCTCACAGCGTCTCACCGGCCTCGCAAGCAGGCGCTCCCACCGCTATCGCCCGGTACCCGCATACCGCGGCGCACTGCGCGCAACCGACGCAAAGAGTCGCGTCGATGACGGCCTTGCCCGACCGCGCCTTCGAGAGGGCCGGACAGCCGAGACCGATGCACACGCCGCAAGCAGTGCACTCGTCGGTCTTCACGGCCATCGGCGGCTTGTCGTTCTTCACGAGCAGCGCGCACGGGCGCCGGGCAACGACGACGCTCGGTCCGTCGTGCTCGATCGCCTCGCGGAGCGCGCGCTTCGTGCGCTTCAGGTTCAGGGGGTCGATCACCGTCACCTGCTCGACGCCCAGTCCCCGGCACACAGCCTCGACGTCCATCTCCGGGGCAGGCTCGCCCATCAGCGTCCGTCCTGTGAACGGATTGTCCTGGTGGCCGGTCATGGCGGTGATGCGATTGTCGAGGATCACGGTCGTCGTTCGCGAGCCGTTGTACACCGCGTTCATGAGGCCGGTGAGGCCGGAGTGAGCGAAGGTCGAGTCGCCGATGACGGCGACCACGGGCCGGTCGCCCGCGCCGCCGGCCAGTTCCAGGCCGTGCGCCATCCCGATGCTCGCTCCCATGCACACGCAGGAGTCCATGGTGGACAGCGGCGGCAGCGCGCCGAGGGTGTAGCAGCCGATGTCGCCGGTGACCACCGCGCCCATCTCCCTCAGCAGGTAGAAGACCCCCCGGTGCGGACACCCCGGGCAGAGCATCGGCGGCCGCGGCGGGAGGTCCTCGAAGGCCTCGCGCAGCGGGAGCGGGGCGGCGCCGAACGCCTCGGCGATCATGCGCGGCGTGTACTCCCCCATCCGCGGGAGCGGCGGCTCCTCCATGGCGAGGCCCATGCGCCGCATGTTCGACGTCAGGTACGGGTCGAGCTCCTCCACGACCGCCAAACGCTCGACCCTCGACGCGAACTCGCGGATCAGGCGCTCGGGGAGCGGGTACAGTTGGGCGAGCTTCAGCACGGACGCGTCCGGGAGCGCTTCGCGCACGTACTCGTACGTGACTCCCGCGCAGATGACGCCGAGAGAGGTCTCGACCATCTCCATCCGGTTCAGGTCGAGGTCCTCGGCGTACTCGGTCAGCGCATCGAGCCTCAGGTCCAGGTCGACCCTTCGCTTCTTGGCGTTGCCCGGGAGCATCACGTATTTCGCCGGGCGGGATTCGTAAGCCGCGCGAGCCTGCTCCACGCCCTCGCCCAGCTCGACCAGCCCTTTGCTGTGCGAGATCCGGATCGTGGAGCGCACGATCACGGGCGTGTCGAAGCGCTCGGAGATCTCGAACGCGCGCCTGGTGAACTCGAGCGCCTCTTGCGAGTCGGCCGGCTCGAGAAGCGGTACGCGCGCGAAGGCCGCGTAGTTGCGGGTGTCCTGCTCGTTCTGCGAGCTGTGCATCCCGGGGTCGTCGGCCACGAGCAGCACGAGTCCTCCGGTGACTCCCGTGTACGCCAGCGTGAAGAGCGGGTCGGCGGCCACGTTGAGGCCGACGTGCTTCATGGTGACGAGCGAACGCGCTCCGCCGAGGCTGACGCCCGCGGCCACCTCCAGCGCGACCTTCTCGTTCGGCGACCACTCGGCACGGACGCCGGGCATCTTCGCGAACGCCTCCAGCACCTCGGTCGAGGGCGTACCGGGGTAGCCGAGGCCCACTTCGGCACCGGCCTCCCACGCGCCGCGCGCGACGGCCTCGTTGCCTGAGAGAAGGGTGCGGTCCAGCACGAAGCCTCCTGCGAGTGGGCGGAAGCCGAACACCAGAAAGGAAGTTGGAGCAGATGATAGCGCATGCGCGCCGTGCCGGGCATCCCCGGACAGCCCGAGAAGCCCCTACTCGGCCGCGGCCGGCTCCACGCCCGCGTCTCGCAAGGCGCCTGCCACTGCCACGACCGCGCCGTCGAGCGCCCTCGCGAACGGCGTCTGCGCCGTATCCACCCACGCTCGCGCGGCGAGAGTGACCGACGTGATGTGCGTCGCCACGTACACCGCCTCGAGAGGTGCGTCCTCGGCAAGGCCGTTCACACGGCCGAGGCCGAGCAGCGCGGCCTCTCGCGCGGCCTCGAAATCCGCCGTCAGCGGGATGCGGACGCGCACTTCGAGGCGCCGCCGCGTCGCAGCCGACGTGTTGGTGATGGGCGCGTTGAAGACGGTCGCGTTCGGGACGAAGACCATGCGGCCGTCTGCCTGCTCGACGAGCGTGTCGCGCACGCGGATGTCGCGGACCACTCCCTCGCATCCCGCCACGTTGATCGAGTCCCCGATGGTGAACGGTCGCTGCAACAGCAGCAGGATGCCCGCCATCGAGTTCGCGAGCACGTCTTTGAGGGCGAAGCCGATCGTCACGCCCGCGAGGCCGAGGCTGGTGACGAGGACGCCCACCTGGACTCCCATGATGCTCAGCGCGACGATCGCGCCTATGCCGAAGACCACCGCGCCGGTGGTCTTGGCCACGAGGACGTCGACGTGGCCCTCGGTCGACGTGCGCGCGAGCGCCGCGCGCACGAGCCGCATCGTGAGCAGCGACGCCCACCAGGCGAGCAGCAGGAACACGAGCGCCATGACTATGTAGGGCAGCTTGTCGGCGAGGGACTCGAGGATGCCGAACGCGGAGCGACCCATCCGCTGCAGGAAGCCCACGTCGGCTGCGAGGGCGGCGATCGCCGTGGTGTCGTCGAGCGGCATCAGAACCGCGACGCCCCTACGTATTCGCCATGTTCGAGCCGTGCGGACAGCGACGCCACCCGCACGTTCGCGCCCGAATAGGGCGCCTCGATGATGTTGTCGCCGCCGGCGTAGATCACGACGTGATGCACAGAGTCCGGGCTCCTTCCTCGGCCGAAGAAGAGGAGGTCGCCGGGCTTGAGGAGATCGAGCCGGTCGGCGTCGATGTGCTTGCCCGCGTAGTACTGGTCCTGCGCCACTCGAGGGATGTCGATGCCGATCTGCTTGTAGGTGTACTGTGCTAGGCCGGAGCAGTCGAAGCCCGACGGGTCCTCCCCGCCCCACACGTAAGGCACGCCGAGGTACTTCATCGCGATGCCGACGATCTCCGGATGCCCTGTGCCGGGGTTGGCGTCGCCGGTGCGACCGCCTCTGACCGGCACTGCGCTTCCCCCAGCCTGGCTTGCGGCGCGTGCCTGCGCTTCGGCAAGCGCTTTCGCCCGCGCCGCGGCCTCGGCGGCGAGGCGTTCCTCCTCCTGCTTGATGAGCTGCGCGATCTCACCGTTAAGCGACTTGAGGAACTGATCCTGCCTGGCGATCGACCCCTCGACCTGCTGCCTCTTCGCGTCGGCCTGCCCGCGCAGCGCCACCTGCTCCGACTCGCGCCGCTCCAGCGTCTGCTTCGTCTCCGTGACCGCCTGGCGCGCGTCCTTCACGGCGCCGACGAGCTGCGCGTCGCTCGTGCCGATCCGCATCATCAGGTCGACTCTCGTGAGGAAGTCCTCGAAGGAGGTGGTGCCGAGCATGACCGCGAGCATGTCGACGGTCCCGCCGCGGTAGATGCCGTCGGCTCGGTCGTAGAGCAGCTGCTTCGCGCGGCGCAGGTTCTCGTCTTCGACCTCGAGACGGGCCCGCGTCTCGGAGATGCGGAGCCGGGTCTCTTTGAGCGCGGCGTTGACGCGGTTGTACTCCTCGACCTGGATCTCCAGGTCCGACCGCATCTCGTCCAGCTTGGCCTGCGCCTTGCTGGCCTCGGCCTTCTTCGCCTCGATCTGCGGGGTCGTGGGAGCGGCGTAAGCAGCCGAAGAAAGAAGCATGAGCAAGACGACGAGAGCCGCCATGAAGCGCATGATGGGAGGCTTCCTGAGGGGCACCGCGACCTCCAGCTGCATAGCACTGCTTCGTCTGAGGCGCCCGGCGTGGTCAGGAACACGCCGGACCGCCTATGAGCATAACACAGTAATCGGCAGCCTTTTGCTACGCTATGAGTGGAAGACGGACCGTGAGCGGGGTGTCACCGCGCGGTCACCGGAAGGCGGGGACCCTCGGTTGACCGGCAGGAAGCGTTTGCTGAGAGCTATCGTGAGCGCGGCCGCGGCGGCCGTGCTCGCCCTTCCGGCGACGGTCCCGGGCGCCGCGGCGACCCCCGCGTCGAACGAGGCCTCGCAGGCGGTCCGCATCCCCTACCCCGACATCCTCGCGCAGCCCCCCGTCGGCCTCGACGAGGCGACGCGCAGGGCCGCGGATCTGCAGAAGCAGGTGCGCGACCTCGAAGCCGAGTCGGCCTCGATCGAAGCGCGGATCAAGTCCACGACGGACGGCATCTACCGGCAGTCGATCGTGGTGGAGGCGGCGCGCGCGGAAGAGGCTTCCGCGCAGGCGCAGTTCGACGATCGTGTGATCGGCATGTACAAGGCCGGCACGATCAGCCCGCTCGAGCTCATCCTCAGTGCCCCGACCTTCCGCGACGCGCTGGACCGAGGCATCTTCCTGGTCACGATCGTCGAACGCGACCAGCAGCTCCTGCGGTACGCGACGCGGGTCTCCTCGGACGCCGCGTACCAGGCGCAGGTCCTCGACCAGCTTCGGGCGGACCAGGTCGCGCTGCGCAGGGCGCAAGACGACCGCGTGCAAGCGACCCGATCCGCGCTCGGAGAAGCGCAGCAGCTCATCGCCAAGCTCAACGAGCAGCAGCGCAAGTACCTGGCCGCCAAAGCCGCGTGGGACGCCGCACAGCGCGACCAGTGGGCGAAGAGCAGCTACTATGGCGCGGACGTGCCCAAGGTACCCGCGGAGATCGACCAGTATCCCGGGAAGGCGTGGCTTGTGGACAAGGGCGAGCCGCTGCACTACACGACCACGGGGATCAAGACCGTCGAGTTGTGCTCCTGGTACGGGAACGGTGACAACGCGCCGACGCCGACATCCACGGCTTCCGGACGCAAGTTCAACGAGAACGAATTCACCTGCGCCACCGTGCTGAAGGACCCGCGGAACCCCTCACAGCTGATGCCGTTCGGGACGCGGTTCGCCCTCACGCGAGGCGACCGTCGGATCATCGTCACCGTCACGGATCGCGGTCCCTACATAGGGACCCGGACGATCGACCTCTCGAAGTCGGCCGCGCACGCTCTCGGGTTCGACGGTGTCGAGCGAGTCAACGTGGAGATCGTCCTGCCGAAGTGAGCCTAGTCGCTCGTGTGTATGAGAGTGACGATCCGGCGGTCGCCGAGTTTCTCGCGCCCCTTGAGTGCGTCGAGCTCGAGCAGGAAGGCGAAACCCGCCACCCGTCCGCCCTTGCTCTCGACGAGCTTGGCCTTCGCGTTCGCGGTCCCGCCCGTCGCCAAGACGTCGTCGATGATGAGTACGACGTCGTCGGGTTTCACGGCGTCCTCGTGGATCTCGAGCGAGTCGGTGCCGTACTCGAGTGCGTACTCGGCCTTCGTGACGTTCCACGGCAGCTTACCGGGCTTCCTAGCGGGGACGAAACCGGCGCCGAGCCGGTACGCGAGCGCCCCGCCGAGGATGAAGCCACGAGCCTCGGCGCCCATCACGACGGTGACGCCTTCGTCGGCGTAGGCATCGTGGAACCGGTCGATGGACTCACGGAAAGCGCCTGCGTCCGCCAGGAGGGGCGTGATGTCCTTGAAGAGGATGCCCGGCTTCGGGAAGTCGGGGATGTCGCGGATGTAGCTCTCGAGATCCACGCGCGGTCCTTTCGTCCGTGACGCCGTTCGCGTCGTCAGCTTGAGCCGTTGAGGAACGCAGCCAGCTTCTCGAGCTGGCCGACGGCACCCATCACGACGAGACGGGCACCGGCCTGCAACATCGTATCAGAGGCCGGCGTGGCCGCGACCCGGCCGTCTCTCGACCTCATGGCCAGCACGAGCACCCCGGTGCGCTCGGTGATCCGCGCATCCTGGAGCGAGCGCCCGACGAGGGCCGAGCCTTCGGGCAGCTCGACCTCCTCGAGCCGGACCTCACCCCTACCGGCGTCGGCGAGGTCGACGTACTCCGACACGTAGGGATGAAGGACCATCGACGCCATCCGCCGGCCGCCGATGACGCTCGGGGTGATCACCCTGTCCGCGCCGGCCCTCTTGAGCTGTTCCTCCGTGGTGGAGGTCGTCGACCGCGCGACGATGAAAATTCCGGGATTCAGCGTCCTCGCGGTCAGGGTGACGAAGACGTTCGACGCGTCCGAATCGAGCGTGGTCACGAGGCTCGCGGCGCGATCGATCCCCGCCGCCCGCAAAGCGTTCTCCTCGGTGGCGTCGGCGGCCAGGACGGGCCAGCCGGAGGCCGTCGCCCGCTCCACGCAATCCATGCAATTGTCGATGACCACGAAGGGCACGCCCTCGGCCGAGAACGAGCGCGCCACCTCCGAGCCCACCCGCCCCATCCCTGCGACGATGTGATGGTGGCTCAGACTCGCGAGCAGCTTGTCCATGCGCCTCTCCTCCAGGTATCCCCGCAGGTGCCCCTCGACGAGGAAGTCTACGATCGTGGCGAACGCGAAACCGATGGCACCGACGCCGAGCAGGATCAGCGCTATGGTGAACACGCGGCCCGCGTCGGACAGCGGATGGACCTCGCGGAAACCTACCGTGCCGATGGTGATGACGGTCATGTAGACGGCGTCCAGCAGCCGCCAGTGCTCGATGAGCACGTAGCCGAGGGTGCCCACGAGGAGCACGGCCGACAGCAGCGCGATGGCTATCAGCACACGTTGCCGCATCTACCCGAGCGCCTCCTCGGCCAGGACGCCGACGTACGGCAGGTTCCTGAGGAACTGCCGGTGGTCGAGGCCGTACCCGACGACGTAGCGGTCGGGTATCGAGAAGCCACGGTACGCTATCGGGAGGTCGACGATCCGTCTCACGTCCTTGTCGAGCAGCACGCACACCTCGAGGCTGGCGGGGCCGTGACCGCGCAGCACGCCCAGGAGGTAGTTCAGCGTCAGGCCCGTGTCGATGATGTCCTCGACGACGATCACGGGGCGGCCGGAGACGTCCTCGTCGAGGTCCTTGGTGATGCGCACCGCTCCGCCGAGGGGGGCCGGGCCGTAGCTCGACACCGCCATGAAGTCGAGCGCCACGTCGATGTCGATCGCGCGGCACAGATCCGCCATGAAGAACAGACCGCCCTTGAGCACCGTGACGAGCACGGGCTCTCGTCCCTCGTAGTCGGATGAGATGTGCGCTCCGAGCTCCCGGACTCGCGCTGACAGCGCAGGGCGCTCGATGAGGACCTCGGCGACGTCCTGCGGCGTGGGGATGCGTTCCAAGCCCTACTCCTCCCTCGGGGTGCCGCCGCTCTGAGCGCGCTCGTGCACCTGGAAGGGGATGCCGTACTTCAGCAGCAGGTTCCGGAAGTCCTTCTGGTAGAAGATCTTCACGTTCACGTCCGGATATAGCTCCTTCAAGCGCCTGACCTTACGGTTCTTCTTCGTGACGAGCTTCTGGCTCATCGTGGTGAGCTCGATATAGAGGTCCAGGTCCGGAAGGAAGAAGTCGGGCGTGAACGAGGCGAGGACGTTTCCCTCGGCATCCCATTCGATCGGGAAGGTCGTGGGCTCGTACTCCCAACGTATCCTGTAGAAATCGAGTATCTGCGCGGCGACGCGCTCGCTGGGATGCGCGAACTCGGTGACCGCGACGTGCTCGGAGACCGGCAGTTCCTGAGAACCGGGCGCCGGCACCGAGGGCATCATCCCGCTCCTACTCGTCGAACGTGCGCGCCAAGGCGCGCTCGAGCAGATGGCGCTTCAGGTCCCCCGTGACGCTGGAGAGCTCGGCCAGCGTCTCGGCGAGCTTGGTGCGCGCCTCCGGGGTGCGCTGTCTGAACGCGGGAAGAAGGATCTGAGCGAAGATCGAGGCCTCGCGTTCGGCGAGCGTCTCGTACATGCGCAAGTGGCGGGGCTCCACGCCGTATCGCCGCAAGTCCCAGGCGGCATGCGCGACCTGCACGTCAGCGCGCGTCAGTTCCTCGCCCGCCTCGCCTTTCGTAGGCGAGAGCAGGCCGTACTCGATGAGCTCCTTGATGAACGAGAGAGGCAACCCCAGCGCGGCGGGTGCCTTGTCGAGCGAGACCGTCTCCGCCTCCTCGAAGGGCAGCGCGACGGCCTCGGCCTTCGCCCCGACCGGGCGCAGGTCCGCCGGCATCTTGCCCTTCTCGATGTCGCGCAGCTTCTCGCGGATCACCGCGAGCGGGAGGAAGTGCTCCTTCTGCAGGCGAAGCACGAGCTCGATGCGCGCGAGATCCGCGGGCACGAACTTGCGATAGCCTCCGGCGGTGCGTTCGGGGCTGACCAGCCCCTCCTCCTCGAGGAAGCGTATCTTGCTGATCGTCACATCAGGGTGCGTCTTGCCCAGGGTCTCGACGACCTCGCCGATCGTCATGTAGTCGCGCGTCTTGGCAGGCATCGCTCAGGCGCCCCCTGCCGAGAGGAAGACCATCTGGAAGCGGCCGATCTGGAGCGAGTCGCCGGAGCACAGGACGGCCCGGTCGACGCACACGCCGTTGACGTAGGTGCCGTTCAGCGAGTCGGTGTCCTCGACCGTCACTTCGCCGCCTCCGACGAGCAGCTTGCTGTGATGGCGCGAGACGGTCACGTCGTTCAGGAAGATGCCGCAGTCCGGGTCGCGTCCGATGGTCAACTCCGGCCGGTCGAGGTAGAACGTCTCGCCCACGTCCGGTCCTTTTCGGACGATGAGCATGGGCCCTTCCGCGTTCGCGATCTCACCGGACAGCTCCTGCTCCGTCGCGGGCACGGCGCCGAAGGATGCCGTCTGGTCACCGAGGTCGGATCCGCACTTCGGGCACGTCTCGCCGTGCTCGTCGAGCGGCTCACCACACCTTGCGCATCTCCTCATCGCGTCCGCCTTCCAGCGGTCCTCAGGTACCCTGCTTGTCGCTGAAACCGAAGTCGCGTGTCCGGAACGCCGTGGAGATCTGCTCCTCGATCGCCGATGCGATCTCGGGGTTCTCGATCACGTGCGCGAGCTTCTGCTCGTTCAGGCGGTTCTTGACGTACGGGTCGGCCAGCACGTCTTTCAGCTTCCGGCCGTTGCGCACCTCTCGGATGACGTACTCGACGATCCGCTCCTCGACGACGTCGAGCGCAAGCTCGTCCATGAAGGCCTGCACCTTCTCGACCATACTCGATGCCACTGCCTCGTCCTCCTCGTTCGTGCGTGCCTGGTCTAGAAGTCGTCCTCGTCGTTCTCGGCGATGTCCACGTTCGACACCCCGCGCAGGTCGTTGGAGAGGATGGAGATGAGCCGCTCGACATCGCTTCCAGAGATGACGTCCTGCCCCGATTCGCGCTGCTGCTTCAAGCGGCGTACGAGCTCGGCGCGCAGGATGTCGATCTTGCCGTGCAGCACCCGCCGCCGGTAGCTGATCTTCTGCTCTTCCTCATACAGCTCGTTCAGGAGCCCACGGAGCTCCTCGTTCGAGCGCTGCTCCAGGTTGAGCAGCGCGTCTTCGACTCCGCCGGATGCGTTGTCCATAACGCTCACACCCCATCCCCGCGTACCGGACTACAGGCCCTCATTCTAGCAGACGTCACCCTCGATGGAGCCTCAGGATGCAGTGTAGCTTCACGCCCTGACATCCTCCGCCGGGGAGCGGAACGACGCGCACATGGACCTCGCCGCCTCTTGCTCGCTCTGGGACAACGCGTCCGGCTCGAGCACGGCGCCGAGCGCGTCGGCGAAACCGCCCGCCACCGCTGCGGCCAGCTCCTCCAGCCCCGGGCGACGTCCCGTCGCGCCCAGGATGGTCACTGCCTCGCGATCGAGCGCACCGGCCGCCTCGGCGTCCAGCCGGAACACCTCGGCCTCGCGCGCCGTATCCCGCGCTATCACGAAGCTGCCGTGCTGCAGGCAGGTGCCGTCGGACCAGACCTGCGCGCTGCCGGACAGTTTCGCGCCTTCGAGGGAGAGGTCGGCCTGCGTGGCGGAGAGGTAGCACGCGGCGCTTCCCTTGCGGCCGCGGCGCGACGCGGTCAGCTGCGCCTGCACCCCCAGCCGAGCGTACGCCGCCACCAGTGCTCGGCCGAGGTACTCGTAGCTCGCCCGGACACCCCTCGGCAGACCGCAGACCGGAGAGGCGACGATGCTGTAGGTGAGCTCGTCGTCGTGCAGCACTCCCCGGCCGCCGGTCGCGCGGCGCACGACGTCGATGCCGAGGCGCTCGCACGCCCCGGCGTCCACCTCGGAGCGGGGCTGGTAGCGGCCGAGGGTGACGGTCGGGACGCGCCAGCGGTAGAGCCGCAGGGTGGGAGGGCCTCCTTCAGCGCCGGAGCGCAACAACGCCGCGTCCACCGCCATGTTCCACGCCCCGTCGCACGCGCCGTCGACAATGAGCCTCCAGCGCCCGGACATGGTCAGTCGAGGCAGGGCGGAGCGTAGCGCAGCTGCGGGTCCTTGACCGCCCGCGCCTCGTCGAGCCGCCGCACCGGCGTCGAGCGCGGCGCCGCGTGGAGCGCCTCCGGGTCGCGCGCGGCCTCCTCGGCGATCGCGAGCATGGCGTCTGCGAACGCGTCGAGCGTCTCGACGCCCTCGGTCTCCGTGGGCTCGATCATGATCGCCTCCTCGACGATCAGCGGGAAGTAGATGGTGGGAGGATGCACGCCGTAGTCGAGGAGTCGTTTCGCCAGGTCGAGCGTGCGCACGCCGTTCTCGCGCTTCTGCCGGCGTCCCGACAACACGAACTCGTGCATGCACGGACGATCGTACGGCAGGTCGTACGCGCCCTTCAGCCGCTCCTTCAGGTAGTTCGCGGAGAGCACGGCCTGCTCCGCCACGGCCCGCAAGCCCTCCCCGCCGACCGCGCGGATGTAGGCGTACGCGCGGACCAGCACGCCCACGTTGCCGTAGAAGGACCGCACCCGCCCGATGGACCTCTCGGGAGCGACCAGGCGGAAGCCCTCGGGCGAAAGCACCACGACGGGTCCGGGCAGGAACGGCGCGACCTTCTCGGTCACCGCCACTGGTCCGGCCCCCGGGCCTCCACCCCCGTGCGGCGTCCCGAACGTCTTGTGCAGGTTGATGTGCATGACGTCGAAGCCCATGTCGCCCGGGCGCGCCTTGCCGAGGATGGCGTTCAGGTTCGCCCCGTCGCAGTACGCGAGCGCCCCGACGCCGTGCACGAACGCGGTTATGCGCTCGATGTTCTCGTCGAACAGTCCCAGCGTGTTCGGGTTCGTGAGCATGAGCGCCGCCACGTCGGTGTCGAGCGCGGCTTCGAGCGCGTCGAGATCGACTCCCCCGCGCTCGTCGCTCGGGATCGTCGTCACCTCGTAGCCGCACATGGCGACCGTCGCCGGGTTCGTCCCGTGAGCCGAGTCCGGGATGAGGACGCGCCGGCGGGCGTCGCCGTTCGCCTCGTGGTACGCACGGATGCACATCAGGCCCGTGAACTCCCCGTGGGCCCCCGCGGCCGGCTGCAGCGAGACGTGCGGCAGTCCGCTTATCTCGCCCAGCGCTTCCTGAAGGCCGTGCATCAGTTCGAGCAAGCCTTGCACGGTCGACAACGGCTGATACGGATGGACGCCGGCGAAGCCCGGCATCCGGCACGCCACCTCGTCGACCTTCGGGTTGTACTTCATCGTGCAGCTTCCGAGCGGGTAGAAGCCGGAGTCGACGCCGAAGTTCACGCTGGCGAGGTGCTCGTAGTGACGCGCGAGATCGACCTCGGTCACCTCGGGAAGCAGCGGGGCGTCGCGCCGTGACCGCTGCGCGAGCGCGGCGTCGAGGTCGATCTCGGGGACGTCCAGCGGCGGCATCTCGGTGCAGCGCGCGCAAGCCGTGGAACGCTCGAAGATGAGCCGTCCTACCTCGGCAGGCCGGGGGTCGCCTAGCGATACGCCCTTCGTGCCGCTCACAGGGACGCCACCTCCTCCACGAACCGGTCCAGCTCGCCGCGCGTGCGCTTCTCCGTGACCGCGAACAGCACGATGCCCGACAGCTCGGGCGAGAACCGCGAGAGCTCCAGCCCGGCGAGGAACCCGCGCTCGAGCATCGCCTCCTGCATCTCGCGCGCGTTCCCGACGTACGCGAGCGCGAACTCGTGCGCGAACGGCGCGTCGGGGAACGCCGGCGAGAACCGGCCGGTCTCCACGAGCGCGTCGCGCAGATAGTGCGCCTTGGCGACGCATGCGCGGCCGACCTCGGCCAGCCCCGCGGGGCCGAGAGAGGCGAGATGCACACTCGCTGCGAGAGCGCAGAGCGCCTGATTGCTGCAGATGTTGCTCGTCGCCTTCTCGCGTCTGATGTGCTGCTCGCGAGTCTGCATGGTCAGCACGAACGCCGGACGGCCGTCCACGTCGACCGTCCGGCCGACGATCCGTCCGGGCATCCGCCGCAGGTAGTCGGACTTGCAGGCGAAGAAGCCGAAGCCGGGGCCGCCGAAGCTCATGGCGTTGCCGAGCGGCTGTCCCTCCCCGACCACCACGTCCGCGCCGTACTCGGAGGGCGGGGCGAGCACGCCGGCGAGCATCGGGTTCACGGCCACGACGAGAAGCGCACCTCCGCTCTTCGCGATACCCCCGATCGCGGTGAGGTCCTCGAGGTTGCCGAAGAAGTTGGGGTCCGCGACTATCACCGCCGCGGCATCCGCGACGCTCTCGGCGAGCGACTCGGCGTCGACGACGCCTCCTCTCGAAGCCGCCGTCGCGATCTCGAGCGTCCCCGCGAGAGAGTACGTGCGCAGCGTCTCGAGCCACTCGGGGTGCACGGTGTCGGCGACGACTACCTTGCGCCGCTTCGTGACCGACGCGGCGAGATAGGCGGCCTCGGCCATCGCGGTCGCACCGTCATACATGGAGGCATTGCTCACGTCCATGCCGGTGAGCTGGCAGATCATCGACTGGTACTCGAAGATGGCTTGCAGCGTGCCTTGCGAGATCTCGGGCTGGTACGGGGTGTAGGCGGTGAAGAACTCGGGCTTGCTCACCACCGCGTCCACGATGCTCGGGATGAAGTGGTCGTAGCAGCCCGCGCCGAGCAGGCTGACCACGCGCGAGGAGTCGAGGTCCTTGGCGGCGAGCGCCTGAAGGTCGCGGATCAGCTCGAGCTCGGAGAGGCCGTCCGGCAAGGAGAGCGGGCGGCGGAGCCGCACCGCCTCCGGTATGACGTCGAAGAGGTCGTCGATGGTAGAGACGCCGACTGCGCGCAGCATCTCGGCCTGCTGCGCCGGGGTGACAGGGATGAATCTCATGTGAGGAGCCCTACGCCTCCTCGGCCACGAACGCCTCGTACGCGCTCGAGTCCATGAGCTCGTCGAGCTGCGACGGGTCGCTCAGCTTGACCACGATCATCCAGCCCTCGCCGTACGGGTCCTCGTTGACGGTCTCGGGCGCGTCGTCGAGTGCGTCGTTGACCTTCACGATCTCGCCGGAGACCGGCGCGAACAGCTCGGACACGGACTTGACCGACTCGATCTCGCCGAACGAGTCGCCCGCGGTCGCCTCGTCGCCTTCGCTCGGCAGGTCGACGTACACGACCTCTCCGAGCTGGTCCTGCGCGAAGTCCGAGATGCCTATCGTGGCCGTGTCGCCGTCGACACGGACCCACTCATGCTCTTTGGCGTACTTGAGATCGCTCGGATACATCGATCCGACACCCCTTTCGACGGTCCTCGAGTCGCGCCCCGCGCGCCCCTACCCTCTCGACAGTGACGTGTCCCTCACGAACGGCGGCTTCGTGACGACCGCCGGGACCACCTTGCGCCTGATCGCGACCTCGAGGCGCGTGCCCTCCACTGAGAGCGCCGCGGGCACGTACGCCGTGGCGATGCCGTGACCGAGGCTGGGAGCGAAGCCGCCGGATGCCACCGTACCCACTTCCCGGTCGCCGTGCAACACAGGGTATCCGTGCCGCGGGATGCCGTCCGGGACGGTGAGTCCCACCAGGCGGCGCTCGGGCCCGCGAGCCTTCACGTCCGCTATCGGATCGCGTCCGACGAAGTCCCCCTTACCCATCGCCACCGCCCAACCCAGTCCCGCCGAGATCGGGTCGACCGTGCGATCCATGTCGTTGCCGTACAGCGCGTACCCCATCTCGAGGCGAAGCGTGTCGCGCGCGCCGAGACCGCAAGGAGTGACCTCGGGAAAGCTCAGGAGCAACCGCCAGATCTGCACGGCGTGACTCGAATGCGACACGATCTCCACGCCGTCCTCGCCCGTATAGCCCGTACGGGCGAGCAGGACCGGCACGTCGTCGAGGTCGGCGCCGGTGACTTGGAAGCGCGACGGGAGCTCGAAATCGTCACCCGTGAGCTCCTCGATCACGGACAGCGCCCTCGGCCCCTGGAGCGCGATGAGCGCGGTGCGGTCGGACTCGTCCACGCGCTCCACCGATTCGGGCAGCCGAGCGTCGAGCCACTCCCAGTCCACTGCGCGATTCGACGCGTTCGCGATGATCATGTACTCGTGCTCGCCGGTGTGGTAGACGATCAGGTCGTCGATGACGTGCCCGTCCTCATCGCACAACAGCGTGTATTGCGCGTCGCCGATCTCGGAGATGCGCCGGATGTCGTTCGTGAGCAGCCCCTGGAGGGCGTCCGCGGCCGCCGCGCCGAAAACGCGGAACTCCGCCATGTGGCACACGTCGAACATGCCGGCCGAGGTGCGCACGGCGTTGTGCTCCTCGATGATGCCGCCGTAGTACACGGGCATCTCCCAGCCCGCGAAGGGCACCATGCGCGCCCCCAGCGCCACGTGCTCCTCGAAAAGAGGCGTCCTCTTCAGCTCCTCGCCCGACATCTGCGCTCCGTTCCGTATGTCCCTAGTCCGTCGCCGTCACGATGGCCGTGCGGGCCTCGTGAGGCCCGAACGCTGCACGCCACGTGCGCACTCCCCAGATCCGGATGCGCTCCCAGAAGCCGGGTGCCGGCATGTCCTCGGCCGAGACCACGGCCTCGGTGGCCAGCACCGAGCTCCCCTGGTACGCCGTGACCATGCCGACGACCTGCCCCGCCCGAACCGGTGCCGCGACCGAGGGCCGAAGCTCGTACCTTCGCCGAACGTCCCCTCCCAGGTCGAACAGCACGCTCGCGGTGCCGTCACGCACTCTCGCCACTATATCCCTGTCGAGCCAGTCGTGGACGGGCACGGTCCCCACTCTCGTCCCCTTGTCGATGACAGGGATCGGGCGATAGTGGGCGAATCCCCAGTCGAGCAGGCGCCGGCTCTGGACGAACCTGGCCTGATCGTTCGGAGTCCCGAGTATGACGCCGAACAGCTCCACCCCACCCCGCCGCGCCGCGGACACCAGGCAGTACCCGGCGTCGTCCGTCATGCCGGTCTTGATCCCTTCCATCCCCGGGTAGCTCTTCAGCAGCTCGTCGGTGGTCTCGAACACGCGCCGCTCCCCCTTCGGGCCCGGGATGTTCACGGCGCGGAGTGCGACGATCCGGCGGAACTCGGGGTCCTGCATCGCGTATCTGCCGAGGGAGACGAGGTCGGCGGCCGAGCTGAGATGCCCGGGCAGGTCGAGCCCGTGCGGGTTCCTGTAGTGCGTGTCCCTCAGGCCGAGAGCGGACGCCTTGTCGTTCATCATGACGACGAAGCGGTCGACGCTGCCGCCCACGTGGCGCGCGAGCGCGTAGGCGGCATCGTTCGCCGACGCCACCAGCATGGCCTCGAGGAGCTGCGTCACGGTCAGGCGCTCACCGGGACTCAGATTCACGTCGTTCTGGGCGACCGCGGCCGCTTCCTTCGGCACCGTCACCAGGTCCGACGGCTTCGCGCGCTCCAGCACGACGAGCGCCGTCATCATCTTCGTCGTCGAGGCCATCGCGCGCCGCTGCGTAGCGTTCCGCGACCACAGCACGCGCCCATCCGCGGTCACGAGGATCCCCGCGGCCGCGTCGATGTCGGGGGCCTGCCCCGCGAGGGCGGACGCCTCGGCGAGCGTGCGGCCGGCCACGATGTCGCCCGGTCGGCGCTGCGCGGCCGCGAGGGAAGGCGCGGCCGCGATCGCCGCGATCAGCACGAGGGAGACGACCGGCAGCGTTCGACGCCGAGGCGCGCTTGTGAGGGAGAGAGACGAGCGCATACGCCTATGGTACCTGATGGACACGCGCCGCATGGCTCTCATTCTCCTGGATGAGCGGTCCGATATAGTGACAGATGGCGTGCGAGGGCGCGCCAGTGCGTGTCGACGGGGGAATCGAGTGGGCGCGAAGAGGACGTGTTCGTACGACGAGGCAGGCTGGACCTTGCTCGAGGTGATGGCCGTGGTGATGATCCTCGGCATCCTGGTCGGGATCGCGGTAGGCAGCTTCCAGGTCTCGGCCGATCGCTCGAAACGGGTCACGTGCGAGGCAGATCAGCGCATCCTCGCCTCGGCCGTCGTCGCGTACCAGCAAGAGCACGCGGGCTCGCTTCCGCCCGATATCGCCGCCATACGTCCGTACGTGGGCGGGCGCACGGCGTACGACGTCTGCCCGGGGGATCCGAGCGTCGCTTACGTATACGAGGCTACGAACGGGCGCATCACGTGCCCGCTGCACACGACACGTTGAGGATTCGGGCGAGGAGGGATCCGTGAAGTACTCGCGATTCGAGTGGATGACGCTCGCTATCGGCACCGCGGCGATCGCCGGCACCATCGTCGCTTCATTCAACGGCAGGCCGATGATCGAGGAGATCACGGCGCAGCTGCTGCTGCTCGTCGTGCTGATCGCCGCCGTCCACTACGGACGCAACGGCGGCTTCCTGGCCGCCGTCGCGGCGATCGTCGTCTACATCGCGATGCGGTCGCCGCTGCTCGTCCAGGGGCTGACGCCGGACCTGCTGGTGCTCATCGTCGTGCGGATGGGGGCGTACGGTGTGGTGGGCATCATCGGCGGGGAGGTGTGCGGCCGCATCAAGTACCTGCTCGCGAGGCTCGAGGGCGGGACGAACCTCGACGAGGAGACGGGCGTCTACAACGAGAGCTTCGTTGCACGACTGCTCGACGAGAGCATCGGGATCCACTCCAGGTACAAGGTCCCGTTCTCCATCGCCCTGTTCGGCCTGTCGCCCGCGCTCACCTCGGAGCTGCGGCCTTCGCGCCGGCGCTCGCTCCTGCGAGCCGTCGCCAACCACATCCGGAACGATGTCAGGCTAGTCGACGACGTGGGACGATTGACCGACGGGATTTTCGTGCTCGTGATGCCGCAGACACCAAGGGCAGGCGGCGAGATCGCGGCCGAGAGGGTGCGCGTCGGCATACGGGAGCTGCTCGGTGCGAGGGACGAGTCCGTCACGGTCCGGCTCCTGTCGGCGCCTGAGGACAGCACGGAGCTCGACCGCCTCCGCGGCACGATGACGGAGAGCGCCGAGGACGCCGCCTAGTCTCGCTCGTAGATGTCGTGTGCCTGGCGCAGCGAGATCCCCGCGGCCTCGAGTGCAGAGGTGGCGGCCTCGGGATCCTCCACGCGGAACACGTCGACGGCCACCTCGCCGTTGGGCTCGACGAAGCAGTACGCGTACTCCACGTTCACGCCGGCGGCACCCAGCGCGTCCAGCACGTCCGCCAGCCCGCCGGGCCGGTCGGGAACTTCCACGGCGATGACCCGCGTCACCGTGACCCCGAAGCCGGCCGCCTTGAGGGCGTCGCAAGCGGCGCGCGGCCGGTCGACGATGATGCGGGCGACGCCGAACTCGGCCGTGTCGGCCACGACGAACGCCCGCATGTTGTTGCCGGCCTCGCCCAGCACGCGGGCCATGTCCGCCATCCGGCCCGGCCTGTTCTCGAGGAACACCGAGAGCTGCTCGATCATGACGCCTCCCCCTTCGCGTCGCGGAGGTCCACTACCCGCTTGGCCTTGCCCTCGCTGCGCTGGATCGACTTGGGCTCGACCAGCTTCACGCCCACGCTCACGGCCAGCACCGACATAATCTCCGAGCGCACCCGCTTCTGGAGCGCTTCGAGCGCCCTGATCTCGTCGAAGGCGAAGTCCGGAGTCACCTCCACGTGGACCTCGACCTCGTCGAGCGCGGCCTCCCGGCGCAGGATGACCTGGTAGTGTGGGGCGACGCCGGGGATGTCCATGAGGACGTGCTCGATCTGACTGGGGAAGACGTTCACGCCGCGGACGATCAGCATGTCGTCCGTCCGGCCGAAGACACGCTCCATCTTCCGGAAGGTGCGGCCGCAGCTGCATTCGCCGGGGATGATGCGGGAGATGTCGCGCGTGCGGTAACGGATGACGGGGATGCCCTCCTTGGTGAGGGTCGTGAACACGACCTCACCCACCTCGCCGTCGGGAACGGGCTGCAGCGTCTCGGGATCGACGACCTCGATCAGGAAGTGGTCCTCGTTGACGTGTAGCCCGTGCTGCTCCTCCACGCACTCGGCCGCGACTCCGGGGCCGATCACCTCGGACAGACCGTAGATGTCGATCGCCTTGACGCCGAGTAGCTCCTCGATCGTCCTGCGCATGTTCTCGCTCCACGGCTCCGCGCCGAACACGCCCACGCGCAGCGGCAGATCGCGCAGGTCGACGCCCATCTCGGCCGCCGTCTCGCCGATGAGCTGCGCATAGCTGGGCGTGCAGGCCAGGACGGTGACGCCGAAGTCCTTGAGTATCTGCACCTGCCGCTTCGTGTTGCCGCCGGAGACCGGGATCGTGAGCGCGCCGAGGCGCTCGGACCCGTAGTGCGCCCCGAGGCCTCCCGTGAACAGGCCGTAGCCGTAGGTGACCTGCACGATGTCGTCAGCGGTCGCGCCCGCCGCCGCGTAGGTGCGCGCCATCAGGTCCGCCCAGCGCTCGATGTCGCCGCGCGTGTACCCGACCACCGTGATCTGTCCCGTCGTGCCGGACGAGCTGTGCACACGTACGATGTCGCGCAGCGACACCGCGAACATCCCGTACGGGTACGCCGAGCGCAGGTCGTCCTTGAGCGTGAACGGGATGCTCGAGACGTCCGCGAGGGACTTCACGGCCGAGGGATCGAGCCCTGCTTCGTCGAATTTCGCTCGGTAGAGCGGCACGTTGTCGTACACCCGCCGCAAAGTGCCGCGCAATCTCTCGAGCTGCAGCTCTTCCAGATCCTCCCGCGGCATCGACTCGAGCTCCGGCTGGAACGCCATCCGGCTCACCCCTCACCCCTGAAGCGACGTTGACCTACGGCTTCGGTACCGGAGTGGCTGTCGCGGGCTTGGCCGGCTGAAGCGCACCGACCTTCACGGTCTCGTCCTTCGGCTTGTACACCGAGACGAACGTGTCCCTCCGGACCTCCGAGCCGTTCAGTGTCACCGTTCGTACCACGACCACCTTGCGGCCGTCCACTCCGGCTTCCGACACGACCGTCTTGCCCAGGGGCAGCGTGGGATCCTTCACGATCACCGTCTTGTGCGGGACCGGGTCGGTGAAGGGCCCCGTGGTGTAGGCGACCTTGTAGCCGGGATCCGTGCCGTACAGCGAGATCGTGACCGAGCTGTCGCTGAAGCTCGTGTGGATCAGTACCCAGCTCTTCCCGTCGTTCTTCCACCGCAGGTCCGGCCCGCCCCAGCTGACGGTGGCGTCGCGCCCCTTGGGATAGTGGCTGATATAGAAACTGTGGTTCGTGCGCTCGAGCACCGGAAAGCCCGAGAAGAAGACGGCGTTGAAGAACGTGGTGCCGATCTGGCAGATGCCGCCGCCCAGTTGCGGCACCAGCTTCCCGTTCACGATCGCCGGCGCTTCCTGGTATCCGCGCTCGGCGGTGCGCTCGCCGACAGCTCCGTTGAAGCTGAAGACGCCGCCGGGAGGCACGAGCTTCCCGTCGAGCGCCTTGGCGAGCGTGTGGATGTTGTTGACCCTCGGGGCGTTGCCGGGGTCGTACTCGGTCGAGTAGCTCGAGATGAGCCCGGTGATGCCCATCCCCTGCGCCTGCTGCGTGGTCAGCTTCGGCTGGGTCTGCGTCAGTGCCATGACGAAGCGCCGGCTGCCATCGGCACGCAAGCCCGCGTCCAGCTGGGCGGCGAGACCGCGTATGTCGATCCCGACGCCCACTTGCCCCGCTATCACGCGAACGCTCTTGCCCACCACTTGGAACGTGGCGTCCCGCGCCGGCTTGCCGACGCCCCTGACGAGCGGGGCCACAGTGGACGACACCTCGTCCGCGTCGACGTAGGCGACGAGCAACATCCGCTGGCCCGGCCTCGCGGGAGCGGTCGTCTCGACGGAACCGGACGCCGAGGTAGCGGCGAGCGATCCGGCCGAGGCTGCCGCTGTGGCGTCCGGCGACCACGGCACCGTCCTGAACGCGATCCATCCGCCGACCTGTCGCGCCGGCACCGTCCAGGACTTGGTCTCGAACGCCAGCGAGACGTCTCCGCCGACCATGCGTCTCGCGTCGTCGTACGCCTGCTGCGCGTCCGCGTCCGTGACCGACACGGGCGCGTAGCCCACCGACATCCGCACGATACGCTGCTGCGACAGGAACGCGGTCAGCAACTGGCGGGTCAGCAGGTCTCCCCGCAAGGCGAGGCCCGGCTTCGCGGCGGTGCGTGTGACGTCCGTTCCCGCCACGGTCACGGTCGCGTCTTGCGCCGGCACGTCCACCGCCCGGCGCAGCTCGGAGAGCAGGGCGCGCATGCGCGAAGCATCCGGCTTCGCGGCGATCGCCAGGGCATCGCGGCCGAACCAGGCGCCGAAGCGGCTGCCGGCCTCGGCCCACAAGCTGCCCGTGCGGCCCACGGCGTATGCCGCCTCCGCGCCCGCCTCGGCGTCCAAGCGGGCACCTACGCGGCCGGGCGTCACGGTCCACCGGCGAGACTCGTAGGCGACGGTGACGGGCAGGCTCAGGCGAGGGCCGAGCTCCCTCTCCAGCGCCCCGCGTGCGCCGGAACGCGTCATCCCGCCCACGCCGACGCCTCCGACGGTCACGCCCGGATGCACGCGACCCCAGGACAGCGCGACATCGACCGCGGCGAGCATCAGGACGAGCGCCACCAGGCCGGCACCCGCCAGGAGCGCCGAGCGATATCGGCCCAGGTCGAAGCCGGGCAGCTCTACGGCGAACGAGGACCGGCCGCCTCTGCCGTGGCGGTCCGACCTCCTGCCGTGCGTCCTGTTCTCTTCGGTCATCGGTCTTTCCGGGTCGGCGGGCATGCGCAGCAGGATACCATGCGCCTTAGACAGGCCACCCTGAGCTGGGACGACACCTCGGGTGCCGGTGCGAGGACTAGCTCGTCTTCAGCAAGTCCCCCACCAGGTCGCTGTATCTGCCGAGGAGTTCATCGGCCTCGGCGTCGTCCGCGCCCTCGACGAAGAGCTTCACCACCGGTTCGGTGGAGTGCGGAAGCACGAGCACCCACCCCTCGCCCACCTCCGCACGGATCCCGTCGGTCATCTCGACACGCAGGCCGGCGAACGCCTCCGCCACACCTCGCATGACGAGGCCCTTCTTGTCGTACGGGCAGAACAGCGACGCCTCTCGCAGGAAGAACGGCGGCAACTCCGCCACCACGTCGTCCAGGCGCTTGCCAGAATCGAGCAGCAGCCTCGTGATCATGCCGATGCTCATCACGGCGTCGAACGTCGAGAGGAACGACGGGAACACGAAGCCGCCGATCTGCGAGCCGGCGAACCCGACCTCGTCCACGGTGGCCGCGGCGCACAGGGCTCTCGGCGACCGCGGCGTGCGTACCACCGAGTGGCCGGTCTCGGCGGCGATACGCTCCACGACGCGCGACGCGGTCAGCGGCACCGCGACGGGAAGGCCGCTGTCGTCCGCCTCGCACCACAGCCGCAGGACGGCGTGGAGCGCCGTGTCGCCGTCGAGCAGATCCCCGTCCGAGGTCACGAGCGTGAGGTGTTCGCCCGAGGCGTCGATGGCGGCTCCGAGGTCGGCCTGGAAGGACGTGACTGTGCTTCGCAGCCGCTCGACCGAGATCCGCCGCTCCTCGGGAGTGACGTACGTGCGCTCCGCGTCGGCGAACGGCGACAGCGCGATGAGCTCGAGCCGCATCGCACCGCCTATCTGCGGCATGACGAGGGAGCCGACGCCGAACCCCATGTCGGCGACGAGCCGGAGCGTGCGCTCGTCGCCGTCGTCGCGGTTACCGAGGGCGTCGATCAGACCCGCGCTGTAGTATTCCATCGCGCGCGCGGGATAGATGATCTCCCCCACCTCGTCGAAGCTGCAGCGCCTGAACTCCTGTCGCATGTAGAGCCGCTCGATCTTCTTCTCTGTCGAGACCGGCACCTCGAGGCCCTGCTTATCGAAGATGTGTATCTCGACCGTCTGGACGTCGTCGTCCGCGGCGCAGACATGCACGCCGCCCAGAGAGCGCGTGTCCCGCGTGGTGAACCGGGTGACGGCCGGAGACGCCACGCGCAGGTCGCGGACGTTCATCCCCGTCGCGTTCAGCCCCGCCACCATCGCGCGCTTCAGCATCCGGGCGGAGCGCGAGGAGTCGCGGCTCACACAGATCTGGCTGCCCGTGGGCAGCGTCGTCCCGAAGGCCTGCGCTACACGGAGCGCGAGTGCGGGGGTGATGTCCACGCCGACATAGCCCGCGATGCCGTCCGGACCGAAGAGCGCGCTCCCCGCGCGGCTCTCCCAGATGAGCGAGCTGGACACCACCGCGGCAGGCTCGATGCGCTTGAACGGGTAGACTTGGACCTCGTTGCCCACCACGGCCCCGGCGCCGACCGACGTGCTGTCGCCGACGGCGGAACCGCTCTCGACCGTCGCGTTCGCCCGCACGTCGACGTCTCGGCCGATGACGGTGCCCCGAAGGACGGCCCGCGCTCCGATGAAGCTGTCGTTCCACACGACCGAGCGGTGTACCCTGGCGTCGTAGCCGACGAGGCAGTTGTCGCCGAGGACCGTGTACTCGCCGAGCTCCGCTCCCGCCTTGATCTTGCAGTTCGAACCGATGACGACCTTGCCGGCGACTCTGGCCGACGGGTCGATGGTCGCACCGTCACCCACCCACACGTCGTCCTTCGTCCGGTACCCCGGAACGTAGACGCCGACCTTGCCGTCGAGCACGTCCACGTGCGCTTGCATGTACGTGCCGAGACTGCCGATGTCGCACCAGTAGCCGTCCATCACGGCGCCGTAGAGTTCATGCCCCTCCCGCATGAGCAAGGGGAACAGCTCGGAGCTGAAGTCGAAGGTCTTGCCGCGCGGGATGTAGTCGAACACCGCCGGTTCCATGACGTAGATGCCGGTGTTGATCGTGTCGCTGAAGACCTGGCCCCAGGTCGGCTTCTCGAGGAACCGCTCGATCCGCCCGTCCTCGCCGGTTATCACGACGCCGAACTCCAGCGGGTTGTCGACGCGCTTGAGCGCGATGGTGACGATCCCGCCCTTCTCGCGGTGGACTCTCACGACCTCGGAGAGGTCGATGTCGGTGAGCGCGTCCCCGGAGATGACGATGAAGGTTCCCGTCAGCAGCTCCTCGGCGTTCTTGACGGAGCCCGCCGTCCCGAGAGGTCTCTCCTCGACGGCGTAGGTCATCTCCATGCCCCACTCCTCGCCGTCCCCGAAGTAGTCCTCGATGACCTGCGGCATGAACTGGAGCGTGGCCACGACCTCTCGCACGCCGTGCCACTTCACGAGACCCAGGATGTGCTCCATGACCGGCTTGTTGACGATGGGGACCATCGGCTTGGGCCGCATGCTGGTGAGCGGCCGCAGCCGCGTGCCCTCTCCGCCCGCCATGATCACCGCGCGGACGCCGGCAGCACCGTTCTTCATCGCTCCCCCGCCTTCGCCTCCGCCAACATGCGCCGCGCTCCGATCGTGTAGACGACGGCCGTCACCATCGACAGCCCCACGCCCACGTACATGACCGTCGTGCCGATGACCAGCGGGGTGACCCTCCCGAAGGAGACCGCATCACCCAGCATGAGGGCCGAGAACGCGGTGAGCAGCACCGCGGTGGTCACCTTCCCGATGAAGAGCACCGGCATGCGGCGGCCATGCCTCTCGAGCACCCACGCGCCGTAGAGGAGGTACAGGTCGCGCGCCACGAGCAGCACGGCGACCCAGAGGGCGAGCCGATCGAGCACGTAAAGCCCGAGTACGCCGAACGCGATGAGCAGCCGGTCCACGAGCGGGTCGATCATCTTGCCGAGGGCGGTGACCGTGCCTGTGCGCCTCGCGATCATACCGTCCAGGAAGTCGGTGGCCGACGCGAGCACGAACAGCGCGAACGCGAGCACGGAGTACCGGCCGTCGCGTATCACGAGCAGGGTGAAGAACACCGGCGTGATCAGGAGGCGGAGCATCGTGATCATGTTCGCCACGGAGTAGACCTCGCCGGCGTCGACCGGGGAAGCCTTCCGAGGCGCGTGCGGCTCCCGCTCTACCACAGCTCACTCCTCTTGAACGCCAGATACATGCCGAAGCTCGTGCCCGCGATGATGGCCAGAGCGCCGAGCATCCCCAAGTACGAGTCGCGAAGGGGGAAGCCCACGTTCATGCCGAAGATGCTCGCTACCAACGTACCCGGCATGAAGATCGTGGCAACGACCGTCAGCCGTTTCATCACTAGATTCAGCTGATTGTTCACGGCCGACAGGTACACGTCCATCACGGAAGCCGCCACGTCGCGGTAGGTGTCGACGCGATCCTCCACCCGCGCGAGGTGGTCCCCGATGTCCTGGAAGTACCGGTACGCCTCCTCGGAGACGTACGCTTGCTCCCGCGAGAGCTCGCGCAGCGCGTCCCGCTCCGGGCCGATCACCTTGTGCAGGCTCAGCAGCAGCCGTTTGGTGCCGTGCAGCTCCGGAAGCACCTTCCGGTCGACTCGCTCGAGCAGTCTGTCGCCGATGGTGTCCAGCCTGTCGCCGATCGTGTCGACCAGCGGGAACACGTCGTCGACGGCGCGGTCGAGGATAGCGTGCAGCGTCCATTCGGGGCCGCGTCCGAGGACGCACGCCGGATCCGCCGCGACCGCGTCGATCGCGACGACCCTCTCGGCATGTGAGGTGAGCAGCCACTCGTCGCCGAGGAAGACGTCGATCTCGCACGTGTGGAGCCCGCCGTTGCGCGCCTTCGACGGCACGACCCACACGAAGAACAGGTTGCCCTCGTACTGCTCGGTCTTGGGGCGCTGCCCGTCGTGCAGCACGTCCTCAACGGCGAGCGGATGCAAGCCGAGGGGGACCTTCAGGGCTTCCAGCGTCTCGCGGTCGGGGTCGAGCACGTCTATCCACACGCTCTTCGACGCGCGCGCCGCCTCGAGCGTCTCGAGTCCTCCCTCTCGGAGCGCACCGGATTCGAGCCATCTGACGACGACGGAAGCCGCCATACACCCTCCCCTCGTGGACAGCGTGACGCCGGACCCCATCAGTCTAGCGGGAAAAGGCTGCTCGTTGCTCGCCGGGCGTCGGGCCGTCGCAGACGCCTGGATCAGGCGGCCTCGACCGCGGGAGGCCGCAGCCCGGGGAGGAACGTGAACAACGCGGCCGACACGAGAGCGCCAGTCGCGCCGAGCGCGAACGGCGCCCACGGGCCGACGAAGTCCCACAGCAGTCCCGCCGTCGCGCTCGCGGCGAGCGTCGCCACCCCCGTGAGGGTGCCCAGCAGGCCGAGGGAGGTCGCGCGCATATCGCGCGGCACCAGGTCGACCGCGAACGCCTTCCCCACCCCGTCGGTCGCCGCGATGTAGACGCCGTATGCCGCGAACAGCGCCACGACCTGCCACGGCGCGGTCACGGCCGAGAAGCCCGCGTACACGGCCGCGAACGCGAACATCCCGCCTACGAGGACGTGGCGGCGGCCGATCCGGTCCGAGAGGTGGCCGAGCGGCACGCTCGCCGCCGCGTACACGAGGTTGTACAGCGTGTAGGCGAGGACCACGGCCGTCGTCGAGAAGCCCAACTGCTTCGCGCGCAGGATGAGGAAGACGTCGCTCGAGTTCACCAGCACGAAGGGCAGCCAGGCGCCGAGGTAGAGCTTGAAGCGGTGCGGCAACGTCGACCAGCTCAGGCGCCGACGCGCACTGGCGCTCTCGTTCCCGCATCCCGCCTCGGCCGCCGCAGCTCGGGCCTTCCTGCCGCCAGGGTCCGCGACAGTCAGGACGAGGAGCGCGCCGATGGCGCCCGGGATCGCCGCGACCCAGATCACCTTGCGCAGGTCCCCATGCGCGAGCGACACGAGCCACAGCGCGAGCAGCGGGCCGACGACCGCACCGAGCGTGTCCATCGTGCGGTGCCATCCGAAGGCGCTGCCGCACACCTCCGGCTCCACGCTGTCGGCGATGATGGCGTCTCTGGGACTTCCGCGGAAGCCCTTGCCGGTGCGGTCGACAAGACGCGCGAAGAGCACCAGCGGCCACGCATGCGCCAGGGCGATGAGGGGCTTCGCCAGTGCGGACAGCGAGTACCCGCCGAATACGAGCTCGATCCTGCGTCCGGTCTTGTCGGCGATCCGCCCGGAAACCGTCTTCAGAAGCGCCGCGGTCGCCTCGGCCGCACCTTCTATGAGTCCCACGGCGGCTACGGGCGCGCCGAGCGCGACGGTCAGGAACAGCGGCATCAGCGGGTAGAGCATCTCCGAGGACACGTCGGCGAAGAACGATACTCCTCCGAGGCGGACGACGTTCGGCGTGAGCGCGCGGCGCCACGCCGGTCGCGAGTCGGGCGCCGCCGTGGTCAGGGCGGTCTCACGAACGGGTGGGGCGCTTGGCTCTTCGTCGATATCCGGCACGCGCCTTCTCCCTCGCCGACCGCCCGTCCATGATGCCACAGCGTTCGGTCGTGCCGCAGGTCTCATCGGCATCGGCGTCCAGTGCTCAGCCTAGCGCCGGCTCAGCGCGAGAACCCTTGAGCGGGGCTCTCCGGTCCGGACTACGCCCCTGTCACACGCCGCAGCACGACAAGACTCGCCACGCCCGCCACGATCGCCAGCCACTGGCGTTTGGTCGTCAGGAGCACGCCACCCGTGACGACTGAAGCCCACACGTAGATGTTCGCGAACGGCATCTCGATCTTCCCTGCTGGTGCGAACACCGCCGGGAAGACGAGCGCGGCCAAGATCGACACCGGCACGTACTCGAGCGAACGTCGCAGCAGCGGATGGATCTCGAGCTGCCTGGCGACGCCGATGAGACCGACACGGCTGACATAGGTCACGGCGGCCATCAGGAGGATGAGGAGGACGTAGTACGGTCTCATGGCTGAGACACCTTCTCGGCGCGAGTCTCCAGCACCATACCGCTGGCGGTGGCGGCCACGACCGCGAGGATGATGTACCACTTGCCCGGGATGAGCACGTAGGACGCAGTCGCGACGAGCGCGGCGACGATCACGACAGCGGCTACGCGACGCGACACGATCTGAGGCAGGAGCATCGTGAGGAACGCCGCCGGCATAGCGACATCGACGCCCCACTTGAACGGGTCGGAGATCGAATGACCTGCGATCGCGCCAAGGAACGAAGCCACTGCCCACGCTGCGTAGATCGACCCGCCTGAGCCGAGCATGAAGTACGGATTCCCCTGCCCCTCGTTCTGCTCGCGATAGTGAGTGACGGACGTGACGTACGACTCGTCGGTCATGCCGAATGCGAGCACGCGCTGCCACCGCGATGTGAGCTCGGACAGGTACGGCGACAGTGAGAGCCCCATCACCAGGTGTCGGAGGTTCACGAGGAACGTGGACGCCACTATGAGCGGGATGCCGGCTCCCGACTGGATCATCACGACCGCCATGAACTGCGATGCCCCCGCGAACACGACGAGCGACATCACGACTGTCTCCGCGACGGTGAGGCCCGTTCGCATCGCGACGACTCCGTACGCGAGACCGAACGGGACGGCGCCGAGTGCCAGCGGGAACGTCTTTACGAGACCGAGCCTGAACTGGTGGCGGTCATAGGATGTCGGCGTATGCATCCAGGTATGATTTCACACTCTTGCCGGTCGGTGCATCCGTTGGCCCGGGTTTAGTGGACGCTCTTGTGACCGTCGCAAGACAGCGCGGCAGGCGATGGAAAGACGGCGTCTCGGTGCTCGGCGTCTAAGGGGCTTCCAGCAGTCCCTCGATTGCACCACGTTCCATGAACATTGGACGGTACTCGGCGTCCTTTGGCTCCATCGGCACGAAACCGAGCTTCTCATAGAACACCATGGACTGCTGCCTGGAATCAAGGAAGAGACCAAGGCACCCCGGCATCTCTGCCATGTGTGGCACCTGCTGGAGAACCGTGGCCATCAGCTCCGACCCAATCCCCTGTTTCTGAAGTCGGGTCTCTACGGCGATATGTGTAAGCAGCATGATGGGCAACGATTGATGGGGCGCGAAGCCATCCGTGTTGACGCGTCCCCGGAACAGCATGTCGGCGGTCACGGTCGCAAACCCTACGACCTTCTCATCCTTGATCGCTACGAAGGTGGAGGAGTAGCGACCTGCCTCGCCCTCCCGGGCATACTCCCTTAGGTAGGCTTCCAGCTCTGGGACGTCGCACGAGAACTCGGCGACGTCGTCTCCCTGCTGTAGCCGCCTGACACTAACCCCTTCCACGACCAGCCATCAGCGCCTGCAGCCGCTCGTTCGGCTTCCTCGGGTGCTGGACAAGTTCGAGCAGGCGATCGTAGGAATCCTCCGTCAGTTCAATCCGCTTCCGGCCCTCGACTACGCACTTCCACGCTTCTCCATGGGACTGGGACGAAGTCACGACGGCCTCATCCAGGACGTCGCGGACTTCCCCCGCGACCTCCTCGGTAATCCCGCCGCGAGCAGGAATCACCCAGGCCATCGGCTCGCCCTTGTCGTCGATGACTAGGGACAGTCGGTCGCTGGTGACGGCCTTCGAAAACGAGGAAGCCACAACGCGGCACAGCCAGTCGAACCGGACCTTTGGTCCGTCCCACATCGCCATGCGCTCACTGAGCTGCATATCCCCCCCTTGGGCTTTCCTTCTTCGGTGCATCATCGCGAAACCGTCCCCACTTTGGCAAGCGCTGACATCCACGCCTTCCATAAGTACGTATCGGAAACCTCGGCAGCATCTCTTAAGCCAATCTGCCCAGATCCTGTCGTAAGGAACGTGATGTGCGGTGCCGGTGATGAGGTGCGAGAAGGAAGCGGCGTACGAACGACGAACCGGCGTTGCCGTCAGCGTTGCCGTCAAAAGCTCGGGAACAGGGTGAGGGGCCGGTCCCGATTCCTCGGAACACGGCCCCTCACCTGCGAGTCTTCTGGTCGGGCTGACAGGACTTGAACCTGCGACCCCTTGACCCCCAGTCAAGTGCGCTACCAAACTGCGCCACAGCCCGATGTATGCCGCTCGCGCGGCCTAGCGATACTAACGCCGGGTCGCTCGGCGTTCAAGTCGCTCAGCGCGGCACCATCTCGGTCCTGTACGCGATCACGTGCACGTTCTCCACGGTGACGAGGCCGTCCGTCACCATGGCGGCGAACACCTCGGCGAGGGCGGTGATGCGGTCGTCCGAGTCGATCACCTGCACGACCACCGGCTTGTCCTGCGACATCCGCATCGCGCGTTTGCCGATCTGGCGGCTCGTCGCGCCGAATCCGGCGACCCCGCGCAACACGGTCGCGCCCGCGCATCCCGCGGTTCGCGCCGACTCGACCAGCGCCTCGTACAGCGGCTTGTCGTCGTAAGTCGCCTTCTCGCCGATGTAGGCGCACAGTTTCCTCGCCGGGCCCTCGATCATGTCCATCGTCATCGCTATCCCCTCCTCGTGAGCATCTCCGCGACGCGATCGAGCAGCGCCCGCGCGATCGCCGCCTTGTCGAGCACCGGCAGCTCCTCGGCCACCTCCGCCGTCACGAACGTCACGCGGTTGACGTCCGTCTCGAAGCCGAGGCCGGGCTGCCCTACGTCGTTCGCGACGACCAGGTCCAGGTGCTTGGCTGCCAGCTTCGCGCGCGCGCTCTCGAGCACGTCCCGCGTCTCGGCGGCGAAACCGACGAGCAGCCGGCCGCCCTTGCGCTCTCCGAGCTCCGCTAAGATGTCCGGATTCGGCACGAGCCTTAGCTCCGGTGCTCCCGCGTCCTTCTTGAGTTTGTGCCCCGAGGCCTCCTCGGGACGGAAGTCGGCGACAGCCGCGGTCATGATGATTACGTCGGCCTCCTCGAACCGCTCGCCGACGGCCTCGCGCATCTCGAGCGCGGTCGTCACGTGGACCGCCTCGGCGCCGTAAGGGTCGACGAGACACGTCGGCGCCGCGACGAGCGTCACGGTCGCGCCGCGTCTTGCGGCCTCTTCGGCTATCGCGTACCCCGCCTTGCCCGAGGAGCGATTCCCAAGGAACCGCACGGGGTCGATCGCCTCTCGCGTGCCGCCGGCGGTCACGAGGACGCGCACGCCGGCGAGGTCGCGCGTGCGGCTGGCCTCGGCCTCGACCGCCTCGGCGATCTCCTCGACGTGCGCGAGACGCCCTTCGCCGATGTCGCCGCACGCGAGCTCGCCGCTCGCCGGTTCGATCAGGACAACGCCGCGCCCTCGGAGTTCGGCGACGTTGTCGCGCGTGACCTGCTTGCGCCACATCTCGGCGTTCATCGCGGGCGCGACGATCAGCGGCGCCTGCGTCGCGAGCGCCGTGGTCGTGAGGATGTCGTCGGCGCGGCCGTGCGCAAGCTTCGCGATTACGTTCGCCGTGCACGGCGCGATCACCATCACGTCCGCCTCCTGAGCGAGCGACACGTGATGCACGCGGCCGTACGCGGGCTCCTCCCACAGAGACGAGGCCACGGCCTCGCCCGTCAACGTGCGGAAGGTGAGCGGCGTCACGAACCGGGCCGCCGCGTCGGTCATGGCGACTTTCACCCGGTAGCCGCGGCGCATGAGCAGCCGGACGAGCTCGCACGCCTTGTACGCGCCGATCCCGCCCGTCACGCCCACCACGATCGTCTGCGCCACCTGGGCCACCTCCATCTCCTGCCAAGCATACCCTTGCCCGCGCGGCGGCTACAGGGAAAGAACCCAGTGGCGGCGGACTAGAGCCGCCACCACTGCGCGGGATCGAGCTGACTCGCGATGTTCGCAGCTCATCCAGCAAGAATACGGCATGGAGGTGATGCTCATGGCGCGCATCGGTGAGCGCCGCACGAAAGACGTGTCCATACGGGTCGGCGGTCCGGCCGGGGCGGGGATCAAAGCGGCCGGCCAGAGCCTGTCCCGCACGTTCATGCGCGAAGGCCTGTGGACGATGGACCTGACCGAGTACCCGTCGCTCATCCGAGGCGGGCACAACGCGATCACGGTCCGCGTCGGTCCCGAGCCGTTCCATAGTCACGCCGTCGACGCCGACGTCCTCATAGCACTCGATCAGCTGACGGCTGAGAAGGACCTGTGCTGGCTGGTAGAGGGCGGAGCGGTCGTCTACGACCCCGCCTCCGTCACCGGCGAGGGCTGGCCGGCCCACGTCCGCAAGGTCCCGGTGCCGCTCGACGAGATCGCGAAGCGCAACGGCGGAGTCATCATGCGCAACACCGTCGCGCTCGCGGCGTCCCTCGCCCTGCTGCGCTTCCCGCTCGAGCCCTTCGAGGCCGCCCTGCACGCCCAGTTCGACTCCAAGTCGGCCGAGGTGGCCGAGGGCAACGTGCGCGCCGCACGCGAGGGATACGCGGAGGCGGCGAAGGCCGCCGCCGACTTCCCGTTGCGCCTCGCCCCCGTGGCGGACGCCCCCGAGCGCATCCTGGTAGACGGCAACGACGCGTTCTGCCTCGGCGGGCTCGCGGCGGGGATCGGCTTCTACGCCGCGTACCCGATGACGCCGGCATCGACGCTGCTGCACTACTTCGCTCGCCACGAGCACGACGGCGTTGTGGTGAAGCACGTCGAGGACGAGATCGCCGCGATGAACATGGTGTGCGGCGCGGCGTTCACGGGCACGCGCGCGATGTGCGCGACCTCGGGCGGCGGGTTCTCGCTGATGGTCGAGGCGTTCGGCATGGCGGGTGTGACAGAGTCCGCCGTCGTGGTCGGCGTCTTCTCGCGACCGGGGCCCGCCACGGGCATGCCGACCTGGACCGAGCAGGGCGACCTCCAGTTCGTCATCCACGCCGCCCAGGGCGAGTTCCCGCGCGTCGTGCTGGCACCGGGCGACCGCGAGGACGCCTTCCACCTCACGTGGCAGGCGTTCAACCTCGCCGATCGGCTGCAGACGCCCGTCGTGCTGCTCGGCGACAGCTACCTCTCGGACAATCGCCAGTCGGTGCTGCCCTTCGACACCGAGCGCGTCGTCATCGAACGCGGGAAGCTCATCGCCGAGGGAGAGGTGCACGACTACCTGCGCTACAAGGACACGCCGGACGGCGTGTCGCCGCGCGCGCTGCCGGGGGTGAAGGGCGCCGAGCAGCTCGTCAACAGCTACGAGCACGACGAGTACGGCTGGGGCCAGGAGGGCGAGCGCGCCGAAGTGCGCGTCCAGCAGGACGAGAAGCGGATGCGCAAGATGGACCTGGCCCTCGCGCTCGCGCCGCCGCCGGTGACCTTCGGGCCGCTCGCCGCCGACGTCTCGATCGTGTCCTTCGGCAGCACCAAGGGCCCGATCCGCGACGCGATGGACGAGCTCGCGGCTGAGGACGTCACCGTCAACTTCATGCAGATCGTCACCTGCTGGCCCTTCCCCACCGCCGAGGTGTCCGACTTCCTCGGCAAGGCGAAGCGGTCGCTCGTGGTGGAGAACAATTACACCGGACAGTTCGAGCAGCTCATACGCCAGGAGTGCCTGATCGCGCCGGACGACCGCCTGCACCGCTACGACGGCCGGATGTTCACGTGGACGCAGATCGCGGACAAGGTGCGCGAGATGGCGCGACAAGAGGCCCCGAAGACGCCGGAGGTGATCGTCTAGATGCCTACCGTCAGCGAGATGGAGCAGGCCCTCACACCTACGTGGTGCCCGGGCTGCGGCGACTTCCAGATGTGGAAGGCGCTCAAGCAAGCGATCGAGAACGTCGGCTACACGTACGAGCAGTTCGCGGTGGTGTGGGGGATCGGCAACGCCGGCAACGGCGCCGACTTCCTGCGTTGCCAGGGTTTCCATGGACTGCACGGCAGGGCGCTGCCGACCGCTACGGGCATCGCTCTCACGAACCCCGAGCTGAAGGTGATCGTGGAGTTGGGCGATGGCGACGGGTACGGCATAGGCGGCAACCACTTCCTGCACAGCTGCCGGCGCAACGTCGAGATGACCGCCATCTTCCACAACAACCAGATCTACGGCCTCACCACCGGCCAGGCCTCGCCCACCTCCGACCAGTTCATGAAGACGCCGTCCACGCCGGGCGGGGTGATCGAGGAGCCCGTCAATCCGGTCGGCGTCGCCGTGGCGCAAGGCGCGACGTTCGTCGCGCGCGTCTTCTGCGGCGACGTCGCGTACACGCAGTCGATCTACGAGCAGGCGCTGCGGCACAAGGGGTTCGCCGTGGTCGACGTGTTCCAGCCGTGCCCCACTTGGAACAAGCACAACACGTTCAAGTGGTACGCCGAGCGGGCCTACAAGCTCGAGGACGAGCCGGACTACGACCCGAGCAGCCGGGTGAAGGCGTTCGAGAAGGCGCTCAGCACCTTCCACGACCTCACGTGCGCGCCGGACTCCTGCCGTCTCCCGGTCGGCGTGTTCTACCGGCAGGAAGGTGTGCCCACGTACCAGGAGCAGCTGCCGCAGCTGGACGCGCCGATGTGGCGCCAGGCGCTCCAGCCGCGTGACCTGACGGCCGCGATGAAGGCGCTCGCCTGAGAGGAGGTCGGCCGATGTCGCTCGCGGGCAAGCGGATCCTCGTCACCGGCGGCACCGGGCTCCTCGGCCGTGCGCTGGTGCCGCGGCTGCTCGAGGACGGGGCGTGGGTCGCGGTGACGTATCGCAGCAACGACGAGCTCGCCGAGCTTCTCGGGCTGCTGGACCCGGACGGGCCGCAGCCGAAGGCGATCGGCTGCGAGCTCGCCGACGCGGACTCCGTCGAGAGGCTCGCCGAGGAGCTCGCGCAGAGCGGTGACCTCCCGCTGCAGGGGCTCGCCTGCCTCGCCGACGGTTGGGCGGGCGGCAAACCGCTGTGGGAAGCGCCGGGGGACGAGCTTCATGACATGCTCCGCACCAACCTGCTGCCGACCTGGCGCGTTCTGCAGCGTTTCGCCGGTGGGATGGCCGAGGCGGGCTACGGGCGGATCGTCACCGTCGGAGCGCGACACGCCGTCCGCGGCTTCAAGCACTCGGCCGCGTACGCCGCCGCCAAGGGAGGGGTGGTATCGCTGACGCTGTCGTTGGCGGAGGACCTGCGGGGCACCGGAGTCACCGCCACTTGCGTGCTGCCGTCGTCCATGCGAGAGGGCGGCGGCGGACACTCGGTGCCCACCGATGACGTCGCCGCGGCCGTCGCATGGCTGCTCGACGACGCGGCCGGCGTCGTAGACGGGGCCCTCCTGCCGGTGTACGGGTCCGCATGACCCGGACGTCTGACGCTCCGGCAACGACGGCGGAAGACGCCCGATGTTGTGCTAACGTATGCAAGGTTACAGTTCCTGTCATCCATCCTCTCTGGGGGTATTCGCTCGATATGGATCCAATGCGGCCGTCCTGCGCGATCTCGAGCGGCAGGTAGTCATGGACCCTGTCGTGGATCTGGAGACTAGGGAGCACGCCGAAGACACGGCTGCCGCCCGCTCCGACGTTTTCGGCATCGGCCGAGGCGGGTACACCGCTGCTATGCCCGCAGCCACCCCATACGCCTCGGAACGGACTTTCTCCGGCCGCCCGCTCGGTGTCGAGCACAAGCTGGCCGGGTTCATCTCCTGGTTCGTGGTGGCGTTCTGCGTCTGGGGCGTCCTCCGCTTCCCGGGGCGCCTGTCGCTGGCGGTCGAGGGCATCGTCGCGTACCTGCTGATCCGCATGGCCGTGACCGTCGTCTTCAGCCTGCGCGGCGACCGCCTCGTGAGGCGGTGGTCGGGACGCGATTGGTCCGACCCGGCCGCCGTGGCCGACCTCGTGGCGGCCGCGCAGCCGGATCCGTCCCCACCGTTCGCGCCCGCCGACGTCCACCACATCGTGCTCGTCCCCAACTACAAGGAGTCCGCGGCGGTGCTCGAGGCGACCCTCGACGGCTTGGCGCGGCAGCGCGTCGCCCGTGACCAGGTCACGCTCGTGCTCGCGATGGAGTCGAAAGAGCCCGGCTCGGCCGAGAAGGGCGCGGCCATAGCCGAACGGTACGCGGCCAGCTTCGCCAACGTGATCGTCACGATCCACCCGGCCAATCTTCCCGGGGAGATCGCCTGCAAGGGCAGCAACCAGGCTTGGGCTGTGCGCGAGGCGAAGCGGTTCGTTGTCGACGAGCTGGGCGTCCCGATCGATCGCGTCACCGTCACTTCCTGCGACGCGGACTCGATCCTTCACGAGGACTATCTCGAGGCGCTCGGCAGGATGTTCGCGGCGGACGCACGACGCCACTCCACGTTCTGGCAGGCTCCGATGTTCTACTACAACAACGTGTGGAGGGTCCCCTTCCCCCTCCGGTTCATGGCGTACTTCACACATGCCCTCCTCATCGCGGAGCTGGCCAACCCGCTCGCCCAGCCGCTGCCGATCTCGACCTACTCGCTGTCGCTCAAGATGCTCGAAGGGTGCGGCTATTGGGACCCGGCCGTGATCTCCGAGGACTGGCACATCTACCTGCAGTGCTGGTTCGCGCGTCGGGGCGACGTCCGCATGAGCCGGATCTTCCTGCCCGTCTTTGCGGACATGCCCGACGGGGACACCCCGCTAAGGGCGCTCACGAGCATGTACCACCAGTCCGTGCGACACAGTTGGGGCGCCGAGGACATCGGGTTCATCATGCAGGAGTGGGCCGAGAGCGGCGCCCCACTCGCCCCGACCGCGCGCCTCTTCTGGCACGTCCTGCGAGACCATCTGCTCCGCAGCGTCCCGTGGTTCCTCTTCACCGCCGGCTCGCTGCTGTCGGTGATGACACTGTGGGGTCTCAACCCTATGCCGCTGCACTACCCGCTGCTCTCCGGAGCCCTTCAGTGGCTTTGGGGCGCGAGCACCGTGGGCCTCTTCGTCCTGCTCGCGGTCGAGCTGCGGCGCTTTCCCCCACCTCGGCTGTCGAAGCTGCCCGCCCGTATCGCCGAGCTGCTGACGGCGTGGGCGCTCCTGCCGGTCATCTCGCTCGTGTTCGGGGCAGTGCCCGCGCTGTACGCGCAGACGAAACTCATGCTCGGCCTCGGCCTGACGTGGCGCGTCACACCCAAACGCCTCGCGGGGCAGCTCAACGAGAGCTGACCCTCTCCCCTCTCCGGGTACACAAGGGTGAGGCCTCGTCCCCGATGTCGGAGCGGCCGATGTCCCTCGAACGGTTCGAGATAGACCCCGGGCACTCGACCGTCGAGTTCCTCGTACGCCACCTCGCGGTGAGCAAGGTGCGCGGCTGCTTCCAGCGGTTCCACGGCACACTGCTGATCGACACGGCCGATCTCGAGGCGTCGTCGGTCGAGGCGTGCGTGATCACGGAGAGCCTCGACACGAACGAGCCTCAGCGTGACACGCACCTGCGATCGGCGGACTTCTTCGACGCGGCCGAGTATCCCGAGATGTGCTTCACGAGCACCGGCGTCCAGTCTTCGGACGTCGGCCGGCTCACCATCCGCGGCGACCTGACCCTGCACGGCGTCACGCGGGAGGTCGTGCTCGACGGCGCCTACAACGGGCGGGTCCGCGACCCGTGGGGCGCCGACCGCGTGGGTCTTGAGGCGACGACGATCCTCGACCGCCGAGACTACGGCTTGGTGTGGAACGCCGCTCTGGACGCAGGCGGGGTGCTCGTCGGCAACGCGGTGGAGGTCGGCATCAAGATAGAGGCGGTGCTCCGCGCGTCGCCGGAAGGGCCCGGAGGGGCTACGACTCCCTGACGGTCACCTTTCGGATCGCATCGCCGCGTCCTATGGCGTGCACCACTTCCAGGCCCTGGATGACCTGGCCGAAGACCGTGTAGTTGCCGTCGAGGAACGACTGCGGGCCGAGGCAGATGTAGAACTGGCTGCCCGCGGAGTCGGGATCGGCGGCGCGGGCCATCGCCACCGTGCCGTCGAGATGCGGGCGCGAGTTGAACTCGGCCTTCAGTGTGTATCCCGGCCCTCCCGTGCCCACGCGAGGATCGTCGGTACGGCTCAGGGGGTCCCCACCCTGGATGACGAACCCTGGCTCGACCCGGTGGAACTTCGTGCCGTCGTAGAAGCCCTCGCGCGCGCGCTCGATGAAGGTCGCGACGGTGTTCGGCGCGTCGTGCGGGAAGAAAGTGAACTCGATCGTCCCCTTGTCCGTCTCGAGGACGGCGACCTCGTCGCCCTTCACGACCACGTCCGAAGTGTGCTGTGCCATCACTCTCTCCTGCCTTCCGGGATCGGTCCCGTACCATCCTGCCACTACCGGCCGCCCCGCGCCGACAGAAGGGCACTTGTCGCTGCCGCTGCGAGCGCCGCCGGGGGCGGGCCCGCCGTTGAGAAGCCGGGGCCGGCGCCGGCGTCCTAGATCGCCGGTCGTTCCCGCTTGGCGAGAGCGATGAAGGCGTCGGCGAGGAACGGGTCGAACTGCGTGCCGGCCGAGAGGTACAGCTCCTGCAGCGCCTCGGAAGTCGTCATGGCGTGACGGTACGGGCGCTCGGACGTCATCGAGTCGTACGCGTCGCAGATCGCGAGGATCCGGGCTTCCAGAGGGATGTCCTCGCCCGCCAGGCCGTGGGGGTACCCCGTCCCGTCCCAGCGCTCGTGATGCGACAGCGCCCACGGCAGGATCTCGGGGATGTTGGTGGAGGCGAGGATGCGCTCGCCCAGCTGCGGATGCTCCTGGATGTGCTTGCGCTCGTCCGCCGACAGCGGGCCCTTCTTCTTCAGGACGTCGTCGGAGATACCGATCTTGCCGATGTCGTGCAGCATGGCGGCGACCTCGATCAGCTTGACCTTCTCCGCGTCGAGGCCGAGCTCGGCCGCCAGCGCGACAGCCAGCCGGGCGACGTTGCGGGAGTGGTCCTGCGTCAGCGAATCACGCGCGTCGACCGCCGCCGCGAGTGCGCGAACGGTGGCGACGTGCGAGCGTTCCTCCACCCTCTGGATCCGCTCGTCCGCGTCGAGAGCCTCGATCACCTCCGCGTCGAAGCGGACCGCCTTGTCCTTCCCGTGGTACTTCGCCCAGTACTGCGCGCCGTCGGCCTTTCGGAGCAGGTCTCCCCGCTCGACGGCGTCATCGGGGTACAAGGCGAGTCCGAGCGATGCGGTCACCGGCCACCCGAGCAACCGCCACCCGTCCTTCAGCGACTCGAGCACCCGCTCGCACACGGCCTGGGCCGCCTCGGCGGAGGTCTCCGGCAGGATAAGACCGAACTCGTCCCCTCCGACGCGACATACCGCGTCGGTATCGCGGCAGACGCCGCGGATGCGCCCGGCGACCTCGATGAGCAGCTGGTCTCCGGCTGTGTGCCCCCGGAGGTTGTTGACGCGGCTGAAGTCATCTAGATCCAGCACTGCCACCGCCATGGGCTGCTCGTAACGAGCGGCGAAGCCGAGTTCGTCGGCGAGCCTCTCGTGAAAGTGGCGGTGGTTGTACAGGCCGGTGAGGGGGTCGGTGACCGAACGCTGGAACAGGTGGCCGTTCTCCACTGCGGTGAGTCCGGTATGGGTGATGAGCAGGAACACGAGCGTGACGGCCGCCACGCTGAAGAGCGCGTATCCCAGCGGCTCGTGCGACGATGCCGCCGCCTTGAGCGCGAAGTACGCGACCCCGAGGATCAGCGCCGAAGGGACGACGAGGGCGAACGGAGCACGGGAGCGTGTGAACGCGGCAGGCGGCGGCATCGGTCTCAACCGCGACCGGCCCGGCGTCGTGAGGCGGACGACGGTCGCCATGAGCAGCAGGTACTCCCCGCCGATGTACGCCAGGTCGAAGACGCTCGCGGAGGACCCGGGCGCGGTCGATACCGCGGCGAGCGGCCACAGCACGAGGCCGACCGAGAAGACGCCGAAGCCCAGCGTCACCAGCTTCTCCCACGGCTCCCATCTCGACGTCTTCATCCCGACGACGTTGCTGAGCATCCCGCCTATCATGATGATGCCTATCACGGGGTAGAGGGCGCCGAGGACGCGAGTAGCGGGGTTCGTGATGTGGGATCGGTCGAACAGCGGCGCCGCCACCACCGCATAGACGACGGCGACGGCGACGATGGCACACCCGACGACGTCGGTGACGAAGCGCCAGCGCGTGACGAGCGAGCTGCTGGCCAGTCGGGTCATGGACATCAGCAGGCCGAAGAAGAGGGCGGCCGCCAAGAGCATGAGCGCCTCGAACGCCGACGGCGAGGGCGGCCCCTTGATATCGACGAAGATCATGTAGCCGCTGTAGTAGGTCTCCGCGGCGAGTATGAGCGCGTTGTTGATCGTGACGACGAGCCAGAAGCGCCGCTCGGCCGTCTCGGCCATCCGGTATGCGAGGAACCCGCCCACGACCGCGAGGGCTATCGGGACAAGGAACGCGAGTTGATTGACCACTAGGACGCCGCGAGGCGGCAGCGGGAGCAGATGCGCGCCGAGATACGTCGCGGCCACCAGCACGAACCCCGACCAGGCGAACCACCGTGCGCGGCGGGCTCGCGCCGGCACCTCGTCGGCTTCAGGACGCTCTATCGCCAGCGCTTCAGCTCCGCCGGCCGACAAGGTGGCTCACCCCGGTCCTCCCTCTCTCCCCGTAACAGTATAACCACAGGTGAGCCACGACGAAGGACGGTACGGCGGCGGCGCTCCCGATGAACGGCTCGGGGCGGGACCGCCCTGGTCCCGCCCCGAGAGTGAGGGCATCTTGCCGTGCACCGGTCCCGCCGGCTCGCTGTCGCCCTAGATCCCGGCAGCGGTGCCGGATGCGTCCACCGTCCCCGTTGGCACGACAGTGCCGGTGGGCTCAACCGTACCGGTGGGCTCGACGGTACCCGAGGTCTCCCCGCCTCCTGCGGGAGGAGACACCGGAGCGAGTCCCAGCCACGACATGAACTTGTTCATGACCGCGACGAGCCCGGGCGGCAACTGCGCGCGAAGACCCGCGTCGACGCGCGCCTGCATCCGCGCCAAGTTCGCCTGGATGTGCGACAAGGCGTTCGCGATGCCGGTCAACTTCGCAGGAGCGCTCGCCTCGACGCTCCCACTCGCCTCGTCGGCGACGGCGGTCGCGCTCTCGACGTCCGCGCCCCTCGGCTTGGCTTCCTGACGCGCGGCCTTCTCAGCCTGCTTCTGCGCCTTGTTGGCAGCCTTCGCCTCGGCCTTGCCAGCGTGCTTGCTGGCCTCGGACGATTCACCGCGGCCGACACCCTGTTCCATCGAGACCGAGTGTCCGTCGCCCTTGCCGCCGCGTCCCTTCGGAGCGGACAGAGCCATGGCGGGAGCGATCAGCATCGCCGCCAATGCCGCCATAAGTGTCAGTGAAAGGACCCGCTTCATCGTGATCCGCTCCCTCGCTCGAGTCGTAAGCTTCGACAAGGAAAACGCCGGCACTGCCGAGGAGGATACGGCCGGCGTCAGCGGTGGGACGAACGGTAGCCGTTACGGCTCGGCGCGGTCCAGCCTTGTCCGGCACCGCCGCCCGGGCCCTTCCCGCGCTCGCCGCCCTTGGCCGGCGCGGACTTCTGGTCGCCCCGCCCGTTCGATCTCCCCTGCCCGGGCCGCGGCTGCGTGCTGGAGTCGGCGTTAGGCTCGGCGTGCCTAAGCTCGGGAACGAACACCGGACCGACGGACCTCGGCGCGGGCGCCTCCATAGGACGCAGCACCGCCGGGCCGTGGGCGGCCTTCGACCCCAGACGCTCCGAGAGCACGGTCTGCGCCGTAGCCACTGCCGAGACGATCGACTTCTTGAGGCCGAACAGCGCATGGCCCGGTTCCGACGCGGCCGCGGCATACGACACACCGCCCAACAGGACGCCGGCTGTCGCGAACGCGAACGCAGGCCGGAGCACGCGGAGGCGGAACGGGACCGCGGCGGGCTCGAGCGACGACAGCAGCCGCTTCCGGAGAGCCGCGCGCGCCTCCCACGGCATGGGCTCCGACGAACGCCGGACAGCCTCCACCACGGGCTCGTAGCCCTCGCACCCGTGGTCGTCCATCTCGTCACGCGGTCTCATCGATGCGCTCCTCGGAAAGAGCCCTTGCCAGCGTTCTCAATGCCCTGTGCTGCAGCGCCTTGACGGCGCCCTCCGTACGTTCCAGCGCGGCGGCCGTGTCCTTCAACGACAGATCCCACAAGAAGCGCATGGTCACCACCGACGCCTGCTCCTCCGTCAGACCCGCTATCGCCTCGCGCACCCGCTCGGCGTCGAGCCTCGCGAATGCCGCGTCGTCGACTCGCACGTCGCACTCGACCTCCTCGGCCTCGGCCACGTCCGCCACGATCGGCTCCCGGCCGGAACGGCGAACGGCGTCGACGACGCTGTTCCGGGCTATCCGGAACAGCCACGCCGAGAAGGGCAACGAACGCTGTTGGTAGCCCGGGAGCGCCTGCCACGCCTTGAGGAACACGGTCTCGGCGACCTCCTCGGCGTCCCGCGCGTCACGCAGACGCAGCCTCACGAAGCCGTAGACGCGATCCGCGTAGTGGTCGTACAGACCGGCGAACGCGTTCGCGTCCCCTCGAGAAGCCCGGGCGACGAGCCTGTCAATGTGCCGACCGGTCACGACGGTCTCCCGCGCGTGCCCGCTGTCGTCACCATGTACAACGTCGTGCACCTCCGGTCGGATACGCCGTCTCGGACGAAATGTGGCCCTTCAGGGCCCACGACTTGCATCGGCTGTGCCACCGTCGGTCATGAGATTACCAGCCGCCGACTGCCGATTGGGTTACGATGCCGCCGGCGGACACGATACCATCTCGACGTGGACGCCACCCTGATCCTCGCCGCGGCGCGCCTCGGGGCCGCGGCGTTCCTTATCGCGCTCACCGGCGCCATGGCGCCGGGGCCGTTCCTCACCGTGACAATCACCGAGACGGTACGTGGCGGCCGCCGGGCGGCGTTGCGGCTGCTCCTCGGGCACGCTTTGCTCGAAGCGGCCCTGCTCGTCGGGTTCGCCTTCGGGCTGCAGACGTTCCTTCGCCGCCCCGCGGTGGGCACCGTGCTGGCCCTCGTCGGAGGGTCGTTCCTCGTGTGGATGGCGGGCGACCTGCTCGTGGGGGTCGCGCGACGAACGGTCTCGCTCGAGGAAGCCCGGATGCGGGCCGCATCGGCTCCGGCGCGGTTCGGAGGCGTCCTCCGAGGTGCTGCGGTCAGCTTGAGCAACCCCTACTGGGCGCTGTGGTGGGCGACCATCGGCGTGAAGCTCGCATCCGACGCCCTCGGCGCGGGACCGCTGGGCATAGCGGCGTTCTTCCTCGGCCACGAGGCGGCCGACATGGCGTGGTACGCTCTCATCGCGCAGACGGTCCACTCGGGGCGCAGGTTCCTGTCGGACCGGGTCTACCGCGGTCTGCTAGGCGCGTGCGGCGCCCTTCTGCTCGTGCTCGGAGCGGGCTTCCTCGCTGCAGGGATGCGCGGCTTGCGCTAGATCAGGCCGAGGCTCTTCCCGACCTCGTCGAACGCAGCCAGCGCCTGATCGATGTCCGCGTCCGTGTGGGTAGCCATCAGACAGGTCCGCAGCCTGTCCGTGCCGCGCGGGACCGCGGGATGCACGATCGGGCATACGAACACGCCCCGGTCGAACAGCCCGCGCGTGAGGTCGAGCGTCTTGGCTTCGTCGCCGACGAGCACGGGCACGACGCACGTAGTCGAGTCCAGAGTGTCCCAGCCCTGCGCCTTGAGTCCTGTCGCATACCTCTCCTGAACGCGATGAAGCTGCTCCACCCGCCACGGCTCGTCCTCGATGACGTCGAACGCCTCCAGCGCCGCCGCGGTCGAGGCGGGCGGGAGTGCGGCGGAGAAGATGAACGGCCGCGACATGTGCCTCTGGTAGTCGACCAGATCCTCGTCACCCGCGAGATATCCGCCCACACTCGGGATCGATTTCGACAGAGTGCCCATCTTCAGGTCGATGCTGCCGATCATGCCGAAGTGCTCCTCTATGCCGTGCCCGGTCGCACCGAGACCGCCGATCGAGTGAGCCTCGTCCACCATGAGCCGCGCGCCGTAGCGGTCGCACAGCGTCCTGGTCGCTGGCAGGTCCATGACGTCGCCGTCCATCGAGAACACGGAATCCGCCACCACGAGGACCGTCTTGTAGGTGCCGGGGTTCTCGGTGAGCAGCTTCTCCAGATGCGCCATGTCGTTGTGGCGGTAGGTCTTCCACTTCGCGCCGGAGAGCAGGCAGCCGTCTACTATAGATGCGTGGTCGAGCTTGTCCATCAGCACGAGGTCGCCCGGGCCGAGAAGGCCGGTGATGATCGCGATGTTGGTGACGTAGCCCGAGGAGTACACGCAGGCGTCCTCGCGCTTCGTGAACTCGGCTATCCGGCTCTCGAGCCGTTCGTGCAGATCGCTCGTGCCGGTCAGGAGACGCACGCCTCCCGCACCGGAGCCGTACTCGTCCACGGCAGCCTTCGCCGCCGCCTCGATCCGGGGATGACCTATGAGGCCGAGGTAGCTGTAGGAGGCCATCATCACCATCTCGCGCCCGTCCTTCATCGTGACGCGATGGTTGACCGGGCCGACCGTGGGCTGGAGGTAGAAGTAGCGCTCCGCCGCCTTCATCCGCGCACGGCGCTCGACGAACTCCGCCAGCTTCTCGTCTATCCCGTCGGTCCTGGCTGCGGCTGCACGAAGCAGACTGTCCATGTACGGCCTCCCCTGGGCATTTTTCGGACGCGCGCCCGATCCGTGTGTACAGCTTTGTACACAAGTATACCCGAACGGCTGGAAGGGTGAGGCAGCCCGCCTACAGGCCCAGCGTCCGGATGGCGTCGGCGAAGTAGCTCTCCGGAAGCGGCGAGTGCCAGTGCCCGGTGAGGACCGCGACGGCATAAGCCGTGAGCCAAACGGAGATCACGGCAGCCGGCCACGCCCACCACGGCATCCTCAGCAGCCCGAACGCGCGCGGCGTTAGCGCGCCACGCTTCGGACACGCGAGAACGCAGTCCATGCAGCCGTCGCACTCAGGCGCGCGAACGGATGTGGCGACGTCCACTCGGACTCCGGCGTGGCACACCTTCGCGCACGCCTTGCAGTCTATGCAGCTCTCGGCATCCCGGACCACGGTGCACGCGGACGCCGAACCGAGCGCCCCGTACAACCCGCCCAGAGGGCACAGATAGCGGCACCACACATTGCCGAAGGCGAAGGAGCCGCCGAGGAGCACCGCGCCGAGACCCGCGTACCACAGGGGCGGCGACACGAAGTAGCTGAGGATCTTCACGTCCGCCGCCGCGTAGTACGGGAGAGTCTGGAACTGCAGCGCGGCCTCGGCAGGCACGAGCGCGACGAAGGCCAGGATGAGTGCGGTCACCGCGTACCGTACCCCTCGGAGCGCTCGGTCCACGCCGGACGGGACGGGAAGGTTGCGTCCCAGCCACTTCGGCGTGCCGGGCACGTTTCGGCGTACGAAGCGCCCCACGCTCGCCGTCGCCTCGAACACCGTGCCGACCGGGCAGATCCAACCGCAGAAGCCGCGCTTGAGCAGCACGGACAGGGTGAGCGCGCCGATGACGATCACGACGCCGGCGGGGACGACGGAGTCGAAGACCCCGGTCTTGATCCACGCGAAGAAGCTCGTGTACGCGCCGACCGGGATGATCCCCGCGACGGCTTCTGGCCGCGCCACGTGCAGCGCCGACCTGCCCATCGCCCATAGGGCGAAGAGCCACAGGCGCACGCACAGATACACGAAGAACACGAGGAACACGCCGCGGACGGTGCCTCGCGGGGTGGGCTTCGTCGGGAGCCGGCGATCGCGGGTCGACATACGCCTCCAGGGCGGGTCAGCTGCGGCGCAGCCGGCGCCGCTCCTTATGGCAACGTCCGCAATAGTAGCACCGGACGTGCCGCTCCGGACCGCCGGGATGTCATCGCGACGGCTACAATGGCTTCGTGACCGATCGCCGACAGGAGGCGTCATGAAGATGTACCGCTGCCGCATCTGCGGCGAGACGTACCTCGGATACGAGGCTCCGAGCCAGTGCCCGTTCTGCGGCGCCCATCACGACCTGCTCGTGGCTCCCGAGGAATACGCTTTCGACCTGAACGACATCCAGCCTACCGAGGTGGAGCGGGCGGACCTCGAGGCCGCCATCGAGGTCGAGCGGTCCAACACACGGTTCTACCTCGGCATGGCGGAGAGGCACGACAACGACACGCTCCGGAGCGCGTACAAGCGCCTGTCGAAGATCGAGTCCGAGCACTGCTCTCTGTTCTGCAAGCTGGCGAAGACGCCAAAGCCGGACGACCTGCTGGAGCCGGGCGAGACGAACGGAGACTGGGACGCCGACATCGCGGAGTCGCTCCGGCGCGAGCAGCGTGCGTCCGCTCTGTACGCCGAGTTCATGGCGCGCGCCACGTCGCCGCGGCTGCGCGAGGTGTTCGAGGCAGTGTCGGCCGTGGAGCGGGACCACATCGACTTCGACGGGCTCGCGCGGACGTACGTGTAGGTATGCGCGCGACAAGAAGGGCTGGCGCCCTACAGCTCGCGTTCCTCGAACGCCCACACCGCGCCGCTGGCACACCCGACGACCAGCAGTGAGCCGATCAGGAGCGGTCCGACAGGGACCACGGCGTGCCCCGCCATCGCCGCGGCCGCCGCTCCGACCAGGACGGCGGGGTTGAAGGCCGTGGCCGTCGGCCAAGCGGAGAGCGTGGACGTCAGCGCGTAGAAGCCGATGCCCGCGCCCGCCGCGCCCGCCTGGCCATCGAGCAGCGCGGAGAACAGCGCCATCACGGAGACGACCAGCGCGGCGTACACGAACCACAGCAGCGTGCCGTATGCGAGCGGTGCCGCCGGCGCGTCGCCGAACAGCGCGAGCGTGCCCGCCCAGCACACCACCGCTCCCAGCGTCACCGCGACGGCGAGCAGCGCGAGGTTGCTGACGATCTTCGCGACGACGAACCCGGCTCGCGACACGGGCTTCGTGAGCACGAGGATCGCGGTGCCCGCGCGCTTCTCGGCCGAGATCATTCCCGAGGAAGCGATGATGACGGTGAAGAGGACGACCTGCGCGAGGTTCTTGATCCACTGCGCGTAGGAGTCGGCGTATGTGACGGGCTTGGTGAGCTGCACGACGATGTCGGAGTCGCCGGTGCCGATCGACTTGAGCAGCAACGGCGTCAGCTTGGCGAAGAGCGGGCTCGTGACGCCGAAGAAGACGAGCATGATCGGCAGCACCCAGATCCTCCACGTGCGCGCGGTCTCGAGCGCCTCCTTGCGGAGGAACGCGCCGAAGCCCTTCATCGCGCACCTCCTACCAGCTCGACGAACGCCTCCTCGAGGCTCACCTCACCCGCGTCGAGCCGCACCAGCCGCAGGCCCAGCGCCGCGACGGCGGCGGGTACCGCGCGCTCCGCGGCGGCGAGGTCGGAGACCGTGAGCCGGAGCCGCTCGCCGTCGAGTTCGGCCGAGGTGAGCCAGCCCTCCCCCGTCAGCCGCTCGGCGAGCCCCTGTGCCCCCGCGTCCACCTCGACGTCCATCACCTGAGCGCCGTGCCGGGACTTGATCTCGTCGATCGGCCCGGAGGCGGCCACGCGCCCGCGATCGAGCACGGCGACGGTGTCGCACACGCGCTCGACGTCGGCGAGGATGTGCGTCGAGAAGAACACCGTCGTGCGTCCGGCGAGCGACGCGACCATCTCCAGCACGTCCTTACGGCCGATCGGGTCGAGCGCGCTCGTCGGCTCGTCGAGCAGCAGAAGCCGCGGAGCGTTCACGAGCGCTTGCGCGATGCCGAGACGCTGCTTCATCCCGCGCGAGAAGCCGCCGATGCGCGTGGACACACCGGCGAGACCCGCGAGATCTAGCAGCACCGGGACGCGCTCGTCGAGGACGTCGCGCGGCAGCGCGAACAGGCCGCCCGCGAACCGCAGGAACTCCTCGGCCGTCATCCAGGGGTAGAAACCCGGCACGTCCGGCAGGAAGCCGACGGCGGACCGCACGTCCTCGGCGCTCTCGGAGACGTCGATGCCGAGGATCCGTGCGGTGCCCGACGTGGGTTTCGCGAGGCCGGTGATGATGCGCAGCGTGGTGGTCTTCCCGGCGCCGTTCGGACCGAGGAAGCCGAACACGCTGCCCTCGGCCACCGTGAGGTCGACGCCGTCGAGCACGTTGACGCCGCCGTACGTCTTCGTCAGCCCGCGCAACCACAGCGCAGGAAGCAGAGCATCGGCCATCAGCGCTTCCCGTACAGGAGGTCTGCGGCGCGCTGGGCGCGATCGGCGTCGTCCGTGGGCGCAGCGGCAAGCGGGTCCTGGGCGTCCGGCGGCACGCTCCGTCCCACCGCGAGGTAGACGATCACGCCCACTATCTCGCCGAAGAGGATGACGAGCAGCCACACCCACTTGCGCCCGCCGAGGACGCGCTTGCGCCTCGCCAGGTCGATCAGTCCCCAGACCTGCAGGCTGACCTGCACCAGGACGAGCGCGCCGATCGCGGCGAGCGCGGCGGGCGGCAGATCGCTGAGATCCGTGACGTGCATGTCCGACTCCTCCCTTCGGCGCCTCCCCGAGGCGCCGGACGACTGCTACTTGACGCGTGCCCGCCGCCACTCGGCGCGGACGCCGAGCCGCGAGTACCCGACGAGCACGCCGAAAGCGAGCACCAGCGCCGCGAGCACGAGCACGCCCGGGTACACCAGCTCGTGCCCGGTGACGGCCCAGGCCAGGCCGTCCATGTAGAGGCCGTCGAGCATCACGACGAGGAACGCCAGTCCGGCCACCGAGAGCGCTCGCTCCGTTCGCGACGCCCGCAACGCCTGCCGCAGCAATGCCGCGGCGTTCAGCACGATCACGGGCGCGAGAAGATAGGCGGCCGCGGTCGACGGCGGCGCGAATCTGTCCGGGCCGGCGAGCCCCCAGTGCACGGGCACCGAGGACGCGCGAACGAGCGCCGCGGCCGCGACGACGGCCCCGTTCGCCACCGTGACGGCGGCCAGGCCCGCGGCGAGCGCCTTGTCGGGCACCGACGCGAAGGGCACGGCCTCCTCGTCGTCGGGCCGCACGAGGCCGAGGCGGACGGCGATCGCACCGAAGTTGAGCGTCCAGCCGATGCCGAACACGCGCGGCATGAGGATACGCGGGTCGGCGGGGTTCCACACGCGGCTCGCGACGGCCTCGGCCGACAGCGGCTTGAAGTTGTACGGCATGCCTAGCACGCGCTTCACCCGCTCGGGTGCCGGCTGCTCCGGCCCTTCCTCGTCGGCGTCCCTGAGGCGCCGGGCGAGCTCGCGCGGATCGCCCAGCGACCTCACGGCGGCGTCCACGCCCGCGTCCGAGCCGACCGCACGAAGAGCGGACTCCTCGAGGTGCGCGCGAACCTCGGCGAGAAGCTCGGCGCGCTCGCGCTCGTGAAACTCCCTCAAGGCGGCGTCGAGGCGCGCCAGATAGTCTTCGATCGTGTCCCGCGCGTGCGTCATCGGATGATGCTCCCTAGCAAGTCGTCCAACTCGGCCGAGAAGGCATGCCATGCCTCGGTCATCTCGGAAAGCTCGAGCGTGCCGGCGTCCGTGAGTTCGTAGTACTTCCGGGGCGGGCCGACCGGGGACTCGCGCCAGACCGAAGCGATGAGTCCCGCCTTCTTCAGCCGGCTCAGCAGCGGGTAGACGGTCCCGGCGCTGATCGCGAGTTGCGGGTTCGCCTCGAGGCTCGCGACGATCTCGAACCCGTACATCTCGCGTCCGGTGAGCAGCGCCAGGACGGCGATCTCCAGCACGCCCTTGCGTATCTGCGATATCCAGCTGTCGTTGCCCGTGCCCACGACCGCCCACTCCGCTCTCTTCTGCCTTGCAAGCTACATTGTTACGCAAGCTACCGTGGTATGCAAGGGAGAAGGGGGCGTGCGGGAGCGGGATCGGCGCGGGCTATGCGAGAAGGTCGGCGACGCGACCCTCGGCCAAGCCGTCGAAGATGGCGCGGTAGCTGGGCATGAGCGCGTCGAAGGTGTACCTCTCCCCCACCTCACGCGCCTCGCCGGGTTTCGGGCGCGAGTCCGTGAGCAACCCACGGAGACGCCCGACGAGCTCGTCGGGCGAGCCGTAGCGGAATCGCTCGGGGTAGACCTCGAGGTACGCGAGCCGATCCGGGACCAGCGGGAAGCATCCCGCGTAGCCGGCCTCGGCCATGGCAAGGCCGAAGAACTCGTGGTTCGCGGTCGAGACGGCGACGTCGCAGCTTCGCAGCAGCGCGGCGTACGACTCGCGCGACTCGAGCCCCCCGAGCACCACGAGCCTCTCTCCGAGCCGGCCCGCGCGCGCCTCGAAAGCCTCGCGCACGTCGTCGTGGGCCTGCCCCGCCACCGCTACCTCGAACGCCAGCCCCTCGCCGGCGAGCGTCTCGGCGGCGGCGAAGAAGGCCTCCGGGTCCTTGTCGTGGTCCCACCGGTGCGGCCACACCACGCGCGGCACCTCGCCGCGAACGAGCGGGGCGGCGTCTATGGCGGCGGCGTCGAAAGGCGGCGGCAATACCGTCGAGCGTTCTCGGACGCGCCTTGCCACGCCCTGCGGCAGGTGATCGGGGAAACGGCCGAGGAACGACGGGAGCTCGTCGAGGAAGCTGTCCCGGTTGTACGCGGAGTTGAAGACGCAGATGTCGGCGGCGAGCGCCGTGCGGACGTTCGCGAGCGGGTACTGGAAGTCCCAGTCGCGCTCGTAGCGATTCGGGTAGGCGAGCTGGTTCTCGTGGAAGTACACGGCGGCCGGCGTTGTGCAGACGGCTTCCCGCGCAAGTCCGAGGAACGCGGGCAGGTCGACGAAGGTCGAGGCGAGGATCGCGTCCCAGCGGACGCCGCGCTCGTGCAGCGCCAGCACCTCGTCCGCCAGCGTCATCGCCGAGCCCGCCATGCGCCACTTCCACTTGCGCGCGGGCAGAGTGAGCAGGTCGTGCTCCCAGGGCAGGCGCGCCAGCAGGCCGTCGAGCACCGAGCGGTGCGACCCGCCGTAGTAGGGCTCGAGCGCGAGCAGGCGCGGCGTCACGTCGAGCCGCTCCCCACGCGACCGCTCGGCGGGCGGTAGGCCGGGCAACGGAAGTCCTCGTGCGTCGCTCCCGCGAGGGCCGCCGCCACCATACGGGGCAGGTCGAGCCCCGCCTCGGCCTCGTCCATCTGCTCGATGCTCGAGCGGGTAGCCGGCATCCGCGGCATGAACAGCGTGCAGCAGTCGTCGTGCTGCTCCGAGGAGATCTCGAACGTCCCGAGCTTGCGCGCCTCGGCGATGATCTCGTTCTTGTCCATCCCCACGAGCGGCCGCAGCACGGGTACCGTGGCTGCCCCGTCGACCGCGGCGATGTTCTCGAGCGTCTGCGACGCGACCTGCCCGAGGCTCTCGCCGGTCACCAGCGCGCGAGCACCTTCTCGCCGTCCGATCGCCTCGGCGACTCTGATCATCAGCCGCCTGTACAGAAGCACACGGAGCCCGGGAGGCGACGCCAGCGAGATCTCGCGCTGCAGGTCGCCGAAGGGGATGACGCACAGCCGGCCGAAGCCCTCGTGGCGCTCGAGGACGTGCCCGATCCGCGATGCGAGCCGCGACGAGAGGTCGTTGGTGTGCGGCTGCCCGGAGAAGTGCGCGCCCACCACCACCGCGCCGCGCTTCATCAGCCTCCAAGCCGCCACGGGTGAGTCGATGCCGGCCGAGAGCAGGGCGACGACCCTGCCCGAAGTGCCGACGGGAAGGCCGCCGACGCCGGGCAAGCGCCGCGTGTAGACGTACGCGCTGCCCTGCACGACCTCGATGGAGACGGTGGCGGCCGGGTGCGAGAGGTCGACCCCTCGACCGGTCCGCTCCTCCAGGAAGCGCCCGACCTCCACGTTCATGTCGTGGCTGGAGACCGGGAAATCGGTGTTGCTTCGCCGTGCCTCGACGGCGAACGGGCCCTCCGGCGCCGCCGCGACGGCGCGTAGCGCCGCCTGCTCGATCTCCCCGAGGTCCCGGCCGGTGACGAAGGCATCCGCCACGTTGCTCACACCGGGCAGACCGGCGAGGCGCTCGAGCAGCGCATCGGCGCCCTCGTCGTCGGTCATCGGCAAGAGCAGGCGGCTCGAGATCCGCTGCGCCCGCGCGCCCGTCAGCCCCTCGGCCGCGGAGTCCATGTTCAGCCTCAGACGGTTCTCGAAGCTCGAGCGGTTGTTCCCCTTGAGCCCGATCTCGTGGTAGTGCACCAGCGCGACGCGCTCGAACATCGGTCCTCCACGTCCCGGCGGCGTTCGCCGCCCTCAGGTCATCCTACGCCCCGGAACACGCGGACGCCCCGCGACCGTCCAGGATCGCAGGGCGTCTCGGGAAAGCACGAGTGCCGGTGCTACTTGATGCCCTCCCGCACACGCTCGTAGCTGACGTCGCCGTCGGCGATCTCCTCGAGTGCGAGGGTCAGCGGCTTCGTGGAGGTGATGGACGCGATCTGCGGCGCCGCCATCGTGAGCAGCGCTTGGTCGCGCACACCGTGCACCATGTCGTTGATCTGACGCGCACGCTTCGCCGAGACGATGCACAGCGTGTACTTCGAATCGACCTTCGACAACAGATTGTCGATCTCAGGCTGGATGACCATTCGATGGATCCTGTTCCTTCGGGGGGAGTGACTCGACGATCCGCACGAGCTCGTCTGTGGCCCTGCGAACGTCATCATTGATTACCACAAAGTCGTAGTCGCCAACAAGCTGCAGCTCGCGCTCGGCGGTGCGCATCCGCGTCTCCACCTGCTCGGGGGTCTCGCTCCCCCGCTTCGCCAGACGGCGGCGCAGATCCTCCTCGGAGGGTGCGCGCACGAACACGAGGGTGGACTCCCCGGCATTGCGTCGGACCTGCATGGCACCCTGAGGGTCGATCTCCAGGATCACTCGGAAGCCGTCGCGGATCCTCTCCTCCACGGGGCCGCGGAGCGTCCCGTACCTGCGACCGTGCACCTCGGCGGTCTCCAGGAATTCGCCCGCGCGCTCGCGGCGCTCGAACTCCTCGGGCGTCAGGAAGTAGTAGTCCACTCCCTCGCGTTCGTCGGGCCGAGGTGGACGAGTGGTGGCCGACACGGAGCACCACGAACGGGGGACCCTCGCGAGCAGTCCTCTCACGAGGGTCCCTTTTCCGGCTCCCGATGGCCCGGAGATGATGATCAGGTCGCCTTTGGCCATGCGTGTTTAGCCGAGGCGCTCCATGAGCTGCTGCTTCTGGCGCGCACCCAAGCCCTGCACACGGCGGCTCTCGGAGATGCCGAGCTCGGTCATGATCTTGGCCGCCTTCGCCTTGCCGAACCCGGGCAGGCTCTCCAGCAGGGTGGAGACCTTCATACGCGCGACGATGGGGTCGGCGGACTTCTTCATGACGTCCGCGAAGCTCATCTTGCCCGTCTTGATCTGCTGGCGCAGGGCAGCGCGCTTCTGACGAGCCTCCGCCGCCTTCTGCAAAGCGACCTTACGATCCGCGTCCGACAGGTTCGGTAGAGCCATGGTTCCTCCTCGTGTCCGGCCAGGCGGGGCCTTATCGGATCCTCCCCCTACCAACGTCCTTCTCACAAGCTGCTCTCGTGCGAGCGTCTATGGATGATACCGCTGAGCTGGGACGATGCCAAGCCCTCGGCTTACTCGTACCCGCTCGGCGTCCATTCGTACCGCGTTGGCCACACTTCATCGACACCGGCAAGACTCAGCCTCGGGTCGAGGGATACCTCATTGTCGTTACCTCGGCGACGATCCGGTCGAACGCTGCTGCGGGGTCATCGGCGTCCGTCACCGGCCGGCCCACGACGAGGAACGTGGCGCCCCAGGTGAGAGCCTCGCTCGGCGTGGCTACCCGCGCCTGGTCGCCCGCAGCGGCCCAAGCCGGCCTGACGCCGGGGGTGACGATGACGGCGTCCGGGCCGAGAAGGCGGCGGACCTCGGCGGTCTCCTGCGGAGAACAGACGACGCCGTCGCATCCCTGCGCCTGGGCGAGGCGCGCGAGCATCGCTACTTGCTCGAGCGGTCGCGCGGGCACTCCTATCTCGGCGAGCGCCGCCCCGTCGAGGCTCGTCAGCACCGTCACGGCGACGACGAGGGGGCGTGGCGCACCGAGATCGGATGCGTCGCGCCGGGCGGCGTCCACGGCCGCCGCGAGCATCGCGCTGCCCCCCGAAGCGTGCACCGTCACCATCGAGGCCCCGAGCCGCGTCAGCTCGCGAACCGCGCCCGCGACCTGATGCGGGATGTCGTGCAGCTTCAGGTCGACGAACACCTCGAAGCCCAGGCCGCGGAGCCTGCCGACGATGGCCGGACCCGCGGCAAGGAAGAGGGTCGACCCGACCTTGAGGTGCGTAGCATGCCCTTTGAGCGCACGGGCGAGCCGGAGCGCTTCCTCGGCGTCCGGAGTGTCGATGGCGACGATGATACGTTCTCGGATCGGCTTCACCTCACGCCTCCAACGCCCCGGTGAGTTGCGACACCCGCTCGACCCCGCGGCGGCGGCAGAATTCCGCAAGGCCGTCGATGATGTGCGTCGCCGCCGCGGGGTCCACGAACGTGGCGGTGCCGACGGCCACTGCGGACGCGCCGGCCAGCATGAACTCGACCGCGTCCTCCGCCGTCATGATGCCTCCCATCCCCACGACCGGAACGCTCACCGCCGCCGACACCTGCCACACCATGCGAAGCGCTATCGGCTTGATGGCGGGGCCGGACAGTCCGCCGAGAACTCGCCCGAGCTTCGGCCGGAAGGTGTCGGCGTCGATCGCCATGCCCAGCAGCGTGTTGACGAGACTGACGGCGTCAGCTCCGGCGGCCTCGGCCGCGCGAGCGATCTTCGCGATGTCCGTGACGTTCGGTGAGAGCTTCACCATCAGCAGCTTGCGGGTGGCACGGCGCGCCGCTGCCGTGACCGCGGCGACCGCCTCGCAGCTCGTCCCGAAGGCCATCCCCCCCTCGTCCACGTTCGGACAGCTCACGTTGAGCTCGAAGCCGCTCACGCAAGAAACGTCCTCGAGCCGCTCGCAGATGCGCGCGAACTCCTCGGCCGAATGACCGTGGACGTTGACGATCACCGGGACGTCCTGCTCGGACAACCACGTGAGATCGTGCTCGATGAACGCGTCGAGGCCCGGGTTCTGCAGCCCGATCGAGTTCAGCATCCCGCTCGCGGTCTCCGCGATGCGAGGACTCGGGTTCCCCGGCCACGGCTCGAGGCTGACGCCCTTCGTGACGAGAGCGCCGAGGCGCGGGATGTCGACGAGGCCGGCGTACTCACGGCCGGACGCGAACGTGCCGGCCGCGGTCATCACCGGGTTGCGCAGCTCGAGCCTGCCGAGGTTCACCGAAAGGTCGGGCTCAGTGCCGGAGCCCGGGTTGGGCGACATCCCAGCGCACCTCCTCGGCGTCGAAGACGGGACCGTCGCAGCACGCGCGCTTCAGGCCGCTCGCGGTCTCGACCACGCAGCTGAGGCACGCGCCGACGCCGCACGCCATCAGCCTCTCGAGCGACAACTGGCAGGGCACGCCGGCGGCGGCGCACTGCGCGGCGACGATACGCTGCATGGCCGCGGGGCCGCAGACGTACGCGACGTCGGGAGCGGAGGCGGCCAGCGCTCCCTCGACGAGCATGGTGACGAAGCCGCGCTCGCCGCGCGAACCGTCGTCGGTGGCCAGCAGCACCTGGCGCGCGGAGACTTCGAGCACGTCGAGCGCCAGCAGGCGATCGGCCGTCGGAGCGCCGAGCGCGGCCGTGACCGCGACGCCGCGCTCCGCGAGCACCTCGGCCAGCAGCGCCAACGGCGCGACGCCGAGCCCGCCGCCCACCAGCAGAGCGTGCGCGACACCCTCCGGGATGCGGAAGCCTTTGCCCAGCGGGCCGAGCGCGTCCATCTCGTCGCCGGGGCGCTTGGCGGCGAGCGCACGCGTTCCTCGGCCGAGGACCTGGTAGAGGATGCGGATCCCGTCGCGGGTCGTTCCGTGCACGGAGAACGGGCGGCGCAGGATGAAGTCGGCGTCCCGCGTGATGCGCAGGTGCACGAACTGCCCGGGGGCGACGCGCGCCCCGATGCGCGGGGCATGCAGGGTGAGCAGCCCGATGCCCGCGGCAAGCCGCTCGTTGGCGACCACCTTCACGCGCTCGACGCTCCTCGCCTCGTCCCCTGCGCAGCCGCAGTCGCTCACGACGCTTCGGCCTCCCCGTCGCCGTCCGTCTCCCACTCGCCGAAGTCCTGCAAAGCGGTGACGGCGAGGCGGTCCGACTGGATCGCCTCGATCGCTGCGCACGACGCCTGCGCCGCCGCTATCGTCGTGATGTTGCTCACCCCGTGATTGATGGCGGCCGTGCGTATGTGGTAACCGTCCGAGCGCGTCTCCTGGCCGAACGGGGTGTTGATGACGAGCTGGACCTGACCGTTGGTGATCGCGTCCACGATGTTGGGACGCCCTTCGTGGACCTTCGCGATCTCGGTGACGGGGATGCCCGCCGCGCGCAACGTGCGTGCCGTGCCGCGCGTCGACAGGATCTCGAAACCCAGGCCGCGCAGCTCGCGGACCACGGCTACGATAGCCCGCTTGTCGCGGTCGCACACGGACACGAACGCGGTCCCCTCGTGCGGTAGCGAGTACTCGATGGCGAGCTGGCTCTTCGCGTAGGCCGCCGGGAAGTCGGCCGCCGAGCCCATCACCTCACCGGTGGACTTCATCTCGGGGCCGAGCACGGAATCGGTCCCGGGGAAGCGGCCGAAGGGCATGACCGCCTCCTTCACGCAGAAGCGGCCGAGCTCGCGGTCCTCCGCCGGAAGGTGCATGTCCGCCAGCTTGCGCCCGGCCATCACCCGCGCCGCCACCTTGGCCAGAGGGACGCCCGTCGCCTTGCTCACGAACGGCACAGTTCGGCTCGCCCTCGGATTGACCTCGAGCACATATACGTCGTTGCCCTTGACCGCGAACTGGATGTTGATGAGCCCGTGCACGCCCAGCTCCATGGCCAGCCTGCGGGTCTGCTGCTTGATCCGCGAGACGACGTCCTGTCCCAAGGAGAACGGCGGGATGGCGCACGCCGAGTCGCCCGAGTGGATGCCCGCCTCCTCGATATGCTCCATCACCCCGCCGATGTAGACGCTCTCGCCGTCGCACACCGCGTCGACGTCGACCTCGATCGCACCCTCGAGGAACTTGTCGAGCAGGACGGGGTGGTCCGGGGAGACGCGCACCGCCTCGGCCATGTACCGCTCGAGGTACTCCTCGTTGTACGCGATGACCATCCCTCTGCCGCCGAGCACGTAGCTCGGGCGTACCAGCAGCGGGAAGCCGATCCGCCGTGCGACCTTGACGGCGCCGTCGAAAGTGTTCGCCGTCCCCGCGGCGGGATACGCGATGCCGAGGCGGTCGAGCAGTGTCTGGAAGCGGCCGCGGTCCTCGGCTAGGTCGATCGCCTCGGGCTTCGTGCCCATGATCGGGACGCCCGCCGCCTCCAGCGCCTTCGCCAGCTTCAGAGGAGTCTGGCCGCCGAACGTCACTACCACGCCCTCCGGCTTCTCCGCCTCGACGATGTCCATCACGTCCTCGAACGTCAGGGGCTCGAAGTAGAGACGGTCGGAAGTGTCGTAGTCGGTCGAGACCGTCTCGGGGTTGCAGTTCACCATGATCGTCTCGTAGCCGAGGTCGTGCAGGGCGTAGCTCGCGTGCACGCAGCAGTAGTCGAACTCGATGCCCTGCCCGATGCGGTTCGGGCCGGCGCCGAGGATCATCGCCTTCGGTTTGCTCGAGGGAGCTACCTCGTCCTGTTCCTCGTACGTCTTGTAGTAGTACGGCGTGGACGCCGCGAATTCCGCGGCACACGTGTCCACGGCCTTGAACGTGCCGTTCACGCCCAGCGACTTCCGGATCGCGCGGACCGATCTCTCCGTGGACCCGGTCAGCTGGGCGATCTGGACGTCGGACAGTCCGTGGCGCTTCGCTTCGGCGAACTCCTCGGCGGACAGAGAATCCAGCCCTCGGCCTGAGAGTGATTGTTGTACCTCCACCACCCTCAGTAGCTGGTCGAGGAACCAGGGGTCGATCTTCGTGAGATCGTGCAGGTCGGCGACCGTCCAGCCGCGCCGGAGCGCTTCCGCGAGGTAGAAGACGCGCTGTTCGTTCGGCACGGCGAGGTTGTGCTCGAAGCGCTGCTCGGAGAAGGAGTCCTTCCCGTCGCAACCGAGTCCGGAGCGGCCGGTCTCCAGCGAACGCAGCGCCTTGCCGAGCGCCTCGGCGAAGGTCCGCCCGATGGCCATGACCTCGCCCACCGACTTCATCTTCGTGGTGAGCGTCGTGTCGGTCCCCGGGAACTTCTCGAACGCCCAGCGCGGAACCTTGACCACGGTGTAGTCGATGCTCGGCTCGAAGCACGCCGGCGTCTCCCGGGTGATGTCGTTCGGTATCTCGTCGAGGGTGTAGCCTACCGCGAGCTTCGCGGCTATCTTGGCGATCGGGAACCCGGTCGCCTTGCTCGCGAGGGCCGAGGAACGCGACACCCTCGGGTTCATCTCGATGACGGTGAGGCGGCCGTCCGCGGGGTTCACCGCGAACTGCACGTTGCTGCCGCCGGTCTCCACGCCGATCTCGCGCATGATGGCGAGCGACGCGTCGCGCATCACCTGGTACTCGCGGTCCGTCAGCGTCTGGGCCGGTGCCACGGTGATCGAGTCACCCGTGTGCACGCCCATGGGGTCGAAGTTCTCGATGGAGCACACGATGACCGCGTTGTCGTTGCGGTCCCTCATGACCTCCATCTCGAACTCTTTCCACCCCAGCACGCTCTCCTCGACGAGCACCTCGCCGACGGGCGAGAGGGCCACTCCGCCCGAGACGATCTCGCGCAGCTCGTCGGCGTTGTACGCGATCCCGCCGCCCGCGCCGCCCAGCGTGAACGCGGGGCGGATGACTAGCGGGAAGCCGAGGTCGACGGCGAGCTCCTCGGCGTCGCTAACGGAGCGGGCATAGCCGCTGCGGGGCACGTCGAGCCCGATGCGCTGCATCGCCTCCTTGAACAGCTGCCGGTCCTCGCCCTTCTTGATGACCTCGAGCTTCGCGCCGATCAGCTCCACCCCGTGGCGCTCGAGCACCCCGCTCTCCGCGAGGGCCACGGCGCAGTTCAGCCCCGTCTGCCCGCCGAGCGTGGGCAGGAGAGCGTCGGGCTTCTCCACGGCGATGACCTTCTCGACGAAGGCAGGCGTGACGGGCTCGACGTACGTGCGGTCGGCGAACTCGGGGTCCGTCATGATCGTGGCCGGGTTGGAGTTCACCAGCACGACCTCGTAGCCGTCCTCGCGCAGCACCTTGCACGCCTGCACGCCCGAATAGTCGAACTCGCACGCCTGCCCGATCACGATCGGCCCGGACCCGATCACCAGGATCTTCTTGATGTCGTCTCTACGCGGCAACGGCGCTCCTCCGACAGAGGGTCACGGAGAACCCGCCGGCCCGGCGGCGGGTTCCGCGACGGGGACCGCTCACGACATCACCATCACGGGGCAGCTGGCCTGCCGCAACAGAGTCATCGACACGCTTCCGAGCAGGGCTTCCTGCAGCGGGCTCCGCCCGCGCGTACCGATCACGACGCCGGTGATCCGCCGCTCGTCCACCTCGGCTAGCACGGCGTGCGCCGGCTCCGCGAAGCCGATCACCGGCTTCGCCGGGATACCCCGCTCCGCCGCCATCGCGCACAGATTGCGCAACTCGAACTCCGCGCCGTCCTCGGCGCGCCGGCGCTTCTCCCCCGACAGCGAGGGATCCATCGCGTGCATCACGTACATCGTGCCGATCGCCTCTCTCGGGAGCTCGAGGGCGGCGAGGAACGCGCGAGTGGAGGTGGCGGAGAAGTCGGTGGGGACGAGCAGCTTGCTGCCGAAGGCCTTGCAGATGCGGTCCGGCGCGGCGTGGTTGCGGAGCAGGTCGAACCGCACGACGAGCCGCGGGACGCCTCCTTCGCGAACGATGCGGTCCGACACACTCCCGAGGAAGAGCTGGTCGACCACCCCTCGGCCGTGCGTGCCGCAGACTATCCCGTCGACGTGCATCTCTTGCGCCAGCGCCATCACGGTCTCCTGCGGGACCCCGGTCGCGATCCGCGTCTCGACCGACAGCCCCACGTCCTCGAGCGGACGCGCCGCCTCGCGGAGCCTGCCGCGCGTCTCGTCCACCGCCGCGTCTATGACCGGCCCCTCCATCCCCGTCGGCTCGACCACGTGCGCGAGCACCACGTCGCGCACGCCCAGCGCCGGCAAGCCCGCCGAGAAGGCGAGCATCAGGTCCGAGCCGTTCTGGAGATCCGTCGGAAGAAGCACTGAGCGAAGCATCTCTACCCCCCGCCACCTGCGGCCGCCTGGCCGCGCCGTCCGAGCTGCAGGAAGTCCGCGCGTCCGTCCATGAGTCCGGTGAAGGCGCCGAACAAGTATCGTGAGTCGTGCGGGCCGGGGGCCGCCTCCGGATGGTACTGGACCGAGAAGGCGGGGACCTCGAGCAGCCGCAGCCCCTCGACGGTCATGTCGTTGAGGTTGACGTGCGTCAGCTGGACCGGCCCGAAATCCCCCGACCGAACGACCGGGGCGGCGCCGGCGCGCACCCAGGCGCCCAGGTCGTCGAGAGGCAGGTCGAGCCCGCCGGACAGCTCGCGGTCCAGCGCGCCGATCGAGCCGATGTCCGCGCAGAAACCGTGGTTCTGGCTCGTGATCTCCACCTCGCCGGTGAGCAGGTTCTTCACGGGCTGATTGCCGCCGCGGTGGCCGTACTTCAGCTTGTACGTCCGCCCCCCCACCGCTAGCGTCAGCATCTGATGGCCGAGGCAGATGCCGAAGACGGGCACCTTGCCGAGCAGCTCGCGAAGAGTCCCGAAGAGATAGGGCACGGCCGACGGGTCCCCCGGTCCGTTCGCGAAGAAGAGGCCGTCGGGCTCGAGCGCGAGCACGTCGGCTGCCGAGGTGGCGGGCGGCACCACGGTCACGTCGCACCCCGACTCGGCGAGCAGCCGCAGGATGTTGTACTTCACGCCGGAGTCGAACGCCACCACGCGGTAGCGTGCCTCGGCGGGGATGATCCCGGTGTCGGCGGGCATCGTGCCCACCGGTCCCTCCAGGCCCCAACGGTACGTCTCGGTCACCGAGGTGGAGCTCACGAGGTCGAGACCTTCCATGCCCGGCGCGCCGTTCGCCTTCGCGACCAGCGACGCCTCGTCCAGGTCGAGGGTCGAGATGACCGCACGCATGGCGCCTCGCTCGCGGATGTGGCGCGTGAGCCGCCGCGTGTCCACGCCTTCGATCGCGACCACGCGCGCCTCGCGCAGGAACTCGGGCAGGCTCTGCTCCGCCCTGAAGTTGCTCCCGATGCGGGACATCTCGCGGACCACGAACCCCGCCACGAACACACCGCGCGACTCCATGTCCGCGGCGTTCGTCCCGTAGTTGCCGATGTGCGGCATCGTCATCGTGACTATCTGCCCGGCGTAGCTCGGGTCGGTCAGCACCTCTTCGTAGCCGGACATCGACGTGTTGAAGACAGCCTCGCCCGCGGCCTCGCCGTCGGCGCCGCAGGACCAGCCGCGGAACACCGTCCCGTCCTCGAGCGCGAGCATCGCGCGACGCTTCGGCACTACCCCGCCACCTTCCCGTGCCGGAGCGCGAAGAAGCCTCCGACGAGCACCTCGCTGGCTTTCCCGAGGAGTCTAGCACCCGTGAATGCCGAGTTCTTCGACCTCGACTCGAACCAGTCCTGCTCGACGGTCACCCTGGCCTCGGGGTCCACGACGGTGACATCGGCGGGCGACCCCACGGCAAGGCTTACCGGAGCGATGCCGAGGAGGCACTCGCGCGGCGCGCGCGACATCCAGCGGACGACGTCCGGCCAGCCGGCCTTCCCGGGCTGCACGAGATGCGTGACGACCAGGGAGAGTGCGGTCTCCAGACCCGTCGTGCCGAACGGCGCGAGCTCGAACTCGAGCTCCTTCTCGTGCGGGGCGTGAGGGGCGTGGTCGGTCGCGACGGCGTCCACCGTCCCATCGAGGAGCGCGGCGAGGAGCGCCTCGGCGTCCGCCTTCGTGCGCAGCGGGGGGTTCATCTTCATGTGCGTGTCGTACGAGGTGACGTCGTCCTCGGTGAGGAACAGGTGGTGAGGGGTGACCTCGGCCGTCACGGGCACTCCGCGCGACTTGGCGGCGCGCACGAGCTCGACGGAACCGGCCGTCGAGAGGTGAGCGAGGTGGAGCCGGCAGCCGGTGAGCTCCGCCAGTGCTATGTCGCGAGCGACCATGACCTCCTCGGCGGCGGCGGGGATGCCGGGCAGGCCCATGCGCGTGGAGACGACTCCCTCGTTGACCACGCCGGTGCCAGCCAGCGACTCGACCTCGCAGTGAGAGACGATCGGCGCCCCGAACAGCTTCGCGTAGTCCATCGCTCGGCGCATCAGCCCCGCGTCTTGGACGCCGTGGCCGTCGTCCGAGAACGCTACCGCACCGGAAGCGAGCATGTCGCCCATCTCGGCGAGCGTCTCGCCCTTCTGGCCGACCGTTATCGCGCCCAGCGCGTGCACGCGCACGAGCGCGTCGCGCTCGACGATGCGCATGAGACTCGCTATCGCGGCGCCCTCGTCGGCGACGGGCGATGTGTTGGGCATCGCGCAGATCGCGGTGTAGCCGCCGTGCGCCGCGGCGCGCGTGGCCGAGGCGACCGTCTCCTCGTCCTCGCGCCCGGGCTCGCGGACGTGTGTGTGTATGTCGGCGAGACCCGGCAGCACGACCTTGCCGGTGCAGTCTATCGTCTCGCCCTTGGGTATCTTCAGCTCCTCGCCGATCTCGACGATCACCCCGTCGCGGATGACGATGTCCGCCACGCCGTCGAGCCCGGCGGCCGGGTCGACGAGACGGCCTCCCTTAAACAGCAGCGCCACTGTCGGCACCTCCCAGCAACAGGTACATCACGGCCATCCGTACGGCCACGCCCGACTCGACCTGACCGAGCACGACGGCGCGCGGCGAGTCGGCCACCTCGGCCGATATCTCCACGCCCCGGTTCATCGGGCCCGGATGCATAACGATCGCCTCGGGCTTCATCATCGCCAGCCGTTTCGCGTTCATGCCGAACAGCCGCGCGTACTCGCGCAGGCTCGGGAACCCGGCGGTCTCGGCGCGCTCGAGCTGGATGCGCAGCATGTACGCCACGTCGAGGTCGGCGAGCACGCCGTCGATGCAGCCCGACCCGCGGATGTCGGCCACCTCGGCGCCGAGGACGTCGGGGCGGGCGGGCAGCAGCGTCGCGGGCGCGACGACCACCGGGACGGCTCCGACCTTGCGCAGCGCGGGCACCAGAGAGCCGGCCACGCGCGAGTGCGCGATGTCGCCGAAGATACCGACGCGCAGCCCCTCGAGCCTCCCCAAGCGCTCGCGCATCGTGTAGAGGTCGAGCAGCGCCTGCGTGGGGTGCTCGTGGATGCCGTCGCCGCCGTTCACGACGTGCGCGTCCATGCACTCGGCGAGCATCTGCGGCGCGCCGGCGTACTTGTGGCGCACCACCACCAGGTCGCAAGCCATGGCGGACAGCGTCTTCGCGGTGTCGCGCAGGCTCTCGCCCTTCACAGTCGCCGAGGCGCTCGCGCTGAAGTTCACGGCATCGGCACTCAGGCGCTTCGCGGCGATCTCGAAGCTCGTGCGCGTGCGCGTGGAGGGCTCGAGGAACAGGTTGATGACCGTGCGCCCGCGCAAGGTCGGGAGCTTCTTGATGCGGCGCTCGTTCACCTCGGCGAAGCTGACCGCCGTGTCGAGCACCTGCGCGACGTCGTCCGCGGTGAGATCGGCCATCGTCATGATGTGCTTGCCGGAGAGCATCTCAGGCACCCTCCCCGACCGGCTCGGAGATCTCCACGGCGTCGCGGCCGTCGGTCTCCTCCAGCTGCACACGCACCCGCTCGCGCCGCGAAGTCGGGACGTTCTTTCCCACGAAGTCCGCGCGCACGGGCAGCTCACGGTGGCCGCGGTCCACGAGCACCGCGAGCTGGACACACGCCGGGCGCCCATAGTCCATCACCGCGTCCATCGCGGCGCGGATGGTCCGGCCGGTGAAGAGCACGTCGTCCACGAGGACGACCGTGGAGCCGTCCACGGCGAACGGGATGTCCGTGCGATGGACCTCGGGGTGCACGTGCGTGGCGACGTCGTCGCGGTAGAAGCTGATGTCGAGGCTGCCCACGGGCACCTCGGCCGACTCGATCCTGCCGATGCGCTCCGCCAGCCGCTGGGCCACGTGCACGCCGCGCGTCATGATGCCCACCAGCGCGAGCCCGCTCGCGCCCTGGTTCGCCTCGAGGATCTCGTGCGCGATGCGCGTGAGGGCACGATCGATCGCCGTGGCGTCCATCACCTCGGCCTTCGTGCGATACTCCATGCCGCCTCCTGCCTCTCTTCACGAAAGGACCCTCCGGCCGAGGTCGGCGGAGGGCACCAGGAGTGTGCGCGGGCGCGATGGAGCGCACGTCGGCGGATGAGCTGCGAACGGAGTGAGTCTGCTCGATCCGCCGAGTCTCCGGCGGCGAAGTCCGCCGGGGACGTGTTCGGTGTCCTTGCCGGCCTCGCGGGACCGGGTTTAAAGGGCTGGAGCGACGATACCAGCGCGCGGCCGGCTCCGCAAGGCGGCCGGCGGCGGCTGGCGTATCATGGAAGCCGCTCGCGACACGGGGAGGACCGATGACGGGTCTGGTGCGTGCATGGCGTCTCGCGGCGGCGGGCCTTGCGCTGGCCGCGCTCGCGGTGCTGCCCGCGTGTGTGGCGGTCAGCAGTGACTCGCTCCCGTCGTGGGCGCCGAGGCCTGCGATCCCGACCGCCTCACCGGTGCCGTCGTCTCACCCCTCGCCCGAGAGGAAAGGGTCGCTCGGCGCGTACTTCGTCAAGAGCGGCAGGCTCGCGCGAGTGGACCGCGGCGGCAGGGTGGCGGCGACGTCGCCCGAGGGAGCGCTCGCGGTGCTGCTGAAGGGCCCGACCTCGGCCGAGCAGGCCGTCGGGCTGTCCTCGGCGATCCCGCCGCGCACCCGCGTCCTCGAGGCCACGCCCGATTACTCCGGCAACGTCCGTCTCGACCTCTCCCGGGAGTTCGGCGCGGGCGGGCGTTCCGTGGCGATGAGATTGCGGCTCGCCCAGGTGGTGTGCGAGCTCACGCAGCTGCCGAACGTGCGCGGCGTGCTCATCCGCATCGACGGCAAGCGCTCCCAGAAGTTCGGGCGCGAGGGATTCGACCTGATGCGGCCGCTCCTGCGTGCCGACTTCGTGGACGTGGCGCCCGTGGAGTGACGGTGCCGCGAAATGTGAGCGGCACGGATGCTGCTAGGACGACCGCCACGAACGGCTCTCCGGCACGCAGACGAAGGACCGCAGATGACGCCGCGCCCGTCCCGCCTGACCGCTTCCGTGCTCGCGCTCTCGCTCGCGGCGGCGCTGCTCCCCTTCCCCGCCGGAGCCGCCCCGCGCCCGGCGGCGCCGCGAGCGGACTCCGTCGTCGTACAGTTCGCCGACGGCACGATCTCCTCGGCGGACATCGACGTCCTGTCTGGGGCGGGAGCGGAGACGTCGACGCTCGTGGGCCACGAGCGAGGGCGCGCGCTCGCCCGCGTCCGCCGAGGTGACAGCGCCGAGGACGTCGCGCGTCGCCTGGGCCGCTCGCGGGGCGTGAGGTGGGCGATCCCGAACCTGCCGCTGCACGCGCTGAGCCTTCCCGTGCCCCCGAACGACCCGTACTACGCGAACCCGATCGGCGGGAACGCCGCCCAGCGCAGCTACCTGGGCGACGCGGGCAGCTACCCGTACTCGATCGACCTCGAGCCTGCGTGGAGGCAGGCGTTCGCCGCTCCCGACCGCGGCATCGACCTGCTGCGCCCGGGCGCGACCCTGGCGCTCGTCGACACCGGCTACACCCCCACTGCCGAGACCCCGGACGGCGTCTTCGTCCCGGTCTACAACTACGTCGCGGGCAACACGGACACCTCGGACGACGCGGGCCACGGGACGATGGTCGGCAACGTCATGGCCGCCAAGACGAACAACGGGGCGGGGATCGCCGGGGTGCAATACGCCGCACCCTCCAGGGTGCTGGTGTACAAGGCGCTCGACGCCAACGGCACGGGCTCCACGGACAACGTCATCTCCGCCGTTCGGAGCGCCGCCGACCACGGCGCCAAGGTCATCAACCTGTCGCTCGGGGGGTCCGCCTACGACGCGAGCGGCAACCCGGACACCGCTCTGCAGCAGGCGTGGGACGACACCGTCGCGTATGCGGCTTCCAAGGGCGCCGTGGTGGTAGCGGCGTCCGGGAACGAGAACGCGGCCGTCGACTTCCCCGCGGCGGCCAAGGGCGCCCTGGCGGTGGGCGCGATAGACCCCGCGACGGGCGTCCGCTCCGCGTTCTCGAACTTCGGTCCGCAGCTGGCATTGGTGGCCCCCGGCGAGCACGTCCTGCTCTACGGGAGCGGCGGCTCGATGCAGGTCGGCTCCGGCACGTCGTTCGCGTCGCCCATGGTGGCGGCGTCGATCGGCTTGCTGCGCACTCTGCTGCCGAAGGCGAATCCTTCGGTGATCACCTCGGCCGTGCTGACCGCCTGCCGCGACCTCGGACCGGCGGGCCTCGACCCCTCCTACGGCAACGGCGAGCTCGACGTGTGGGCGGCGTACCGGAGGCTGATGGAGCGATTCCCGACGCAACCGCCTCTTGCGGTGTCCGTCGCCGCCACCTCGGGCTTCTCCGCCACGCTCGCGTGGCGGGCGCTGCCCGGTTCGGACGTCGTGTACCACTACGGGCTGCTCGGCGGTCCCATCTACTCGACCACCGCCACCTCGGCGCAGCTGCGGGTGGGCGGTGACGGGGTGTACGACGCCGTGGTCTCGGCCTCCGCGAGCGACATGTTCTCGAACGCGCCGGCCTCCGTCGGATTCACCATCGCGACCGGGCATCCCGGGCTCACCATGCAGCGGCTCGCGGGCCCGGACCGCTACGCCACGGCCGCGGCCGTCAGCCGCAGCTCGTACCCCACAGGCGCTCCGACGGTGGTCGTGGCTTCGGGCGAGGACTTCCCCGACGCGCTGTCCGCGGGCGTCCTCGCCGCCGCGTACCGCGGGCCGCTGCTGCTGAGCCGCCGCTACTCCCTCCCGCAGGCGACGGCGGACGAGATCGGGCGGTTGCACCCCTCGCGGGTGGTCGTGATCGGCGGCGTGCCGGCACTCTCCTCGGCCGTCCAGTCGTCGCTGACGCGACTCGTGCCCGGCACCGTCCGCATCTCCGGCGCCGACCGCTACGAGACGGCCGAGAAGGTCGCGATCGCCGTGCGAGCCGCTTCCGGCGGGTCGATCGCCTCCGCGACGGTCGTCGTCGCTTCCGGCGAGGACTTCCCCGACGCGCTCGCCGCGTCGCCGATGGCGGCTGCTGCCGGCCATCCCATCCTGCTCACGCGCTCCGCCTCCTTGCCCGCCGCCACGGCACGGGCGCTCGGGGAGGCGGGAGCGAGGCGGGCGCTCGTCATCGGAGGCCCGCCCGCGGTCTCTCCCGCGGTGGCCGCCGCGCTCCCCGCGCCCGTACGGATAGCGGGCGCGGACCGCTACGCGACGTCGCGGGCCGTGGCGGACTACGCCGTCGCGGCGGGCATCCTCGACCGGGGAGAGCTCGGCGTGGCGACGGGGCGGACGTTTCCCGACGCGCTCGCGGGCGGGGTCGCCATGGCGCGACTGCGGGGACCGATCGTGCTGGGTGACGCTCCGACGGCGAGCTTCGACGCATGGCTGGCGCGGATCGGCGACGCCTGCTCGAAGGTGGACGTGTTCGGCGGCGACGCGGCGGTCTCCTCGCCGTTCGCCACGCACGTGCTGACGGCCCTGCGCGGCTTGTGACCTGACAGCGCTATTAGGGAGCGGCGGCGGGAGGCCCCGCGCGCCCGATGCGCAGCGGCGTCCGCGCGCGCGGCGCGGGAGCGAGCGGCAACCGGATGGTGAACACGCTGCCGGCGCCGGGTGTGGACTCCACCCCGATGCGCCCGCCGTGCCGTTCGACGATCTCCTTCACCATCGCGAGCCCCACCCCGAGCCCGCCGGTCGCTCGCGAGCGCGCGGCGTCGGCCCGCCAGAAGCGGACGAACACCCGGCCGAGGTCCTCCGGCTGGATGCCGATGCCCGTGTCGGCCACCTCGACGACCGCCTCATCGCCCTCGCGCCGAAGGGCGACGTTGACCCCGCCCCCGGCCGGGGTGTAGCGCGCGGCGTTCCCGAGCAGGTTGCCGAACGCCTGCGTGAGCCGGTCGGCGTCGCCGAGGACGGACATCCCCTCCTCGACGCTCGCCCTCAGCGTCAGCCCCGCCGCGTCGAGGAGCGCCCGGTGTGTCTCGAGCGCCGTCAGCAGCGGCTGCGCGGGGTCGAGCGAGTCTCGCGAGAGCGGCGCCGACCGGTGCTCGAGCCTAGAGAGCTCCAGGATGCTGTCCGCGAGCCGGGCGAGGCGCACGGTCTCGTCGCGCACCGTCTGCAGCCGCTCCTCATCCGCAGGCAGCACGCCGTCCTGCATCGCCTCGACGGTGGCCTGGATCGCCATGAGAGGCGTGCGCAGCTCGTGCGCGACGTCCGCCGTGAGCCGGCGCTCGAACTCGCGGTCCGCCTCTATCGACGCCGCCATGGCGTCCAGCGTACGGCCGAGGACGCCGACGGGGTCCTCGCCGTCCATCCCGGTGCGAGCGCCGATGTCGCCTCGGCGCAGCGCCGCGGCCGTCGCGGTCACCTGGTCGATCGGCCGCACGATGCTCCGGGCGTAGATGACGCCGGCGGCGCTCGCCAGCGCGACCGCTATCAGCGCGGCCAGCATGAGCCCCGTCATGGAAGCGGAGCGGAAGGCAAGGTCGCGCGAGGTCAGCAAGCCGCCGGGCGACTCCGACCACACCTTCACCGTGCCCACGTTGTGGTTGAGCACCAGGACGGGCGCCTGAGCGGCGATCGCGTTGCGCGGCGGCGAGTCCACCGTAGTGGAGGTGCGCAGCACGCGCTGAAGCGCGTCCGCGTTGTCGGCCAGACGCGCGCCCGTGGAACTGAAGAGCTGCACGCGCAATCCTTCGCTGTTGCCGGGGGGCGATGGGAGGACGACCGGGCTAGGCCAGCCCATGTTGTACGCGTACACCTCGCCGTAGAAGAGCGCCCAGCCCTCGGCGGTGTCCTGCGTGCGCTGGCGAAGGTACCCCTCGAACTGCTTCTGCCAAAAGATCGAGAGCATGACGCCAGCCACGACCGCGGTGGCCACGGCGACCAGTGCGAACGCGACGCCGAGCTGCCACCCCAAGCCGCGCCTGGTCACCTCAGGACCCTTCGGGGTCGAAGCGGTACCCACTCCCGAAGACCGTGCGGATGAACCGGGGCTCCCGCGGATCGTCGTGGAGTTTCGCGCGCAGGTTCTTCACGTGGCTGTCGATGGCGCGCTCGTACCCCTCGAAGTCGTAGCCGAGCACCTTCTCGACCAGCTCCATCCGGGAGTAGACCCGGCCGGGATATCGGGCCAGGGTAGTGAGGAGCTTGAACTCGCTGGCCGTGAGCTCGATCTCCTCGCCTGAGAGGAACACGCGATGCCCGGCGAGGTCGATGTCGAGATCGCCGAAGGTCATCCGGTCGCGCTGAGGCTGCGCCTCGGCGTGCGCGCGACGCATCAGCGCACGCACGCGGGCGACGAGCTCGCGCGGGGAGAAAGGCTTCACGAGGTAGTCGTCGGCGCCCATCTCGAGTCCCGCGACGCGCTCTTCTTCGGCTCCCTTGGCTGTCAGCATGATGATGGGCACGTCGGAGGAGTCCCGCAGGTGCCGCGCGACCTCCTCCCCGCTCAGCTTCGGCAGCATGAGGTCGAGCACGACGAGGTCGAACGGGTGCTTCTCGGCAGCCTCGATCGCCGACTCGCCGTCGCCCACCGGCGTCACCCAGAAGCCTTCGCGGTCCAGATACGCCTCGATCGCGTCCCGTATCGCTTTCTCGTCCTCGACCAGCAACACACGCCGTGTCTCGGCCACCTCGTCATTCACCTCCGGTAGACATCGAGTCTAGTGGGACGTCGTGGAGAAACGCTGTCGTTCCTGTGGAGGACTCGTGCAGGTATCAAGCCAAAGGCAGCGAGATGGTGAAGGTGGAACCCGCCCCCTCCTCGCTCCGCGCCTCGAGGCTCCCGCCGTGCGCCTCCACCACCTGCCGCGCCATGTAGAGCCCCAGCCCCATGCCCGGGAACTCGCGGGTGGAGGACATGTCGGCTTGCGTGAACCGCTCGAAGATCGCGGGGATGTCCTCGCGCGAGATCCCGACGCCCTCGTCGGACACCGAGATCAGGACCAGCTCGCCGGCGAGCCGCGCCGTCACCCGCACCGGTCCACCGCCCGGGGAGTACTTGAAGGCGTTGTGCACGAGCTCGTCGATCACGCTGCCCAGGCGGGCCCGGTCGACCGGTATCGCGGGGATCCCGGGCTCGACGTCGAGCTCGAGCGTGTACCCGTCCGGCACCTTCATCGCCTTCATCCCGACGCCGAGGAAGAGCTCGACGTCCGTCATCATCGGGCTGATCGAGGTGGAGCCCGCCTGGATGCTCGCGGCCTCCAGCAGGCGATCGAGGAGCGCGCCGAGCTCGCCGGCCTTGCCCCGGATGCGTTCGGCCATCCGCCTGCACTCCGGGTGGTCCGCGCCCGCCGCCGTCGCCAGCAGGTCGCTGAAGCCGAGGATCGCGGTCAGCGGCGTTCGCAGCTCGTGGCTGACGGCCGAGATGAAATCCGACTTCATCTGCTCGGTCTTGCGCCGCTCGGTTATGTCCTGGTATACGGCGATGGCGTCCCCGCCTGAAGTCGTCGAAGCTGAGAGCCGGGCCGTAGACAGCTCGACGTCGATCGTCCGCCCGTCCTTCGTGCGCCTGCGCGTCTCGTATCCGACGACGCCACGCCCTTTCGCGGTGCCGCCGAAGACCCGGCGGTGCTCCTCCATCGCCTCGTCCGGCACCACGGGATTCGGCTCGCCGAGGACTTCGTCCGCCGTCCACCCGAAGAGCTGTTCGGCCGCCGGGTTCCAGATCGTCACGCGGCTGCCCGCGTCGAGCCCGACGATCGCGAGCGGGGAGCTGGCGATGATCGCGTCGAGCGCGTCGTTGGTGTCTCGCAGCACGCGCTGCGTCTGCTCCCGGTCGGCGACGTCGCGGTTCAGACGGTCGATCAGCGCATTCTTCACGCCGATCTCCTCGGACAGCACCTCGACGGCATGCCGCAGCTCCGCGTTCGCCGTGTCGAGCTCGACGACCTTGTCCTCGAGCTTGCTCACCAGGCGCTCACTGTACTCGCGCAGCACCTCGGCTTCGTCGGACCGGGCCGCACCGGCGTTCACGTGCTCTCGCCCGAGCAGGTCCGCCACGGAGGCGAGCAGCACCTCCGGGTCTTGGGGCTTGGTGAGGAAGCGGTCCACGCCGAGGTCCGACGCGAGGCGCTCGTCGGCCCGGTCGGTGTACGTCGCCGTGTAGAACATGACCGGGACGCCGGCGAGCAGCGGGTCGGACTTCCACGCCTGGACGAGGCGGTACCCGTCCATCCGCGGCATCAGCACGTCGGTCACGAGCAGATCGACCGGCCACGAGCGAGCCTCCGCGAGCGCTTCCTCACCGTCGCTCACGGCGCGCACCTCGTAGCCGGCCCCGCGCAGCAGCGACTCGACGAGATAGCGGCTCGCCTCGTCGTCGTCCGCCACGAGGACGTGTCTCGGATCGCGCCGGCTCATTCTTCCGTTCCTTCCTTCGTATCCTCGTCCTCGATCACGCGCGGCACGCGCAGCACGAAGACGGAACCCCGCCCGGGCTCGCTCTCGACGCGGAGCGTGCCCCCGAGCAGCTCCGTCAGGCGCTTGCTGATCGCGAGGCCCAGACCGGTGCCGCGAACGGAACGCCCGGCCCCCCCGGGCCGCTTCGCCTGCTCGAACTCGTCGAAGATGCGCTCCTGGTCCTCCGGCGCTATCCCGATGCCCGTGTCGGTGACGGTGAAGACGACATCCGGCTCCTCGGCTCGCGCATCCAGCTCGACGTCTCCACGTTCGGTGAACTTCACGGCGTTCGCCAGCACGTTGACGAGCACCTCGCCGAGCTTGCCGCGATCGGTGTGGAGTACGGTCTCCCCGTCTCCGACCGCGACATGCAAGGCGAGGTCCTTCTCATCCGCGAGCGGGCGGATGGTGGCCGCGACATCGTCGACTAGCTCCGCGAGCGTCACGTCACCGGGCTCGACGCTCATCCGGCCCGCCTCGATCTTGCTGATCTCCAGCACGTCGTTCACTAGCCGGAGAAGCTGCTTGCCCGCGCGGTCCACCATGCCGAGCTGCTTCTCCTGCTCGGGGTTGAGTTCCCCTGCCATTCCCTTGAGCATCATCGCGGTGAACCCGATCACGGAGTTCAGCGGCGTGCGCAGCTCGTGGCTCATGTGCGCGAGGAACCTGCTCTTCGCCTCGGTCGCCTGACGCAGGCGCTCGTTGAGCTCGCGGAGCTCGACGGTGCGTTCTTCCACGAGCTCCTCGAGATGCTCGCGATGCCGGAAAAGCTCCTCCTCCGCGCGACGTCGCTCCTGCTCCTGACGGATGTGCGCGACCCCGAACGCGATGTCCTCGGCAAGGTCCTCGAGCAGCCGTATCTCCTCGGCGTCGAAGAAGCCCTTCTCGGACGCGTAGATCGCGAAGACGCCCACGACCGCGTCATCCAGACGGAGCGGGAACGCAGCCAGAGCGCGGTACCCGCGCTCCCGGGCGGGAGCGCTCCAGGGACGCATGTACGGGTCGTGCTCGATGTCGTTGCTGACGACGGTCCGCCCGAGGCGTCCCGCCGTGCCCTCCGGTCCGTGCCCCTCGTCCTCGTCGTTCACGGTGATGCGGACGACGTCGAGGTACTCGCGCTCCTCTCCCGCGTACGCCATGGGCCTGAGCAGCCCCGTCTCGCGATCGACGAGGCCGACCCACGCCATCCGGAACCGTCCGTACTCGACCGTGATCCTGCAGGCCTCCGCGAACAGCCCTCGCTCGTCGCGGATACGCACGATCGCCTCGTTGATCTGGCTCAGCATCGAGTAGAGCCGGTTGACGTGCACGAGTTTCTGCTCGGCCGCATACTCCTCCGTGATGTCGGCGGTCGCGGACACGACCGCGATGATCTCGCCTTTCTCGTCGAGGAGCGGGCTGGCGTTCGCCGACAGCACGGCACGCGACCCGTCCGGGTGCACGATCGCGAAGCGGACGTCGTAGACGGACTCGCCGGTGGCGAAGACGCGTGAGGAAGGGTACTCGTCCGAGCGCAACGGGCGCCCGTCGAGCGTCTCTCCTCGCCAGGCCGGGTCGTCGAACGTTCGCGTGACTATCTCCGCCGCCGGCAGGCGCAGGATCCGGACCGCCGCCGAATTGGCCATGGTTATGCGACCGTCCCGCCCGACGATCAGCACAGCGGAGGGGATCGTGGCGACGATGCGCTCCAGCCGCCGCTCGCTGCCCCGCAGCGCGCTCTCGCCGATCTCGATCTCGCGGAGGTAGCGTCTCACGAGCCAGTACAGGATCGAGCCCGTGACAGCGACGAAGGCCCACCCCTTCGCGGTGCTGACGAGGTGGAGCAGTCGCGGGTCCGTGATGAGGGCGGCGGCCGCCGCGTCCGAGAAGAGGATCCACAAGCCCGCGAGCACGGCGTAGCCGGCCGCCACCTTCAGCGCGATGTGTCGTCTTCGGCCGCGTTCCGCCCCCGGGCTCACTGCCGCCGCCCCTTCAGCGCGAAGACCTCGTCGCCCGCCTTCGTCCGGCCCTCGGAACGCTCGGCGAGCAGGTCCAGAGCCTCGGCGAGGTCGCCGGGCAGCCAGTCGACGAGCTCGATCCGCTCGTCGGTGACGGGATGCTCGAAGGCGAGCCGATAGCTGTGCAGGAACTGCCTAGTCAGGCCCAGGTCGGCGCCGCGGCGCTTGCGGCCGTACAACGCATCGCCCACCACCGGGTGCCTGATGTACTCCATGTGCACGCGGATCTGGTGGGTCCGTCCGGTCTGCAGCTTACATTCCGCCAGCGTGTACCCGTCGTCGGTCCCCAAGGCCTCGAAACGCTCCAGCACGCGGAAGCTCGTCACCGCCTGGCGCGAGCCCTGCCCCTCCGTCACCGCCATCCGCTGACGGTCCCGGGGGGCGCGGCCTATCGGCGCGTCGATCATCCCGGAGTCCGGCACGATGATCCCGTGCACGAGCGTGAGGTAGCGGCGGTCGACGAGCCGCTGCCGGATCTGCTCCTGCAGCGCCCGCTGAGTGTCGTCGTCCTTGGCCACCAGCATCAGACCGGAGGTGTCCTTGTCGAGCCGGTGCACGATGCCCGGGCGCTCCTCGCCCTGCAGCCCCCCGAGGTCCTCGGAGTAGCCGAGGAGGGCATGCACCAGTGTCCCCGTCCAGTGCCCGTGCGCGGGATGGACGACCATCCCCGCCGCCTTCGACAGGACGATGAGATACTCGTCCTCGAAGCGGATGTCCAGCGGGATCTGCTCGGCCACGAGCTCCGACTCGGCGGCCTCGGGTATCTCGACCTCGATGAAGTCGCCCTCGCGAAGCGAGCGGCTCTTCCGGACCGGCGAGCCGTCCACGGTGACGTGGCCGCCCTCGATCAGGCGTTGCGCGAACGCCCGGCTCGCGACGAGCCCGGCGTCCGCCAGCAGCTTGTCGAGCCTCTCGCCCGCCTCGTCCCCGGTCACCTCGTGCATGAGCACCGGCTCCGTCATCGGCCACCCCCTTCCCGCATTCCCGCGAACACGGCCGCGAAACCGATCACCGCGACCGGGATCGACACGAGCTGCGCTTGCGTGAGGCCGAACGCGACACGCGGGTCCGCACGCAGATACTCTATCCCGAACCGCAGGACAGGGTAGAGCGCCAGCCACCACGCGAAGAGCGCGCCCCGCCCGAGGGTTAGACGCCGGGCGAGAGCGATCAGCACGCCGAAGAGCACGATCTCGCCCGCGGAGTCGATCACTTGCGGAGGCACTCTCACATCGCCGACGTACAGTCCCGGGCCGCCGCAACAGCCGGCCGCGAGACACCCCCAGCGCCCGATGGCGCTGCCGAGGGGGAGCGCGAGAGCGGCTAGGTCGGCGACGGCCGGGAGCGAGAGCCGCTCGACGCGCGCCACCGCGGCCACGGTCACGGCCCCGCCGAGCACCGCGCCGTAGAACACCAGCCCGCCGTTCTGCAGCTCGAACAGGCGCCACCATCCCGCCGAGTAGGCAGCCGGGAACGACGCTACGTGCCACGCCCTGCCGCCGATCAGCGCACCGAGCGCTGCAGCGGCGACGAGGTCGGCGGCCGCCCATCGGGGCACGAGCAGCCGAGGCGCGAACGCTCGGACGACCAGCCATGACGCCGCGAGCGCGGCGATCAGGACCAGCGGGTAGGTGTAGACGTCGACAGGGCCGGCCCGGAAGGCGACGGGGAGCATGCCGCTTACGCCTCCCCGGACTCCCCGGAGGGCACCGGGTCTTCCTCGTCCTCGTCGTCGTGCCTGAACAGCAACCAGAACACGAGTACCGTCACTCCGACGACGATGGCGGAGTCGGCCAGATTGAACACCGGCCAGAAGTGCAAGTACAGGAAGTCCGTCACGCGGCCCACGAGCACACGGTCGGCGAGATTGCCCAGCGCCCCGCCGACCACGAGCCCGAGTGCGGGCACGACGTACCAGGCGTCCGGTTTGTAGCGGAACCACACGAACGCGATGCCAGCCAGCACGGCGAGGGCCGTGAGGATGAAGAACAGCCGCTGACCCTCGAGAAGGCCGAACGCGGCGCCGCTGTTCCGGACATAGTTCAGGTCGAGCACGCCGGGAATGAGCGGGATCGAGTGCGAGGGGGGCAGGTAAGCGCGCACCGCCGCCTTCGACGCCTGATCCGCGGCGACCGTCACCATGGCGGTGACGAGCAGCGCGACGCCCGATCTCCTCAGGGCTACCGGCCCTCTTCCCATTCCTTGCAGGAGATGCACAGCTCGGCGGTGGGCATCGCCTCGAGGCGCGCCCCGGCGATCTCGTCTCCGCACCTGACGCACTTCCCGTACACACCGTCGTCGATGCGCTTGATGGCGCGCTCGACGGAGACGAGCATCGAGCGGATGTTGTCCTCCAGCGACAGGTCGAGCTCGCGCGAGAACGTCGCGCTGCCCTGGTCCGCCATGTGATCGCGATAGTTGTTCTCGCCGGACGCCTCGGAGAGGTTGTCCTGGCCCTCACGCTCGAAGTCGGCGATCTCCTGCTGCAGGCGAGTCCGTTCCGCCTCCAGGAAGCTTCGCACCTCGGCTATCTTGTCCACGTTCATGTCGTCCTTCATCCGATCAGGAGGCCGTGATCACGAGTGCGCGGGGACGGCTGCCGCCTCCCCCGCGGGCACCCTTGATGATATCACCCGGCGGTCGATGCGCGCACGACGGCCGCGCACCTGCCGCAGATGTCGGGATGCGAGGCGTCGGCGCCGACGTCGGTGCGGTAGTTCCAGCAGCGGGCGCACTTCTCGCCGGACGCCGGGTCGACCTCGACGGTCACGCCTTCGGCCGAGGACGCGCCGAGGACCACCTCGGCGACGAGGAGGATGTCCGCGAGGTCGGGCGTGACGCGGAGCGCAGCCAGCGCGGCTTCCTCTGCCGAGATGCGGACACGCGCCTCCTGGCTCTTGCCGATGCGGCCCTCCGCGCGCGCCTCCTCGAGCGCCTTCATCACGATGTCGCGGACGGACAGCACCAGCCCGTAGCGTCCGCGCAACCGCACAGCCTCTTCCGCGTGCTCCCCGACGAAGGGGACGCGCGGCCATCCGGCGAGCTGCACGCTGTCGGCGTCGCGCAAGCTCTCCGGCATCGCCTGCCATACCTCCTCGGTGGTGAACGTGAGGATCGGCGCGGCGATACGGGCCAGCGCGGCCAGGATGGCCGCCAGGACCGTCTGAGCGCCGCGGCGCGAGACCGAATCCGGCGCGTCCGAGTACAGGCGGTCCTTGACCACGTCGAGATAGAAGGCCGAGAGATCGGTCACGCAGTAGCCGAACAGCGCGTGGAACACCAGATGGTAGCGCGAGTCGTCGTACGCCTTCGTCGCGCGCTCGACGAGGTCGTGGAGCGTGACGAGGGCGTACCGGTCGAGTTCCCGCAGCTCCTCCCACACGACGGCGTTCGCGGGGTCGTAGTCGTAGAGGTTCGACAGCAGGAACCGGAAGGTGTTGCGGATCCGGCGGTATGCCTCGGCGTTGCGGTCGAGGATCTCGTCGGAGACCGAGACGTCCTGGCTGTAGTCCGACGAGGCGACCCACAGCCGGATGACGTCGGCGCCGTACCTCGCGACGATGTCCATCGGATCCACCACGTTGCCCACCGACTTGCTCATCTTCCGGCCCTCGCCGTCGACGATGAAGCCGTGCGTGAGGACCGACTTGAAGGGCGGAACGCCGTTGGCGCCCATGCTCGTCAGCAGCGAGCTCTGGAACCATCCGCGGTGCTGGTCCGAGCCTTCCAGGTAGAGCTCGGCAGGGAAACGCAGGTCGGCCCGCGTCTGAAGGACGCTCGTCTGCGATGCGCCCGACTCGAACCAGACGTCGACGATGTCGGTCTCCGGCTTCAGCTCGCCGCCGCACTTCGGGCACTTCGCCACGTCCGGAGGGAGGTACTCGCTCGGCTTGCGCGTGAACCATGCGTCCGCGCCCTCCGTGGCGAAGAGACGCTCCACCGCCTCGAAGGTGGCGTCGTTCGCGACCAGCTCGCCGCAATCCGCGCAGTCGAAGACGGGTATCGGCACTCCCCACGCGCGCTGACGGCTGATACACCAGTCCGGCCGCTCCTCCACCATCCCGCGCATGCGGTTGATCGACCAGGCGGGGACCCACTCGACCTGCTGCATCGCGGCCAGGGTCTGCTCGCGCAGGCCGGTCGCGTCCATCGACACGAACCACTGCTCCGTGGCACGGAAGACGACCGGCTTCTTGCACCTCCAGCAGTGGGGGTAGCTGTGCATCGTCTTGCCCGACCACAGCAGCGTCCCCCGCTCCCGGAGATGCTCGATTATCCGCGGGTTGGCTTCGTCGATGTGCATCCCGGCGAAGGGCCCGGCCTCCTCCGTGAACACGCCGAGGTCGTTCACGGGCATCGGCGCCGGCAGCTTGTACTTCATGCCGACGAGGTAGTCGTCCTCGCCGTGCCCGGGAGCGGTGTGGACCGCGCCGGTCCCGGCCGTCAACTCGACGTGGGAGCCGGTTATGACGACACCGGCCCGATCGGGGAATACCGGGCGCTCGTACGTGAGACCCTCGAGCTCGCTGCCCCTCATCTTGCCCGGCAGCACCTCGGCGGCGTCGATCCCGCCGAGCTGCTCGACCTGCCCGACGAGCGCCTCGGCCACTATGAGCGCCTCACCCTCGCAGAACTTCACCGCGACGTAGTCGGCGTCGGGCGCCAGCGTCACCGCGACGTTGGCGGGCAGCGTCCACGGGGTGGTCGTCCAGATGAGCACGCCGAGCTTCTCCGGCCGGCTGGCCCAAGCAGCCGGCTTCGACCTCAACCAGAACTTGACGTAGATGCTGTCCGAGGATTCGTCCGAGTACTCGATCTCGGCCTCCGCCAGTGCGGTCTTGCAGCTCCAGCACCAATGGATGGGCTTGCGCCCCTTGTACACCATGCCCTTGCGGTACAGCTCGGCGAAGACGCGGACGTCACCCGCCTCATAGCTCGGGTTGAGGGTTAGGTACGGCTCCTTGAAGTCCCCCCTGACCCCCAGCCTCTTGAATTCGTCGCCCTGCCGCTTCACGAACCGCATCGCCCACTCGCGGCAGAGGCGCCGAAGCTCCGCCTGAGACGTCGAGGCCATCTTCTCGGAGCCCAGTGTCTTCTCCACCATGTGCTCGATCGGCTGACCGTGGCAGTCCCATCCCGGAACGTACGGTGCGCGGTACCCCCTCATCGTCTTGTACTTGACTACGAGGTCCTTCAGCACCTTGTTGAACGCGGTGCCCATGTGGATGTCGCCGTTCGCGTACGGCGGCCCGTCGTGCAGGACGAACTCTGGGCCCCCGGCGTTCAGCTCCACCGACCGACGGTAGACGTCGTGCTCCTCCCAGAACTCGAGCCACAGCGGCTCGCGCTGCGACAGGTTCGCTCTCATCGGGAAGGACGTCTGCGGCAGGTTCATCGTCTCTTTGTAGTCCACATCGGCTCCTCGGTCGCCATCCCGCGGGCGGTCCAGCTGCTCGCGAAGCGAGTGAAGCTGGAACCGCCCGGCCGATGACGGTGAAGACCGTCATCGGCCTCTTCTACCCGGCAAAACGAAACGCGCCCGTCCCGTCGATCGTCGGGACGAAGCGCGTCGTGCTTTCCGCTCCGCGGTGCCACCCGGCTTACGCGGACCGCTCCAGCCGGCCCGCGCCACCTCGTCGCGATGTAACGGTCGCTCCCGCCGGAGCCTAGCGGCGCTCCCGCCGTTCGGTCCGGGGCTGATGGGGTGATCTTCGCCGAGGTGCCGCTCGCGGGCTCTCACTGTCCCCGCTCGCTTCTGAGCTGCCGGCCTCCGCTACTCGTCCCCGTCGTCGCCTTTGAACGACAAGGTTAGCCGAGGCGACGCGAGCGGGTCAAACGGAGCCCTCCGCCGAATGGGTATCAACACCAGCCTGAGGCCGAGGAGGGGGCGACGGATGGGCGCGGAGACGGTCGTGGGCGGGCGGTCCGCGGAACGCAGGGCAAGGCGGCGTTTCGTGATGCGGGAGCGGCGATCCGGCTTCGAGCGGCGTGGTGCGGCCGGCCGCGTCCCCCTGCTCCAGGAGCTGCGCGACCGGCCCGCCGCACTCGCGGTGCTGCTCATAGCCGTCAACGTCATGAATCTCCTCGACCAGCTGGCCACGACCAGGGCGCTCGCCGCGGGCGCCTCCGAGGGGAACCCGGTCATGGCGGGGCTCATCGCCGCCGACCCGCGTCTCGCGGCCGTCGTGAAGCTCGCGGTCATAGCAGGTGTCAGCGCGGGCGTCTGGAGCCTTCGGCGCTATCGCGCTATCCTGCAGGTCGGCGTGTTCGTCTTCCTGGTCTTCGCTGCCGTGTTGCTCCTGCACTACGCCGGCTCGGCTTTCTTCTACTGAAACCGCCACGTGCGCGCTAACCCTCGGGCTCGCCGAACGCCGCTCTCAGCTGCGCTTCCTCGAGCAACGTGAACTCGAGGAGCTTGTGCCTCGACGACTCCCCGCGCAGGACGCGGACGGACGTTCTAGGGACGCCCGCGGCCTTCGCGAGCAGGAAGCATACCGCGGCGTTGGCCTTGCCGGCCTCCGGAGGGACGGTGACTCGGACCTGCAGCTCACGGTCTCGCCAGCCGACGACCTCGTCGCGGCCTGACTTGGGCGACACGTGGACGGGCAGCTGCGCGCTCATCGAGCGCTAGTCGATCTCCTCGATGTCGATGTCCTCGTCGCGCTCGCCCGCGCCGGTGAACGTGAACTCCACGGGCTCGACGAACGCCGCCGTCTCGGCGGAAGGCTGCGGCGCGGCGCTCTCGCCGAGGTGGACGCTCGTGACGAAGCCGGATGCAGGAGGCTCCTCGGGTGCCGGCTCGGCCACGAGTGCCTCGGACGGCGCTGGCACCGCCTGCGGTGCGGGCGCGGCGAACTGCTCGGGGACGACGACTTGCGGGACCTCGGGCCGATACTCCTCGATCGGCTCGGCGGCCAGCGCCGCGGCCTCGGCCGATACCGGGATCTCGGCGACGTTGCGCATGTGCTCCTCGAGCAGTGCGCGGAAGCGGCCGCGGAAGTCCTCCTCGGCCTGCTTTATGCGCCCGAACTCGCCCTGCGCCTTCTGCTTCTCCGCCAGCGCCGCGTGCACGAGCTCCTTAGCCTTGATCTCCGCGTCCCGCAGCACGAGCTCGGCCTCCTTGCGGGCCTTGTTCACGATGTCCTCGGCAGACTGCTGCGCCGCGAGCATCGTGTTGTGCAGCGTGCGCTCCATGTCGCTGTAGCCGCGCAGCTTGTCGTTGGCGGCGTCGAGCTTCTCGGAAAGGTCGATGTTCTCCTTGAAGAGCCGCTCGAACTCGTCGGCCACCTCGTCGAGGAACTGGTCGACCTCCTCCTCCGAGTAGCCGCGCAGCGAGTGGCGGAATTCCTTGTGGTGTATGTCGAGCGGGGTGAGCTTCACTTCAACGATCCTTCCTTCGAATCCCCTAGAGGGGCAGCGCCGCGACGACCCTCTGAACGGCGCTCAACACGAGTATCGCAACGAGCGGCGAGAAGTCCAGTCCCGCTCCCCCGACGGCAGCCTGCGGCAGGATCCGCCGGAACAACCCGATGTACGGCTCGCAGATCGACCCCAAGACGCGGTAGATGTCGAGCGCGATCCCGCCTCGGATGGGGAACCACGACATGAGCACGTAGATGACGATGAGGATCTCGTAGAAGGAGATCAGGCGAGAGACCAGCCCGGCGATCGACAGGCCGAACAACATCTACCCCAGCTCCTTCGCGCGTCGGACCGCCGCGGAGACGCCCGAGGCCACCGCGGAGCGGAAACCCCCGGCCTCCAGAGCCTCGAGTGCCGCGATGGTCGTCCCGCCCGGGCTGCTCACCGCGTCCACAAGCTGCTCGGGATGCTGTCCGGTAGTCTCGATGAGCTCGGCCGTCCCGCGCAGCGTCTGGACGGCGAGCGTCTGGGCGACATCGCGCGGGAGACCCTGCCGCACACCGGCACGAGCGAGAGCGTCCACGAAGAGCGCGACGTACGCGGGACCCGAGCCGGAGATCGCGGCCGCGGCATCCTGATAGCGCTCCTCGAGCACGATCGCCTTGCCGAGAGCGGCGAAGAGCGAGCGGACGTACTCGACCTGCTCCCCCGTCGCCTCCATCCCGCCCGAGACGACGCTCATGCCCTCGCGCACCATCGCGGGGGTGTTGGGCATGACGCGAACGACCGGCGTACCCGCCGGCAGCGCCGACTCGATCCGCGAGCAGCTCACGCCGACCGCGATCGACACGACGAGGGCCGCGGGGGGCAGCGCCGTGGCGATGTCGGCGACGACCGCGTCGATGACTTGGGGCTTCACCGCGAGAAGCACGGTGGAGGCGTCGGGGAGGGCGTCGCGAGCGCCGGCGACGCCGTGCACGCCGTACCCGCCTGAGAGCGCCTCACGCCGTGCGGGATCGGGCTCCGCGACGACCACCGCCTCGGCTGGGACGATGCGTGCGGCCAGCAGGCCGGCTACGATCGCCTCTCCCATGCGCCCGCCGCCGATGACGGCGAGAGTCCTTGAAGTGGTCACTGGGAAAGCCCCTCCCTAGGCAGGCATGTCAGCCGTCGAGGCTGAACAGGCCCTTGTCGCGCAAGCGCTGGCGCTCCTGAGCGGACACCGAGACGTTGGCGGGCGTCAACATGAAGACGCGGTCCGCGACCTTCTGGAGACCGCCGTCGAGCCCGTAGGTCAGACCCGACGCGAAGTCGATGAAGCGCTTGGCCAGGTCGGGATCTGTCGACGTCAGGTTCATGATGACGGGCACACCCGCCTTGAGCTTGTCCGCGATGGTCTGCGCCTCCGTGAAGCTGCGCGGCTCGGTGATGTGCATCTTCACTTGAGGGGCAGCGGGCTGCTCCGCTTCGCCCCAGGCGGGGCTCACGCTTCGCAGGCTCTCCCGGCCGCGCGGCGGCTCGGGTCCGCGGTCCACGCGGCGCACGGACGTCGGCGATTCACCGTACGGGCTCTCGTAGGACCGAGAGTCGCGCGCCGGTTCGCCCTCGTAGTCGTCCTCGTAGCGGTCGCCGTAGTCCTCGTCATAGTCGTCGGCGAGGCCAAGCATAACCTTCGCGCGGTGCCAGAAACCCACGTCGCTCTCCTCGGTCGAATCACGATGCGCGAACGCGCCTGTCCGTCCCCGATACTTTACACCAGCGGGCCGGAGCGAGGCTCACTTGCCGAAGATGGCGCGCCCCACCCGCACGATAGTCGCGCCCTCCTCGACAGCCACCGCGAAGTCGTTCGTCATGCCCATGGACAGTTCCGTCAGGTCGTGCGAGCCGATGTGCAGGCCCTGCAGACGCTCCCGCAGCTCGCGTAGCGACCGGAAGACCCAGCGCACGTCCTCTAGGCGCGAGACCAGCGGCGCCATCGTCATCAGCCCGCGCACCTCGACGCCCTCCAGGTCGCACGCGTCCCGTAGCGCGCGCTCGACGTCCTCCGGCTCGAAACCATGCTTGGCTTCTTCGGCGGAGACGTTCACCTGGAGCAGCACCGGTTGCACCACTCCGGCCTCGCGAGCATGCCTGTCCACGGCGTGCAACAGCTTCAGCGTGTCGATGGAGTGGATCAGATCCGCGCGCCCGACGACGTCCCGCACCTTGTTGGATTGCAAGGTGCCGATGAAGTGCCAGCGCTCGGCGGGGAAGAGCGCGTGCTTGCCCACGAACTCCTGGACGCGGTTCTCGCCGAAGTCGTGGCACCCCGCGGCGACCGCCTGGCCCACCTCGGCGACACCCACCGTCTTGGTGACGGCCACGATCCGCACGCCGGCCGGTTCGCGTCCCGCGACGTCAGCCGCGTCCGCCACCTGCCTCCGCACCGCCTCGAGGCGCGTGGCGATGGCTCCCATCGCGGCTATCCCTCTTCCGACTCGATGCTGCCGGCGTCGAAATCCCCGGTCACGAGATACGTGATCCGCTCGCCGATGTCGACCGCATTGTCCGCGATACGCTCGAGATAGCGGCTGGCGAGCACCATCGAGCTCGCCCAGTCGATCTCGTCCTCGTCCGTGAGGCGCGCGAGCTCGCGGAAGAACTGCTTGAAGAGATGGTCGATCGGCTCGTCGAGCTCCGGCAACTTGCGTGCGAGCTCCACGTCATAGCGGTCCAGCGCGTCGATCATCGCCTCGAGCACGCGGTACACGAGGTTGCCCTGCGCCTGGATGAGGTCGTACAGGGTCTGAGGGCCCTTGCGCGACGCGGTCCGCTTCGCGGCCTTGGCTAGGTTGACGTCGAGATCGCCCATCCGCTCCATGTGCATGGCGATGTACGTGAGCGAGTGGATGAGGCGCAGGTCGCGAGCCACGGGGAACTGCGTCGCCGTGATCTCGAGCGAGCGCTCCTCCACACCGAGACAGCGACGATCGACTTCGTCCTCGGTGGTGAAGACCTTGTCCACCAGGTCCATGTCGCCCTCGACGAGCGCTCGCACGGCGTCCTTCGTGCTGCCGAGGATGATCCGCCCTATGAGGAGCGTCTCCATCTTGAGGTCTTTGAGGTCCTGTCTGAAGCTTTCACGCATCCCTGGGGTCTCCCTCTCGCGGACCGCGGTAGGGTCATTATATCCGGAGCTAGCTGCAGTGAAGCCCCCGACTTCCGTGACCCGGCCGCAGTCACGCGCGGGAGAGCAGCGCCCCCAGCGCGCCGTGCCTGCCCGTCGTGCCCTCGGCGCGGTAGGAGAAGAACCTGTCCGTCATCCGTGCGGTGCAGAGGCCGAGCAGGACTTGACGCTCGCCGGAGACGCCGGATTCCCGCAGACTCCCCGACACCGCGGCGCCCAGGTCCACCCGCCCCTGCGACACGACGCTGCCGCCGAAGCTCTCGGCGAATCGGGCGGCGAGATCGTCACCGACCTCGTAGCACTCCCGGCAGATGTGCGGACCGACGTAGGCCAGCAGCGAGGAGGTATCGCACCCTGCCTTCGCCGCCAACTCCGCCGCGGCAAGCCCCGGAAGCCGGCCGAGAACGCCGCGCCACCCTGCGTGCACGACCGCGATCGCCCGCGTCGGCGCCGTCGCGACCAGGACGACGGGCGCGCAGTCGGCGAAGCACAGCATCAGCGGCGTGTCGGGCAGCGCGGTCACGAGCGCGTCGGCACCGGGGACGGGAGCGGTACCCGCGCGGTTCCCGGCGCCCGCCTCGGCAGGCCCTACATCGGCGATCCGCATGCCGTGCACCTGCTCGGCGCAAGTCAGCCGGGCGAGGTCGAGATCGAGCGCCCGCAGGAGCAGCTCCCGGTTGGCATCGACCGCGCCCGGGTCGTCGCCGACGTGCCCGGCGAGGTCGAGCGAGGACCAAGGGCCGCGGCTCGTGCCGCCGGTGCGCTCCGAGAACGCCACGAGGATGCCGTGCCGGTCGAGCAGATCCGGGTCGGCGTGCCAGGCGATCGCGCCCGTCGTGCAGCGCTCGAGCACGGGTGAGTGCAACGCGGACTCCTCGTGGTGTCTTACCTAACGTTGCCGGTTAGGTTACAACATACATAGCTGGAAGGATGCCCCTGCGACACCTTCCGGCAGCGCTTCGGAGGGGGGTGACAACATGAAGCGGTCTCTTCGGTTCGGTGCCGCCTCCGCCGCGGGGCTCGCCTCGCTGGCCGTCGCATCTCCCGCTTTCGCGCAATCCAACGGGTCGGATGCGGCGGGAGCGGCTGCGGGCGGCCTGGTCTTCCTCTTCTGCGTGGGATTGCCGACGCTCATCGGCGTGGGCTTCGGGATCTGGTGGATCATCATGCTCATCGACGTCTTCCAGAGGCAGGAGTATGAGTTCCCCGCAGCTGGGAGCAGCAGCAAGAGCACGTGGATGATCATCCTCCTCGTCGGAGGTCTCATCGGATTCTGGTGGGTGGTCGCGCCGGTCTACTACTTCATGGTCTTCAAGAAGATCAAGCGCGGCAGCGTCCCAGCTCCGGCAAGCTATCCGGGTCAGACGCCGCCTCCCGCCGCTCCAGGTCCGCAGGGGTACGCTCCGCCCCCGGCGCCACCGGCGCAGCCCGGCTACGCACCGCCGCCCCCGCCCGCACCTTCGACACCTCCGGCACCTCCCGTGCCGCCGGCGCCGCCTGCACAGCCCGCACCCGAGTCGCCCGGCCAGGAGCCACCCGCTCCTCCGGCGCCTCCCGCGCCAGGCGAGTAACGATCAGGAAGGCCCGCCGGTCGACCGGCGGGCCTTCACTCTACTTCCCCCAGGGTGGGAGAAGGAAGGCAGAATGGACATCGGACGCGGCTTCAAGGCGGTATTCGAGGATCCGCAGTGGGTGATGAAGCTAGGACTGGCCCTCGTCTTCGAGATCCTCGTCGTGACGGCGCCTGCCGTGATCGGCTTCTGGATGGAGTACCTCCGCAACGTGGCGTCGGGCGACGACCGCTTGCCGGAATGGGGGGCGTTCGGGACCTACTGGGTCCGCGGACTCCTCGTCATCCTTGCCGCCATCGTCTACATCATCGTAGGTCTGCTGCTGCTGGTGGTCGGCGTCATCCCGGCGATGATCCTGTTCCAGGCCGCCGTGGTGGAGTACGCGATGACCGGCGAGGCGGGATCGCTCTTCTCGATCAAGACGGTGTTCAGGCGCATCATGAACACCACGAGCTTCTGGCTCGCTTGGGCGGTCGGCCTCGGGCTCGGGGTCGCCATCAACATCGTCACGAGCGGATTCAGCTCCTCGGATTCGTCCGGCGCCAGACTGCTCGGCAGCGTCATCGGAGCGATCCTCGGCATCTACGTCGCGGCGGTGGAGTTCAACCTGTACGGGCAGTACGCGCGCGAGGCCTACGGCCTCGTCCCGGCACCGGCCCAGGCAGTGGGCGGCGGCTACGCGCCACCACCGCCTCCGCCGCCCACTCCGACAGGCTGCCCGCCGTCAGAGCCCCCGCCCCTTCCCGGGCCGCCCGGTCAGCAACCTCCGGCGCCGCCGGCACCTCCTTACGGGAGCGAATGAACGCAGAGAGAGCGACCGATCGGCCGGCGCATCTCTCCAGGCCTACCTTCGGCCGAGACACCAAAGGGCGGCGAGGGTCTTCCCTCGCCGCCCTTCAGCTGACTGATGGCCGGGTCAGCCTCGCTTCCGCAGGAATGCCGGGATGTCGAGTTCGTCCTCGGGCATAGGCTCGAACGTCGGCACCGCGCCGCCCGACTCTTCGAACTGCATGCTCTCCTGCTTGCGCTTGCCCCCGTCGAACCCGGTGGCAATCACCGTCACGCGGATCTGGTCCATCATCGAGTCGTCGATCACGGCGCCGAAGATGATGTTCGCTTCCGGCGAGGCCGCCGCAGCGACCACCTCCGCCGCCTCGTTCACCTCGAACAGCCCGAGGTCGGATCCGCCCGCGATCGAAAGCAGAACGCCTTGGGCGCCTTCGATGCTGCTCTCGAGCAGAGGGCTGCTGATGGCGGCCTTCGCGGCATCGTGCGCCCGGTTGTCCCCGGAGGCCAGGCCGATGCCCATCAGCGCGGAGCCCGCGTCCTGCATGATCGTGCGGACGTCGGCGAAGTCGAGGTTGATCAGACCGGGCACGGTGATGAGGTCGGTGATGCCTTGCGTGCCCTGCCGGAGGACGTCGTCGGCGATGCGGAAGGCGTCGAGGATCGAGGTCTTCTTCTCCGCTACCTGGAGCAGCCGGTCGTTCGGGATCACGATCAGGGTGTCGACGTGCTCACGCAGACGCTTGATGCCTTCGTCGGCCTGGACGGCGCGCTTGCGGCCCTCGAACGCGAACGGCCGGGTCACGCAACCGACGGTCAGAGCCCCGATCTCGTCCTTCGCGATCTCGGCGATGATGGGCGCGGCACCGGTGCCCGTGCCGCCTCCCTCGCCAGCCGTGATGAAGACCATGTCCGCGCCTTGCAGCGCCTCTTTGATCTCGTTGCGGTTCTCCTCGGCGGCCTGCAGCCCTACGTCCGGATCGGCACCCGCGCCCAGGCCCTTCGTCAGGTTCACGCCCACATGGACCTTGTAGTCCGCGTCGGACATGAGCAGCGCCTGTGCGTCGGTGTTCACAGCGATGAACTCGACGCCTTTGACACCCGCCTCGATCATGCGGTTGACCGCGTTGCTGCCGCCGCCACCCACGCCGACCACCTTGATGACGGCGAGGTAGTTCGCACCCGTTTCGAGCATTCTTCTCAGCCTCCCCGACCCCGCCGGAACTCGGAGTCCAACCCTCAAGTCTACGTTTATGCTTCTTCAAAAGGGTAAAGCTTCGCACAAACCTTACCCTAGACGCAAGGGGTTTGCAACACCGGTTCGGCTGAATCGGTGAACGGTAGAAACCGCTGTTCAGGGTGGGTGAGAGCTAGTCGCGCGTCTGCACCATGGTGTAGAGAGGGACCTGCGGGTAGAGCTCCATGACGTCGCGATTGAACATGCGGATGCACCCGTGGGAGGCCATGGTGCCGATCACCCACTCCTGGTTCGTTCCATGGACGCCGTAGTTGGAGTACTGGAAGGAGTTGAGGCCGATCTGCTTGTACAGGCGCAACCGTCGCGGCCCGTACACGCCCCAGTCCGTGTAGACGTATTTCTCGCCGACCCGCCAGTTGCGCACGGGAGTGGGTGTCGACGGCTTGCCGATCGCCACGGGATAGGTCTTCACCAGCACCCCATCGCGTACCCAGTAGAGCCTGAATTGGGACTTGTCGATGATGATGCAGGTAGGCCACGGGAAGTCGAGGCGGCGGACCTTGAACGTCCCGCTGGAAGACGCGACCGGATTGAACGCCTCGATCACGAGCGTGTTCACCCCGCCGCCGATAGCGACCGAGCCGAAGTTGACGATCTGTCCGGGCGAGACGGCCCGCGTGCCGATGAGACTGCCGTTGAGCGTCAGCCGAAGGGATGAAGTGCCCGGTCCGGCTTTCACCATGACGGGGGTCGTCCTTCCGGCGTAACCGCCGTTGGGCGCGAGGAGCAACGGGAGCACGGGCTTCCCCCAGGCCGTCACCGCGCATCGCGGCGCGCAGAGCAGACCCTCTGCGGCCCGGACCAGGACTCGGAGGTCGTGCGGCCCGCGGGCGAGCGGCACTCCGGCGAACGCGACCGCGCCGGGACCACCGGTCTCCATGCATGACCGGACGAGCGACCCGTCCACGAACAGCATCGCCAGCCCGGCAGGGTCGCTCGAAGTGAGCGAAGCGTTCACGTCCACCCGGTCTATCACGTCAGCGGGGACGTCGAGCGTGAGCGCCGACGCGGAGTTCGGCGCGAGGACCGCCAGCGAAACGAAGAGAGACAGCGGAACGGCGAAGCGGGAAACGAGCGAGCCGAGCGCTTTGCGCGAGAACATGTGGGACCCCTCCCCAGCGAAGCCTACTTCCCGATCCCTCTCCAGACGCCCCTGTCCGTCGAGCGGACGTCTATGAAGACGACTTTACCACGCTGAGCAGCCAATATGTCCCTGGCGATGCGATCCTTCTTCACGAGCTCCTCGGCAGGCCCGATGAGGATGTCCACGTTCTGGTTCGTGAGCAATCCGGTCTCGTCGACCGTCGGCGCATCTACGAACCGGACCTCGCGCCGCAGCTCGGGACTCACACCGGCGAGAACCGCGAGGGCGTTCTGCACTGCGGGCGACGGGATGCGCGCGCCTATCCTCGGCGTGAGCGCCTCCACCTTGCGGATGACCGGCAGACCCGCCGAGGACTCCGCCGACTGACGCGCGAGGACCCATCCCCCGCCGTCAACGAGCCAGAGCGCTTGAGCCGCCGACAGGCGTGCCGCCGGCACACGTTCCACTATGTCGAACTCCACGGTGTCGGGAAGGCGGCGGTGCACCGTGACCTCGGCGACCCACGGATCGGCGGCGATCCGCTCCCGCACCGCCTGTGAGGGAAAACGGACGAGGGTGACGCCAGCGGGCACCCGCGCACGGGCGAGGACCTGTTCGAGCGTCAGCTGCTTGGCGCCCACGAGACGATACTTGCGCACGGCGAGGAAGGGCGACCGGTAGACAGCCACTATCCCGGCGGCCACCGCCACCACGAGCGCGGCGATGAGGACGCGACGGAGAACGACGCCGCGTTGGGCACGGGCGCGCCTCTGCTCGCGCTCCGCGCGCTTGCGCCGTGCGAGCTGCTCTCCCGAGCGCCCCGGCTCAGTCGGCGGCTTCTTGCTCCTCGAAGCTGCCGAGGAACCTGATCTCCGGTCGGAGTTCGACGCCATACACGTCCCTCACGGTCATCTGTGCCTTGCGGATGAGGCCGACGACGTCCGCCGCCGTCGCTCCTCCCTCGTTCACGATGAAGTTCGCGTGCTGACGGGAGATGCGCGCCCCGCCGAGTCTGAGCCCCTTCAGTCCGGCCGCTTCGACGAGTCTCCCCGCGGAATCTCCCTCCGGGTTCTTGAAGACGCTGCCCGCGGACGGCTGCGAGAGCGGCTGACTCTCCTTGCGCGCCTTGAAGTTGCGCTCCATCTCGCGCCGGATGGCCTCGGGGTCGCCGGTCCGAGCCTTGAGCACGCCCTCGAGGATGATACCGCGTCGGGCGAGACCGCTCGCGCGGTATCCCCAATGCACCTCGGCGCCGCGCAGCCGCACCATGCCTTCGCCGGGTACGTACAGCGTCACCGACTCCACGAGGGACCCGACGGCGTCGCCTCGCGCCCCGGCGTTCATCGCCAGCGCCCCGCCCAGCGTGCCCGGGATCCCTACGGCGAACGCCATTCCCGCGAGCCCCTTGCGGAAAGCCTCCTGGACGAGGGCGGCCAGGATCACCGCCGCTCCCGCCTTCAGATGCTCGCCGTCGATCTCGTGCCGGCGGAACTCCCGTCCGAGCACCAGCACCGCACCCCGGTATCCCGCGTCCGCGACGAGGACGTCACTGCCCTTGCCGACGATCGCGTACGGCACGTCCTCCTCGGCGAGCGTCTCCGTCACACGGGCCAGATCGGCGAGCGTCTCCACCACGATGAAGAGGTCGGCCGGCCCGCCGATGCGGTAGGTGGTGTGGCGGCTCATCGGCTCTTTCGCACGCACCTCGCCGGACACCGCACCGGCGAGCCGCTCTCCGGCTCGCGACACGCCCACCGCTCAGGCCCGTCTCGCCACGAGCGCGCGGACCAGGTCGCCGCCGATGGCGGTGACGTCGCCCGCGCCCATCGTCATCACGAGGTCACCCGCACGGGCGTTCGAGGTCACATAAGGCTCCACGTCCGCGCGGTGCGGGAAGTACGCGACCCGGGACCTCGGCCGCTGCTGCAGTACGGCGTCGACCAGCGTCTTGCCGGACACCCCCGGGATCGGGGTCTCCCCCGCCCCGTAAACGTCCATCAGCACGACCCGGTCCGCGTCCTCGAACACGCTTCCGAAATCCCGGCCGAGGGCCGCGGTGCGGCTGTAGCGGTGCGGCTGGAAGACGACCCAGATGCGCTCGAACCCGGCCTTGCGCGCACCGGCGAGCGTCGCAGCTACCTCGGTGGGATGGTGGGCGTAGTCGTCCACGACGGTGATGCCGTCGACCTCGCCGACGAGCTCGAAACGCCGCCGGACGCCGGTGAACAGCGCGAGGGCCGCGGCGGCGCGGACAGGATCGAGGCCGAGCGCGTGGGCGACCGCTACGGCGGCGGTGGCGTTCAGAGCCATGTGCTCGCCGGGGAGGCTTATGCGCCCCTCGGCAGAACCGCCGCCGGGCAGCGACACCTCGAACCTGTGCCCGAGCCCGTCCTGAGCGAGCGCGACGAGACGCACGTCCGCTTGGGGCGCTCGGCCGTAGGTGACCACGCGCGCGGGGCATGCCGCCGCGAGCTCGAGGAGCCCGGGGGCGTCGGCACACAGCACCGCGACGCCTTGGGCCTCGACGTTGGAGAGGAACGCCGCGAAGGTCTCGCGGACCTCCTCGATCCCGCTGTAGTGGTCGAGGTGGTCGGCCTCGACGTTCGTCACGACCGCCACGTACGGGGACAGGTGCAGGAAGCTGCCGTCGCTCTCGTCCGCCTCGACCACGTACCACCGGCCCCGCCCGCACCGCGCGTTGGCGCCCATGTCGTTGAGCTCGCCGCCAATGAGGAAGGTGGGGTCCTCGCCCATCTCCGCCAGCATCTGCGCGATCATCGAGCTCGTCGACGTCTTTCCGTGCGTGCCGGCCACCGCGATCGTCTTCTGCTCGCCGGCGAGGTGCGCCAGCATCTTGGCGCGCTGCCACACGGGGATGCCCCGGCGCCGAGCTTCCGCGAGCTCCGGGTTCGCCTCCGGGATGGCCGACGACACGACCACGATCTCCGGATCGCCGAGGTTCGAGGCGTCGTGACCGATCGAGACCCGGACGCCCTCGTCGGCAAGGTGCCGTGCGTAGCGGGACAGCTTGAGGTCGCTTCCGCTGACTGCGACGCCGCGCTCGTGAAGAACGTGCGCGATACCGCTCATGCCGGCACCGCCGACTCCGATGAAATGGGCGTAGACCTGTTCGGTCACTCGGAATCCTTCCGCTGTGCCTCGTGCGACGGGCCGCGCGCCGCCTCGACCGCCAGCCCCTGCACGCACTGAGCCGCGTCTCGCCTGCCCAGCGCCGCAGATGCTGCCGCCATCCGCTCACGCTCGGGACGGTCGGAAAGCAGCCGCATGATCGCGTCGGCGAACAGCGCCGAATCGAGCGATGCATCGGTGACCATCATACACGCGGACGCCTCCTCGACCGCTCGCGCGTTGAGAGTCTGGTGATCGTCCGTGGCGTACGGGTACGGGACCAGGACGGCCGCGCGGCCGATCGCGGTGATCTCGGCGATGGAGGTCGCCCCCGCGCGCGCCACGACCAGGTCGGCGGAAGCGATCGCCGACGGCATGTCCGGCAGGTACTCTACCAACCGCCACTCGTCGACCTTCCCGGCCGAAGCTTCCAAGGCGCCGTCCAGCCGATCCCGAGCATTCGCGAGGTCTAGCGAGCCGGCAGCGTGGATCACATGAAGCCGGGGCGTCTCACTGAGCCTCGAGTAGAGGTCGATGGTGGCTTGGTTGAGGTGTCTCGCCCCGCGGCTGCCCCCGAACACCAGCAGGACGATCGCGTCCTGTGGCAAGCCGAGCGCGGCCCTTGCGGTCTCCCGCTCGGCTGCAAGCACCTCGGCGCGCACGGGGTTCCCAGTGAGGACCGCGCGCTCCGGATGCGCCAACCAGGGCTTCGAGCCCTCGTACGTGATCCCCACGCGACGCGCCCATCGCGAAAGCGCCTTGTTCGCGAGACCCGGCACCGAGTTCTGCTCGTGGAGAACGAGCGGGATGCGCCGCGCGACCGCCGCGAAGCCGACGGGCAGAGAGACGTACCCGCCGAAGCCGAGCACCACGTCGGGGTGCTCTCGGCCGAGAAGAAGCCACGCGCGCAGAGTGGAAGCGGCGATCACCCAGGCTGCGGCGAGCAGCGACAGCGGGCGGGAGCGGTCGAACCCTCGGGCGGGAAGCGCGAAGAACGCGACTCCCGCCTCGGGTACGAGACGGGCCTCGAGACCGTCAGGGGTCCCGACGAACGCTACCTCATGCCCGCCGGCGGACAGGAGCTCGGCCACCGTCAATGCTGGATAGATGTGGCCTGCCGTCCCGCCGCCGCTCAGCACTATTCGCAACGCGCTCCTCCTCGGGGAGTCCGACGGCCCGTCGCCGCTCGGCTTGCAGCCCGTACCGCGAAACGGACAGGACCATCCCGATACAGCCGAGTGTGAAGATGATAGACGACCCGCCGTAGCTCAGAAGCGGGAGCGGGATGCCCGTGACCGGCATGACGGCCGTCACTGCGGCGATGTTCATGACCGCTTGCGCGACCACCAGCGCCGTCAGGCTCCCCGCGAGCATGCGCCCGAAGCGGTCCCGCGCGCCCATCGCGATGCGGATCCCTGCGTATGCGAGCACCACGAACCCGGCGATGACCGCAAGTGTGCCGACCAGGCCGAGCTCCTCGCCGATGATGGCGAAGACGAAGTCCGTGTGCGCCGCGGGCAGGTAGAAGTACTTCTGCCGGGAAAGGCCGAGGCCGACGCCGGTCAGCCCGCCCGACCCGAACGCGTACAGGGCCTGGATGATCTGATAGCCGTCACGCTGCGGATCCTTCCACGGGTCGAGGAAGGAGAGGAACCGTGCGGCACGATACGGCTCGAGGAATATCATCGCCGGCACCGCCACGGCGGCAGCCGCCGCGAGGCCGAACAGGTAGCGCGCCGAGATGCCGCCGAGAGCCAACAGCACGAACGTGGAGACCAGGATGATCATCGCGGTCCCCATGTCGGGTTGGAGCATGATGAGCGCGACGACGGGCAGGACCACGAGCGCGAGCCATCCCACCTGGTGCGCGAAGGGTGCCTCGCGCTTGCGGCGGTCGCTGAGCAGGGCGGCTACCGCCAGGACGACGGCGAGCTTGGCGAACTCGGACGGCTGGATCGGCACGCCGAGGACGGAGATCCACCGCTGGGCCCCGGACTTGCCGATCCCGTGCGTCAGCACCAGCAACAGCATGAGGTCCGCGGCGCCGAGGAAGGGCCAGGCCAGGCGCCTCACCCCCCGATAGTCCACACGCGCGAGCACGAGCATGCCCGCCATGCCGAGCGCCACCCAGCCGGCTTGCCGCTTCACGTGGTACGCGCTGTCGGCGAACTTCTGGTAGTCGGTCGCGAATCCGGCGGAGAAGATCATCACCAGGCCGAACAGCGTCAGGAAGAGCACGGCTCCAAGAAGCAGGTACCGCGCCGCCGCCCCTCCCGCGTATCCCTGCCTCACCATGTCAGACCGCCTCGCCGCGCGCCAGGCGGAGGACGGCTTCCTTGAAGACCCGCCCGCGGTGCTCGTAGCTGGTGAACTCGTCGAAACTCGCGCAGGCGGGTGACAGCAGCACGACGTCGCCGGCGGCGGCCGTCTCGGACGCCACCTGCAAGGCATCCAGCATCGTGTCCGCGAGCCTCGTCGACACCGCGAGGCCGGCGAACGCCTCCTCGAGCTCGGGACGCGCCTCGCCGAAGAGCACGACCAGCTTGCAGCGGGCGTCCGCGTTCTCGGCGAGCGAGCGGAAGTCGTTGCCCTTGTTGTGCCCGCCGAGCAGCAGCACCAGCGGACGCTCGTCGAATGCGGTGAGGGCCTTCAGCACGGCGTCGGGGTTCGTCGCCTTCGAGTCGTTGAAGTACTCCACGTCGCGCACCCACTCCACCGGCTCGAGCCTGTGCTCGATCGGCTTGAACGAGCGCAGCGCGGCCCGGATGCCGGGAAGCGGCGCTCCCATCGCGTGCGCGGCGGCGGCGGCCGCCAAAGCGTTGCTCACGTTGTGGTCCCCCCGGATCGCGAGCTCCTCGACCGCGACCAGCGGCTGGGGCCCTTCCGGCGTGTCCAGCGTGAGGAAGCCGTCGACGACCGCTGCCCCTCCGGCGTGGAGCGCCGTGCGCGACACGCGCACCACACGCACCCCGCGTGCCTCCACCTCGCCGGCGAACGGGGCTGAGCCGGCGTCGTCGACGTCGATGACGGCGTGGTCCTCGGCGGACAGGTTCGCGAAGACGCGCGCCTTGTCCGCCGTGTACGCTTCGAGCGACCCGTGCCAGTCCACGTGGTCGGGCGTGATGTTGAGCAGGACGGCGACGCGCGGGTGGAAGTCGACGGTCAGCGCGAGCTGGAAGCTCGAGACCTCCGCCACGAGCACGGTCTCCCTACCCACCTCGGCCACCGCCTCTATGGCGGGTCTGCCGATGTTGCCGACCATCTCGGCAGGCACGCCGCACTCGGTCAGTACGTGGCCGATGAGCGCCGTGACCGTGGTCTTGCCGTTCGTGCCGGTCACCGCGACGAACGGCGAGCGGGACTCGCGGTACGCAAGCTCGATCTCGGAGATGACGGGCACGCCGAGCTTCCTCGCCGAGACCATCAGCGGGCTTCCCAGCGGGATGCCCGGGCTCGCCACGACCAGGTCGTGTCCGCCGTCGACCTCGGTGGCCCCCAGGCGCACCTCGACGCCGGCGCGCCGCAGTCTCGCGGCCTTGCCGGCCAGCGCCTCCTCGGGCGCCTCGTCCAAGGCAGTGACGCGTATCTTCGCGCCGTGGCACGCCTCCTCGGCCAGATATGCCGCCACCGCGCAGCCCGAGAGGCCGAGGCCGAGCACGAGGATGTCGCCCGACAGGGCCATCAGCGCCTCACCGTGCCGACGAAGAACAGCGCGAAACCGAAACCGGCAAGGATGCCGGTGACTATCCAGAAGCGCACCATGATCTTCGTCTCCGACCACCCCTTCATCTCGAAGTGGTGATGCAGGGGCGCCATCCGGAAGATGCGTTTGCCCGTCATCTTGAAGCTTGCGACCTGCAGGATCACGGAGAGCGCCTCGGCGAGGTAGATGCCGCCGATCAGCGCGAGCAGCAGCTCGGTCTTCGTGATGACGCCGAACGCCGCGATGGCCGCTCCGAGGCCGAGCGCACCTGTGTCCCCCATGAATATCTCCGCGGGGTAGCTGTTGTACCAAAGGAAGCCGAGGTTCGCTCCGGCGATGGCCGCAGCCAGCACCGCGACCTCCAGCCTGTTCTGGCGGAACGCGATCGCCGCGTACGCGAGCATGACGATCATGATCGTGCCGGCGGCCAGCCCGTCGAGCCCGTCCGTCAGGTTCACGGCATTGCTCTCGGCAACCATCATGAACGCGACGAGGCCTAGGTACAGCCACGGGACCTGAAGGTGCAGGCTCCCGATCGTCACCTTCGTGGTCAGGATGCCGAGGTCGAAGCCTCGGCCTGTCAGGGGGACCGCCACCCACGTCGGCAGCTGCACCCAGTTGACCGCCAGCATGCCGAACACGACGGCGATGAACGTCTGCCACAACAGCTTGGCCCTCGGCCTGAGACCCAGGGAGCGCTCCTTGAGCACCTTCGCGTAGTCGTCCGCGAACCCCAGCACGCCGCATGCGACCGTCGCGAACAGAGCGATGGCGCCGAAGCGCCCGACGCGGCCCATTGCGAGGTAGATGCCCACGACGACCAGCAGGATGAGCACGCCCCCCATCGTGGGCGTGCCCTGCTTCACGAGATGTCCCTGCGGCCCGTCCGCGCGGACCTGCTGGCCGATGTTGCGGAACCGCAGCAGGCGTATCCACAGCGGGAAGAGGGCCCCCGCCACCACCAGCGCGAGGACCGCCGTCATGAAGACCGTGTAGGTAGGATATAGGCTGAGCCTGAACATCGACGTTACCGATTCCCTCCGCGGGATCTCGTATCCGGAACCTGCGTCACAGCGACCTCAGCGTCTCGCGGGCGACCTCACGGTCGTCGAAGTGGACGGTCCGCTCCGAGAATATCTGATAGTCCTCGTGACCCTTCCCCGCGATGAGCACCGCGTCCCCGGGCCGTGCTTCGCGCAATGCCTGCTCGATGGCCTGCCGCCGGTCGACCTCGACGCGATACTCGGCGGCCGCCCGCTTCAGGCCGTCTTCGACCTGCAGGATGATGCCGACCGGATCCTCGGTCCGAGGATTGTCGGTGGTGACGATCACGATGTCCGACAAGCGTCCCGCGACGGCGCCCATCAGGGGCCGTTTCTCCGGGTCGCGGTCGCCGCCGCAGCCGAAGACGGTGATGACCCTTCCCGAGGTCACCCCTCTGACCGCGGTGATGGCCTTGTCGAGCCCGTCGGGGGTGTGCGCGTAGTCCACGAGCACGGCGAAGGGCTGACCCTCGTCCACGCGCTCGAGCCGGCCGGGCACCTGGGGAGCGGAGGACAGTCCGCGCGCCACGGTCTCTATGTCGATGCCGAGGGCGAGTGCACATCCTGCCGCGACGAGCGCGTTGGCGACGTTGTAGTCGCCCGGGAGCGGCAAGACGACCTCCACCTCGGCAGAGGGGGTGATGAGCGCGAACCGCGAGGACTCCGGGCCGAGCCGTTCGCCCGCGGCACGGACGCGCGCGCCCTTGCCGCGGCCCACGGTCCACTCCGCCCCGACGTCGGCCGCGAGCGTCTCGCCGTACGCGTCGTCCACGTTCACGACCGCCGCTCCGACGCCGCCTTCGGTGAAGAGCCGGCGCTTGACGCCCCAGTACTCCTCCATCGTGTGATGGTAGTCGAGGTGATCCTGACTCAGGTTCGTGAACGCGGCGACGGCGAAGCGCACGGCATCGACGCGATGAAGGTCGATGGCGTGCGACGAGACCTCCATCGACACGGCGCTCACTCCCGCGTCCAGCATCTCGGCGAACAGCTCCTGCAGATCCGCCGACTCGGGCGTGGTGCGTGCCGCCGCCAGACGGCGCTTGCCGATGCGGCTCTCCACCGTGCCGATGAGGCCGGTCGTGCGTCCCGATGCCTCGAGGACTGCGTCGAGCAGATACGCCACGGTGGTCTTGCCGTTCGTGCCGGTGATCCCCGCTATCTCCATGCGTTCGGAGGGATGCCCGAACCACTCGGCGGACGCCAGGGCGAGGGCGACGCGCACGTCGCCTACCCGGACCTGCGGAAGATCGACGCCGCTCACGTCGTGCGAGACCACCAGCGCCGCGGCGCCTCTCGCGGCGGCATCGGCGGCGAACGCATGACCGTCGTGGACGAATCCCGGCACGCAGAAGAACGCGTCGCCGGGGCGCACGCGCTGCGAGCGGAAGGCGATGCCGGTGACGGCGGTGTCGAGGGCCTCCGGCGGAGCGGCCGGAACGTCGTGCAGCAGTTGCGACAGTGTCAGTGGATGCACGCGTACCTCACTGTGGACAGCCCGACGATTTTACCATAGCTCCCGGGCCTCCCTAGTCGTGCGCCGTCGCCTCGGCGGCGGCCCTTGGTCTCTTCGTCGCCGTCACCGTCGGCGGGATCTTCAGGTGGTCGACGGTGAACTGCGCGAGCCGGCTGAACATGGGTGCCGCGACAGCGCCGCCGTACTCCCCCTTCGTGGGCTCGTCGATGACGACGACGATGAGGGCGCGAGGGTCCGAGGCGGGCAGGAAGCCCACGAACGAGGCCACGTAGGCTCCGTCGGCGTAGCTGCCGTGTTTCGCCACCTGCGCGGTGCCGGTCTTCCCGGCAACGTCGTAGCCGGCCACGCGAGCGGACGTGCCGGTGCCGTTGGTCACCACTCGCTCCAGGACCGCCGTCATCTGCCGAGCCGCCTCGGCCGAGATCACCCGCGTCTTCGGCCATGCCGTCGTCTCCTGCCCTGGCACGGACAGCAGGAAGTGAGGCGTCACGCTCTCCCCGCCCTCGGCGATCGCCGACAGAGCGCGGGCTATCTGCAGCGGCGTGGCGGTCATCCCCTGACCGAACGGGATGTTGCCGATCGAGGATGCCGACCACCTGGCGGGAGCCGGTATGTCGCCGCGCGCCTCTCCCGGGAAGTCGACGCCGGTCTTGGCATCCAAGCCGAAGCGCGTGTAGTAGTCGTAGATGGACTGCTTCCCGAGCGCGAGGCCGATCTTGACCGCGCCGATGTTGCTGGAGTTCGCGATGATCTCGGTGAGCGTGTACTCGACGTTCGGCCGGTCGTGCGCCTCGTGGATCACGCGGCCGCCCACCGTGAGCGTCGAGGGCAGGTCGAACTTGCTGTCCGGCTTGAACACGCCTTTGTCCAGCGCGGCCGCCGCAGTGAACGGTTTGATGGTCGAGCCCGGCTCGTACGCCTGACAGATCGGCCGGTTGCCGAACGCCTTCGGATCGGCGTGTTTGAGGTCGTTCGGGTCGAAGGTGGGCGTCGAGGCCATCGCCAGGATCCCACCGTCCCGCGGGTCCATGACGAGGACCGAGCCCGCCCTGGCACCGAACTGCTGCACCGTGGCCGCGAGTTCGACTTGCGCCTGGTACTGGATGTCCTTGTCGATCGTGAGGACTATGTCATGACCGTCGACCTTGTCGACGGTCCGCATCACCCCGCCCAGGATCGGCCTTCCGAAACGGTCGCACTCCGCGAGCACGCTGCCCGGCTTTCCCGCCAGCACGGCGTCATATTGCTTCTCTATGCCGGCGAGCCCCTTGTCGTCCACCCCGACGAACCCGAGCACCTGGCAAGCGAGCTCTCCCGACGGGTAGGTGCGCTCGGAGTCCTCGAGGAAGGCGATGCCCTTGATCCCCATCGCCTCGACCCTCTTGGCGCGCTCAAGCTCGACCTTTCGCGCGATGTAGACGAACGACGAGCGCTTGCGCAGCCGCTTCTCGTAGTCGGCCGGCTTCCCGCCGAGCACCTCGGCGAGCCGCACGGCGACGGCTGCGGGGTCGCGCACGGCCGAGGGGACCGCGTAGATCGTGCGCGCCTCGGTGCTGATGGCGAGCGGCTGACCCTCGCGGTCGTAGATCACGCCTCGCTTCGGCGTGATGACCATGTCGCGCCTGCGCTGGTCCGCCGCCTTCTTCGCGTAGGCGGGAGCCTCGACCACCTGGATCCAGAAGACACGGAGACCCAGGCCGGTCAGAGAAAGGGCGAGGCACACCAGAAGCATCCAGTAGCGGTCGGGAGCGGTCCGCCGGGAAGACCCTGGCACGCCCACCCCCTTCGCCGGGCGCCGTCGCTGCGGCGCCATCTACCGTGACGCGGCGACGCCCACGTCGCCGACGAGCAGCGTGCGCGCCTCCTTCTGGGTGACGTCGAGCGCGGCGCCGAGCACGCCCGCCAGCGTCCGCCCGCCTTCGCGGGTGGAGACCTCGGCCGTCGTCTCCTCTTGGCGCGGCGCCGTCTTCACGGGCTGCACCGCGACGTCGGGGACAGGGATGTAGCGCACCGCGGGAGCCTTCGTCATCCGAAGCCCCGCCGCGACCGACTCGATGCGCGAGGGAGTCACGAGCAGGCTCCTGTCGAGCTCGAGGCGGTCCGCTACCCGATTCTCGGCCTTGATGGAGCGCTCGAGCCTGAGCTGGTCGACGGCCGCCTCGGCGGCCTTGGCCGAAAGCGTGACGCGCACCAGACCGAGCGCCGTGAACGCCACGAGCGCCATGACCGCCAGCCTGAACACGGAGAGGCACGCGGCCTCGGCGGCGCCTGAGGCCGTCCGGCGGGCGAGCTGCGGGGGGGAGACGAGGCGCAGACGCGAAGTGCGCTCGCGGCCGGCACCGCGAGCGGTCGCTCCCAGCTTCCGGGCCGGCAGTCCCATCTTGCGCCTCCTCCCCGCTCGACTCGTGGAGCCGCCCTCATGGCGGCCCTCTCACCCGCTATACCTTCTCGGCCACGCGCAGCTTCGCCGAGCGCGCCCGAGGATTCGCTTCGATCTCCTCGGCCGAAGGCACGATCGCCTTCTTCGTCACGACATGGAGCACCGGCTTGAACCCGCATCTGCACACCGGCAGGTCGGGAGGACACACGCAGCCTTTCGACAAGTCCGCGAACACGGCCTTGGCGGTCCGATCCTCCAACGAGTGATAGCTGATGACGGCTATCCTGCCGCCCGCGCTCAGCCAGCGGACGGCCGAGCGCAGTGCCGCCTCCAGCTTCTCGAGCTCGCGGTTGACCTCTATCCGCAGCGCCTGGAACGTGCGGCGTGCCGGATGAGGGCCCGTGCGGCGCGCGGACGCGGGTATCGCGTCCTTGACCACGTCCACGAGCTGCCCCGTGGTGCGAAGGGGGCGGCGGGCGCGCGCGGCTACGATGAAAGCTGCGATGCGCGACGCCCACCGCTCCTCGCCGTACTCGCGGAGAATGCGGGTGAGCTGAGATTCCGAGTACGTCTGGACTACGTCTGCTGCCGTGGGCCCGCCGCCCGCTGGGTTCATCCGCATGTCGAGCGGGGCGTCCGCGTGGTAGCTGAAGCCCCGCTCCGCGAAGTCGAGCTGGGGCGAGCTGACGCCGAGGTCGAACAGGAAAGCGTCGGCGTAAGCGAGCCCCGCTTCGGTGAGCAATCGGTCGAGCTCACCGAAGTCGCCCTTGAGGAGAATGCCTTGCTGGCCGAGGCGGAGTGTGGCTGCTGCTGCGACTAGAGCTGCGTCATCTTGATCGATGCCCACCAACAGTCCGGTGGGGGCTGTCAATTCTTGGATCCGCTTCGCGTGACCTGCCCCGCCTAAGGTACAGTCGACGACTATGGAACCAGGGTGCAACGATAGGTGCTTCGTGACCTCGGCCAGCAAAACTGGTGTGTGCCGGTATTCCATTGTCAAGGCCCCTTATGGGATGCCGATGCCTTTCTCGGCGAGTCCCTTGGTGGCATCCTCGATGTTCTCGGTGGTCTCGCCGTTGTAGACGGCCCACGCGTTCGTGTCCCAGATCTCGATACGGTCACCGTTGCCGGTGATCGAGACTTCCTTCTTCAGCTGCGCGTACTGGCGCAGCACCGGCGGGAGCATGACGCGGCCCGCCCCGTCCAGCTCGGTCTCGATCGCTCCCGAGGTGAAGAACCGGCGCACACGCCGCGATCCGGGGTCGAAGTCGTTCCCCTTCTGCACGAGGCCCGCGAGCCACGTCTGGAACGCCTCGGCGGGGTACACGTACAGGCACCCCTCCAGACCCTTCGAAACGACGATGGTGCCTGAAAGCTGGTTCCGGAACTTCGCAGGCAGCGAGACGCGGCCCTTCGCGTCGAGCGTGTGCTGGAAATCGCCGAGGAACATCCCGCCTCCCCCCACGAAGCTCTCCTGGATTCCGGTCCTTCCGTTCCTTCGGATGCCACTCTATGACACTTTATCCCACTATGCAACACATATCGGCACTTCTTTCCCACTTGACCAGCACTTGCCGACACGGGTCGGCTGAAACGGCGAGAACCAAAAGGCGCTCGGCGGCGTCTCAACATGTGCGAGAAGGTGTCCGGGACGTTGACAGCGAAATGAGGAGAAGGGGTCGGGCGAGGCGACGTTCTTGCCCTGCCTCCCGCGCAGCCGTTAGAATCGGCGTGGCAGACAGGGCAATGGAGGTGAACAGAACCAGATGACACCAAACGTTCCCGCCGCGCTCGTCAACACGCTCGTCGTGGCCTTCTTCGTGGTCGTTGTGCTGGCCGCCGCCCTTGGCGCCTACGCAGCGGTCGCCCTCAAGAAGCTGGAGAAGCGGAGCCAGCAGTAGCTGCCGCCGCTCATGAACGGAACCGGACGCCCTTCCGCGCTCGTGGAAGGGCGTCCGCGCGTCCGGACGTGGCGCCGCGGAAGACAGGAGGAGTCATGCGCTCGTCACACCGCATCTTGTTCGCCGTGATCGCCGCGGCACTGCTCATCCCGCTGGGAGCATGCGCCTCGCCGGGGACCCGGCTGGCGGCCCGGCCCGATCTCGGGTTGGCGCCTCAGCCCGCTGGAGCGCCTTCCGCCGAGTCGGCGGCACCGTCGAAGGCCGCCGGCGCGATGGCGAACGCGCCCGCAGGCAACGCCCCCCTCGCCGATCGCATGGTGATCCGCAACGCGAACGTGCGCCTCGAGGTGCCTAAGGTGCTCGACGCCGTCGGGAAGGTGCGTGCTCTCACCGCACGTTTCGGAGGCGTCGTCTCGAACCTGCAGCTCGCGAGCGACACGGGTGACGGTATCAGCCCGCCCCAGCCCCTGCCCGGAGCGCCGGAGCGGATCGTGCGAACGGGGCTGCCCTACAACGCGTCGCTCACGATCCTCGTGCCCGCGGCGAAGTTCGACGCCTTCCGCAAGGAGGCCGAGGCTCTCGGCCGAGTGCTGTCCGAGAGCTCGGCGGACGAGGATGTGACGCAGCAGCACGTCGACCTCAAGGCGCGCCTCGAGAACGCGAAGGCCGAGGAGTCGCGGCTGCGGACCTTCTTCAGCCAGGCGAAGAGCGTCACCGACATGCTCTCGATCGAGCGCGAGCTCACGCGCGTGCGCGGCGACATCGAGTCGATGACCGCCCAGCTGGCTTCGCTCGAGCGCCAGGCTGCGATGGCGACGCTCACGATCGAGTTCGTCGAGCCGAAACCGATCGTCCGCCCCACCAGCGGCATCGACTGGGGGTTCGGCGACGCGCTCACCGAGGGGATCCAGGCGATGGTCGGTCTGCTCAAGGCCGCTCTCGTGGTGGTCATAGCCACCTCGCCGCTTTGGCTGGCGGCCCTGGCGCTGTTCTTCATCCTGCGCTGGCGGCTCCATGTGCGCCGGGCGCGCGCGGCGGCGTCCGTCGAGGTGCCGCAGACCCCGCCGGCCTAGGAGGACTTCTCCTTCTCGTACGGCTTGCCGATCGCGGCCGGTGCGATCGCGCGGCCCATGAAGCCGGCGAGCACGATGACGGTCAGGACGTACGGGACCATGTAGTAGAACTGCGGCGGGATCTGGATGACGTCCCGGAAGACCTGCAGCTTGATCTGCAGCGCGTCGGCGAAGCCGAACAGCAGGGCGGCGAGGTAGCTGCCTCCCGGCGTCCATCGGCCGAAGATGTTCGCGGCGAGCGCGATGAAGCCTCGGCCGTTCGTCATGTTCTCGGTGAACGTGCCTACCTGCTCCAGCGTCAGGTTCGCGCCGGCCAGGCCGGCGAGAGCGCCTGAAGCCAACACCGCGAGATACCGGCCGCGAACCACGGAGATGCCGACGGTATCGGCGGCCCGGGGGTGCTCGCCGAGCGCCCGCAGCCGCAGTCCCCACTTCGTGCGGTACATCGCCCAGTTGAGCACGATGGCGAGCACGATGGCGATGTAGACGATCGGGGTGTAGCTGAGGAACACCCCGTCCACCCACTGGAAGACCGTCCCGGCGACGCCCGTCGCCGGCCCCTGGAAGTTGAACAGCGGCGGCAAGGTCGTGACGGGGTCGGTGGTGCCGGGATGCCCATACATGACCTCCATCAGGTAGCCCGTCACACCGAGGGCACCGATGTTGAGCGCCGTGGCCGAGACGATCTGGTCCGCCTTGAGGGTGATCGAGGCGAACGCGTGGATGAGCGACACGAGGATCCCGAAGACGATCGCCGCCCCCACCCCGATCCACGTGTTGCCGGTCGCCAGCGCGACCGCCGTGCCCGCGAACGCGCCGGTGAGCATGATGCCTTCGAGCGCGATGTTCGTCACGCCGCTGCGCTCGCTGATCGTGCCGCCGATAGCCGCGAGCGCGAGCGGCGTCGCTATCCGCACCGCGGACGCGAACAGGTCGGGGTTGAGGACGTCACCGAGCGGCATCGGCGCTCACCGCCTTCTTCTGCCTCGCGCGGATGACCCAGTCCACGACCGCCTCGGCCGCCACGAAGAAGATCACGAGCCCCTGGATGATGGAGATGAGCTTGGTCGAGACGTTCGCCTCCAGCTGCATGGTCGTCGCTCCCGCCGACAGCGCTCCGAACAGGATGGCGGCGGGCACGACCGCGAGCGGGTGGTTCTTCGCGAGGAGCGCGACCGCGATCCCGGTGAAGCCGAACCCGGACGAGAACTGGTCGAAGAGCCTGTGGTGGATGCCGAGGACCTCGATGCAGCCCGCAAGGCCCGCGAGCGCCCCGGAGATGCACAACGACTTCACGGTCGTGGCCGCGATGGAGATGCCGCCGTTCTCCGCGGCTGCAGGGTTGAAGCCGACCGCCCGCGCCTCGTAGCCGAGGGTCGTGTACTTCAGCAGCAGCCAGACCACGACGGCCAGCGCCACACCTATGACGATGCCGAGGTGGGCGCGACCGAAGGGTAGCGCCGCCGAGACGTCCCGCAGCAGCGGCAGGATCGCGCTCTGAGGTAGTTGCCGCGTCTGGGGGATCGGCCCCGGCGCCTTCAGCGGCCCGACCACGAGCCAGCTCACCAGGTAGCGCGCGATGTAGGTGAACATCATCGTCGTGATGACCTCGTGGGCGCCGACCTTCGCCTTCAACACGGCAGGCACGAACGCCCAAGCCGCGCCGCCGGCCATGCCCGCGAGCAGCAGCAGCGGAAGGCTAACCCACGGCGTCAGCCCGCCGAGCAGCAAGCCGAGCCAAGCGCCGACGAGGCCGCCGACGAACAGCTGGCCCTCGGCGCCGATGTTGAACAGGCCGGTCCGGAAGCCCCATGCGAGCCCCAAGCCTACGATCAGCAGCGGTGTCGAGCGGAGCAGCGTCTCGCCGACCTGGTTCGGAGTCCCGAACGCACCGGAGAAGAGCGCCATCGACGCGGCCACGGGGTCGCCTCCCGACAACTTCACGATGAGCGACCCGATGAGCACGGCGAGAGCGACCGACGCCAGCGGCGTCAGGACCTTTCGCGCGATCGGCATCCAAGCGCGCAGCGGCTCGACCGCGCGTTCGTTCGCGGGGCTCACGACCCGCCTCCGGACGATGTCACAGCTTGAGCCCTCCGTCCTCCGGCGCGGGCGCCGCCGGTCCGGACAGCTTCGTGCCGCCGCCGCCCGTCATGTGGTAACCGACGGTCTCGGCGGTGGCCTCTCCAGCAGCGAGCTCCTTGACGATGCGGCCCTCGTAGATGACGAGGATCCGGTCGGACATCGACAGGACCTCCTCCAGCTCGAGGCTGACGAGGAGGACGGCCTTGCCCGCGTCCCTCTCGTCGAGGATCCGGCGATGCACGAACTCGATCGCTCCGACGTCGAGCCCTCGGGTGGGCTGCGCGGCGATCAACAGGTCGGGGTCCCTTCCGAGCTCTCGCGCCAGCACGAGCTTCTGCTGATTGCCCCCCGAGAGGTTGCCCGCCAGCACGCGCTCCGACGGCGCCCGCACGTCGTAGTCCTCGATGCGCCGGCGCGCCGTCGCGGCGATCGCCGGCGGGTGCATCACGCCGAAGGAGGAGTATGGTGACGCGTCGTGATCCCCTAGGATGATGTTCTCCGCGAGGTCGAACTCCAGCACGAGTCCGCGCCGGTGGCGGTCCTCGGGAACGTGCGAGACACCGGCGTCGATCGTATCGCGCACGCTGTCGCGGGTGATGTCACGATCTCGCAGCCGGATCGTGCCCGCCGACGGCCGCCGAAGACCCACGAGCGACTCGACCAGCTCGCGCTGACCGTTCCCGTCGACGCCCGCGACACCGACGACCTCCCCCGCCCTGACCTGCAGCGAAAGCCCGCGGACGGTCTCGAGATCGCGATCGTCCGACACCTTCAGTCCCTCGACCGACAACACCACGTCGCCCGGTGTGGCGGGCTTCTTCTCGATCCGCAGCACGACGTCGCGCCCGACCATCATCCTCGCCAGACCGGCCTCGTCGGTCTGGGCGGGCCGCGTCTCCCCCACCACCTTGCCCGCACGCATGACGACGATGCGGTCCGCGACGGACATGACCTCCTCGAGCTTGTGCGTGATGAACACGACGGCGAGTCCCTCGGCCGTGAGGGTTCGCACCACCGCGAACAGCTCGCGAACCTCCTGGGGGGTGAGGACCGCGGTCGGCTCGTCGAGGATGAGGATATGGGCGCCCTGGTAGAGCGCCTTGAGGATCTCGACGCGCTGCTGCATGCCCACCGAGAGGTCCGCGACGCGGACATCCGGGTCGACGTGCAGTCCGTAGCGCTCGGCCAGCTCGCGGACCGCCGCCCGCGCGGCCCCGAAGTCGATCACGCCTCGCCGCGAGGGTTCCCGGCCCAGCACGATGTTCTCCGTGACGGTGAGCGGCTCGATCAGCATGAAGTGCTGGTGGACCATCCCGATGCCGAGGTCGATCGCGGCGCGCGGCGAGCGGATCCGCACCGGCTTCCCTTCGACCGAGATCTCGCCGCCGTCGGGCGCGAGCAGCCCGTACACCACGTTCATCAGCGTGGACTTGCCGGCGCCGTTCTCGCCGAGGAGCGCGAGGATCTCGCCGCGATCGAGAGACAGGTCGACTGCGTCGTTCGCGACGACGCCGGGGAAGATCTTCGTGATCCCGCGGAGCTCGAGGACGGGCACGTGTCCCCCTCGCCTTTCGTCTCCCGTCGCATTCGGGCGGCCGGCCCCCGAAAGGAGACCGGCCGCCCGTCTCGCGACCGACTTGCCCCTACAGTTTCTCGGGGACGACTATCGTGCCTGCGATGATGTCGGCCTTCGCCTTGTCCACCGCGTCCTTGATCTTCGCGGGGACCTTGGTCTCGAAGTCGTGGAACGGCGCAAGCGCCATCCCGCCTTCCTTGAGACCGAAGACCTGGTTGGTGCCGCCCGGGAACTTCCCGTCCACGGCCGCCTTGATGCTGTCGAACACCGCGATGTCGACGCGCTTGACGACCGACGTCAGGATCGTGTCGCCGGAGTTCTTGATGGTGTTGAACTGATCGGCGTCGACCCCGATGAACAGCGACTTCTTGCTCTCCTGGCAGGCCTTGAAGGTGCCTTCACCGGTGGCGCCGGCGGCTGCGAAGATCACGTCCGCGCCCTGGTTGATCTCGGAGAGGCCGAGCTCCTTGCCCTTCGCCTGGTCGTTGAAGCTGCCCGCGTAGAGCGAGACCACCTTCACCGAGGGGTCGACGGACTTGACGCCCGCGCGGAATCCCGCCTCGAACTTCTTGATCAGCGGGACGTCCATGCCGCCCACGAAACCGACGACCTTCTGGTCGTTGATGCGAGCGTCGATGGTATTGTCGGTCGTGGCCATCGCCGCGACGATGCCGGCGAGGTAGCAACCCTCCTGCTCCTTGAAGTTCAGACCCGCGACGTTCTTCGGGGGCGTCGGGAAGAACTCGTCGACACCGCCGAAGCTGACGTTCGGGAACTGCGTGGAGATCTTGCTCACCGTGTCCGTCATCAGGAAGCCGACCGCGAAGATCGGGCTGTAGCCCGCGTTGGCCAACTGCGTGAGATTGGTCTCGTAGTCGGCGATCTCCTTCGACTCGAGCACCTTGATGTCGACGCCCAGGTCGGTCTGCGCCTTCTTCAGACCCTCGTAGCTCAGGTCGTTGAAGGACTTGTCTCCCAGGCCGCCGATGTCCGTGACCATGGCCGTCTTCAGCTTCGGCTTCTCCGCGGGCTTGCTCGTGGTGGGTGCCGGCTGCGACGGAGCGCATGCGGCAACCAGCGCCACGACCAGCGCGAGCACGACCACCAACGCGAGCGATCTCTTGGATCTCATCACGTACACTCCCCCTCCATTCAGTAATGACCCTTGTCTATTCAGTGTAGCCCTAGGGCGCCATCGGTCCTAGTATCTGGAAGATACCCCGAGCGTGTCCAAGCTCAACGGACGGGCGCCGCTCAACGCATGCGGGCGCGCGGATGAGTGGACAGGTACTCCTCGCGCAAGTGCCGGCGGTCGACGTGCGTGTAGATCTGAGTGGTGGCGATGTCGGCGTGTCCGAGCATCTCCTGCAGCGCCCGCAGGTCGGCGCCTCCCTCGAGCATGTGCGTGGCGAAGCTGTGACGCAGCGTGTGCGGGTGCAGCGTCAGGCCCACCCGTTCTCCCCGCGTCCGCACCACCCCGAACACCCACTGCCGAGTCAGTCGTCGACCTCGGCCGGACAGGAACAACGCCGAGGGGTCTTGACGAGCCGACTTCGTGCGCAGAAGGGGCCGCGCGCACGAGACGTACTCCCGCAGCGCGCGGCTGGCCGCGCCGGCGATCGGTGTCACCCGCTCCTTGTCGCCCTTGCCGAGGACGCGCACGAGCCCGGCGTCGAGATCCACGTCCGTGAGATCGAGCCCGATGAGCTCGCTCACGCGGAGGCCGCAACCGTACAGCACCTCGAGGATCGCCCGGTCGCGTGTGCCCAGCGGCCCGTCCGGGAAAGGTTGCGAGAGCAAGCGGTCGGCCTCGGCCGGCGAGATGACGTCGGGCAGTCGCTCCGGGAGCTTCGGCAGCGGCAGCGCCGCGGCCGGCTGTGTCTCCGAAAGCCCCTCGCGGACGAGGAAGCGGTGGAAGCTCTTCACCGCCGACACCTTGCGCCCCACGCTCGCCGGAGCGTACCCGCGCTCGCGCAGCCCGACCACCCATGCGGTCAGGTCGTCCCGGGTGACGGCGTCGGGCACCCACACGTCGCGAGCCGCGAGGAACGCGACGTAACCTTTGAGGTCCCTCCCGTACGCCGCGAGCGTGTTGAACGAGGCCCCGCGCTCGATCGACAGATAGCCGAGGAACTGCTCGAGCTGGCTTTCCATAAACGGCAGTATATGGCAGGGCCACCCCGCCGGGGCGGCCCTTGCGTCGAACGGTAACCTGGTACTCCGCGGCTCTAGGAGAGAAGCGACTCCAGAGGGGTGTACTCCATCCCGTGGGCCTCGGCCACCTCGCGATACGTGATCTTGCCTTCGAGAACGTTCACGCCCTTAGCGAGGGCCGCGTCGTCCCTCACCGCCTGCTTCCAGCCCTTGTCGGCTATGGCGAGGCCGTAACGGGTCGTTGCGTTGGTCAGCGCGAGGGTGGAGGTGTTCGGAACGGCACCCGGCATGTTCGCGACGCCGTAGTGCAGAACGCCCTCGACGAAGTACGTCGGTTCGGCGTGGGTCGTGGGATGCGTGGTCTCTATGCAGCCGCCCTGGTCGACGGAGACGTCCACGATGACGGAGCCCTTCTTCATGGTCGGCAGCATGTCTCTCGTGACGAGCCACGGAGTCTTGGCGCCGGGCAACAGGACCGCGCCGATGACGAGGTCGGCACTGCGGATCGAATCGTCGATGTTGTGCTGGTTCGAATACAGGGTGCGCATGCGATTGCCCCACAGCTCGTCGATGTAGCGCAGGCGGTCGAGGTTCACGTCCACGACTGTCACGTGCGCTCCCATGCCGCAGGCGATGTAGGCGGCGTTGATGCCGACCACGCCCGCGCCGAGCACCACGACCTGTGCGGGAAGCACGCCGGGCGTCCCTCCCATGAGCACTCCGCGTCCGCCGAACGGCTTCTGCAGGTAGGTCGCGCCGACCTGCGCGGCCATGCGGCCTGCGACCTCGGACATAGGAGCGAGCAGAGGCAGGCTGTGGTTCGGCAGCTCGACGGTCTCGTAGGCGATGCAGACGGCGCCGGACTCTACGAGACCCTTCGTTTGCGCGAGGTCGGGCGCGAGATGGAGGTAGGTGTAGAGGATCTGGCCCGCCCTCAGCATCGCGATCTCGGCGGGCTGCGGCTCCTTGACCTTGACGATCATGTCCGCCCCCTCGAACACCTCCGTGGCGGTGTCGACGAGCTGTGCGCCGGCGCCCAGGTACTCCCCATCCGGGAACGACGAACCGTCGCCGGCGCCCTTCTGTACCAGGACCGTATGGCCGTGCCGGACGAATTCGCGCACGCCGCCGGGCGTCATGCCCACGCGGAATTCGTTGTTCTTGATCTCTTTGGGGACACCGATGATCACGTCGTTCGCTCCTTCTGGTCGGCGCGACCGCGCCTGTCGGGCCCGCGGCCGCCCGCGGGCAACGTTATCCAGTCTAGCCTTCTTCGGATTCACTTCAAGTGCGGACGAAGGGCGTCCTCCGGTGCCTTCCCCGCTCTTGCGATCCACTCTTCCGGCCAGCACCGCGCGCGCGGCTTCAGTCATCCTGGCAAGGATGACAAGCGCGAGGGAGACGACCGGCCGTTTATGCACTGATGATGCGCTCGTGCACGCCGGGAGAACCGATACCGCGGGCTTCAGCCCAGGAATCGCGCCGCGACCTCGCCCGCCGCGGCGGCAGCGGCGAAGAACGCGGGGTCCCGGTCCGGGGTCCGTCCCATCGTCGCCAGGTCGACTCCAGGCATCGAAGGCAGCAGACCCGGCGCGTCCGCGCGGTCGTGACGGTCCCACACGCCGGCCTGTGCGAGCGAGCTCTCCACCTCGGCGGACTGCTCAGCCGGCAGCGAGGGCACGGCGACCAGCGCGCGAGAGAGGGTCAGGCGCCCGAGGACTCCCAGGGTGTGGTGGCTGACGCCGCGGTGACGGCCGCGAGGATCCGCGAAGGACACGCGCAGCGCGGCGACCGGGCGCCCACCCAGGACGGAAGCGGCGTCTATCGCCTGTGCTTGGGCGACCCCTCCGTGCCCGAAGGGCGTGCCGGTGCCGGTCACGCCGGGACCGTTCGCCACCACGGCGACATCGGCTGCAGCGACGTGGCGCGCGGCGAGCATCCCCGAGTGCAGCGTGACAGCCTCCAGGTCGCCGCCGAACGCCTGCCCGGTGGAGACGACCGCGTCGAGCAGACCCGTGCGGCGGCAGGCGCGGACCAGGTCCGAGAGCGCGAGCGGCAGGGACGCCGCGTCGGTCATGACATACACCACGCGTGCGTGCGGGACCGCGCGCTTCACGGCCGCAGCCGCCGGGGCGACCTGGCTGTGAAGCCCGCAACACACGACCGGCATGCCGCCGAGTTCCTCGGCCGCCGCCATCACCGCGTGGTGCGGCGAGGCGGGTTCCTCTACCGCCAGCACGTCACGCTGCAGCGGCGTGTACCTCAGCTTCATCACGTGGCCGCCCGACGGCTGCGCGAACGCCTCTCCATCGCCTGCCCTTGCGACCACCAGATGCCAGCCGCCGGTGCCCAGCCCGAGGTCGACGGCGGTCGTGTTGACCAGCACGTGCTCGCCCGGGGCACACCGGCCCGTGAGCTCCGGGTAACAGATCGCACCGCGGGACTCCGGCGCCTCGGGGCCGAGGGAGAAGCGCTGGATGCCGGGCTCCTCGGAGAGCACGGAGACGATGCTGACCCAGACGAGGCGCACTATCCCACCGCGCGCTCGAGCAGCGCTTCCACGATGTCCGCGAGATGCTCCAGGTCCTCGACCCGCAAGGTCTCGGACGTGCTGTGAACGTTGGTCATCCCGCTCGACATCACGAGCGTGGGCACGCCATGCCCTGCGAAGATGTTGCCGTCGCTCCCGCCTCCGGTGCGGAACCGGCGCGGCGTGACGCCGACGTCGAGACACGCCGCCTCCACGAGGCCGACGAGCGGGTCGTCGGGCGAGAACAGGAAGCCGTCGTACTCCTTCGTCCAGCGGATGTCGACCCTGCCCCCGGCTTCCGCGGCAGCCTCGCGCATCAGGCGGTCCATCTCCTGCCGCACGTCTTCCGCGCGGTCCCGCAGCAGCGAGCGGCACTCCCCCGTCACCGTACACGACGCGGCGACCACGTTCGTGGCGCTGCCGCCTGTGATCGTGCCGATGTTCGCGGTGGTCGTGTCGTCGAGACGGCCGAGGCGCATCGCGGCGATCGCGCTCGAGGCCATGGTGATCGCGGAGACACCCGCCTCCGGCTCGACACCCGCATGAGAAGCGCGGCCCTCGAACTCCGCCACGAAAGTCCAGTGCGTCGGCGCGCCCTCGACGATACCGCCGGCCGCCCCGTCGGCGTCCAGCACCACGGCGAGACCTGCGCCCTCGAGCTCCACGGGGTCGAGCGCCTTGGCGCCCCGCAGCCCGAGCTCCTCACCTGTCGTCATGACCACGACGACGTCCGCGTGCGGGACGCCACGCTCGACGATCCGCCGTACGCCCTCGATGACGGCCGCGATCCCCGACTTGTCGTCCCCTCCGAGGATGGTGTCACCCGAAGAGCGGATCACGCCGTCCTCGATCACGGGCTCTACGCCGCGTCCGGGCTGGACCGTGTCGAGATGTCCCGAGAGCACTATCCGCATCCCCGCCGCGGAGCCTTCGAGCCTGGCGACGAGGTTTCCGCTGTCCGAACCCGTCGTCGCGGAGGAGCCGTCGAACGAGACCGACATCCCTGCCGCGGCCAGGGCGTCCGCGACGTAGCGGCCGCACGCGGCCTCCTCGCCCGAAGGGCTGTCGATCGAAACGAGCTCGAGGAAGGTGTCGAGGACGCGGCTCACGCCTCGGCCTTAGTCGTCACCTTCGGCCGTCCGGCCGCGGCCCGGCCGTTCTTGTAGGCTACGGCGGCTCCGATGAAGTCGCGGAACAGCGGCGCGGGACGCGTGGGGCGGCTCTTGAACTCCGGGTGCCCCTGGTTGCCGAGGAACCACGGGTGATCGGGCAGCTCGGCCATCTCGACGAGCTTCTCGTCCGGCGACACCCCCGAGATGACGAGCCCGGCGTCCACGAGCTGCTGCCGGTAGGAGTTGTTGACCTCGTAGCGGTGCCGATGGCGCTCGTAGATGAGCTCCTCGCCGTAGGCCGCGAAGCCCTTGGTGCCCGGCCGGACCTTGCACGGGTACGTCCCCAGCCGCATCGTCCCGCCCATCTCCGAGACGCCTTGCTGCTCGTTCATCAGGTCGATGACGGGATGCGGGGTCACGCTGCTGAACTCGGCGGAGTTCGCGTCCGCCAGCCCGGCAACGTGCCTGGCGAACTCCACGACGGCCACTTGCAGGCCGAGGCAGATGCCGAAGTAGGGCACGAGGTTCTCGCGGGCGTACTTGGCGGCGCGCACCTTCCCCTCGATGCCGCGGATGCCGAACCCGCCGGGGACCAGGATGCCGTCCATGCTGGCCAGCACGTCCTCGGTCTCCTCGGGAGTCAGGCTCTCGGCGTCCACCCAATGGACGCGGACCTCGTGGTCGTGATGGATGCCGGCGTGGTCGAGCGCCTCGCACACGGACAGGTACGCGTCGGGCAGCTGCACGTACTTCCCCACGAGCGCGATGTCGACGTGCTCGGTGAGGGACTTGGAGTGCGCCACGAAGTGCTCCCACTCCTCGAGCTGGAGCGGGCCGCACGGCAGCGAGAGCCGCTCGATCACCATCTCGTCCAAGCCCTGGTCCCGCAAGGACAGCGGCACCTCGTAGATCGACGGCGCGTCTTGCGCCGAGACGACTGCGTTGGGCTCCACGTCGCAGAACAGCGCGATCTTGCGCCTGATCGACTCGTCGATGGGGCGGTCGGAACGGCACACGATGAAGTCCGGCTGGATGCCGATGCTCCGCAGCTCCTTGACGGAGTGCTGGGTCGGCTTCGTCTTGAGCTCCTCGGACGCGGCGATGTAAGGGACCAGCGTCACGTGGATGTAGCAGACGTTCTCCGCGCCGAGGTCCTTGCGCATCTGCCGGATCGCCTCGATGAAGGGCAGCCCCTCGATGTCGCCGACCGTGCCCCCTACCTCGGTGATGATGACGTCGGGCTTCTCCTGGTCGGACGCGACCCGCCGCACCCTGTCCTTGATCTCGTTCGTCACGTGCGGGATGACCTGGACCGTCCCGCCGAGGAAGTCGCCGCGTCGCTCCTTCGTGATGATCGACTGGTAGATGGAGCCCGCGGTGACGTTACAGTCCCTCGACAGGTTCTCGTCGATGAAGCGCTCGTAGTGGCCGAGGTCCAGATCGGTCTCGGCGCCGTCGTCCGTGACGAACACCTCGCCGTGCTGGTACGGCGACATGGTGCCCGGGTCCACGTTGATGTACGGGTCCAGCTTGAGGATCCGGACGGAGAGGCCGCGGGCCTTGAACAGGCGACCGACGCT